>JBCCGH010000093.1:0-36455 GCA_039029375.1 Planctomycetota bacterium
GTCGGTGAGGCATCTGTGTTGTTCGCAAGGCGCTGTCGCCGCAGGGCTTGTCGGTGGACAAGTTGAGGCGACGCAACGCCGCGAACGGCGCAGAGGGCCAGCGACATATGTGGCGCACTTTTGAATCGCCCCACTAGAAGACGATCAGCGCTTCGTCGACGCCCAGCGCCTGCTTGCGCGAGAGGCGTAGTCGACCCTTGCCGTCGATCCCGAGCACCTTCACCACGATCTCGGCACCCTCGCTGACCACGTCGCCGGGTCGCCGGGGAAGCTTGTCGTCCAGCTCCTCCAGCGGAATCAGGCCCTCGTTGGCTTGGTTGACGCGGGCGAACGCGCCGAAATCACGCACGCTGGTGATCACCGCTCGGTAGTAGTGCTGCGCCGTGAGTACGCCCGCGGCGCGTTGCACCATCGCCATGGCGGTGCGCGCTCGGCGCGGATCCGCCGCGTAGACGCGTACGACGGCGTCGTCGTCGATGGTGACTCGGGCTCCGGTCTCGGCTTCGATGCCGCGGATGTTGGCGCCGCGCGGGCCGACGAGTTGGCCGATCGCCGAGGGCATGATGGCCGTCTTCTCGAACCGCGGTGCGTACTGGCTGGGCTCGTCGCGGCGGTCGTCGATGACCTTGGCCATCTCGTCGAGGATGTGGCGCCGGCCCTCGCCGGCTTGCTCCAGCGCCGCCGCCAGCTGCGCCGCGCTCAGGCCGCCGATCTTGTTGTCCAGCTGCAGTGCGGTGATGCCACGGTGGGTGCCGACGACCTTGAAGTCCATGTCACCGAGATGGTCCTCGTCACCGAGAATGTCGGAGAGGACCTCGAGGCGCTCCCCGTCGCTCACCATGCCCATCGCGATGCCGGCCACCGGCGCGCTCAGCGGCACACCGGCGTCGAGCATCGCCATACAGCCGCCGCACACCGTCGCCATGGACGACGAGCCGTTGCTCATGCTGATCTCCGACTCGAGGCGAATGGTGAACGGGAAGTCCGCGAAGGACGGCAGGAGCGGCAGCAGCCCACGACGCGCCAGGAATCCGTGACCGATCTCGCGGCGCCCCGGCCCGCGCAGCGGGCGGGCCTCGTTGACGCTGTACGGCGGGAAGTTGTAGTGCAGCAGAAACTGTTCGTTGCGCATGCCCGCCAAGCTTTCGATCCGCTGCGCGTCGTCCACCGTGCCGAGGGTGCAGCTCACCAGTGCCTGCGTTTCACCACGCGTGAAGATCGCCGAGCCATGGGTTCGCGGGAGCCAGCCCACCTCGCCCCAGATCGGCCGAATGTCGCGCGGCCCGCGGCCGTCGAGGCGGCGTTGATGCTGCAGGATGTCGCCGCGCACCAGCTCGTAGCGCAACTTGTTGAGCGCCTTGTCCAGGCTCGGACGCGCCTCGGGGTCGACGGCGTCGAGGGCGGCCGTGGTGGCCGCGGTGACGGCGGTCCGTCGCTCCGCCTTGTTGGTGTGCCGCAACGCTGCGGCAAGCGCGTCGCGCGTGGCTTCCGGTACCTCCGGTAGCTCGGGTTCGGCCTCGACTTCCTGCTTGGGCGTACCGTGCAGCTTGCGCAGCTCGTCGATGGCACCGCGCAGCTTGTCGAGCCACGGCAGCGCGGTTTCCAGCGCCTCGGCCGTGAGCTCCTCGCTCACCTCGCGCGCCTCGCCCTCGACCATGACGAGCCCGTTGGGGCCGGCGCTGACGATGAAGTCGAGCTCTGCTTCGGCCCGTTGCCGCGCGCTGGGGAACGCGTGCCAGCCGTCGCGCCAGCGGACGATGCGCATGCCGGCGGCGGGGCCATCCGCCGGTGCCGCGCTGAGATGCAGCGCCGCGCCCGCGGCGACGATCGCCAGGGTGGTGAGGTCCGCTGCCGGATCCGCCGACAGCACGTTGATTTGGATTTGGACCTCACACCGATAGGTCCCCGGAAACAGCGAGCGCACCGTGCGGTCGATGAGTCGCGACGTCAGCACTTCGTGATCGGTGATGCGTCCTTCGCGGCGGGTGAAGCTGCCGGGGATCCGCCCCGCGGCGGCGAGTTTCTCACGATACTCCACCTGCAGCGGCAGGAAGTCGGTGTCAGGTCGAGGCTTTTCTGCAACGACGACCGTGGCGAGGATGACGCTGTCGCCGCAGCGGCCCAGGACGGCGCCGCTGGCGAGCGCGGCGATGCGGCCGGTCTCGAACGTGCAGCGGGTTCCCGCGAGCTGCACGGTGACTTCGTGTCGCGTGGCGGACATGCCGCACAGCCTACGGTGTGTGGCGTGCTCCCCGGAGCGGGTTTGAGCCGGTTGGCGGCGTTTGGCCTAGAATTCACCCGGAATCTCGGGCCGTCCGACGGTTGACGTAGCGAACCACTATGTCGCAACTCACTCATGTTTGGGGCGCCCTCCTGCTCGCCACCGCACTGACCGGTTGCGGCTACGGCAGCGTGGCCGCAGCGCTGTCGGGCGGCGGCAGCAGCACGAGCAACGCGCCTTCCGCGGTGACGAATCTCTCGGTGACCCAGACCAAGGTTTCGCCCGCGACGCTGGTCCTGGCCCTCGTCGACGCCGAAGGGGATCCCGCGATCGTGCGGTGGTCCTACGCGGATCCGAGGGACCCCACGGGCGAAGAGGTGCTGGCCACCGCGCTGGGTCCCAATCCAATGACGTTTTTTCAGGATGCACCACGGAGCTTCACGGCGCAGCCGCCGCGGCGGGGTGGCTCGCAGCCCAGGTCGGTCGTCGCCGCGGACATGGACGGCGATGGCGACGTCGACCTCGCCACTGCGAACGACTTGGGCGGCGACGTGACGGTGTTCTTCCAGGACGCGCCACGGACTTTCACCGCGCAGGCGGGCCTCGCCGCGGGGGTGCGACCCCACGGGATCATCGCCGCGGACCTGGACGGCGACGGCGATACCGACCTGGTCTGCGCCAACAAGGTGAGCAGCGACTTGGCGGTGTTCTGGGGGCGGTGATCGCGGGACGGCGGCGCGCACCGCGGGGGACCGAGAGCGACCGGCATGACTCGGGGCCGTGCCGGCTAGTGGTGTGATTCAGACAGATGGGGCATTAACCGCGAGGTATCGGCGCCGGTCGCAAGGCGGGTCGCCGCAGGCATATTCGTGGATACGGCGAGGACGACCCAACGCGAACGGCGTTGAGGGCCGCGGAGAATGCCCCAGATTCCTGAATCACACCACTAGTTACTCCCCAGCGATGGCTGCAGGCACGCCGGCGGGCGGCGCAGCCGGCTGAAGTGCCGCGCGAGCGCACCGAACAACCGCTGCCGCGCGCGCATGATGCGAATCGCCACGGTGCCGCTTGGCACTCCGAGGATGGCCGCGGCTTCCTTGTATTGGAGTCCCTGTTCGGCGCAGAGCTGGAAGGCATCGCGGTAGCGCGGCGGCAGGTCGGCCACGGCGCGGCGGTAGGCGTCCATCAGTTCGCGCTCTTCGAGGACTTCGGCGTCGCGCTCGCCCAGGGCGTCTTCGAACGGCATCGCGTCGTCGTCCACCGGCGCGGCGAAGCTGCTGAACGGCCGCGGCGTGCGTCGGCGCGCGCGCAGGGCGGTGAGCGCTTGGTTGTGGGCGATCTCGAGGAGCCAACCGCGGAACCGATTGCGCGCGATGTAGAGATGACTCTTGAGGAAGACCTTCTCGAAGGACTCCTGCGTCACGTCCTGCGCCAGGTGTTCGTCCCGGACCATGGTCATCGCATAGGCCTGCACCGCGGCGCCGTGGCGGCGCTGCAACTCGCCGAGTGGCTCATCGACCCAGCCTGCCTCCAGCTGTGCCATGAGCTGGTCGTCGGTGGCCCGTTGCAGGTCCAGCTCCGTGGTCAGATCCATCGCCGGGCGCGGCGCGGGTGTTGGAGCGGCGCCTTTGCCTCGGGGCGTGGGCTCGACGGGACATGCGGCTGCAGGCATCAATTCCCGGGCCAACAAAGGTCGTGCCAACGGTCGGGCTTCGCGTGAGTGAAGCGGTAAGTGCCGACCGAGGCGGTGCTTAGGGAGGGGTGGTGGACTCCCGGTGCCTCCTCGGAGCGGCACCTCGGTGCCGCAGGGTCTCGGCAGGGCGCCGGGCCCCTGCGCAGCGGGGGAGCCGCTTGCTCAGCAGGGGAACAGCTCAGAGCCGCCGTGGAGGGCGGCGTCGAGCAGGGCCAGGTTCTGCGTCGCCAGCTGATCCTCGCCCGCGTACTGCAGGAAGCCGAAACGCAGCCGCCGCAGCGCGAGGTAGACCAGCGCCGAGCGAATGCCCCACTCGGAGCGAATCCGATCCGAGCCCACGCGCCGGCCCAGGTAACGCTCGACCAGGCCGGTCTTCCAGTCCTTGGAACGCGACCCGTGGATCCAAAACCAGGCGAAGTCGTGGTCCCGGTTGCCGGTGCCGACGCGTTCGAAATCGAGCAGGAACGGCTGCCCCTCGCCGTCGATGATGATGTTCTGCTCGGTAAAGTCGCCGTGCACGAGCACCGGCTCCCGCGTCTCGATCCAGCGGAGGGCTTCCGTGAAGAAGTCCTGCGTTCGCGTCCAACGCTCCTCGCCGATCACGTAGAGGACCGGGTCATACATGAGCCGGACCCGTTCGAGGTAGCTCACCGGATCCCAGCGGTTGAGCGGGAAGTTGCGCCGGCCGACCAGCGACTCGATCGGGATGTTCTGCAGCTGCTCGAGCAGGGCGAACACGTGATCCTGGCCCAGGACTTCCTCGGCCGGTCCTACGGCGGTGTCGATGCGCTCGAGCAGGATCCACCGCGGCGGGTCGCCCGCGTCCACGACGATGGTCCGCGGTGCGGGCAGCAGGTTGCGGTCGGGGTCGGTCGTGTCGAGAAGGCGGTAGAACGCCGTCTCCCGCCGCGAATAGTCGTCGAGGTTGACCCCTGCTGGGTAGAACCTCCCCTCCGCCGGAGGGTGGAAGTACTTCAGCAGGAACGGCTCGCCGCCGACTCCGGTGCACGGCACCAAGAGCGACGAGCTGTGGCCCGAGACTGGCCGCAGGCGCGGCGCTTGGGCCTCCGAGATCCCCAGCTCGCCGAGGACCTCGCGCGCCGCATCGAGGTAACGGTCTTTGGACTCCGAACCGTGAGCTTCTGCGTCGGGCATTGCGACCTAGTGTGCTGCGTCAGAAATAACCGGCATTCTCCGCGGCCGAGAATGGCCGTCGCGGCGTTGCTGCGTCCTCGACGTATTCACCAATATGCCTGCGGCGCAGCGCCTTGCGACGACCGCCCTCGCCTCACGGATAACACCCCATCTGTCTGACGCAGCACACTAGCGCGCGCGGCGCGGGCGATGCCCAGGGGCCAGCCCGCGCAGGATAGCCGCAAGCTCGCTGCGGACAAAGCAAGACCGCCCAACGCCGTGGGCTCTTCGGGCGCGCGCCAGGTTTCGCTGGGGATGAGTCAAGTCCGGGCTGCTCCTTGTCGAAAACTGAGACACGGGTGTTGATGGCGCGCGGAAGGGATCGAAAGCGGGGGAGGGGCAGCGGCAAACCGGGCAAGAACCCGGGGCCGTCGACGCCCGCGAACCAGCCAGAGCGGCGGCCGGCGCCCGAACTCGTCACCACTAGCGACGAGGGAGAGCGGTCGCCGCTGGCCGACAAGCTCGAGCTGGGCGAGCACCTGCGGTCGGACCTCGCAGCGCTGATTGACGTCGTGGTGCACCGCGACCTCGCCACTGGCGACGACGCGGACGGCCTGGTCGAGAACGCGCGCCGGCTGCTGCGGCGCAAGCTGTCGATGGCCGGCACCCGCCACGAGACCCGCCTGCAGCTCGAAGATCTGGTGAGCCGCCACCTGCGCCGCCTGTTTCGGCAGATCGGCGACGGCGAGGACGACGTCGATGCGGCGCACGTTCTGCTGGGAGCCCTGCTGTCCGGCTCCCTGCTCGCGGAGTTTGCCGCGGCTGTCGACCGGGCGATCGTCGAGTTTCGGGCGCCGCGCGACTACAGCTTTGCCGGTCGCGCCGATTTCATCAGCCTCGAGGAAGTGTTGCAGCTCCTCGGCGGTGGCCGGCACCGCGGTTGCCTCACGCTCGAGCGCCCAGCGCTGCGGTTGGATATCTATTTCGACCACAGCGCGGTCGCGTTCTTCGATCCGCACCAGTTCATCCGCCGCGTCATCCCGACGGGCGATAGCTACCGCGAGATCACGCCGGACATGCTCCGCGAGGCCGAAGAGCGCCACGCCAGCGACGGCACGCCCATCGTGCAGACGCTGTGCGAGCGCGAGTTCTTCCGCGAGGACGAGCTGCGCGACGTCGCGCGGCAACTCGGCATCGAGGTGCTCTACGAGTTTCTCCGGGACCAGTCGGACTGCGGCTACGCGTACACGCGGCTCGACGAGCTGCCACCGTTCGCGATTCAGCACAACCTGAGCATGGCGGTCACGCCGATGCTGCTCGAGGGCAACAAGCGTCGCGATGACTGGCGCAGCGTCGCGAACGTCTTCCCCGACCCGGATGCGCCGCTCCGCCCGATGCCGGACATGTTTGCCCGGATCTCCTCGCTCGACCTGAGCGTGCTCGAGATCAAGATGCTGGCGCAGATCAACGGCCAGGTCTCGCCGCGCGCGCTCGCGCCGGCGATGGGGCTGCCGCTCCATGACACCTACAACCACCTGGTTCGCTTCGCCAAAGCGGGCGTCCTTGAGCCGCCCGGCGGGGCGAAGGTGCTCGAGGGTGTGGCGACCAGCGTGGAGGAGTCCGTCGAGCTTGCCATCCAGGCCCTCGACGCGAACGACGACGCGACCGCAGTCAGTAGCGCCCTCGACAAGGTCCTCGGGAGCGACGACGACGACGGCGAGCTGGGGGCGGACGTGCTGCGACCGCGGCTACGCGTCAAGGACGAGTAGCTGGTCGATCCGGCTCGCGCCGGATCGACATTGAGGATGAAGGGGAACGGCGGATCAGCCGGGCCGGCCCTTCGAGCTAACCGTCGGGCCCCTCCCTCTGCTCAGCTCTGGAGCATAGCGGAACGAGAAGGCGGCGCGGGATTGGTCCGGTGCGGGCTCGATGGCCCGACACGTGTTGGCTCAAACCCCCAACACGACATCCAGGGCATTGAGCGGCACGAGGGTCGCGGTGCCGCCCGGTGCGTCGATGCGAAAGCCTTGGCTGTAGAGGCGCGCGCCGACGAGGCTCGCGTTGCGTGGGATGGTGAGGGAATGGGTGCCGAGGCCGACCAAGAACGTGGGCGGCGGCGCGAGGCCGAGGAGGAGCTCGCCGCTGGTTCCCGGTAGCGGGAACTGGGCTGGGAGGGCGGCGAGCCCTATGGCGGTCAGGCTGGTTGCTGGAGTGGTGGCGATGCTGGTGTCCCAGTCCTGCCCGAGGACCGGCGTCGAGATGCAGGCAAAGTCGATGGGGTTGATGCCGGTGCCGTTCCGCACGACACAGGTGGCTAAGGGCGGGAGGGGCGCGATGTAGGTGGCACCCGACGAGCCAGCGCCGGGTGCGCCCTTGAGCGGGGCGGTCACGAGCAGGCTGTCCGTCGACAGGGCGACTGCGGAGCCGAACATGTCGAAGGCACTGGTGTCGGTCCCGGCGAGGAGCTGCTGCTGTTGCCAGGTGCCGCCAGCGCCGCGGGTGTAGAGGAACGCCGACCCGGCGTTGAAGCCGGTGGTGGAGTCGAAGGGCTCGCCGACGAGGAGGCGGTCGCCGACCAGGGCGACCGCGCGGCCGAAGCCCCAGGCGTAGCCGGCGGTGGCGTCCTCGAGCTTTTGGAGCTCGGTCCATAGGCCGGCGCTGAGCTGCTCGAAGAGGTAGACGGCGCCGTCTGGGCCTGCGAAGGGGGCGCCGATCGCGGCGAGGTTGCCCGACATGGCGAGCGCGCTGCCGAATTGGTCTCGGGCGGCGCCGTCGCTGGCGGTCAGCTTGGCGACCTGCAACCACGCGCCGGTGCCGTTGCGCTCGAAGACGTAGACCGCGCCGCGGTCGGCGCTGCCGTGGCTCGGCGCGCCGACCAGGGCGCGATCCCCGGCGAGGGCGACCGCGGTGCCGAATGTGTCGTTCGCCATGCCGTCGTCGGCGATGAGCTGGGCGACCTGGTGCCAGGTCCCGCCGCCGTCGCGCTCAAAGACGTAGGCCGAGCCGGCGTCTTGGCCGCGCCCGTGATCGTCGCGAGGCGCGCCGACGAGTGCCCGTGTGCCGAGCAGCGCCACGGCCCGACCAAACTCGTCGCCTTCGGCGGGCACGCTTGGCTGCAGCTTGCGTTGTTGCGACCAGGTGCCGCTCGTGTCGCGCACGAACACATAGGCGGAGCCGGCGTCGGCGCCCTCGTCGACGTCATCAAGGGGGGAGCCGACCAGGGCAAGGCCGCCGTCGGTGGCGACGGCGCGACCGAACTCGTCGCCGATCCCCGTGTCCATGGCGTTCAACTTGGCCGTCTCGAGCCACGCGCCGCTGCCGTCGCGCTCCCATACGTAGGCCGCGCCGGCCCGGGCCTTGCCGGCGACGGCGACGCCGGGGGCACCGAGCAAGGCGTGGTTGCCGCGGATCGCCGCGGCACTGCCGAGCTGATCGTTGGTCGCCGCATCGCTGGCGCGCAGCGTGACACCTCGCAGCGTCGCAACCGTTGCCGCGCCGGCATCCACCGCTAGCTGGTTGGCCGACGGCGCACCGATGAAGGCGTCGTCGCCATCGAGAGCGACCGCGGAGCCGAATTCGTCGAAGGCGCGGGGCTCGTCCTGGACGATCTTGGCGAGCTGCCACCAGCTGCCGCGACTGTCGCGCTCGAAGACATAGGCGGCGCCGGCGACGGTCAACGCGCCGTGAAAGTGCGCGCCGATGAGCACGCGCTCGCCACTCAGCGCAACCGCGACGCCGAACTGGTCGGTGCCCGCCCCATCGTTGGCCTCGAGCTTGCGGTCCTCGCGCCAGAACCCGGTTCCGTCGCGCTCGAACACGTAGGCCGAGCCGGCGTTGCTGCCGCGGCTCGTGTCGTCGAGAGGGGCGCTGATGACGGCGCGGTCGCCGGCGAGTGCGACCGAGCTGCCGAACAAGTCGGCAGGCATGCCGTCCGTCGGGACGATCGTCGACACTTGCCGCCAGACACCTCCGGCGTCGCGCTCGAAGACGTAGACGAGACCGGCGTCGCTGCCGCCGGCCGTGTCCTTGAGGTGAGCACCGATCATGGCGCGGTCACCGGACAGCGCCACGGCGTCGCCGAACTGGTCGTTGCCGACCGGGTCGATCGCTTGCAGCTTGGCGACCTGGATCCAGGCTCCGCCCGGATCGCGCTCAAACACGTAGGCCGAGCCGGCGTCGGGGGCGCCGTCGGTGTCGTCGAACGGCGAGCCGACCAGCACGCGGTCGCCGTCCAGCGCCACGGCGAGCCCAAAGCGGTCGGCGATCCCCTGATCGCCCGCCTGCAGCTTGGCGACCTCGAGCCAAGCGCCGCCGGCGTCGGGCTCGAAGACGTAGACCGCGCCGGTGTCGGCACGCGGCGGCGTGTCGTCGAACGGCGCGGCGACCAGCGTCCGGTTGGCATCGACCGCGACCGCGGCGCCGAGCTGATCCCCGGGGCGCGCGTCGCTCGCCGTGAGGGCGCTGGTCTCCCGCCACATTCCGTCGAGGCCGCGCGTCCACAGGTAGGCGCTGCCGGCGTCGGCGATGCCGGCGGGGTTGCTAAACGGCGCGCCGATGATGGCGACGCGGTCATGGAGCGCCACGGCGGTCCCGGCCCGGTCGGTCGCGAGTCCGTCGCTGGCGAGCAGCACCCGCGAGCCCACGGGTCGAGCTGGCGGTTGCGTCCGCGGCGCGGCAGAAAGGGTGGAGAGAGTGGCGAGCGCCAACAGGATGGCGGCCGGCGAGCTGGGGAAGAGTGTGTTCATGCGCACCGCAAGCAGAGACTGGTCCGGTATGGACCCGGGGCCCCTTTGGCGCTTCAGCAAACTTCCCGGCGCGGCCCCACTCCTTACTACGGACTAGGGGCAGGTGAGGCCGAGGCTGCCACCACCGCGCACGATGCTGCAACCGGGATCGCTGACCTCGAGCGCGAAACCGAACGTGCCGCCGGCGTTGCGCGGACGCACGGTGATGGCGCCGGCGCCATAGCGCTGGTCGAACGCTTCCTGCAGCTGCACGGCATACTCCGTCGCGAGCTGCGCGGCGTTCACCGCAGTGCCCGTGACGATCACGGTTTTGACGACCGCGTCGTGCTCGTGGGCGAAGCGCTGGTTGGCGCACGTGGTCTGCCAGTGCAGGTTGACCGTGAGCGACGTGCCCGGCGGATAGTCGCTGCCGCCGCAGGGGCTCGGCGGCAAGTCGGCGACCAGGAGGTCGTCGACGACTCGGAACGCCGCGTGCGCATCGGCCACTGAGGCCAGCGGCGTGAACGACGTGGCCGCCGTTTGCGCCGTCGCCGGCGTGGGACCGTTCCAGACGACGCTGAACGCGGGCGCCGTGAGGCCCGGCGTGCCGCGCACGCCGGCCTGGCCGCCCAGTCCGCGCGCGATGCTCAGGGTCGCCGCGCTCGACGTCGCCGGCACGGCTTCGACGACCGCCTCGAGCACCTCGTCGCCCGTGGTTGGGTCGACGCTCAGCCGCACCGGGCGGAACGCGGTCGTGCCGCCTTGGTCGTCGGTGGCGCGGATGCGTAGGTCCGCCGGGTTGGTGCCGAAGTTGACACCGCGGATGGTGACGAGATCGCCCAGCGCCGCGTTGCTCGGTGACGCAGTGATCGCGATTGCGCCGGCGCCGCGGCCGATGCCGCTCTTGCCGCCGTTGGACAGCGCCAGGCCGCCCGCGGCCGCGGCGTCGAGGATCGCCCATTGGCTGGTGAGCGTCTGTCCGAGTAGCGCCGGGTCGGCCAGTGGTAGCGCGACCGCGGCGTCGCCGCTCGCGGACGTGCTCTTGGGCAGCATCGCCGCGGGCCACGCATAGAGCGTGCAGCCGGTCGCGCCGATCGCGGCGAGCGGCAGACTGGCCTCTTGCCCGAGCAGCAGCCAGGCCGGGCTCGAGGGCGCGGCGTCGGCCAGGGCGATCTTCAGTTCGCGGCCCACCGTGGCATAGCCGGTCTGGCGCAGCGTGGGCGTGCCATTGGCGCCGACGCAGCCAGTGCCGACGTTGGCGCACGCACTCTGGGTGATCTGCAAGGGCGCGTGCACCGCCGTGCGCGCGCCGTCGAGGAGCACGCGTAGACGCGCGCCCAGGGCAGCGCCGTCGGCGACGCAGAGCAGGCCTTCGACGTCGAGCTGGAACCGAGCCGTCACCGTCGTGCCGGGCGTGGTCGGCAAGGTGACGTCCTGCGCCGGTGGCGTGACGGTAAAGCCAAAGTTCGACAGCCCGGGATCCCCGGCGACCTCCAGGCTGACCGAGCGGTCGCCCGTGGCCTCGGCGATCGTGTTGAGGATTGTCTGGGACAGCAAGCTCGACGCGCCGATGTGCAGGTGGGTGCCGCCGGACGCGGCGCCGATGCGGCTCGCTTGGCCGGCGATGCCGCCGATGGGGCAGAACGCCCGGTAGTCGAACGCCCACAAGGTCGGGTCGTCGTCGAGCGCCGTCACCGCGAATCCGGTCGGCGTGCTGATCCCGATGACGGCGGTGCCCCCGACGCCCGCGGCGCCGAGCGCCGCGATCACCGAGGCTTCGTTGATCGTGCTGAGGACTTGGCTCGGCGCGATGGCCGGGCAGATCGGCTCATGCGATGGCGCATCGCCGAAGATCACGATGACGCGCTTGACGTCGGGATCGGGGCGGAAGCCGATCGTCGGGTCGCTCGCCAGCTCGTTCAGGGCGAAGAACCAGCCCTCGGGGCGGTCGGAGCCGCCCGTGGCCGACCACTGATTGATCGCGTCGACGATCGCCGTCTCGTCGGTCGTGGGGCTCAGCTGATGCTGAAAGCAGTACGGATCGAGCGGGAAGTCCTTGTAGTTGCCGACGCCGATCGCGAGGTCGACACCGGAGTTGAGCAGGGTGTTGACCACCGTCGTCACGTTGGCCTGCACGTTGGCGAGCGCCGGTCCCATGCTGTTCGTCGAGTCGGCGAGGATGTAGACGTCGGCACGGGTCGCGAGGCCGGCATCCAAGGTGACCTCGACGTCGACAGAGACCGTCTGGCCGGGATTGACGTCGCCCAGCGGCGTGGCGGTAACGGCAATTCCCTGGGCGGGGAGGCTGCCGAGGAGCAAGGCGGTGGGCGCGAGGGCAACCAGGGCGAGGGGCGAGCGCATGGCGTTCATGGATCTCCTTCAGACGGGGAGTCGGCGACGAGGGGGTGCGGCGCAACGACCGCGACGGACCGCGCCTCGGGCTATGGACTTGGCGCGGTCGTGGCGCTTCGCGTGACGCGAGTTTTTTTGGCAGCCTGGCCGTCTCGCGAGAGGAGTCGGGCGATTTGCCGCGCGGGTCACCCAGGCGGTCCAGCGAGGGGAAAGCTCTAGTGCGTCCGCACGTTGCGCATCATCCAGCGCAGTTCTGCCGCGTCTCGTTCCCAGTCCTGATCGCGCACGCGCAGCAGGACTTCGCACGTCACCTGACCCAGCGAGAAGAACGTCTCGTCGTAGATCCAGTCACCGTGCCGCCAGGCCTTACGGATGCCGCCCGACACGCCGGAGCGCAGCGGTAGCGGCTTGCACGGCCGGAACCGCTTGCCGTGTTCCAAAGCGTCGATGCCATAGGCGACATCGCCGACCAGTCGGGCGATCCCGCCGCGCGTCGAGCCGCGCACCATCTTGCCCGTCACGCCCTGGTCGCGCGCCGTGGTGCCGAACCAATAGTGGTGGTCGGGCGCGAACCAGTACACGACCATGGTGGGGCCGTCGGGCGCGCGGTGAAACGCAAATGCCGTGTTGGCCCAGCGCTTCAGGTCGGTCGGCGGCTCGTCGCTGGCGTGCCATCCATGCGACGCCGGCAACACCCCTTCCAGCGCGTGGTCGCCCGAGTATTGCTTCCCCGAGGGGATGCCGTCGGGCCGCCAGACCCGGTAGCCCGGTTCCCATTGCAGATGGCGCCACACCCGCGGCAACGGTTGCCTCCAGCGGTTGGTGGCGAAGTAGTCGTTGACAGCGCCCGGCGCCTTGCTGCCGGAGCCTAGCGCGGCATAGAGCCGGGCGAGGCAGTCGTGCCAGGGCGCGGCCTGACCCGGCGTGGCCGCTCGGCGCGCAACCGGTAGGAGCATGCGGCAAAGCGCGTCGGACTCATCCAGCGGCACCGCGTCGGCGATGGGGAGAACGTGGGTCGGATCGGCCGGGGCCTGCGCGAGGTAGTCGTCGAGGAAGGGCAGCGCTTCGCGCACGCGATGGCTGTCGAGCAACGCCAGGCCATACTGGATGCGCAGCGTCTGCCGTTCGGCGTCGCTGGGTTCGAGGGCCAGGGTCTCGTAGCACAGCCGGGCGGCTCGGCTGTGGCGGCCCGCTGCCCGCAGTGCCGGCACCTGTGCCATGTTGAGCTCAATCATCGCCCGGCCTTCCCGCCGGCCGAGCGCGACGAGCGCCTCGTGGGTGGCCTCAAGGCCGCGCAGGTAGGGCGCGAACTCGGCGGCCTCGACCGCGGGCGGCGTGTCGCCCCATGCGGCGACGAGATGCGCGCCGGCGCGGGCGACAAGACCGGCGCGGGTGGCGCGGTGCTTGGCGCTGGTGCCGGATGCCAATGCCTCGAGCACTGCCAAGGCGGCGCGGTTGCGCCAGGACGCGGCGAGCCCAGCACCGTGGTCGTCGACGGCGTCCAGCACCGCGGTGGCCATCTCGAGGCGTTCGGTGGTCGCGGCGTCGGTGGCTGCGACCGCCCGGATGGCGCCGGGGAGGTCACCGCGCTCGAGGCGATCGCGCACGTCGACAGGGGTCTGCGCGGCGCCGACGCACGCCAGTACGAGGATGGAGCCGAGCCGCCGCAGCGCCGGTTGCATCGCGCCATGGTAGCACGGGCGAGGCGGCGGCCGTCGGGCACGCGACTCAAACGCGGACAAACGCCGCGAGCCAGAACTCGCGAAGATACGCGCGCTGCGCCGACCAGCCCGCGGGGGCAAAGCCGCGCGCGGCAAACCAGCGGCGCAGCGTGGCGGGCGTCACCGTGTGACGCGCGGCGGCGCGGCCGGTGATGGCGCAATGCACGCGGCGCGTTAGACCGTGCGCGGAGACCGGGTGAAAGAAGCTCACCACCACATACCGCGCCGCCACGCGCGTGAGCTCGGCGACGACGCGCTCCGCGTCGGCCGCCGGCAGATGGTGCAAGAACCGAAAGGCGACGGCGCCGTCGACGGCGCCGTCGGCGAGTGGCAGCGCGGTGGCTTCGGCGCGGAGCAGCGGCACGGGCCGGGCGCCGGGGGCGACGGCAGCCTGCCGGAGCATCTCGCGCGATCGGTCGGCGCCGATGATCGTGGCGCCCCAGTCGGCGAGCACGGCGTGCAGGCGACCGGCCCCGCACGGTACGTCGAGGATGCGGTCACCCTCTCGGCCCGGCCAGATCCGTTGCAGGCAAGCCATCTCGGCGCGGTGTCTTGAGTGCCGCCGCGCGCGGTAGGCGGTACTCTTGCCCGGCGCGTCGTAGCGCGTGTGAGTGTCGAGAGTGGGCAACCGCGCCAGGATGCGCCGGCTTCGGTCGCCCAGGCCCATCGCGCGGAGCAAGCGCACGCTGAACTCCAGCGCCTGACGGCGGGAGACCGGCAGGCCGCGGATCGACTTGGCGAAGCGGCGCAGCATGCGGGTGGCGTCGCGGATCGAGGCGCGGCGTGCGAGACGGCCGTTGTGCAAGTCGATGACGGCGAACTCGCCGGCCGGGTCGGCGCCGTCGAGGACGAAGACGTGGTCGGCGGACAAGTCGGGGAGCACCACGCCACGGGTTGCGATGCCGCCGGCGAACGCCGCCACGCGGCGGGCGAGGTCGCGGGTCCACCGCCCCGCCGCCAGCCGCTCGCGCAGCGATGGTCCAGGCAGTGCCGCGCACAGGTAGAACGACGTCGGGCCGCGGCGGCCGATGCCGATCGGTCGGGCGACTCGAATGCCGCGATCGCGCAATGCCAGCGCCACGCCGAGCTCCCGTTCGGCATCGGTGCGACAGCGCGGCCGGGTGACGGCAAAGCGTAGCTGGTTCTTGGTCTGTGTGCGTTCGAACACCTTGAGGTAGTAGCACTGGGTGCCGAGCTTGATGCAGCGGACTTCGCGCTGTCGGTTGCGGGGCGCGGCCAGCTCCGCGGGCAGGCGGAGTAACGCTTCGAGGCTAGAAACCCGCTGCCGTTCGGCCGGCGTCGCATCCACGTGCTGCCAGAAGTCCACCTGCTAGAGAATAGGCGTTGTCCGCCCAGGACCGCGCGTCATGATCCGAGGCGCATGACCGAGCCACCGCTGACCCGCGAACTTGTCGCCCGTCTGCCCAAGTCGGACCTGCACGTGCACCTGGACGGCAGCCTGCGGCCGACGACCCTGATCGAGCTCGCGCACCAGCGCGGCGTGACGCTGCCGAGCGACACTCCAGAGGGGCTCCTGAGCACGGTCTTCAAGCGGGCCTACCGCAATCTGCCGGAGTACCTCAAGGGATTCGAGTTCACCGTGGCCTGCCTGCAGGACGCCGCGGCGCTCGAGCGGGTCAGCTACGAGCTGTGCCACGACTGCTTTGCGGAGAACGTCTGCTACGTCGAGATCCGCTTCGCACCGCAGCTGCACGTGCGGGGCGAGTTCGACGTGCTGCAGGTGCTGCGCGCGGTCGCGGCCGGCATCGACCGCGCCCGCGCCGAGATCAACCAGGCTGCGTCGGTCCGAGAAGGCAAGGTGCCGCGCTTCGAGGCCGGCATCATCGTCTGCGCGCTGCGCTACTTTGAGCGCTTCTTCTCCGAGCACTACGGCAGCTATTTCGCCGCGATGGCGAACGCGCCGCAGACCGAGATCTACCAGCTCGCCTCGCTCGAGCTGGCCCGGGCCGTGATTCGCGCGGTGGAGCATGAGGCTCTGCCGGTCGTCGGTTTCGATTTGGCGGGGCAGGAGCGTGGCTTTCCGGCGAAGGATCACCAGCCCGCCTACCAGCTCGCGCACGATCACTTCCTCGGCAAGACCGTGCACGCGGGCGAGGACTACGGGCCCGAGTCGATCTTCCAGGCGATCACCGATTGCCACGCCGACCGCATCGGCCACGGGACCTGGCTGTTCTCTGCCGATCACATTCATGATCCGGCGATCACCGACAAGTCGGCGTTTGTCGACAAGCTCGTGCGCTATGTCGCGGATCGCCGGATCACCCTTGAAGTCTGTCTCACGAGCAATCAGCAGACGATTCCCGAGTTCCGTGAGCACCTCGACCGGCATCCGTTTGCGCTGATGCGCGATCATCGGCTCAGCGTGACCCTCTGCACCGACAACCGGTTGGTGTCGCGCACGACGGTCACGGACGAGGTCTGGAAGGCCGTGGAGACGTTTGGGCTGCGACCGAAAGAGCTGAAGAACGTGCTGGTCTACGGCTTCAAGCGCGCTTTCTTCCCCGGGCCGTACCGGGAGAAGCGCCGCTACATCCGCCAGGTCCTGGACCAGGTCGAGGCGGTGATGCTCGAGCACGGCTTCGACGTGCGTGAAGGCCAGCAGACCGGCTGATCGCGGGCGACGCGAGACCCTGCATCGCGGCCCGGGTACACCGGTGCCCGCATGTATACCAAGAACGCCTACTCCCTGGCCGACCTGCTGGCGTGGACGCGCCAGGAGCTCGTGTTGTTTGCGGTGATCGCGACCGTGCCGGCGCTGGTCTTCGACGTGTTGGGGCAGACTTGGCTGCGGCTGCCCTGGCTGCCCATCGCGCTCATCGGCACCGCGGTTGCCTTCATCATCGGCTTTCAGAACAACGCGACCTACGACCGGCTCTGGGAAGCGCGCAAGATCTGGGGCGGGATCGTCAACGCATCACGCGGCTTCGGCCTGATGGTGCAGGACTTCATCTCGGATCAGTTCGCGAGCCCGCCGATCAGGTCCGCCGCGGAGCTGGAGGCGGAGCGTCGGCAGCTGATCGATCGCCACGTGGCTTGGCTGACCCTCTTACGGCACGCGCTGCGCCAGCCGCGGCCCTGGGAGCGCTTCCTGGCGCACCGCACGAACCGCGAGTGGAGTCGCGCGATCGGCGTGCGCGAGCACCGGCACACCGTCGAGGAGGAGCTGGCGGGTTGCCTCGGCCCGGCCGAGATGGCCGAGGTGCTGGGCAAGGCCAACCCGGCGGCGGCGCTGATGGCGCTGCAGTCACGCCACCTGCAACAGCTGCGTGTGCGCGGCGCCATCGAGGATTTTCGGCACATGGAGATGGCCAAGCTGCTGCTGCAGTTGCTCGACCTGCAGGGCCGCGCGGAGCGCATCAAGAACTTTCCCTATCCGCGGCAGTACGCGACCCTCAACTCGGTGCTCCTCTGGGTCTTCATCGTGCTGCTGCCCTTTGGCGTGATGCCGGCATTCGCCGAGATTGGCAACCAGTTCGGCAGCGACGATTCCGCGATTGGACACTGGTTCGTGTGGGCCTCGGTGCCCTTTGCCGTGATCGTGATGTGGGTGTTCCACACGATGGAGCGCATCGGCCGGGTCAGCGAGAACCCGTTCGAGGGCACCTCGAACGACGTCCCCATCACGACCATGGCGCGGGCGATCGAGATCGAGCTCCGCCAAGGGCTGGGCCAGGACCCGGCATCGATCCCCGAGCCGATCGTGGCGTCGCACCACGCCCTGACTTGAGGACCGCGGTTACGTGAGGGATGCGGCGACGGCCTCGGCCTGGCGCGTCAGCAGCGCGGCGACGTCGGGCAGCGCGGTCGCGACGGGGCGTCGCTCCGGTGCCCGGTCCGCGAGGATCGCCGCCTGCATCAGGATGTGGACGGCCAAGTCGCCGAGCGTCACCGGCAGGCTGTGTTGCTCCCACGGCAGCCAGACGCCGCCGCTCGGCAAGTCGGTCGTTGGCCACACCGACTGCGTGGCTTGGACGGGCGCGAACGCGACCCCTGGCCTGGCCACGAAGTGCAGACGTTGCGTCGCCGGCTCGAAGCCGAGCGCGGTCGCCTGCGCCGCCGTGAGCAGACGGCCGAACCGGCAGAACGTGTCGGTGCTAAGAGCGGCTTCGAGGCGTTGGCGGTGCCCGCCGTTCGGTGCGTCGATGAGCAGCGCCGCCGGCGATTGAGCGCCGTGGCGGCGCGCGGCGCGCCGGAGCGATCGAGGGAGCAGGGTGACTGGGTCGACCCGGACGTGGACGGGCGGTAGCGGGCCGAGCGCCACCACCGCGGTGCGCGGCGGCTCGCCGCGCCGCAGAAGGGCTCGCGCCTGCCGCACGTGCTCGGCCAGCCGGCGCCGTGCCAGCTCGTGCGCCCGGCTGTGGGGGCCGTGCTGCTCGGCGGCGGTCGCGGCGTCGCGCAGCTCGAGCAGGGTGATGTCGGCGGGGCCGACGGGCCGCCGGGCGAGCATGGCCAGGGCCGCGTCATCGCCGCGCCAGTGGGGCCGCAAGACCGCCGAGCGTCGCTCCACCTGCAGTCCCATCTGGCGGAGGGTCGCGACCAGGTCGTCGCCGACCACGGTCTGCTCCGGCCACAGGCCTCGCGTCGGCGCCAGCGGCAGCACGGCGCCGGCCGCCGCCTCGAGCGCCCCACGCTCGGGCAGGACTCGTAGGTCCGCGGCCGTGACGCCGCGCGCCAGCACGATCAGGAGGCCCGACACCTCGAAGCCATCGGCATTCCGCGGCTGGCGGCGCCTGGTCGTTTGTGCGGTTCGCCGCAAGTTGCGGTGACAGCGCGGCGTGGGAGAGCTGGACGCAGGTGGCGCCGCGCCGTCGGGCGCTGTCCGGGGTTTGACGAAGGACCACGCGCGGGGGGCCCCGCCTGCTATGCTTTGAGGCGCACCCCCTCCCCGGTTCGGGAGAATCCCACTCCTAGGAGCCCGCATGAACCTCCGACGAGCGCTGACCCTCGCCGTCGCCGGACTGCTCGCATCCGCGCCCGCTGCACAGTTCCCCACGCTGGTGGCCGACCTCAACACCCGGGCCGCTTCGACGACAGACCCCGGCTCTGATCCTCGTGGCTTTGCGGAAGCGCGCGGCAACGTGTTCTTCGCCGCTAGGGCGCTTGGCGTCGGCGAAGAGCTGTTCGTCAGCGGTGGCACCGCGGCGACGACGCAGCTGCTGAAAGACATCCACCCCGGTTCGTCGAGCGCCGCGATTCGCGAGCTCACGACCGCTGGCGATCGCGTCTACTTCGTGGCCAATGACGGCGCGAGCGGCGACGAGCTTTGGACCTCGGACGGCAGCATCGGCGGCACGCGCCGCGTGCGCGACCTCGTCCCCGGTGTGCAAAGCTCGCAGCCGGCGGAGCTGACGGCGTTTCAGGGTCTCGTCTACTTCGTCGCCACCGATCCGGCGGGCGGCCGTGAGCTGTGGCGTTCGGATGGTTCGCCGGGCGGCACGTTCCGCGTGGCCGACATTCGGCCGGGTCCGCTGAGCGCGCTGCCAAGCGGGCTCGCCGTGGTCGGGAGTCGGCTCTTCTTCCGCGCGACGGACGGCATTGCCGGCTCCGAGCTCTGGGCCAGCGACGGGACGGGTCCCGGCACGGTGCGGGTCGCCGATGTGCGGCCCGGGCCGGTTGGCTCGGCGCCCGCCGAGATCACCGCGCTCGGCAGCCGCGCCTTTTTCCGTGCGGATGATGGGATCAGTGGTGCCGAGCTTTGGGTCAGCGACGGCACCGCCCCCGGGACGCGCCGGGTGCGCGATCTACGACCGGGCGCCGCGGGTTCGGACCCGGGCGACTTCGCCGCCGTGGGCGCGGTGCTCTACTTCCGCGCCACGGACGACGTCGTCGGCTCGGAGCTGTGGCGCACCGACGGCTCCTCTGGTGGCACCCGCGTGGTGCGCGACCTGCGCCCGGGCGTCGTTGGTTCGGCGCCGAGCGCGTTGACCGCGCTCGGCAGCCAGGTCTTCTTTCGCGCCAACGCCGGCACCGTGGGCGTCGAGCTGTATCGCTCGGATGGCACGGCCGGGGGCACGGTCTTGGTGCGCGACCTGAGCCTGTTTGGCTCCTCGGTGCCAGCCGGGTTGATCGCGATGGGGGGACAGCTGTTCTTCCGCGCCGACGACGGCACCACCGGCGTCGAGCTTTGGCGTTCGGACGGCTCCGCCCTCGGCACGCAGCTCGTCGCCGACATCTACCCGGGCGCCGCCGGCTCGACGCCGAGCTCGTTCTTGGTGTATGCCGGCAACCGGCTGATCTTCGCCGCGGACAACGGCAGCAACGGCGCCGAGGTTTGGAGCAGCGACGGCACGCAGACGAACACGTTCATGCTCGCGAACGTGAACGGCGCCGCGCCAACGACCGAGTCTTCGGATCCGGGCGGCATGCTCAATGCGCTGGGCTTTGCGGTGTTTGCTGCCGACGATGGCAGGGATGGCACCGAGCTGTGGCGCACAGACGGCACCGCGGCTGGCACGTTCCGCATCATGGACATCCAGTTGGGCTCGGGCAGCTCGCGGCCAACCGACTTCGTGCTTGCCGGCAACGTGGTGTTCTTCACGGCGGACGACGGACGTACGGGGCGTGAGTTGTGGCGTACCGACGGCACCGCGATTGGCACGCAGCCCGTGCAAGACATTCGTCTCGGCACCACGAGCTCGACGCCACAGCACCTGGTGGCCGTCGGGGATCGCGTCTTCTTCACCGCTGACGACGGCCTGGCCGGTCGGGAACTGTGGCGGGCCGACGCGGCCGGCATCGGTGTCTCGCTCGTGCGTGACATCATGGTCGGCGCGAGCAGCTCGCAGCCCAGCAGCCTGACCAGCGCCAACGGCATGTTGATGTTCTCCGCGTTCGAGGCGGGCATTGGCAGCGAGCTGTGGCGCTCGGACGGCACACCGGGCGGCACTGTCCGGATTGCCGACCTCGAGGCCGGCGTGCGCGGCTCATCACCCAAGTCGTTCCGCGTTGTCGACGACAAGACCTTCTTCACCGCCGAGCTGAGCAACACCGGTCGCGAGTTGTTCGTCACGGACGGGACCCCGGGCGGCACCGGGCTGGTGCGCGACATCCTGCCTGGGGCGAGTAGCTCGTCCCTGGGCAACCTGACGTCGGTGCGCGGTCGGCTGTTCTTCAGCGCCAACGATGGGCAGAAGGGCAACGAGCTGTGGGTCTCCGACGGGACGTTGGCCGGCACCCAACTGGTGAGCGACCTGACGCCCGGTGCGGGCAGCTCGACGCCGGGCGAGTTCGCCGCGTTCAACGACGACCTGTTGTTCAGCGCCGCGACTCCGCTGGAGGGGCGCGAGCTTTGGTACAGCGACGGGACGGCCGCCGGCACGAGGCTGGTCGCGGACATCGCGCCCGGGGCCGCGGGGTCGGCGCCGCGTGAGATCGTCACCGTCGGCAGTCGCTTTGCCTACTTCATGGCCAACGACACGACCCACGGCCACGAACCTTGGATCACCGACGGCACGTCGGGTGGCACGATGATGCTGGCCGACCTCAATCCGGGGCCGGACGCGTCGTTCTGCACGCCGCAGCCGGGCAGCTCCACCGCGCCTGGCCTGCGCCGTTACTTCGTCCTGACCGGTTCGCGCGTGGTGTTTCCGGCCAACGGCCTGGGACTGGGCTGCGAGCCGTGGTCGTTTGGTCCGGGCGCGGTGTCGCAGCCCGTCGGTACCGGCTGTGCCGCAGGCCTGGCGCCGCGGCTTGAGACCGACGATCCGGTGCTCGGCACCATCACACCAGTGCGGCTGCGCAACATGACGCCGTTCACCGGCGGCGCCTTGCTCGTCAGCACGCAGCTGCCGGGCGTGCCGCTGGATGGCTGTCGGTTCTACATCAGCCCGGTGGTGATGGCGCTCGTGGCCGTGTTCTCGTCGGACGCCAATGGTCGTTGGAATGGCATCCTGCCGCTTCCCGCGGACCCCGCGTTCAACGGCCTGCCCATCGCCCTGCAGGCGATCGCCGGGCAGTCGCAGCCCACCTCGCTCGGCGCGGACGTGTCGAACGGCGTCTTCCTGTTCCTCGGTCGCTAGGGCCGAGGAACGTCGGAACACCCTGGGCGGCGGCCCAGGGCTGTGCTTTGTTGGGCGTGATGCCGAGCGCTGCGCAGTGCGTTGTGACCGTCGGCGGCGCCACCGCCGAGCGGGTCCTTGTCGTGGACCCTGGCCAGTATCGCCCCGGGGGCAAACACACGCTCAAGCCGCAGCGGACCATGGCGGGGGGCAGTGCCATCAATCAGGCGTGTCGCCTGTTGGCCACGGGGACGCCGGTCGACCCCGTGGTGCCGATGAGCGATGACCAGAGCGGCGCCGTGGTGTTGCAGACACTGCGCGACGCAGCGCTGCGCGGCCGCGCATCGGCGCCCTGGGACGACGTGTTCGTGCCCGGCAACGGGCTCACGACGCCGTTCACGACGATCACCAGCATCGGTGTCGAGCGCACGATCTACACCGAGTTCTCCGATGCGCTGTTCGATCCGTTCGAGGCGCATCTCCGGGCACGCGCGGCGTCGTGGGATCCGTCGCGGGTCGGCGCGGTGCTGGTCGGGCACGTGCACGCCGATCGGGCCGCGCTCCCCGGGCGCGGCGGCGCGCTGACCAAGGAGATCGTGCGGGCGGCCGGCGCCGCGGGTATCCCGGTCTTCGTGAATCCGGGGTCGTCGCAGTATCGGTTGGGCGTCGAGGCGTTTGCCGACGAGCTCGGCGACCTCGCCTGCCTGCAGCTCGACCTCGATGAGATGCGGCAGTTCGTCGGTGAGCCGGGTAGCGTGCCGCTACCGCTGGCGGCGATGCTGGCGTGGTTTCGCGAGCGCTGCACGGTCATCGTCACCATGGAACGCATGGGCGCGGTGGGACAACGCAAGGGCTCGTCGCAGATCGTGTTGACGTGGCCGTATGAGATCGACGTGGTTGACACGACGGGCGCGGGCGATGCGTTTGCCGCAGGGGTCGTCGAGGCGCTGATGCGACGGCCGCTCGACGACGACGCGGCGTTGGCCGCGGCCATGGATCGCGGTGGGTTGTTTGCCGCGCATGCGTGTCTGACGCCGGGGGGCGCCGACCAGTGCCCGACCGCGGCCGAGCTGGAGGCGTTCCGCGGGCGCCGCCAGCGGATGCTGGACACCGAGGTGACGACGATCGATCAGGCTTCGCGCGTGCTGCGCATGCTGGACCAGGTGTTTCCGGCGCGATAGCCAGTTACTAGTGTTGCGTGTCGGAAGTTCGTCACATATGTCGACGGCCCTCTGCGCCGCTCGCGGCGTTGCGTCTCCTCGACTTGTCCACCAACAAGCCCTGCGTCGACAGCGCCTTGCGAGCGGCACACATGGCTCGCCGACTTATGCAACCAACTTCCGACACACAACACTAGCGCAGCGCCAGGGCGCGGCCGTCGAGGCCGTCGAGCGGCGCGCCAAACAGCGCCAGGATGGTTGGCGCCATGTCGATGATCGCGGGGTTTTGGCCGGTCGCGAGCGGGCGGTTGGCGAACAGGATGCCCGGCACGACGTCGGGGTCGTTGGAAGCGTGATCGCCGCTCCACTTGCTGTCGTTGTCCGCGATGACATCGGCCGAGAAGCCACCGGTCGTGTTCACCCAGCTGATGCGGTAGTACTCCGCGAAGCCCACGGTCAGGTCCGCGTCGGTCGCCGCGTGTGGGCCGTGATAGAGCTCGTCGTCACGCCAGACGCGGCGCACCACCGCGGCGTCATTGGCGGGATCGCGCAGCGCCATGAGCTTGTCGGTGATCTCCTTGCAGAGCGCGTCGCGGTCCTCTGGCTCGACGATGCCGTTGGCCTCTCGGCCCTTTAGGTTCAGGTAGATCTTGCCTAGCCCGAGCGCGAAGGCCCGCGACTTCTGTGGATCCATGTAGCGTAGGTGCCGCTGGTCGCCGCGGCGTAGCCGCCGGGTCAACTCGGCCGGGTTGTTGCCGCCGCGTTTGGCCACCAGGTAGCCCTCTTGGATGAGCCACGCGTTGAGGTCGACCTGGCGCCGGAACGAAGTGAAGCCGTGATCGGAGACGACCAGTAGGTAGGTGCGGTCGTCGACGAAGCGCTCGGCGATTTCGCCGACGATGCGGTCCATGGCTTGGTAGGCGTCGGTGATCGCGGAGCGGTACTTGGCCGCGACCTCGGCGTCGTACATCGGATGCTGCTCGTCGACCAGACGGTACATCATGTGTTGGACTCGGTCGGTCTCACCGAACATCGCGAAGAAGAAGTCGTAGTCGTCCTTCCCGAGCTCGTGGTAGACGGCTTTGGCGCGATCAGCGGTCAGTAGCTTGATCTGCTCGAGAAAGACGTCTTCGTCGATCTCGACATCCTTGAGCGGGTTGGTGACGCACGCCCACCCAGTCGTGTCGAACAGGCCGGCCTCCTCGGCCACGCGCTTGGCGAAGCCCTCGGGGTGCTCGGCGCGCAGGTGGCGCGGCGTCTCGCGCGGGTCGTAGCCGAGCGGCGGGATGAAGAGGCGGATCTCGTCACCCGCGGTCATGACGCGGAAGCGCGCCAGCGCGGCGGCGTCGAGCGGCCACGGCAGTGGAAACCTCACCGAGAGCCAGTCGCTCCATTCGCCTTCCGCGGCCTCTGCGGATTGGTCGCCGATTTGCACACGCACCCGCCCATCGCCGGCACGTGCCACGCGCACCTCGAGTCGAGTCGCGAAGCCGTCGGCACTCTCCGCCTTTAGACGGGCGCGCTCCTCGCGGAGCTCGGCGGTCGGGTTACGGCGCAACTGCTCGGTCACGTCCTTGAGGCGCGACGTGATCTCTCGCCGGCGTGCTTCGTCCACGGGACCCGGGAGGTGCCCGACGTAGCTGCCGTTCTCCTCGGCGAGGAACTGCACGTTGCCGAGCGACGCGGTGGAGCGGTGATCGCCCTCCGGGATGTCGTCGCGTGACGTCGAGAAGATGTAGAAGGTGCCGATCGCGTTGCCGGCCACGTCCGGCACGCCGAGACCGCCGGTCATTTGCCCGTGGTCGAGTGGCTCGATCGGCGTCGACATTGGCACGAGGAGGCCCTTCACTCGGACGCCGGCATTGTCGAGCCGACTCCAAAGCGGCTTTCCCTCGATGACGGGCTCGAGCGTCGGCACGGTGTCGGGCGGTGGTTCGCCGGGTTGCGCGGCCCACACGGAGACACCGCCAGCCCCCAGCAGCACGAGGAGTGCCGGCACGGCGGGCCGCGCCAGGGCGCGACTGAGCACCAGGGCCGCCGCGAGCCCTGCGCCGGCGATCCCGAGCAGCGTGGCCCAGGACCACCCGGGCGGGTCGTAGAAGTCCCCGAAGGGCTTTTGGGCCAGCTTCATGAAGCGCAGCTCGGGCAGATAGGAGCCCGGGCGACGCGACACGAAGCCGAACATGTTCGACTGGCCGGGGTTGAGCCCGCAGCCAAACGTGGCCCAGGACACGGCCGATTCGGCGGGGTTGGTGGTCTCGAGCCGATCAAACGAGCCGCGCTTGGCGAGAGCCGCGAGATTGGGCAGCTCGCCGCGGTCCATGAGCTCGCGAACGGTGGCGTGATCCGCGCCGTCGAAGCCGAGCACAATCACGCGTGGCTTGGAGCCCGCGTCCTGAGCGCCGAGCGAAGCGGCCGTGACGGCCAGCGCCGCAGCGGCGTGCACGAACCAATGTGGTCGTGGCGTCGTCATTCGTCGATCCCCATGCGGGTAAGCGCGAAGGCGTAGTCTTGCGCGACCTCACGAAAGCGGTCGTAGCGGCCCGAGCTGCCGCCGTGGCCGCCCTTCATGTTGACGACGAACAGCAGCGGCTCGTCGTTGGTCTTGAGGGTGCGCAGCTTGGCCACGTACTTCGCAGGCTCCCAATACATCACCTGGCTGTCGTGGAAGCTGGTCTTCACCAGCATCGCTGGGTAGGCCTGAGCCTCCAGGTTGCTGTACGGGCAGTAGCGGCGCATGTAGCGATACTCGTCGGCGACCTTCGGGTTGCCCCACTCTTCGAACTCGCCGACGGTCAGCGGCAGGTCCTCGTCCAGCATGGTCGTCAGGACGTCGACGAACGGCACGTCGGCGATCACGCTGCCGAACACGTCGGGACGTAGGTTGGCCACGGCGCCCATGAGCAGGCCGCCGGCGCTGCCGCCTTGCACCGTGAGTTTGGCCGGCCGAGTCCAGCTCGTATCGACCAGGTGCTGGGCCACGTCGATGAAGTCATAGAACGAGTTCATCTTGTGGTTCATGCGCCCGGCGTCGTGCCAAGCTTTGCCCAGCTCGCCGCCGCCGCGGATATGGGCGATCGCACAGACTACGCCGCGATCGAGCAGGCTCACCCGCGCGTGGGAGAACGACACCGGGTAGGCGAAGCCGTAGCTCCCGTAGCCCACCAGAAACACCGGCCGGTCGCCGTCCTTCACCAACCCCTGCCGGTAGACCAGCGACACGGGCACCCGCGTGCCGTCGCGAGTTGGTGCCCACTGACGCTCGACCACATAATTGGCGGGGTCGTAGTCCCCGAGAACCTCGGTGCGCTTGCGTAGCTCGGCGCGCCGGGCGACCGGGTCGTAGTCGTAGATCGAGGACGGCGTGATCAGCGACTCGTACTGATAGCGCAACGCCGGCGGATCGAACTCGGGGTTGGCGCCCAGCCGTAGGGTGTAGGCAGCCTCGGGGACCTCGACCCGGTGGGCGCTGCCGTCTGCCATGGTCACGCGCATCTGCGGCAGTCCGTCCTCGCGTTCGGCCACGACGTAGTACTGGGCGAACGCCGCGACGCCGGTCAGCATCACCGTGTCCGAGTGCTCCTGAAGCGTCGCCCACTGTTCGCGGCCGGGCGCCGCGACGGGCGCCGCCGCGAGCCGGAAGTTGCGACCCGTGTCGTTGGTGCGAATCAGGAACCGGTCGCCTTGGTGGTCGACGTAGTACTCGTGGTCCTGCTCGCGGGGGGCGACCAGGCGTAGGTCGTCCAGCGGCGCATCGGTCGGCAAGAACCGGACTTCGCTGGTCGTGTGGCTGCTACTCGTGACCAGCAGGAACCGCTTGCTGCGCGTGCGGCGGACGCCGAGCCGAAACCGTTCGTCGTCCTCTTGGAGGATCAGCGTCGGCTCGGTTTCGTCGAGCCGCTGGCGATACAACCGGTGCGACCGTTTGGTGACCTCGTCCTCCTGCGTGAAGAACACGGTCTGGCCGTCCGCCGCCCAGGCCACGGAGGTGACCCGTGGTGCGGTGAAGCCAACGCGCGCGCCGGAGGTCAGGTCGCGGAACTGCAGCTGGTACTGGCGAAAGCCCTGGGTGTCGAGTGAGAAGGCCAGCTGGGTGCCCGAGTCGTCCACCTCGAGGTCGCCCAACCCGACAAAGGGATGGGTGTCGGCGAACTCGTTGAGGTCGAGATACACCTGCTCCGGCGCGTCTTCGGCACCGGGACGGCGGCAGTAGATGCGGTACTGGGCGCCGGTTTCCGTCCTCGAGTAGTAGAAGAAGTCGCCGCGCCGCACCGGGACGTCGAGGTCGCTCTCCTGGATGCGGCCGACGATCTCCTCGTAGATGCGTTCCTGTAGCGCCTCGGTCGGTGCGAGGACGGCCTCTGCGTAGGCGTTCTCCGCTTCGAGGTGGGCGACCACTTCGGGCGAGCTGCGCTCGCGCATCCAGAAGTAGTCGTCGATGCGGACGTCGCCGTGCCACGAAATCTCGTGCGGGACCTTCTTGGCGACGGGGGCGCGCGGAGGGGGAGTGTCTTGCATCGCGCAGCTGGAAATCAGGATGGCGAGGGAGAGAGGATGCAGCCATGCCCGTTGTCGGGCGGAGCTCTTGGGATCGGCAGACATGATGGCGCCCGTCATGATTGCGGCCGGCGCAACGGGCGCCACGCCTGGGCAAAAAAGCCGGGCGAACCCGCGCCTATCCGTCGATCGTCGCGATGACTTCCTCGAACTCCGGAAGGGTCCAAACTCGCTGGAAGGGCGGGTTGACGCGTAGGAAGCTGACGTCTGTATAGCCGCGAGCAATCGCGCCACGGATGAGCTCCAGGGCCCGCCGGTCGTCGGCGGTCGCGGCGGCGTCGCGCTCGGCCGGGGCCAGTGCCCGATCGTCGGCGACGAGCCACGCGCACTGTGCCACCACCACGGCGGCCCGCGTCCATTGCTCTGGGTCGTCTGGGTAGAGCGCCGGCAGCTGCTCTGCGGCCGCGCGAGCGCGTCGATGGTCGCCGAGTTTGATCGCCAGCCTCGACATGACGTCCTGGTGGTTGCGCAGGTAAGCTCTGGCGCGGGCGTGCTTGGGGTTCTGCCCCAGCACGTGACGCTGCATCTCGATCGCCTCGTCCAGGGCGACGAACGCTCCACCCGGGTCGCCCAGATCACGCAGGACCATGGCGAGGTTGTTGAGCGCGCCGCCCAAGTGGTACCGAATGTCGTGCGAGCCCGGTTGCTGCTGGATGAGGAACCGAAGAAGCCCGGCGCTCTCTTCGCCATTCTTGCGCGCCTCCTCGAGCTGTTGCCCGGCCCGGTAGCGCAGGCACAGCTGGTTGTGTGCCATGGCCAAGTTGAGCCGATGCTCCCAGGCGGTGGGATTGGCCTCGATCAGGGGGGCAAGCTCCGCCACCACTTGTTCGTGCATCGCCAGGGCCTCCTCGAGGTTGCCGCGCTTCGCCAGCAATCGCGCGAGGCGGTTGAGGGCCGTTGCCCGGTCGGAGCGAAGCTTGGGCATGGTCGGGAAGTCCCGCGCTTCGACGGCCCAAAGCTCGGCAGCGCGGGAGCACGCCGCCTCTGCCTCGACCAACCGATCGGTGGAAACCAGTGCCGTGGACCAGTTGTAGCAGGCGCCGGCTAGGTCACGCGCGTACTGGCGGTGCTCGGGGTGCTGCTCGAGCAGCAGCTCGCTGTCTTCCACCGCCGCGCGAAGGAGAGGCTCGCCCTCGGCCCAGCGACCCTCGACGCCGAGCCGCGAGCCCAGCGCACTGCGGACGCGCCCGCGACGCGCGCGCAACCCCTCGTCGTCGGGACGCCGATCGATCAGTTCGTTGAAGAGAACCAAACACCGCTGGTAGTCGGACTCCGCTACGGTGCCGCGATCGCTGAGGTGGTTGCCGAGTTGATAGCGGAGGGTTGCCTCGAGCTCGATGTCCTCGGACGCGTTCGGTTGGAGGTGAGGTTGTAACTCGGCGATGGCCAAGCGGAGCATGGTGATCGCGTCCTCGCCGTGCCCCGTCTCGCTGAGCAGCGCCGCAGCTTCTTGGCGGGCCTGAGCCAGCCGCCGATGGTGGAGCCCGACCTGCGGCTCGTCGATGGCCAACCGCGCGAAGTGCGCCATCGCGGCTTGGACGCTGGCGTCGGCGTCGCTGTACGCGCCGAGGTCTCGCTGGACGCGGGCTGTCTTATGCTGCACGACGGCGTTCTCGGCGCGCACCCGCGGGTCGTCGGAGTCTTCCTCCAGGAACGTCTGGTAGAGCGCGAGCGCGTCTTCGAGGAGCTGCCGGCGCACGTTTTGGAGGTGGGGGATGAACCGCAACGTCTCGTCGCCGACGCGCGTCAGCATCTTGTCGATGGCCTCGGTGGCGCGGTCGAAATTGCGTTGCGCGCGCAGCTGCTTCTCTTCGATGCGCCGCCGTGCGTCGCGCTCGAGCAACGCATAACCGAGCGGCGCGCCGACCACCATGATCACCGCCAGTGCCGCTGCCACTGCGGTCCCCGGGCGTCGTTGTACCCATCGCCGCAGCCGCCGCCCGAGACCGGCGCGCCGGGCCTCGATCGGGCGCCGGTCGACGACGTTGAGTAGGTCGCGGGCGACGTCCCCGGCGTTGGAATATCGGCGCGGCGGCTCGGCCGCCATGGCTGTTTGACAGACCGTCTCCGCTTCCCACGAAAGCCCCGGGTGGTGTCGTCGGGCCGGGGCGAAGTCGCCGGTTTCGATCTGGATCGCGATCTGATGCGCGCTGTCGCCGGGGAACGCGGGTTGTAGCGTGAGGATCTCGTACATCGTCACGCCCAACGCGTACACGTCGGTGCGTGGGCCTAGATCATTGACCTCCCCGCGGCACTGCTCGGGAGCCATGTAGTTGAGCGAGCCCAGTCGCGCGCCCGACCGGGTCAGGTCACTCGCGCCCGTCGTGCTCGCGAGCCCAAAGTCCAGGAGCATGGCGCGGCCGGCGGGGGTGACCATCACGTTGGACGGTTTGAGGTCGCGATGCACGACGCTGCGCTGGTGCGCGTGCTCGAGCGCGTCGGCGACTTGCGCGAGGATACGCAGGCAGGCCGCTTCCCACGAGCCGGCAAAGATGTAGCCCCCCGCGGCATCGGCGTCGCCGCCTGTCTGCGCCGCAATCGCCCGTGCCAAATCGGCGCCAGTGAGCTCGCGCGGGTCCCGGCCCTGCAGCTCACGGCACACTTCCGCCAGCGTGCACCCATTCACCAGCTCCATGGCGAAGTAGGGGATGCCGCCGGCCTCCCCGACGCTGTGGATGGGCACGATGCCGGGATGCTGGAGTCCAGCGACGATTTCGACCTCACGGCGAAAGCGCTCGCGGGTCCCCGGCTGATAGAGGAGCTCGGGGTGCACGACCTTGAGCGCGACTTGGCGGCCCAGCGTCGGTTGTTCGGCGAGATAGACCGCCCCCATGCCGCCCCTGCCGAGGAGCCGCAGTAGACGAAACTCGCCGAGACTGTCCGGCATCGCGGCTGCGTCCGCCCCGTCTCGGGTCGCGGCGGGCCCGAGGAGGCCAATCTCGCGCAGTCGATCGATGCGGCGGCGCAGTGCCGCCGCGTGCTGCGGGTGCTCGTCGCAGAGCTGGTTGAGCGCATCGTCGCCGTCAGCGTCCATCCGCTCGAGGCAGGCCATGACGAGCCCGGATAGCGGGTCGGGGGGGCCTGGCTGCGGCTGGGTCTGCGGAGCGCCGGTATCCATGCGGTCGGCTCAGACGTCTGAGTCGTCGTCGAGGAGGTGGGCGAGACGTGTCATCGCGCGATACAGCAAGGCCCGCGTGGCCTGCTCGGTGCGGCCCATTTGCGTGGCAATTTCGCGGTGCGGGAGGCCGACGATCCGCGACAGTGTCACCACCTCCCGCTCGTCATCGCTGAGCTGATCGAACGCCGACTCGACTTGCGCGAGGCGTTCCTTGGCCATGAGGTGCTGGCTCGGGGTCGACAACGCGGCGTAGGGTTCCACCAGCTCTTGGCTGTCGTCTTTGGCGGCGGGGAGTACGACGTCGCGCCCGGCGTCGCGCTTCTGCGCCAGCCAGTAGCTGCGGCGGTTTTGGATGCGACGCAGCGCTGTGGCGTAGAGCCAGTGCTTGAACGCCGACTCGCTCGGATAGCGAAAGCGCGAGATGTGCTGCAGCACTTCGCGACAGACCGACTGCGCGAGGTCCGACGAGGACTCTCGGGCCCGAAGCAGGGGGCCCGTGCGCAGCCGGATGAAGGCGCGGAGGCCCGGCAGGTGGCGCGCCAGCAGCGTCTCGATCGCCGTCGCGTCGCCCTGGGCCGCGCGTTCGGCCAGCTGCGCAGAATCGCATTCCATGCCGAGCTCGATTGTAGGCGGAGTCGGCGCAGCCCGCGGCGTCAGCCGATCCAGAGCTCCACAGCGTTCGACATGGACACGCCGCCAGCGGCGCCGGGGTCGAAAAGCAGGGCCTGGAAGTTGACGTTGACGCCGACCAATCCGGGCAGCAGAGGCAGATCGAGGGGCAGGCTGAAGCTGCCGGCACCCGGCCCGGTGGGCGGTCCGAGGAAGATCGCGGTGGCGATCGAGGGTGCGACCAGTAGCGTGCCGCCGAGGAATGGGAGCGCGACTTGCGATGCGGAAGTGACGCCGGCCACCACGGCGCCGAAGCTGCCGCCGAGCGCTCCGGCGAGGTCGAGCGTCCAGGTGGCGCCGGCCAAGGGCCAACCCGAGCCGGAGAGCTGCGGCACGATGCCGCCGGCGCCGGCGCATCCGGCGCCGTACACCAGGGCGCCAAAAGGCACGTTGAAGTAGATGTCGTCGGCGAACGTGCCGTTGCGGCTGTCTTGCCAGAGGACCGAGACAGCGCTGCCGTCCGCGGCGAGCCGTGGGTTCGACGAGTTGGCGCTGCCGGGCCCGTCCGCGTCGAGCTGAATGGCGGTTGCCAGCCAGTTGGTGCCCTGGTCGGGCGAGTGGACAAAGTGGATGTCGTCGCCGCCGGCGCGCCGTTCTCGCCAAGCGACAAAGACGCCCGGTCCCGAAGCCGCCACGACAGGCGCATCGGAAGTCGTGGTCCCGGGTGGATCGGTGTCGAGGCGGACGTCGGCGGCGAGCCAGGTCGTGCCCTGGTCCAGGGACCGGTTGGTGTAGATGTCGTCGGCGCCGTTGCGCCGATCGTGCCACACCGCGTAGACCGCGTCGCCGGCGCTGGCGAGGCGCGGCGCGCGCGAGGCTGCCGGGTCTCGGTCCAGCCGCACGTCGCTGCCCAGCCAAGTGGCGCCGCCGTCCAACGAGCGATTGAAGCGGATGCCCCCGGCGCCGCGCCGGTGGTCCTGCCAGGCCACGTAGAGCGCGTTGCGCGCCGGCGCGATCGCCAGCTGCGGATTCCGCGAGGCCGCGGCCCCCGGCGGGTCGGTGTCGAGGCGGACGTCGGCGGCGAGCCACGTCGCACCACGGTCGAGCGATCGATTGAAGTAGACGTCTTCGCCGCGGTTGCGCAGGTCGCTCCAAACCACGAACACCTGGGGGCCCACCGCGTTTAGTTGCAGTGCGCCCGAAGCAGCCGCGCCCGGAGCGTCCGTGTCGATCCGCAGCTCCCGCGTCAACCACGTCGAGCCCCGGTCGAGCGAGCGGTTGAAGTAGACGTCGGTGAAGCCGTTGCGCGCGTCCTGCCACACTACGTAGACCGCGGAGTCCGCCGTCGCGAGCCGGGGCACGAGGGAGTCCGCGATGCCCGCCTCGTCGCCGTCGAGTCGGACATCGTTGGGCAGCCAGGTCGTGCCCTGGTCCAACGAGCGGTTGAAGTAGACGTCGGTGCGCCCGTTGCGCGAGTCTTGCCAGACCGCATAGACCGAGGTTCCCTGGACCGCCAATTCGACCGCGCGTGACGACCCGGCACTTGGGGGATCGGTGTCGAGCCGAACGTCGCTGGGGAGCCAGGTCGCGCCGCCATCGAGGGAGCGGTTGAAGTAGACGTCGTAGGAGATGCCGTTCCGGCGATCCGCCCAGGCGGCGAACACGGCATCGCCGGCGACCGCGAGCGCGGGTTGGATCGACGGCGCGGCGCCGGGCGGGTCGGTGTCGAGCCGGATGTCGGGCCGTCGCTGGGCGCGAGGTGCCCCGGCGAGGGCGAGAGCCACGATGGCGGTGGCCGCGGACTTGGCTCGCAGGTGCGATCGCATGGGGATATTTTACCGTTGGCCGGCGCGCCCGCGAGCGATCGCAACGACCGCCGCCCGCCGGGAGGGTGGCGCCGCGGGCCCGCGGTCGGCGCTCGTGTGCCGCGGGTTGCGTCGGTCGTCGTGGGCGCCGGCGCGCGCGCCACGTCGCCGCGCTCGCGGTTGGCGACGCCGTGACACCGGGTGCCGATTGGCTACCCTGCGGGACGCATGCGACTGAGCCAGCTGTTGATTGTCACGCTCCGCGAGGACCCCGCCGATGCCGAGGTGCCGAGTCATCGCCTGCTGGCGCGCGGTGGCTACATCGTGAAGACCGCCGCCGGTCTCTACACCTACTCGCCGATGATGTGGCGCACCGTCCGCAAGGTCGCCCAGATCGTCCGTGAGGAGCTCGATCGGGAAGGCGCGCAGGAGCTCATGATGCCGATCTTGCATCCCAAGGAGTTGTGGGAGTCGTCCGGACGCTGGGAGCGCTACGTCGCCGACGGGATCATGTTCACCCTCAAGGACCGCAAGGGCGCCGAGCTGTGCCTCGGTCCCACGCATGAAGAGGTGATCACCGACTACGCCAACACCTTCGTGTCGAGCTACCGCCAGCTCCCGGTCAACCTCTACCAGATCCAGGACAAGTTTCGCGACGAGATCCGGCCGCGGTTCGGCCTGATGCGTGGCCGCGAGTTCGTGATGATGGACGCGTACTCGTTCGACATCGACCAAGCCGGGCTCGACGCGGCCTACGCGAAGATGGACGCGGCGTATCGTCGCGCGTTCGCCCGCTGCGGCGTGGAGTTTCGCGTGGTCCAGGCGGATGCCGGCGCGATCGGCGGCAGCGGCAGCGAGGAGTTCATGGTGATCGCCGACACGGGCGAAGACGCGATCCTCTACTGCGACGATTGCGGCTACGCGGCGAACGTCGAAAAGGCGGACTCGCTCACTGAGAAGGTCGACGACGCCGGCGCGCCCGCGCCGATGGAGAGGAAGGAGACGCCCGACGTCCGGACCGTCGAACAGCTGCAGGCGTTCTTCGATCTGCCGACGCGACGCATGGCCAAGACGTTGCTCTACGTCGCGACCTACGGCGATCGCGAAGAGCTGGCTGCGGTGATGATGCGGGGCGACCACGAGGTCAACGAGGTCAAGCTGCAGAACGCGCTCGATTGTCTGTCGGTTGCGCTCGCCGACGAGGAGAAGATCAAGCAGGCCACCGACGCCGAGGTCGGGTTCGCCGGCCCCGTGGGGCTCCCCGAGGGGACGCGCCTGCTGGCCGATCGGCTGCTCGATGGCCAGGCCAACCTGCTGTGCGGCTGCAACGAAACCGGCTACCACGTGCTCAACGTCAACGCGGGCCGTGATTGCGCCAAACCCGAGTACTTCGACCTGCGGCTCGCCAGCGCCGGCGACCGTTGCCCCAAGGGCGACGGCACGTTGCGGAGCGCGCGCGGCATCGAAGTGGGTCACATCTTCAAGCTGGGCACCAAGTACTCAGAGGCAATGGACGCCACGTTCACCGGTCAGGACGGCAAGGCGAAGCCGTTTGTCATGGGTTGCTACGGCATCGGCGTGAGTCGGACGCCGGCCGCGGCGGTCGAGCAGTGTCACGACGACCGCGGCATCGTTTGGCCGGCGCCGATCGCGCCGTTCGAGGCCGTCGTGGCGATCCTCGACATCAAGAAGAGCGAGCAGTGCGAGCTGGCGGAGAAGCTCTACGGCGAGCTGCGCGAGGCGGGCGTCGACGTGTGTCTCGATGACCGCAAGATGAGCCCGGGCGCGAAGTTCAAAGATCTCGAGCTGCTGGGCTTGCCCTACCAGGTCATCGTCGGCCGTAAGGCGTCCGAGGGCACGGTCGAGTTCATCGTGCGCAAGGGCCTCGAGAAGAGCGACGTCGCCGCGGCCGAGGCTACGGCGAAGGTGCGCGAGCTCTTGGGACGCTAGTGTTGCGTGTCGGGAGTTGGTTGCGTAAGTCGGCGAGCCATGTGTGCCGCTCGCAAGGCGCTGTCGACGCAGGGCTTGTTGGTGGGCAAGTCGAGGAGACGCAACGCCGCGAGCGGCGCAGAGGGCCGTCGACATATGTGACGAACTTCCGACACGCAACACTAGCGCCGCGTCAAGGCATGGCGCGCCGCCAGGCGCTCCTCTTTCGCGCGCACGGCGTCGCGTCTGGCGACCGCGACCTCGTTCTTGCGGAAGCGCCGGCTGACTCCATCGATGTGACGGTTGTTGTCGTAGTGCCGCAGGCCGTAGTCGACGAATCCAGCGAGGCCGAAGGCATCGAGGGCTCGGAGGGGGCGGGAGGCGAGGCGCTCGTAGCACAGCTGATTGAGCGGCTTCATGCGCACGCTGCCGTCGTCGCCGCGCAGCACCGTGTCGCGCGGCTCGGTCTTCGCGAGCCGAAACTCATGGCGCTGGTCGAAGTGCTGCCAAGCGCTGCGCGCCGTGGTCAGAGCCGGACTGCGGCGTGCGTGACGGTCGAGCAGCCGCCGGTACATTGCCTCTTTGGCGTCCCGGCTCCGGCCCTCGTCGCGCCAGAGGCGGTCCACCATTAGCGCGAAGCGGAGCTCGTGCTGTAGGTCTTCGGGATGCCAGAACCCCGGGAGTGCGTGCAGCACGGTCAAGTCCGGTGCCAGCACCAGCAGCTGCACGTTGCGCCCGCCGGCGCCGTTGGTCGTGCCGAGCGCGGTCTGCACCCGAGCGTAGCCGCGCGATTCGCCGCAGAACTCTTCGCCACCGATGTCACGCCAGCCCACCACAAAGTCGCGATCCAGCAGTTCCAGCACGCCGTCATCGGGAAGGGTCACGCCCCTCAAGCTTTGGCCGGCGCTTCAAGTGAAGCCCTCGAGCGTGCCGAGCGCTTGGATCCAGAAGATCGGCTTGTCCTTGGACCGCGCCGCTAGCCGCGCGGTACCAAGATCGTCGTGCCAATGCAGTGCCTTGCGCACCTTCTTGACTGCGCGGGCGAGCCGACGTCCTTGGACCCGAGTGCTGAGGAACGACTTCGCTTCGAGCTGCTCGGCGGTGGGCTTGGCCAGCTGGAGTTTGACGCCCGCTCTCTGCACGCACGAGGCCATCTTCGTGCGTGCCGACGGGGTCAGGGGAACCACGAGCTGTGGCTGCGCGGCTAGGCCGAGCGACAGCGTTGCGGCAAACAGGGATCCAAGCGCGGCGGTGCGGCGGCGCATCATGGGAGTTCTCCCGGGTTTCGGGCCAGGGTAGGGAAAGGGCAGTTCCCCACCCGGCCCTAGAGCCGCGGCACCCCGAGTACGTCAGGCCCAATCCCAAAAAGAACGTACGGAGCCGCGACCAACACCGCCGCATTCGCCTTCGGCGA
>JBCCGH010000094.1:0-36151 GCA_039029375.1 Planctomycetota bacterium
CGACCATGGGCATCGCTGGTCGACGGAGCTTGCGCGTGGTCCACCGGTGGATCGAGGCCCAGCGGTTCCGGATGGCTGCTCGGAAGAAGTTGTAGGCACGCCCCTTCGAGGGGTTGTAGCTCCGCGCGGCCTTCAGGCACGCCATGACGGCTTCCTGGACGGCATCCTCGTGCTCTAGCTCCGGCGGGGTGGTGGGGAACGAGGCCAGGCGGACACCGTGGCTGCGGTCTGCGATGACGTAGAACATGTCAATCAGCTCGTCCGTGGGCTCTGCGCCGTCGGCGACCTGTCTCGCCAACTCGGTCAATCGGTCTCCGTCAACGAGCCGTCCGTAGTTCCGCATGGTGGGGAGCCATCGGGACGGTCTGTGGGGGAGAAAACGGGGGGCCGACACCGCCAGGCCGACCCCCCTAGCACATAGGAGGAGTGTCTGTGTTAGGCGGCTTCGCCTGAGTCGGCTTCGTCGCCCTTGTCCTCCACCGCGGCGATCTCGCCCCGGTAGATGACCTTGGTGAACTTGTTGCCCTGGCGCGTGTCCGTGAGGACCGCGTTGAACTCGACGACGATGCCCGCGAGGGGCTGCTCGTCGGAGGTGATCCGGTCGGCCTCGACTTGGCCGAGCTCGGCTTCGGTGCAGCCCAGCGTGGAGCACGCGAACTGCTTGAAGTTGCCGAGGAAGTTGGGGCTCGACACCTTCATCAGGTGCACGACTTCCTCGCCGATGCGGTGGCCTTGGCCGTTGTCGTCGTCCACGACGCCGACGACCTTCATCTCCACCGCCACGAAGCGTTCGCCCGTGAACTTCTGCGTCAGTCGCACGCCGTTGATCTGGGCGTGGTAGGTGCCGGGGCGCACCCAGTTGCCGCTTCGGGTTGTCGCGGCCTTCTCGATTCCGTCAAAGATCGAAGTCATTGTTCTTGTCTTTCGGTTGTGGCCCTTGTCGGGCATGGATAAGGATACTCCGTTATCGACTATAGTGTCGTGCGAAAGTGTCGATTATGATGTGCCGGTACGTGCGGGGCCTTGGCATGGGCAGGTGCGAGGTGGCCTTTTCTTGCCCTATGCGGCCCAGCAGCGGGTGGCTAGGCTCCCCGCATGGCGAACAGGGATCATCTGCGAGTTGTCGAGAGTGGCCCGAAAGCGCTGGCAAATTGGCGCGCGGCGCACCCAGGTGAGCGCCTGGATCTGTCCAACTGTCCCTTGCTCGAGGCCCGCTGGCGGGAAGCCGATCTGAGGAATGCGGATCTGAGCGACAGCGATTTGAGCTGTTCGATGCTAGTGGAGGCGGACTTGCGGGGCGCCCTCCTGCGCCGAACCGAGCTGACCGAAGCCAACCTGGATTGGGCCAAGCTGGATGGAGCCGACTTGGCCGGGGCTGACTTGCAAGGGGCGAGCCTAGATGGCGTTGACCTGACGGCGGCCGACCTGTGCGATGTCAATCTGAGCGAAGTCGATCTTCGCGGCGCAACGGGTTTCGAGCTAGACGGCAATGACATTACGGGGACTCGTTTCCCGGCCGGTGTATTCAAGTACCGAGACCCCTGGACGAGGTTGAAGACTGCCTACACGGGCGTCATGGCCGCGTCTCACCTAACGTTCCTTTTGATCTTCCTTGCCCCCTACTCGCTACGAGCGGTTCGCTGGACGCTCCTGGGCGACGGCGAGGGGGAGGCTTACTGGAGGCTCACACTGTTGCTGGGTTGGGATAGAGGGGCTTGGGTAATCATATCCAGCACGACGCTCTTGGCTTACAATGCTCTGCGGCTTGCATTGACATGGCGATTGTCAATACAGCGAGAAGAGGAGCGCCGATCCTGCTACGCTCCGCGACGAGTCGATTATTGGTGGTGCTGGATTGTTCACAAGTACTTCATGCAGTGGGTCGTGTGGTTCGCTATTGCGAGCGGCCTGTGGCATATCACCCGATGGCTGTTCGAAACCGTATATGTGGGGCCGTGACAAGCGAGCTCACGAGCGCTTCAGGCCCCCGAACTTGTCCTCGAGCAATCGCATCTGCTCCCCCGTGAGCCGCTTGGGGTCCAGGCCTTGCTTGCGTAGCACCGCGGGGTCGTAGACGACCGGGCACGGGTCGTAGCCGGCGAACATCATCTTCTGCCGGGTGCCGGTGGACTCGTGGATGTAGGCGGCGTCGTTCAGGCACGCCGCGAAGTTGAGCTGGTCGATGTCGGTCGTGTTACAGGTCGAAACGACAAGCTCATCCGCCCTTTGGCCGGTGCGGTGGAGGCGACCGAGCATCTGCTCAGCCACGACCGCTGACCGCGGCCACTGCACGATGTGCTGGTGCTGGAAGTGCTGCAGGTTCTTGCCGGTGGCGTGCGCCGAGATCGAAGCCACGACGAGCCGCGTGCCATTGGCCGGGTCAGTGATCGCAGCGTCGTGCTCGCGTCCTGCCGGGCAGGCGAGTGCATTCAGGCCAGCGCGCTGGAGCTCCTCGAACACCCAGCGACCGATCTCCTTGTGGTGGACCCAGAGGATCGCACCGTGGCTTGGGGGGACCTCCTTGCGTGCCCACTCGACCGCCGCAGCGATCTTGTAGCCGCAGATGCGAACAGGTCGTGACCGACGGGACGGCATGCCCTCGAACTCGGCTTCGCGGGCTGCGCACCAGGCCTCGTGGAGATCCTCGCCGACGTTCTTGGCGCCGTTGCGCTCCATGTCCCCGCCGACCAGGAACGGTGTGTCGAGTCGCGGGCGGCTCTTGGTGCCGAGCCACTTGCGGAGCTTCTTGTGGTAGTCCTGCAGCAGCCCGTGGTGGAGCTGCGCACGCGCGAGGAGATCTGCGGCGTGGTCCTCTGAAATCGAGCGTTCCTCAGCGAGGGCGTCCGCTTCGGGCCAGTAGAGGTCGCTGTAGAACCCCGCGGACAGCTGGTAGAGCCAGCCGAACTGGTGGATGGCGTGGTCGAGCTCGTCGCCGTTCGGCGCGACCCAGAGTTTCTGCACGTCGTGGATCAGCCGAGTGAGGTCATCCCAACCATCGCCCTCGGTCTTGGCCACGGTGTTGGAAAGGACGAGGCTGGTGCCGATGTCGGCATCGCCGGTTGCCACGACGCCGGGGGCGTGGGACAGACGCTTCTTGAAGGCCCCGCGGAACCCGCGAACCGAGTTGGAGAAGTCTTCCTCCGGCCAGTGCTTCTGCGCCCAGCGAACCAGGGGCATGACGGGCTCGGTCCGGAAACCCGAGTCGTCGGCCACGACCTCGTGGGCGGTTGCATCGATGACGCGGCCCCACTGGTTCACGAGGTGACCGGACAGCGGCAGGGGACAGTTCTGTCCCAGCGCCGCCTTGATGATGTGCCAGTAGTCCGCGATCGACTTGGACGTGATCGTCCCGGACATCGCGACTAGCTGCGGCGAGTGCCGGTCGAAGTAGCGCCCACGGCCAAAGAAGCGCTTCGCGCGGGCTGACTTGTGGACGTTCTTCAGCAGGTGCGCCTCGTCAGCGATGACCAGTTTGGGCTGGATGAGCTCGAGCAGCTCATCCGCGTCGTCGCTGGACAGGCAGCCGTAGGGGAGGATGTAGCAGCCTTCCTTGCCGGAGCGTGCGAAGGTGAGGCGCTTGCGCTTGGTGCAGCTGCCGCCCAGATGCATGAAGGGGACGCTGATGGGCACACGCCGTCGCGAGAGCGGGAGCTCCTTCGTGATCAGCTGTCCGTAGACCGACGAGGGCGCGAGCAGCAGCGACTTGCCGATCCCGGCGCGGTAGGCGCGCTCGGCGATCATCAGACTCAACACGCTCTTGCCCCAGCCGACCCCTATGGGGAAGAAGCCGCCGTCGTAGAGGTCGTAGGCGAGCAGCGCGCCGGACTGGCAGGGGAAGAGTCGGAAGCCGGCTCTGAAGGCCTCGGCCAGCACGTTGGCTCGACAGAACTCCTCGTTCTCCTCGGGCGTGATCGGCAACACCAGGGGCAGGCCCACGATGCGATCGATCTCACGCGCGGCGGGATCACGCTTCGGCTTGCCCGCGGCCAGCTCGTCCAGCTTCGACGCCGCCGAGTTGAGCGCGGTCGGTACAGACTCCTTGCGCCGTTTGACTCTCCGAAAGACGTCCACGGTGGCGTCTAGCTCAGGCCCTCGATGCAGCCACCGTCAGGCGCATGCGCCTTCAGCACGTCGATGAAAGCCCGCAGATCGGGCGAGCCCGATGGGTTGCGGACGACGATGTGCTGCGTCGTGTAGCGCTCGACCAGCCGGTCGCCGAGGGCTTGGATCTGCTCGCGGCGCTCGAAGGCGTTCAGGTCGTAGTAGCTGCCCACGCCGTTGTAGGTCGCCATCTCGGCACAGAGCTCTAGGAACAGTCGCTCCGCTTGAGTGGTCTCGACCCCGACCGGCATGCAGTCCACGTAGAGCATGTAGCCGCGGAAGGGGCGGCCCCGCTTGGCTGGCCTCTCTTCGACCTGAGCCCGCGCGACGAGGTCCAAGTCGATGGCCGGTGCGATGCGGCCGGCATCGATGCGTTGTTCAGCTCGCACTTGGGCGACCCGGGTGCGCGCCGGGGCAGCACCCTGGTCACCGCCGTGTTTGGCTTCCCAGATCAGGTTCCCTTCGGGATCGGTATCGATGACGAAGTCGGAGCTGGCCACCCGGCCCTCCTTCGTCGCTTTGGAGTCGCAGATGCGGCACGGGGTGCCGGCTGAGTTGAATCCTGATCCCGCACAGGCCAGGCAGTCCGCGTCGGCCCAGGGCGGGATCGTTCCGGTTGGTGGTTCGGGCTTCGGTGCTAGTGGTTTGGGCGCGCCATTGATCCGCACTGCGGTGCTAGTTGCGGGCGCGAGGTCTCGTTTGTCGCTCCTGCGCTTCTCGAGCCGCTTCTTGAAGATGTCGGTCACGGTTGCGTTGCCTTTGGTGTTCGTGTTCTTGAGGCTACCCCATACGTCGTCCCAAGACCCCGGAGACTGGATCACATTTGGCGCATCCATCTGTCCGTTGATGATGTCGCGGTAGTGCTCGGGGCGCTGAAAGCCCGAACACACGGTCCGGAAGGGGCATCCGCCGAAGGCGCGGCAGGCGTCTCGTTGTGAGGGGCCCTCGACCTGTTCCCAGTCGTCGACGGGGAGGTCGCTGGACGCCAGCTCGAGCATGTCGATGGCCTGGGCCTGCAGGCGCGTCCAGTTGGCCTCGACCTCGGCGCGGGTGACGGTGGTCTCAACCTTCCGCACCACGGGGCTCTCGGGGTCCTTGCAGTAGACGTTGTGGCGCAGGGTGACGGCCTCGAGCTCGGGGTCGCGCTCGATCGCCTCCTTGGCGTAGTCGAGCATCTGTAGCGACTGGCGCAGGCCCTCGGGGGTCTTGGCCCATCGCATGGCCTTCGTGGTCTTGTGGTCCTGGATCTCGCCAGGCAGCAACACATCCACGTAGCCGATGAAATCGACACCTGGGACGACTTCGCGACCGATCTCGATCTCGACCTCACGGCCCGGCCGGCGCTCCAAGACGCCGCCCTCTTGGGCCTTATCGACGAGCTTGCGGATCAGGGTCGTCTGGACCGGACTGAGCTGGCGGCCGTCGATCTCGTCCCAGCCCTCTGGGTAGAGCTCCACGGGGTCGCCGTTGTCGTCTCGCCCGGTCTCGTCGGCTTTCTGGTAGCGCTCGAGCACTGAGTGGACGACGGTCCCGAAGTCGAGATCGCCTCTCGGTACCACGGGTAGGTCGTGGCAGTACTTGAACCACCACTGCCTCTTGCAACGCACATACGTCTCATCCTGAGTCGCGCTGATTCTCATGACTCTCCCTGTCGCCTAGACCGTCGGTCGGAACCGTCAGTTCCTGAAGCGCTCGCCCAGTTCGGCGGCTTCGCAGAGTCGCTGGAGCCGGTCGCAGTCCATCCCAACCTCCTGGGCGAAGTCGAGGAGTGTCTCCATCGGGATGATGAAGCGCCGTGGGTGCTTCAGTCGGCCCTTCGACAGCTTGCCTAGGGCTGTCCCGATAGCGGTCGATGTGAGGCTTAGCTTCTGGTGGTGTCCGGGCAGGTCCACCATCGCCTGCCTGAGAGCGTCAGTCCGGACGAGGATGTAGCGGGGGTCGTCTTCGAAAGCCTGGACTACCTGGCTCAGGTTGCCCTTCGAGCCTAGGGCCTGGATCAGGGTCTCCTGGACGGCCTCCATCATCGGGGTCCGAAACCGGAAACGCTTGAGCTCTGGGCTGTCCACTTCCCCCTCAACGAGGAGCCGGCCAGCTCCGGACCACTTGGAGGGGATCGAGCGGTTCTGGAAGAGCCACGCGAAGTGTCTGAGTGCCAGCTTGTCTCCCACCAACCAGTTGGAGGTGGACTCCCTGGACCACTTCCGTCCTTGCGACGGCACCTTGATATGCAGGACACGCTGGGCAAGCGCGTTGTGGGACTCGTCGTCCAGGTCCCGCTTGGCAACGGTGTCCCGAAGCGCCTCGAGGTCGTTCGCCGTGATCACCAGGCGGGGGTAGACCTCCGCCGCGAACGACATCCGATACTTCTCGCGGATCGTGAGTTCGCCTCCTGTGACGAACTGCCGGAAGAGCTGGTCGATCGCCTTACCTTCCCGAAACGAAGCGGCCCCCTCATCACAGTGGATCACGGGGTTCCTGAAGACACCTCCGGTCCAGGTGCCGAACACGTCCTCAGTGTTCTTGCCGCCGGGCCCGAACCTCGCCGCGAGTAGCTCGCCCAGAAACGTCTTGCCAGTGGCGGCAGCGCCTTCCAGGGACAGTGCGCAGATCGGCCTGTAGATGTCCTGGGCGTGCCCGATCCAGTCGATCAGGCGTTCGTAGTTCTCGCCACCCAGCCGGCGCAGCCACTGGTCGACCTCGGCGACGAAGAGCGGCTCGACGTCATCCCGTAGGTAGTAGGAGGGCAGCTCCAGCCGCAGGCCGTCACCGAATCCAGCGAGCTTGGGAACCTTGGCACCGAGCCTCCCTACCGGCGTGGCTGACACGGCGCGCTTGCGACGCAGCACGTCCGCCGACACGGGCTCCCCGTCGTTGCCGATCAGGCCGTAGATCTCCGACAAGCCGAGGGCGTCGACGTTGCCGTGCAAGCCGTTGACACCAACGGGGTCCCGCAAGAAGTCGCCGTTGGGGCCGAGGATGTAGTGGTCCTTGCCGACGCACACGACGAGGTGTCGGCGCATGTAGTCGACCTCCGACCATCCCAGGCGGGAGGACAGCGTCGCGAGGCTGGAGCCGTCCATGGCGACTTGGGCACGGAACCCCTCCAGCATCCTGGTCTCGAGCTGCTCAATGGACGCCTGCTTCAGGCTGTGCTCGTCCTCGCACTTCTCCCAGATCCTGCAGACTTTCTCCCACAGGACGTCCGTCCAGTCCGGGTGGTCGGTGTCACCGGGCAGTTGTGAGATCGACTCGTGCAGCAGCGCGTAGGCGAACTCGGGCCCGACATCCTCGATGCGCCCGTAGATGCGCTTGCAGACCTTGAAGGCCAGGCGGTTGATGCTCGTGTCACGCTCGCCTGGGGGGAAGTCGGCCGGGGCACCGTCGAACAGATAGGCGGCTTCTGGTGAGTCGCCGAACAGGCGCTTAGCCCGGCGTCGGTTGGCGGTTGCCCTCCTGGTGTGGCCATTGGGGCTTTGGACCAGCGTGAACAGCTGGCGGTCGACCTCCTCCGGGGTCGGCTTGTCCGAGTCGATCACGCACGGCGTGAACTGGGTCGGCGTCGCGATGAGCCCCTCGACGCTCAGCACCCTGTGCGGGTAGGTCTCGCAGAAGATCAGCGGATTCTCCGAGAGATCGTCGCCGTCCTCCTTGCGGACGAACGGCAGCCGGAAGAACCGCGTCCAGTCGGCGGTGTTCTCGTCGGAGTGGATGCCCGCCTCGGCCAGGCGAGCCAACATCACCCGGTAGGCGCGTTCGGCAGCCTCCGGGAACAAGGGCGTCTCGAGCTTGTAGATCAGCCGAGCGCCGTGCTTCGTCGTGTAGAGCGCCGAGGGCCAGAGACCTTGCGCGTCGTGGAGGGTCGTGAGGAAGTCATCGATCTCCTCCTGGCACTCCCACGGGACCTTCTTGCCGTCGACCTTCGGCAGGTCGTAGTCGAAGACCAAGCACGAGACCTTCACGACGCCGCCCTTGGCGATGACGTCCTTGAGGTCGGCTTTGGCAAGCCTCGGCCACTCCTCTTCGCCCAGCACGTAGTAGCAGCAGAAGAGGCTTGGTGTCCTGAAGGTCGTGTCGAGCGCTTCGTTCAGCGGCAGCGACTCCATCAACGACCCACCGCGACCGAAGGAGCGAAACTCCTTCCTGTGAATGACTCCGACTTTGAACTCGAGGCTCAACCGGCCCTCCCCGATGTGCTACAAACCCGTGCTACAAATGCCCTGCGCCGACAGCGCAAACCGGGCAAAACGCCACATATGCCAAAGTAGCGGATCATCGTAAGCCCCCTTCAGATGGCTGACTTATGTCGCCATCGCTCGACCGAAAAACCGCATTAGGCGGTCTACGGATCAGGAGGTTGGGGGTTCGAGTCCTCCCCGGTACGCCATCTCGAACCGTGCCGACCGAAGGTCGGCCGGTCCGACCTGGCCTCCCGCGAGGCCTCGGGTGTCCTCACGTCGCCGCTTGCGGCGACGTGAGGAACAGCGAGTCCGGGCTCGGCGCTGGGGTTTGAGGGTGCCCGGGTGTGCCCGCTGGGGCGGGGACGGGTCTCGGGCCGGTAGGCGTTGGGGTGGTCTGCGACTAGTTGCGCAGGTGTTTCAGGGCCTGGCGCAGCGGCTCGGCGTCGACGTGCAGGGTGACCTCGGGTTGCGTGGTGTCCAGGGCGACGAGGGTGTTGGGTGTGATGGCGTTGAAGAAGCGGTGTCGTCCGGCGTGGGAGAGGGCGAGGCGCAGCTGGTGTGGAGTGGGGAATGTCGGGCGGAAGACGGCGATGTTGTCGTTGTCGAGCATGACCCTGGCGCGGCTGCGGATGTCGACTCGGGTCGGGCCGCGGCGGCGGTCGCGGAGGCGGGTTTGCTCGGTGGTGCCCGGGACGGATGGAGTGAGCTGCAGCTGAGCCCGCACGCCGTCGGGGAGAGGGAAGGGCCAGGCGACGCGCACGCGGATCTTCGGCAGGACGTCCAGGAGGATCTCGCGGTCTTCGGCGACGTCGTGGAGGTGGGCGAAGCGGTAGCCCGGGACGACGACGCGGAGGTCGGTGCGGTCGGAGACCAGGATGCGCGCGACGCCGTCTTGCGGTGAATGGCCTCGCCAGTGGTTGCCACTCGCGGAGGCGACGTAGACCTGCGCGTCTTGGTGCGTGTCGGGGGGGCCGTCGGGGGTCGTGAGGCGGATGTTGATGAATCGGAGCTTCGACCGCAGGTCGATGTTGGCGAGGCGGGGGTCTTGCCTGGCGTCAGGGGCGACGAGGATGTCGTCGATCGTCGCGATGGGTTTGGCGGCGCCTGGGCACTCGAGGGTGAAGCGGTAGCGGCCGGCCGCGAGGCCGTTCCAGCGCGCTTCGAGGCGACCTGGCCCGACTTGGCGAAGGGCGTAGCGGTCGTAGCCCGTTCGTTGGCGCTCAGCTTCTCGCTGGGCTTGGACTTCGGGGTCCATTGCATCGAGCTTGGCGCCTAGGCGGGACTCGAGGCCGTCCAGGTCGACCTGCATCGACGCGTTGACTTCTCCGGCTGCGGCGAGTTGGATCTCGACGTCTTTGGTTCCGGGCGCGAACTCGACGGGTTGGTGGGGGAGATTGTCGCCTGGATCGACTTCTAGCCGGATCGGCCCGTCGCCGGTGTATTCGCCGCGGATCTCGAAGCGTCGGCCGTCGAGCCACCGCGTGACAAGCCCGGAGAGTCTCTTCCAGCGGTCCCCATCGCGTTCTTGGCAGGACAAGCCGACTTGGCTCAGGGAGGCCAGTGCATCCGGGACAATGAGCGTCCCAGAGACGAGGACCGGCGCGTTGTGCAGGCGGAGCTCGCCGAGGTTGTTGGCGCCGGCTCGCACGAGCCAAGGTTCGGCCAGGGCCAAAGAACGCGTGGCCGCGACGGCGTTGCGGGCGTCGGGCTGGTCGGCCCGGAGCCAGAGGCGCACGCCGGTGCCAGGAGGCAGTGGAGCCGCGATGACCGCAAAGCCTCCGTTCTCGTCGGTCTCGTCGTCGAGGCGGAAGCTGCCGCCCTCGTGCGTGCCCATGATGAGCAGGCGCTGGCTGGCGAGGGGCTGGCCGGTTGGATCGACGGTCCGACCGCGAAACACCACGAGGTCGTCGTCCACCGTCAGCGTCACGGTGAGGTCTGGTAGGGCCGCGCTAGGGCCGTGGCCGAGGAATGGCGTATTGAAGTACGGCGGTGCCGAGGCCCGAAAAAACCGGTCCAACGCGACGTGCGAGGCGATGGCCCGACCCTGTCGGTCGAAGGTGACGAACGGGCCGTCGCTCATCACGATGCGGTTGCTGGGCTCCTGCTGGTGGAGGGACAGCGACAGGCCCGGCGGATCCAGATCGGTGAAGGTGTAGGGCCTGCGGTCGGCTCGGACGAGCTCGAAGGTCATGGTTCCGGTGGGCGGCAGCCGAAGATCGACGGTGACCTCGGGCGCCTGCAGAAGGTCGACCTCGACGCCCTCGCTCGCGACGCCGTGACCAACGGCATAGACGTTGACCGGGCACGTCGTCGCGTCGCCGACGAACTTCTGCGAGTGAGGCACGACGATGACGCCATCTTCATCCGTGCCGCGGAGCCGCCATTTCTTCTTGGCGAGACGAGGGGTCATCACGACGTCCACGCCGACCGCGGGGGCTCCCGAAGACTCCAGCACGCGGACGCGCAGGCGGTGATCCGGGCGCAGCGCGAGGACCGGGCGTTGGTCTCGGTTCGTACGGAAGGTGATCGTGCCAAACAACTCGCCGTGCCAGCCGGCCACGGTGATCGCTCCCGTCGGGCGCGGCACCGCGCACTCGCCGGCCGCGTCCGTGGTCCGGACTTGGTCGAGCGCCCGGAAGAACTCCGGGTCGCGGCGACTCAGGCCCTGCTGCTCCGCTTCACCAAGCTCGTTCTGGTCGCCCTGATCGAGGGCGTAGAAGCCGATTTCCGCGTCGGCGATCGGCTCCTCGGTGCCGTGGTGTACGACGCGGACCGTGAGCTGCGGCACTCCAGGTGCGCGTGCGACGCGCTCGCCGGTTACGTCGACGGGCGGTGGATCGGCGGCCGGCGCCTGCTCATCGGCGGTCAGGACGAACCAGAGAATCACGGCGGCGACCGCCGCGGCGGCGAACGCTAGCGCGGCGCGCATGGACCGAGGCCGGTCATTGGTTCTCCATCCGTTCGAGCGAGCGACGCAGGCCCTCGGCGTCGACTTCCAGGGTGATCTCGGGTTGCGTGGTGTCGAGGACGTCGATGGTCGGTGGCGTGATGGCGTAGAGGTAGTGGCCGCCTGCCCCGGGGGCGAGGGCGATGCGCAGCTTGTGCTCGCCGACGAAGGCCGGTTGGGCCACTGCAGTGCCGCGTCGATCGATCCAGGCCTCGGAGCGGGTGCGGTTCGCGATCGCGCTGGACCCATTCTCGTAGTGCACGCGCGTATGGCGCGTGGTCCCGGGGATGGAGGGGATGAGCTGTAGCTGGGGGCGCAGTTCCGGGGGGAGGGCGAATGGCCATTCGATCCGTACCTTGAGCTTGGGCAGAACGTCCAGGCGGATGATGCGATCTTCGGCGACGTCGCGGACGTGGGCGAAGCGATGACCCGGCACGAGCACGCGTAGGTCGGCACGGTCGGCGATGAGGATGCGGGCGACGCCTTCGCGGAACAATTGTCGATGCCAGTTTTCGCCAGCCGCGTCGGAGACGTAGATCTGTGCGTCTTGGCCGGTGGCGGCCGCGCCACTGGGGTCTTCGACTCGAATGTTGACGAAGCGCAGTCGCGACCTGAGGTCGATGTCGATCAGCCGCGGGTCTTGGGCGGCGCCGGCCTCGACGAGGATGTCGCTGACCTCGACGATCGGCTCGACCGCGCCAAGGCACTCGATCGTGAAGCGGTAGCGGCCGCTGGCCAGGCCGGTCCAGTGGGCTTGGAGGCGGTCTGGTGGTGCTTCGCGTAGGACGTAGTCACCGATCTCGAGGAAGCGGTTCCGTGGGGCCGGCGCTTCGGGTTCGGGGTGCATCGGTCGAAGCGACGCGCGTAGGCGTTGCGCGAGGCCTGCCTGCTCGACGAGCATCGATGCTCTGACCTCGTTGCCGGTAGTGAGCCGGATTTGCACGTCTTTCGTTCCCGGCGTGAACTCCAAGGGCGCGAGCGGTTGGTACTTGCCGGCGCCGAACGACAGTCTCAGCGGCCGGTCGCCGGTGGCCTCGCCGCGGACCTCAAAGCGTCGGCCTTCGAGCCAGCGTGTGCGAACGTCATGTCGGGACTCCCAGCCGTGGCCGTCGGCCTCCTGGCATTGCCAGTAGATCCGTTGCAGCGACGCCAGGGCTTTGGGCACGACCAGGGTGCCGGACAGGAGAACGGGCGCTTCGCGGAGCTGGAGCTCGCCGAGATCGTTGGCGCCCGGATGCACGGTCCAGGGCTCCGTCAGAGAGAGTGTGGCCGGGACCGCGTTGTGGTCGCGGGGCGCGGTGGCCTGGAGGGACAGGTGGACCTCTTTGCCGGGGTCCAAGTGGGGGAAGGGCAACGCGAAGGTGCCGGTGTCGTTGATCTGACCGCGGAGGCTCGACTCACCTCGATCGTACTTCGCCCGGAGCTGGAGACTCTTGCCGGAGAGTGGGTGGCCCTCCGCGTCGAGGGCCCGGCCTCGAAAGATGACGAGCTCGGCGCTGACCGGCACCTTCACCGTGAGCTCTGGCTGTTGGGAAGTGGGGCCGGGTCCAGTGATCGGTGCTCGCACGAGCGGCAGCGCCCGTGCCATGTAGAATTGATCCAACGCGATGTGAGCCACGACGGCGCGCCCCTGTTGGTCGAAGGTCGGGTTTGAGCCGGACTGCCGCGTGGTGCGACCGGTGGGAAGCTGCTCGTGCATCGACAGCGTCAGCCTTGGCGGATGCAGATCGCCAAGTCGATACGCCTCGCCCGCGTCGTTGACGAGCTGAAACGTAATCGTCCCCGTGGGCGGCAGCTGCAGGTCGACGGTGACTGCGGGCGCATGCAGCAGGTCGACCTCGACACTGGAGCTGCGGATGCCGTGGCCCTCGGCGTGGAGCTTCACGAAGCAGGACGCGGCGTCCTCCGCATAGAGCTGCGTGTGAACGTCCTCTGTGGTGCCGGTCTCGTCGGTCTCGCCGAGCCGCTTGGTCACTTGTTGCTCCAGCTTCGTCATGATGACGTTGAGGCCAACGGCAGGCTTGCCCGTCGCCTCGTGCACGCGGACGAGCAGGTTGTGGTCGGGGCGCAGCGTGAGGAGGAGTGGCTCGTCCTGCGGTTGGCCCAGGCGCACCGTTCCGAACAGCGTGCCGCGTCGGCCGGTGATGAGCATGCCCTTGGCCGCCATCGGCACGAGGCACTCGCCGGCCGCATTGGTCGTGCGGACGTTGCCCCTCGCCCGGTAGAACGAGAGCTCGCGACGGCTCGCCGCCAGCGCCTCGGCCTTGTCGAGCTTGGCCCAGTCGACTTCGCCGTGGGCGAGGAAGCCCACCTCCGCGTCGGCGACGGGCTGCTTGCTCCCGTGGCGGACGACGCGGACTGTCAGTTGCGGCACACCAGAGTCGAGTGCGACGCGCTCGTTAGCCGCGTCGGTGGGCTGTGGGGCGGCGGTCGGTCGAGCGGCCGGCGGCGCCTCGTCGGGTTTGGCGCTTTCGCCAGCTGCGAGCTCGTTGCCGGCGCTCGGTGTCGGCGGCGTCCGCGGGTCCGCGGTGAGGGCGAGCCAAAGGGCCAGGCCGGTGCTGGCGGCGGTGACGAAGGCTAGCGCGACGCGCATCTCTCGATCTCCTCTTCAAGCTCGCGGTCTGCGCATTCTCCGGGTCTGGCGTCGAGCCGCAATCCCTCCGGCCACCACACATCGGGGGCGACGGCCGGATCGCCTACTTGTCCGCCATCATCTCGAGCGTGCGGCGGAGCCGGTCGGGATCGACGTGTACGACGATCTCCGGCGGTGAAGCGTCGCCGACGTCGATCGTGCGCGGCGTCAGCGCGCGAACTTCGTAGGCTCCCGAGGGCCCCATGGCGAGCCGTAGCTTGGTCTCGCCGAGGGCCAACGGTCGTAGGGTCGCGATGCCGTCCTCATCGATCGTTGCTTCGGCGCAGGCGCCTGGCTTGATCGAGCGCGAGCCGCGCGGCGCGTCGATGCGGCGGTTGAAGATTCCGTCCAGCGACGCCGGGAGGAGCCGCAGTTTGGGGTGGGCGCCTGGGGGGAGCGCGTACGGCCAGGCCACTCGCACCCGCACCTCCGGCAGCACGTCGAGGCGAACGACGCGATCCGCCGTGACGCCGTGGACATCCGTCGCGCGAAACCCGGGAGCGAGCACGCGCAGGTCGACGCGATCGGCGATGAGCACGGAGGCGATGCCGTCTTGTAGGTGCTGGCCGTAGCGGTGTCCGCCGGCCGGATCGGTGATCAGCACCAGAGCATCTTTGGAGGTGACGGGCGCGCCATCGGGCCCTTCGAGCCGGATGGCGACGGTTCGAAGGCGCGCCCTGAGGTCGATATCGACGAGTCGGGGATCTTCGACGGGACCACCCTCGACGACGATGTCGTCGACGACCGCCAGGGGCGCGTGAGCTCCTGGGCACTCGAGCGTCAAGCGATAGCGCCCTGGTTCGAGGTCGCGCCAACGGGCTTCAAGCCGGCCAGGCTTGTTTGCGCGCAAGGCGCGGCGGTCGCGCGCCTCGCGCCGGGTGCGCTCGCGCCGGCTCGGGGGCTGGGTCGGGTGCAGCGCGACCATCGAGACGCGCAGCTGTGGCGCGAACTCCGTGTCATCGACGAGCGCTGACGCGCTGATTTGGCCGGCCGCGCGGAGCTCGATCTCGAGGCCTTCGGTGCCCGGCACGAACTCCAGGGGCGTCATCGGCAGGTAGTCACCGGAGTCGAAGTGCAGCCACAGCGAGGCCTCGTCGCGGTAATCGCCGCGGATCTCGAAGCGCCGCCCCCCGAGCCAGCGAGTGCTGAACTCCTGCGTGGGCCACGCGCTGCCCCGTCGGGTCCTCTGGCATCGCCAGCCGATTTGCTCGAGGTTGGCGAGGGCATCAGGGACCACCAGGCGCCCCGATAGCAGCAGGGGTGGCTCGCGGAGCGTCAGGTCGCCCAGGTCGTTGATGCCAGCTCGAGCGGCCCACGGCTCGGCGAGCGACGTCGCCGCGGGCACGGTGTCGTGCTTGCCGCGCGGGCCCTCGCGCACGGCGATCTGCAGCTCGGTGCCCGGCTCCGCGGCGGGCACGGGCAGCGCGAACCTGGCGTCGTCGTTGGTGGTGGCAGTCAGGCTCGACCGACCGTTTTCGTGCCGCACCTCGAGTCGCAGGTAGTGGCGGACCAGAGGCTGGCCGCCGGGGCCCAGGGCGCGGCCGCAAAGAACCACTTGGTCGTCGGCCACGACCAGCGGCACGGTCAGGTTGGGCCGCCCGGCGGTTGGACCGAGGGCGATGACGGGGTCGCTGACGTAGGCCCAGACCGACGCGGCGACGTAGTGGTCGAGCGCGATGTGCGAGACGACGGCGCGGCCCTGTGGGTCGAAGGTTGCCAGCGGCCCGGTGTGGCCTCCTTCGTGGCCGCTCGGTGGCTCGGTGTGGATCGAGAGTGTCAGCGAGGGCGGCTCCACGTCCGTCAGGTCGACAGGTTCGCCGGTCGCGCGCACCAGCTCAAACGTGATCGTCCCCGCTGGCGGCAGCGTGAGATCGACGGTGCTCTCGGGCGTCCGCAGCAAGTCGAGGGCCACGCTCTCGCTGGAGATGCCGTGGCCTTCGGCATGGATCTGCACCGGGCAGCTTGTGGCTTCGCCCGCAAATCGCTGCGTGTGCTCGATGGTCAGCGCTCCCTTCTGGTTGGTCATGCCGAGCCTTCGACTCGGCGCCGCGTCCGCAACTTGCATGGCGACGAGCGCCCCGGCGGCCGGGTGTCCCGCGGCGTCCCGCACGCGGACTCGAAGACGGTGGTCGGGGCGCAGTCGCAGAGTCAGGGGCTCGTCTTGCTCGTCGCCGACGTCGACGGAGCTGAACAGAGCGCCAACTCGACCAGTGAGCATCATCCCGCCCTCCGTCCAGGGCACCCGGCACTCGCCCGTCGCGGCCGTGATGCGCACCTGATCGCGCGATCGGAAGAACTCGATGTCGCGGCGGCGCAGGGACTGAGCCTCGGCGTGGTCGAGCTTGGGCCAATCGATGTCGCGCTTGGCGGCATAGCCGACTTCCGCCCCCTCAATCGGTTGCTCGCTGCCGTGGCGCACGACGCGAATCGTCAGCTCTGGACCCGCGGGTTCGAGCGACACGCGCGGGCTGGTGGCCGAGGCGAGGGGCGGGGCGGCGCTCGGTTCGGCCGCCTGCGCCTCGTCGCTTCGCTGCAGGTCCGTGGGCTCAACGCCCGAAGCGAGCTCCGGCAGCGGTGGGCCGACACGCGCCCAGAGCACCCAGAGTGACACGCCGACCGCGGCGGCGAGGACGATGGAAAGCGCGGCGCGCATCGGGGTTCCTCCTGGTGCGGCGTACTTCAGCGCCGCGGGACGGTGTCGTGCCCGTCGTTCTCGGTCGCAACGCCGAGTCGGGGCGGGTGCTCCCTGATTTGGGGTGCGACGAACGGCCGGGCGCCAGCTGCGGTGCGCGGTTTGTGCACGGCTGTGAGGAACTCGCCGGATTGGCCAAGTTTCCCCAGGGCCGAAGCCGGCCTGTGGTGCCGGTTTCGAGGTCGCTGTGGGGAGCGTTGGGGGAAGACTGTGGAGAGTGTCCCTGCCGGGTCTCTACCGGCCGCGGCCCGTCATGGGTCCCGATCCAGCGGCGCGAAGATCCTCGAACGTCGCCGTCAGCCGCTGGACGACCGCGCCGTGTTCGCCCGCCACGTCGCGGGTTTCCCCGGGGTCTGTCTGCAGGTCAAACAAGGGGTAGGGCCGCTCGAACGGCTTGCCGCGCGGCGCTTCGCGGCCGCCCGAGCCGTTGCCTAGCACCAGCTTCCAGTGGCCGTCGCGGATGGCGAACATGCCGTTGCCCGAGTGGTGGATGACCGGCGGCCGGGTCGGCGGGTCGGGCTGGTCGCGCCAGCGCCCGAGCAAGCTGAACGAGTCCTCGGCGCTCGCCGGTGCCTGAGCTCCGAGCAGCTCCGCGAACGTCGCCATCAAGTCGACGTGGCACACGGGTGTGTCATCCACCGATCCCGCGGGCACGACGCCGGGCCAGCGCACGAAGAATGGCACGCGGTGGCCCGCCTCCCAGATGTCTGCCTTCGTGCCGCGGAAGCCGTGGTTGGCGCGGTGGCGTGCCTTGGTGTAGGCCTGCACCTTGGGGTCGTCGACGTGATCGGGGCCTTCGTTACGCGCATGCATGAACGAGCCGTTGTCGCTCGTGAAGACCACGACGGTCTCGTTAGCGACGCCGGCGCGCTGCAGGGCCGCAAGCAGGGTGCCGACCGTGGCGTCGGTCTGGACGACGAAGTCACCGTACGGGCCCAGCGATGTGGTCTCCGTGAAGCGCGGGTGTGGCAACACCGGCTTGTGCGGCGCGGTCAGCGCGAAGTACAGAAAGAACGGCGCGTCGCGGCGCGCCGCATCCTGCACGAACTCGAGCGCCGCGCGCAGCAGGCGGTCGAGCGCGTCAACGGGCTCGAAGTCGGGCGCGCGCTCGCCGGAGCGCACAAAGGCGGGGAACTTCATCGACGCCTGCCGGCGGCCGGGGGACTCGGTCACGCGGTCGTCGCGCACGTACACGTAAGGCGGAAAGTCGAGCGACGCGGGGATCCCAAAGAACGTGTCGAACCCGAGCGCGGTGGGGCCGCCTTCGATGGGGCGTTCCCAGTCGATGCTGGCTTCGGCGTCGGCGTCAGCGCGCGCGAAGCCGAGGCCGAGGTGCCACTTGCCCACCGCGCCGGTGCGGTAGCCAGCTTCGCGAAACAGACTGCCCAGGGTTGCGCGGCTCGGCTCGATGAGCGGCGCGCCATAGCCGTTCAGCACGCCGCTCTTGAGAGCGCTGCGCCAGCAGTACCGTCCGGTCAGCAGGCCATAGCGCGTGGGGGTGCACACGGCGGCCGGCGCGTGCGCGTCGGTGAACGTGATGCCCTCGACGGCGAGCAGGTCCAGGTTGGGCGTGGGGATGCGCGACCCCGGATTGAGGGCGGCCACATCGCCGTAGCCCAGGTCGTCGGCCAGGATGACGACGACGTTGGGGCGAGACTGTGCGGGCGCCGGCGCGGCGGCGGCGACGCTCAGCAAGACGGTGAGGAGGGGCCGGAGCACGGGGCGGCAGTATCCCGGCGGGCCGCCGCGAGGGCCAGGAATGGCATCCCGACGGGAGTCCGTCGCCCCTTCTTTTCGCGCGCGCGCCTTTCGGGGACGCTGTCAGCATGCCCTCCACTCCCTCGGATCCTTCCCGGGCCAAGCCGCTCCACGTGGCGATCTCGCTCGGCAACGCCGACGTCTCTCCCGTGCCGCACGGCACGCCCGCCGATGTCGAGCGCATTCATCACGACCTCGTGCGGCAGCTGGTCGCCGCTGGCCATATCGCGGTCTACGGCGGCGATCTCAAGCCCACGGGCGGAGGTCTGACCGAGCAGCTCCTCGACATTGCCGCATCGACCGCCGCTGCCGGCGATGCGGTGCGCGCGCATCCGGAGCAGTGCCTGCGCAATGCCGTGGCCTGGCCGATCCACCTGCGCTACACGGCCGAGGATCTGGCGACCTTGCACATGGAGAAGGTGTTCGAGAACTACGAGGTGCCGAGCGACTTGGGCCTGAGCGATGAGCAACGCGCGACGTTCGTGCCGCCGGACACGCCCGAGCGGCGCGTGTGGTGGGCGCGCTCGTTTGCCGCCATGCGCGAGAAGCTCAACGCCTCGCTCGATGCGCGGGTGGTCGTGTGCGGTCGTGGCATCGGCTCGTCCGGCGCAGTGCCGGGTATCCTCGAAGAGGTCGTGTTCGCCGTGAAGGGTGGCACGCCGTTGTTCCTCGTCGGCGGCTTTGGCGGTGTGGCAGTGCCGCTCATCGAGGCATTCACGGCGGGCACGACTTCGGTGTTCTGTCGCGAAGCACAGCTCGCGCACGAGCCGATGGCCGAGCTCTACGCCCACCTCGATCGCACTGGGCAGGGCGCGATCGCGGACTTTGCTGGCATGGTCGCGACCCTGCACCAGGCCGGGATCGCTGGACTGCGCAACGGCTTGAGCGAGGCCGAGAACCAGACCTTGTTCACGACCACCGATTGGCAAGAGGCGTCGGCGCTGCTGATCGAGGGGCTCGAGCGGTTGCGGCGCTGACGCCGTCTACCCTCACGCCACAGACTCAGTCGCGCGTCAGGCGCGCCAGCTCCGTCAGCGCGGCACGGGCCTGCTGGGTGCGGTGCTGTTTCCAGCCGGGCCCAGCTTCGCCCTTCCAGCGGTCGACGAGGTAGGCGCCTTCGGGACGCGGCTTCTTGTGGGCGGCCTTGGCTTCGAGCCAAGCGTCGGCGAGCTGCCGCATCGTCGGCGCCTGCCCGGCGGTCCAGAAATCGCGCAGCACCAGACGCGCGATCATGCCGGTGCGGAACGCCCCGTCGGTCAGTCGCCGCAGGGCGTCGACGAAGGCGGGGTTGTGCTTCTCATACTGGCCGTAGCGCACGCGGGTGCGCGCCGTGAGTGACGCGGGCAGTGGGCCGTCGGCGACGACCGCCGCGTCGTAGGTCGTGGGACCGGTGCGGCGGCCGTGGACCGCGAAGTCGAAGATCCGCCGCAGCACGACATCTTTGCGGTCCCGGTCCCCCGTGCGGCGCAGCCCGCCGCCTGCCTTGGCGACATGGATGTAGAGCGACAGGTTGTGCTCTTGGCAGAACGTGCGCATCTCCGCGAGATTGAGATACTGCATCTGCGCGAAGAGTTCGCGCGTCCCAGCGGCGGACTTCTTGAGCGGCATGAACGGGCCCATTGAACCCGAGGAAGTACCGTGCCGTCGAGCCGGCCCTACACTGGCTGCCCTGCCCTACACAGGCTGCCCGGCCTTACACTGGCTGCCCGGCTCTACACTGGCTGCCCGGCTTTACACTGGCGGCACCGTGGCGACGCCGCTGCTCGAGTCTCACCGCCTGCCGCTCCCGGAGGCGGACGTCTTCTACGTGCCCGATTTCTTCGCGCCCTCTGCCGCCGCGCGTCTGGCCGAGGCGTTGCGCGCGGAGCTGCGCTGGGAGACGAAGGTCGTGCGGCTGTTTGGTCGGGAGCTGCCGTCGCCGCGCTTGACGGCGTTCTGCGGCGACCCGGGCGCGACGTATCGCTACTCGGGCCTGACGCTCAAGCCCGCGCCGTGGACCGCGGGGCTCGCCGAGGTTCGCGACACCCTGCACGCGCAGATGGGGGCGCGCTTCAACTGTGTGCTCGCCAACCTCTATCGCGATGGCGGCGACAGCATGGGCTGGCACAGCGACGATGAGCGCGAGCTCGGCGCCGCACCGGTGATCGCGTCGCTGAGCTTCGGCGCCGTGCGCCGTTTCCTGCTGCGGCATCGCCAGGACCCGGCGCGGCGTGCCGCGCTCGACCTGGCGCCGGGCTCGCTGCTGTGGATGGCGGGCGCCACGCAGCGCTGGTATCGCCACTCGGTGCCCAAGACGCGCCGCCCGGTGGGTCCGCGGGTCAATCTCACGTTTCGGCGGATCGTCGGGAGCCCATGAGGAGGGCTCCTCGAGGCGGCGTGCCGCCCGCTCGGGTGGGAGGCACGCCTCGAGGCCCAGAAGTCTGTACGTTGCTTGGCGCCCGGGCGTTGGCTCTCGCGGGCCTCACCGCGGCTGGCTGTTGTTGGCTGGTCCGGTGCCCCCAGACCCCCGACCCCTCGTTACATCATGCGCAACGCTCGATTCGCCGGCGCCCTGGCCGCGCTCGCCCTTTTTGCCGCTCCCGCTGTGTGGGCGCAGGCCCGCTGGGAAAACCAGGGGCTCGCGACCGAGCCTCCCAACTTCCCGCGTGTGCTGGCCTGGAACCCCGACACCGAGACGATCTGGTGGAGTGGCCGCGGCGCCTCGTTCACCGAGGAGATCTGGGAGTACGACGGCATCTCCTGGAGTCAGCGCCCGGCAGCGGGTACGCCGCCGAGCGGCGCGGTCGCCGGCGCCTTTGACGTGGCGCGCCGGCGGCTCGTCGTGTCCAGCGGCGACCAGACCTGGGAGTACGACGGTGTCCAGTGGGAGGAGATCATCGCCCCGGCGGTGCCGACGCCGTCCCGCGGTGGCTTCTCGATGACCTACGACCCGACGCGCCAGCAGGTGGTGCTATTCGGCGGGGACCCCGGCATCTACGTCCCCTACTACCCGTACGGCAGCTACCTCTACCTGTCCGACCTGTGGGGATGGGATGGCACCACTTGGACCATGCTGTCCGACAGCTCGATCCCGGGCCGTGAGTGGTCGTCGATCGTCGCCGACCCGGAGCGTGGCACGCTGATCGTGTCGGGCGGCTGGTACAGCGTGCCATACATGTTCACGTACCAGCAGACCGTCTTTGAGCTGAACGACACGTACGAGTGGGATGGGACCTCGTGGCGTCGCGTCAACGGCACGCGCGGCCGACGCGGTCACCACATGGTCTACGACTCATTCCGCAAGCGTGTGGTCATGTTCGGTGGGTCGGGCGCCTGCGGTTACGCGTGCGGCTTCTTCTTCGACAGCACGGCTGAGCTCGTCGATGATCAGTGGGTCGCCACGCAGATCGGCGGGCCCGTGCCACGCAACGACCCGCGGATGGCGTTCGATGAGAAGCGGCGCCGCATCGTGATGACCGGCGGCTTCGCCTCGGGCACGCCAGGTACGCAGGAGACGTGGGAGTACTACACGACGGCACCGGCGCTGTTCTCGACCTTCGGTCGCGGCTGCGAAGGCTCGGCCGGCACACCGACGCTGGCGCTGGAGAACGGGCAATGGCCGTGGCTCGGTGACACGTTTGAGCTGCGCGCGGACAACTTGCCGGCGAGCGCACCTCTGGCGATGCTGCTCGGCACCTCCGACACGACGTTCGCCGGCGCGACCCTGCCGTTGCCGTTGCCGCGGGTGGCGAACTGCTCCTTGCGTGTGAGCCCCGACGTCGTGCTGGGCGTCGCGAATCAGGGTGGCACCGCGACGTGGCAGCTCGACATTCCCGATGACCCCGCACTGCGCGGCGGCATCTTGTTCGAGCAGCTCGTCGTCGTGGATCCGCCCTCTAGCGCGCTCGGCTTGACGTTGACGCCGGGCGGGCGGGCTAAGATCGGCGCGCGTTGATCTACCCGGGCCACAGGCGCTCGCGCGGCCGCGCCGACCTGCTTTTGGCCGGCGCCGTGGTGCTGCTCGGCATCGCCCGGCCGGCGTTGGCGCAGGCTCGGCCCAACGTGCTCCTGGTCGTCGCCGACGACTGGTCGTGGCCGCACGCTTCGGCCTACGGCGCGCCCGAGGTGCGCACGCCGGCGTTTGATGCGTTGGCCGCCGAGGGGGTGCTGTGGACGCACGCGTTTGCCGCGGCGCCGTCCTGCACGCCGTCGCGGGCGGCGATCCTCACCGGCCAACAAATCTGGCGACTCCAGCAGGGGGCGAACCTGGCCGGCACCTTGCCCGCCCGCCACGCGACGTTCCCGGAGCTGTTGGCGGGCGCGGGGTATCACGTGGGGTTTGCCGGAAAGGGCTGGGGTCCCGGCCGGGTCGAGCCCGGCGGCCGCGCCGGCAACCCCGCGGGCCCCCGCTACTCCGACCTTGGTGCGTTTCTCGACGCGCGGCCGGCCGGGTCGCCGTTTTGCTTCTGGGTCGGACCCTCGCAGCCGCACCGCCCGTACTCGGTAGGTTCGGGGATTCGCGCGGGGCTCGACCCGTTGGCGGTACCGCTGCCCGGCAGCCTGCCGGACCATCCCGAAGTGCGCTCCGATTTCGCCGACTACCTGCTCGCGGTGCAGTGGCTCGACGCGCGGCTGGGCGCAGCCCTCAACCTGCTGGAGCAACGCGGCGCGGCCAGCGACACCTTGGTCATTGTGACCAGTGACCACGGTCTGCCGTTTCCGCGCGGCAAAGCCAACCTCTACGACACGGGAACGCGCGTGCCCTTGGCGGTGCGTTGGCCGGGCGTCGTGGCGGCGGGGCGCACGGTGACCGACTTCGTCAGTCTGACCGATTTGGCGCCGACCGTGCTGCGCGCGGCGGGCGTGCCGATTCCGGCGACCATGACCGGGCACGCGCTGCAGCCGGTGTTGGTCTCGACCGCGTCGGGTCGCGTCGACCCGGGGCGCGATCACGTCGTGACGGCGCGCGAGCGCCACGCTCCGGCCTACGTGTGTCAGCCGTATGGCTATCCGATGCGCGCGCTGCGCACCGACGCGTGGCTCTACGTGCGCAACTTCGAGCCCTCGCGCCGGCCGGCGGGCGTCACCACGCTGAGTCGTTCCTACACGGGTCTCGCCTACGCGGACGTGGACGAAGGTCCGACCAAGCTGGTGATGCTCTCGAATCCCATCGCGCCGGCGGTGCAGCCGGTGTTCGACCTGTCCTTCGGGCTGCGCCCGGCCGAAGAGCTCTACGACCTTGGGGCCGACCCGGGCCAGCTGACCAACGTCGCCGCGGATCCGCGCTTTGAGGCGGCGCGCGCTGGGTTGGCGCGGCAGCTGCAGGTCGAGCTGCGGCGGGGCGGCGATCCACGCGCGACGGGCGAAGCCGTGCGGTTTGCGTCCTATCCGTTCTACGGTGGCCCGCCGGTCCCGACCTTGACGGCCAACCCCGACGTGGTGTCGCCCGCCGCCGGAGAGGGGCAGGCGCTCGCGCTGGCGGCAGGCGTCCAGCACGCAGGGCGGCCGTATCTCCTCCTCGGGTCCATGTCTGGCACCACGCCGGGTGTCGCGGTCCACGGACTGCATCTGGCGCTCAACCCCGACGCCTACTTGGCGCTCAGCGCCGTGCAGCCCAATCCGCTGATGATCGGCAGCAGCGGCGTGCTCGACGTCGATGGCGCGGCGCGCGCCATGTGGTTGGTGCCGGCGTTGTCGGGGCCGGCCTTGTCGGGGCTGGCCGGCATCGAGCTGCACCACGCCTACCTGGTGGCCGACGCCACCGCGGGGTTGGTGCTGTTCAGTAATCCCTGTCGGCTGCGACTGCAGCCCTGACGCACCGATTGTTGGACGCGCGCCTCAGCTGACCCAGAGCTGCACGGCGTTGGTGAGCGCCATGCCCGCTGGCACGCCCGTGTCCCGGATGCCGACTTGCACGTTGATGTTCACGCCAATGAACGTCGGGTCGAGCGGAATCGGCACGGGCAGGTTCGCCGATCCCTCGCCCGGTTGGCCGGCAGGGCCGCCGAGCCCGATCGCGCGCGAGAAGATCGGGAGGACCAGCACGGTGGTGCCGGCGACCGGCACCGAGATCTGCGAGGTCGGCCCAACGCCGAAGAGCACCACTGCCAGCGAACCACCAATGCCGCGGCGCGCCGTCACGACGGGCGTCTCACCCAGCAGCGTGCGCCCGGTACCTGACAGGGTGGGAGTGATGCCGCCGGTGCCGGGGGAGCCGGCTCCGTACGGCTGGAAGCCGAACGGGATCGTGAAATACACGTCGCCGGCGCCGTTCCGCGTGTCCTCCCACGCGGCGTAGACGGACTCGGTGCCCGCGCCGCCGATGGCGGCGATGGCCGGTGCCTGCGGCGCGGCAGTGGGGGCGCTTGGGCTATCGAGCCGGAGGTCCGTCGGCTGCCACGCAATGCTTGAGCGGTCGGACCGGTTGAAGCGGATGGACCAGCCGGACGCCGCGCGGTCATCGGCCCAGGCGGCGTAGAGCGCGCCGTTGGTCGCCAGGAGCTGCGGCGCGATCGAGGCGGCGTCGCCCGGCGGGCTGCCCAGGTCGACGCGCAGCGGTGCGCTCTGCCACGTGGTACCGCCCACGGCGGAGTGGTTGAAGTAGATGTCGGTAGCCCCGTTCCGGTCGTCACTCCAGACGATGTATGGCTCGGCGCCGACTGCCGCGACGTGGGGCGCGCGCGCGTCGGTGACGCCTCCTCCCCGCCCGAGGTCGATCCGCAGGTCCTGGCCGAGCCACGTGGCGCCGAAGTCCCGAGAACGGTTGTAATAGATGTCGGCGCCTGGGCCATTGCGCAGGTCTTCCCAGGCCACAAACACGTTGGCGTCGGCGGCGGCGATCGACACGTTGGTCGAGTCGGCGGCGCCCGCGGCGCCCGAGTCCAGTCGCAGGTCCCCGGCAAGCCACGTCGTGCCCTGGTTGTCAGACACGTTGGCGTAGACGTCGGCGTTGCCGTTGCGCAGGTCGGACCACACGACGTAGACCCTGGTGCCCGCCGCGGCGAGACGCGGCCGCAGTGAATCAGCGGCACCCGGCGGCGAGCCGACGTCGAGGCGAACGTCCGAGGCGAGCCAGCTGTTGCCGCGGTTCAACGAGCGATTGAAGTAGATGTCGGTGCCGGTCCCGTTGCGCTCGTCTTCCCAGACCACATAGACGGCGTTGCCCGAGGCTGCGACTTGTGGGCGCAATGATCGTGCGCGCCCTGGCGCGCCCCGGTCCAGTCGAGTCGCCGAGCCGAGCCAGTTGGCGCCCCGCGTCGACGAGCGGTTCAGGTAGATGTCTTCGTCCCCGTCGCGGTTCTCCGCCCACACGACGTAGATCGAGTTGCCCTCGGTCGCCATCTCCGGGGCCGCCGACGTCGTCGAGCCGGCTGGGTTGCCGTTGTCGATCCGGCGCGCCATCGATATCCACGTGCTGCCGGAATCGCCGGACACGTTGAAGTAGACGTCAGTCAGCCCGTTGCGGTCGTCGGCCCAGATGGCGTAGACGGAGTTGTTGCCCGTGGCCGCCAACCTCACGCCGTTCGAGCGCGCGGCGCCGGCCGTGCTGCCCAAATCGATGCGGACGTCAGGCTTTTGCGCAGCGAGGGAAGGGGCAAAGGTGAGGATGAGCGAGACGGTGGCGGACAGCCTCCGCATTGGGTAGGGCCTCCTGGGGTGCTCCCTGATGTTAACCGGGACCGGTCAGGAGGCGAACTGCGTCGTCGACGCGGCGCCGCCATCGGGCCCCAGAGTCAGTCATTGGACCACCAGTGTGCCACTTCGAAGCAGGGGGCGGAGCGCGGTCCACCGGAATGCGGCTTGGCATGGAGACTCGGCGCGGCGAAGATCATTTGCGCGAGACCCGCTGTGCCAGTGGCCCCTTTCCAGATTGAGCCCGTTGAGGGCTCGCTGCCTCCCGAGGTCGTGGCCTTTCTCGACCATGCCAACGTCGTGATCGATCGCTACTTCGATGCGAAGCGATACGCGCGGCGCATCGGGTTCTTCCCCAGCGACTACGAGCTCGTCTACCGCGGGCTTCTCGCGTTAGCCGGCGACGCCCGTGGCGGCCGCCAGCTGTGTGAGTGGGGGAGCGGCTTTGGCGTCGTGGCCGGGCTCGCTGCCTTCTGCGGCTTTGAAGCGTGCGGCATCGAGATCGACAGTGAGCTGGTGGTGGCCTCGCGGAAGCTGCTCGCCCGCCGGCACCTCGACGTGCGCATCATGCAGGGCAACTTTGTGCCGCGGGAATACACCGGCGTCGAGCGCGTCGACGACCTGGACTCGACGACGTTCTTCCACGGCGCGGGCGGTCACGAGGTGGATGTCGACCCGGACGACTTCGACGTCATCTTTGCGTTTCCCTGGCCGACCGAGGAGGAGCAGTTCTGCGACATGTTCGCGCGCTACGCCGAGGATCAGGCCGTGCTGATGACGTACTCGAGCGCGGACGGCCTCCGCGCCTATCGCAAAGGCTGAGGCCCGAGAGCGTGTGACTTTTGGGGGTGGATTCTGGGATCCGCCCGCGAACATCGGTGCCGCGCGGGCGGTTGCCGGCGTATGTTGACGCCGGCTCATGCGCAAACCCGTCATTCTCATCACCGGCGCCAATGGCGAGATCGGCCATGGGCTGATCGACTACTTCCGCCATCGCGATGACCGGGCGATCGTCGGTCTCGACCTCCGGCCGCTCGACGACGAGCTCGCCCGATCGTGCGCCGCCACGATTGTGGGCGACATTCTCGACGAAGACCTGCTGCAGCGCTTGGTCAGCGAGTACGAGATCCACGAGATCTACCACCTCGCCGCACTGCTCAGCACGCGATCCGAATACACACCGGTGCAAGCGCACCGCGTCAACGTCAACGGCACGCTCAACTTGCTGCAGCTCGCCCACGAGCAGGCCCGCTGGCATGCGCACACGGTGAAGTTCCTGTTTCCGAGCTCCATCGCTGCTTACGGGATGCCCGACCGCGCGACCAAGGACCGCTCGGCACCGGTGCGCGAGGACGAGTTCAACTTCCCGACCACGATGTACGGCTGTAACAAGCTCTACTGCGAGCAGCTCGGCCGCTACTTCACGCAGCACTTTCAGCAGCTGGCGAAGGAGCCGGCGCACAGCGGCGTGGATTTTCGGGCGTTGCGCTTTCCCGGCCTGATTAGCGCGTTGACGCAGCCGTCGGGTGGCACGAGCGACTACGGGCCTGAGATGTTGCACGCCGCCGCGCAAGGAGAGGCCTATCGGTGCTTCGTCGACGCCGAGGCGTCGTTGCCGTTCATGGTGATGCCCGATGCGATCCGGTCGTTGATCAGCCTCGCCGAGGCGCCGGCGGAAGCACTGCGGCGTCGCGTCTACAACGTCACGGCGTTTAGTCTAACCGCGGCCGAGATTCGGGATCGGGTCAGCGCGGCGTTTCGCGGCGCCGACATCGCATTCGAGCGTGACGAGCCGCGCGCGCGCATCGTCGACAGCTGGCCGGCCGACGTCGATGACGGCGCCGCGCGACGCGAGTGGGGCTGGGCGCCGGAGTATGGCGAGGGTCGCGCGTTCGACGAGTATCTGGTGCCGAACGTGGCCCAGCGCTACGGGCGCACGCCTGATCGCTGATGCTGCTGGCCACCCTCGTGGCGGGTCGTCCGGAGCCGCTAGGTGCGACGCTGGACGGCGGCGGGACGAACTTCGCGCTGTTCTCCGCGCACGCCGAGCGCGTCGAGCTGTGCCTGTTCGATGCGAGCGGTCGCGAAACGGCGCGGCTGCCCCTACCGGGTCGGACCGGCGATGTTTGGCACGGACATGCCGCCGGCGTCGGCGCTGGCCAACGCTACGCATTCCGCGTCGATGGCCCCTATGCCCCCGCGGCAGGGCATCGCTTCAACCCACACAAGCTGCTGCTCGATCCCTACGCGCGCGCGATCGACGGGCCCGTGCTGGGACGGCCGGCGATGGTCACCGGAGGCGGCGAGCCCCCGGCACTCAACCCGCACGATAGCGCCGCCGTCATGCCGCGCGGCGTCGTCGTGGATGACACGTTTGATTGGCAAGACGATGCGGCGCCGGGCGTCCCGTGGGCGTCTACCGTGATCTACGAGCTGCACGTGAAGGGCATGACCGCGCGCCACCCCGAGGTGCCGGCGGCGCTGCGCGGCACCTACGAGGGGCTGGCGGCGGAGCCCGTTCTGGCGCATCTCAAAGACCTCGGCGTGACCGCGGTAGAGCTGCTGCCGGTGCACCATAGCGTGACCGACGCGCGCCTGTTGGGGCTCGGGCTCACGAACTACTGGGGCTACTCGACCATTGGTTACTTCGCGCCGGATGCGCGCTTTGCGGTCGCGACGGATGGCGGGCAAGTGGCGGAGTTCAAGCGCATGGTGCGCGCGTTCCATCGCGTCGGGATCGAAGTGCTGCTGGACGTCGTCTTCAATCACACGGGCGAAGGCGGGGCGGCGGGGCCGGCGTTGTCGTTTCGCGGCGTGGACAACGCGACGTACTTTCGGCTCGACCCCGAAGCGCAGCACCGCGACGTCGACGTGACGGGTTGCGGCAATACGCTCGATCTGTCGCAGCCGCCTGTCTTGCGACTGGTGCTCGATAGCCTGCGCTACTGGGTGCGCGAGATGCACGTCGACGGCTTCCGCTTCGACTTGGCGACGGCACTAGCGCGAGGCGATGCCGGGTTCGATCCGGCGGCTCCGTTGTTCGCGTCCATCGCCGCCGACCCGGATCTGGCGCGCGTCAAGATGATTGCCGAGCCGTGGGACCTCGGTCCGGAGGGCTACCAGCTTGGGTCGTTTCCGGCGCCGTGGGCGGAATGGAACGGGAAGTACCGCGACGACGTGCGGCGGTTTTGGCGCGGCGACCCGGGGACCTCGGCCGCGTTGGCCTCCCGGTTGGCTGGGTCGAGCGACGTATTTGGCCCGGAGCGCGGGCCGCTCGCGTCGGTCAACTTTGTGACGTGCCACGACGGCTTCACGCTGGCTGACCTGGTGAGTTTTCGCAGCAAGCACAACGACGCCAACGGCGAAGACGGCGCCGACGGCGCCGCGGATAACTTCAGCCGGAACTGGGGCGTCGAGGGGCCGACCGAGCGGTCGGCCGTGCGCCGCGTCCGGCAGCGCATGCGCCGGAACTTCGCGACGATGCTCGCCGTGTCGCAGGGCGTGCCGATGCTGTTGGCCGGTGATGAGCTCGGGCGGTCCCAGGACGGCAACAACAACGCATACTGCCACGACGGCGAGCTGACCTGGCTGGATTGGCGGCTGGACGACGACGGCCGGCGCTTCTTGGAGTTTGTGCGCGCAGCGCTGGCGCTGCGCCGGGAGGAACCGCTGCTGCGTCGCGACACTTTCTTCTCCGGCGTCGTCGGCGCCGATGGTGCGAAGGACGTCACGTGGCTGCGCCCTGATGGTGACGAGATGCGGGACGAGGATTGGGCGGATCGGAAGCTGCGTGCCTTCGGAGCGTGGCTTCGCGGGGGTGGCCGCTCCCTCCTGCTCTTGCTCAACGCCCGGCCCCGCACCACCGAGTTTGCCCTACCCGCCCAGAAGAGCCCGGCGGAGGCCGGTCCGGTGCAGTGGGCGGTGCGGTTGGATAGCGCCCCGGGTCGGCGGCGAGATCCGCGAGGTGCGAAATTGACGTCGCCCATCGCCGTTGCACCACGTGCGCTGGTTGTCCTGACTCGGTGACGGGCATCCGGCCGCCTCGACAGCCCGCCGCGAGGCGCGCTATCCTTGAACTCCTTCCACCGTGACGGCCATGCAGCAAAACCCTCACCCCAGCGTGCTGCGGCGCGCTCGGCGAGTCCTCACCGACGTGGCGTTCTGCTGGAGTGAACGGCTTTCCCGCGTGCCCAACCCGGCCGTCCGCTTTCGGCAGGCGGTCTCGTCGGCCCTGCCCGGGGCGCAGGCGATTGTCGAAGCGCTGCGTCGCGACGGCGTCGCCGTGGTGCCAGAGTACATCCGCGGGGAGCGTCTCCGCGAAGCGCAGGCCCAGTTCGACGCCATGGTAGGGCACATCCGTCAGGCGCCGCCGGCGGTGGAGCGAGCCGCGCCGCCGCCGCGCACACACGTGCGGTTCCGCGTGCACAGCGTGTTCGAGGAGGAGGGCGTCGTCGAGTGCCTCAATCCGTTCGCGTACAGCCCGGCGCTGCTCGGCGTGGCGGTCGATGACCTCCTGCGCGAAGTCGTGGAGCGTTACTGGGGCAAGCGCTGCATGCTGAGCCAGGCGAGCGCGTGTCGTTATGCGCCGGCGGCCCCCTGCGAGTATGGCTCGTTCGGCTGGCACCACGATTCGCTGGGCAAGCGAGTCTCGGTAATGCTGATCCTGACGGACGTCGGCGAAGACGATCAGCACATGACCTACCTCAAAGGGACGCACAACATCGTGCACCCGCTGTCCAAGAGCTACCGGAACTGGACCAACCAGATGGACCAGTTCAGCGCCTACGAGCCGATCAAGTGCACGGGCAAGGCGGGGACGCTCTTCTTCTTCAACCCCAACGGGATGCACCGCGGCAACCGGCGGGAGACCGTCGTGCGTGACTCGGTCGTGACGTCTTACTGCTACGGCTACTACAACTGGCCGTTCGACGTCCCGCGGGCGTTCGCCGAGACTCTGTCCGAGGGGCAGCGCGAGTTCCTGCACCGCAATCAGCGAGTGCAGCTGGTCGACGAGCCCGCGTTCTCGAGCTAGTCAACCATGTTGACTAGTGTTGTGTGTCGGAAGTTGGTTGCGTAAGTCGGCGAGCCATGTGTGCCGCTCGCAAGGCGCTGTCGACGCAGGGCTTGTTGGTGGACAAGTCGAGGAGACCCAACGCTGCGAGCGGCGCAGAGGGCCGTCGACATATGTGACGAACTTCCGACACGCAACACTAGCTACTAACCGCCTTTCTTGTCCGGCGGCGGCATCACGTCGGGTGTCTTGTCCCGGAGGACTTGGCGCAGCCCCTCGCGACCACGCCGCAGCGCCTCCTGATGTTCGGGCGCTTCGGCCAAGTTGTGCTCTTCGTTGGGATCATCGGTCAGGTTGTAGAGCTCCTCACGACCGTCCCCGTTGAGGATGTAGTACATCTCGCCAAACCAGATCGACTTCATGTCGCCTTGCGAGCTGGGCTCGAACTTGGGTCGGCGGATACCGCGGTTGACCTCGGCGATGAGCGGTGACGCGGCGGCGGGGTCAACCTCGACGGTCGGGTCGAAGCAGCGAGCCAGGGTCTGCCCAGGGAACGGATTGCGTTCTGCGCCGGTCAACTGCAGGATCGTGCGCGCCATCTCGCGCAGCGTGACTCGCTCGGCGATGCGCTGCGGCTTGAGGCGGGCCGGCCAGTGGAAGATTAGCGGCGTGTCTAGGAGTGGCCGGTAGAGGCTGTTGGCGTGCGACAGCAGGTCGTGCTCGCCGAACTGCTCGCCGTGGTCGGCGGTCACAATGAGGATCGTGTTGTCGAGGCGGCCGGTGGTGCGCAGGTGCTCCACGAGGATCGCGAGCTGATCGTCGATGAAGCGCAGAAGGCCGTCGTAGGAGTTGCGGAGCTCCTGGAGCTCCGTCGCGGTGAACTGGGTCGCGTCCGCGCTGCTGGCTCCCTCGTTCTCACTGGCCTTGCCGAACATCGTGTCGTACGGCGGCCGCGGCCGGTACAGCGCGTGCGCGTCGAAGAAGTTGAGGAAGGCGAAGAACGGCTTGCCGTCCAGGCCTTCCATCCAGTCCGTGAACGTCTCGCGGACCCAGATGGCGTCGTTGCGCTTGAACTCGGTGAAGAACGCCCCGTAGACCATGTTGAGCCCGAAGTGGCCGATCGAGCTCGCCGACAGGAACATCGTCAGCTTGTCGGGGAAGTCGCGGTAGCGGTGGAACCCGCGGCCGAGACCCCAAGCGTTGGAGCAGTAGCCGATGTTGCCGATGAAGCCACCGGTGGCGTAGCCGTGCTCCGCCATCAGCTCGGCGAGCGTCGGCGTGTCCGGGCTCAGCATCGACAGGTAACCAGCCGTGGTCTGGTAGCGATAGCGCCCGGTGAACATCGCGACGTGTGACGGCAGCGTCCACGGCGAGGTCGTCTGCGCGTTCTCGAACACCACCGAGCGGGACGCGAGAGCGTCGATGGTCGGGGTCGTCTTGGCCTCGGGCCGGTCGTAGCCGTACGTGTTCACGTGGTCGCGACGCACGGTGTCGAGGACGATCAGCAGGACGTTCGGGGCGTCGGCCTTGGCGGCCGGCAGCGCTGCGATCTGGCTGCTCTCGCGGAACGCGAGGTAGGCACGGCGCCCGGCCGACAGGGCGACCAGCAGCACGAGCAGGAGGGGCAGCGTGATGCGGGCGAGCCGGAGGAACCCCGGGCCGTTGGCAAACGGGTGACGGGCGAACTGTGCCGCGAAGCCGGCCGACAGCACGAGCACGGCGCTACCGTCGAGCCGCTTGTGCAGCAGGAACTGGCCCCAGGCGCCGATAAGCACGCAGACGAATAGCACCAACGGCCGCCGCATCGCGCCGCGCCAGATCATGCCGATCAGCCCGAGGACGAAGCCGATCGCGCTAAAGAGCAGCAAATAGGTGGCGGCGGGGATCCAGATGCGGTCCTCCATCAGGTTGCTCACCGAGGTGCGCAGCCAGCCCCAGGTCTCGCGGTGGAGCGATTCGGCGAAGCCGCTGACCAGGCCGATCCAGGCGCCCAGCAAGACGGCTTCGCCGATCGTGACCGGCGGGTAGGCGCGCCAAGCATCAAGCATGCGTTGGCGCCGCGCCGGGGCGACCGACAACCCCAGGATGACGATCACGCTGCCGCCGAGGGCGACGAGGAACTGCTTGGACCAGAACGTCTTCCCTTGACCGAGGCCGAGGATCTGGCCGAGCAAGGCGCCCGCGATCACGAGGACGCCCAGGGCGATGAGCGCGTTGGAGGCCAGGAGGCCGGAACGCGAGTCGTTGTGCGAGTTCAAGTGGTGGCGGTACGGGCAGAAGCCGGAGACGCGATGACCTCTGCCAGCCTAGACGGGAGCGGCCGAAAAGCCATTCGCGCCCCCGTCCGCCATCCGGTTCGGGCCGAAGCCCGGATTTGACGCCGCGCCGACCGGCGCGTATCGAGGGCGCCGGTGGTCGGGCCCTTGGCAGTGGATGTAGACGACGACGCAGCGCTGCGGGCCGGGCAGCTGGCCGAACCCCACCGCGTCTTGGGACCGCATCCCATGCCTGAGGACCAAGCAGGCGGCTGGCTCGTGCGTGCCTGGCACCCAGACGCCGTGCACGTGGAGTGCGAGGTTCGCGGGCGGGCCGCGTTGCCGATGTCGCGGGTCGCCGACGGGCTGTTTGCGGTGGAGTTGCCGCAGCGTCGCCTGGCGCGGTACTGGCTGCGCTTCGTCTTCGCGGATGGCAAGGAGTGGCGCCTCGAGGACCCCTATCGGTTTGCGCCCCTGATCCGCCCGGACGACCTCGCCCGCTTCGCCGCGGGGGAGCACAGTCGCGCTTACGAGATGCTCGGGGCGGTGCCGTGTACCGTCGCCGGGCACCGCGGTGTGCGCTTCGCCGTTTGGGCGCCGCACGCCCGCGCCGTCCGCCTGGTTGGTGATTTTTGTGCCTGGGACGGCCGGCTGTTGCCGATGCGGGCCATCGGCCACGGGGTCTTCGAGCTCTTTGTGCCGGGAGTCGAGGAGGGTGCTCTCTACAAGTTCGAGATCGTCACTCCCGAGGGGCTCGTGCGGCTGAAGGCGGATCCGTTCGCTCGTGCTCTCGAGCCGCCACCCAACCTCGCCTCGATCGTGCCGTCTGCCCGGCGGTTTGCTTGGCGCGACGGCCGGTGGCTCAGCGCGCGCGCCAAGCGCGAGCCGCGCGCGCAGCCGGTCTCGATCTACGAGGTTCACCTCGGCTCCTGGGACCGCGACGGCGATCGTCGTCTGACCTACGGAGAGCTGGCGCCGCGGCTCATCGCGCACGCCAAGCGCTTCGGCTTTACGCACCTTGAGCTGCTGCCGATCAGCGAGCACAGCTACTACCCGTCGTGGGGCTACCAGGTCACCGGCTACTACGCGCCCACCAGTCGGTATGGCGCGCCCGATGATCTCCGCGCGCTGGTCGACGCCTGTCATCGCGCCGGGATCGGCGTGATCCTCGACTGGGTCCCGGCGCACTTCCCCAAGGACGACGCGGCCCTGCGCCGCTTCGACGGCCCGCGGTTGTTTGAGCGCGAAAGCGAGCACCCGACGTGGGGGACGTTGCGTTTCGACTACGCGCGACCCGAGGTGCGCGCGTTCCTGATTGCCAACGCCGTCTATTGGTTGCGCGAGTTTCATTTCGACGGCCTGCGCGTCGACGCGGTGTCCTGGATCGTCTGGCGTGACTACCTCGAGGGCGAGCCGCCGTGGACCGAAGATCCGGATGGGGAGGCCTTCTTGCAGCAGCTGGCCGAGGTCCTTGCCCAAGAAGTGCCGGGCGCCGTGACGATTGCCGAAGAGGCAACGACTCGCGAGGGGGTGACGGACACGGCGGCGATCGGCGGGCTCGGCTTCACGTTCAAATGGAACATGGGCTGGATGCACGACACGCTCGGCTACTTCGCGATGCCACCGGCAGACCGGACCAGTGCCCAGGATCGTTTGACGTTTGCGATGACCTACGAGCGCACGGAAGCGTTCGTGAACGCGCTCTCGCACGACGAGGTGGTTCATCTGAAGCGGTCGTTCCTCGGCAAGATGCCGGGCGCCGACACCGAGCGGTTTGCCAACCTGCGGCTGCTGCTGTGCTACCAGTTCCTGCGGCCGGGCAAGAAGCTGTTGTTCATGGGCACCGAGCTCGCGCCGGAGGGCGAGTGGGATCATGATCGGGCGTTGCCTTGGCACACGGCTGCCGACCCGCTGCGCGCGAAGTTCGCGACGTTCTTGGAGCGCCTGGGAGCGCTCTATCGCGACCGCGCGCCGCTCTGGCGCGGTGACGTCGCAGCCGATGGCTTCGCCTGGATCGACGGGTCGGACGCCGCCAACAGCGTCCTCAGCTTTGTGCGACGGGACGGCGACGATCACGTGGTCGCGGTGTTCAACTTCAGCGACCGCCGCCACGCGGGCTATCGCATCGGCGTGCCTGGCACGGGGCGCTATCGCGAGGTGCTCAACACCGATGCGGTGGAGTTCGGCGGCACCGGTGTGGCGACGCGGCGACGGCCCGCGACGGAGCCGAGCGCGCTACTCGGCTGGCGGCAAAGCGTGATGCTCGACTTGCCGCCGCTCACTGGGCTCGCGCTTGTGCCCTACCCGCGGCGGCTAGCACACGTGCAGGCGCCGCCGTCGGGCTCCGTGCCCGAGTAGAGCGATGTCGTGCGTCACTGCGGCTGGCAGGTGACGTCGATCGAGAACTTGCCGTTCGTCGAGGTGTTGACCTCGATGTCGCGGTCCTCGCCGCCGCGCCCCATCGTGCCGAACATCTCGCGCTCTTGCTGCATGGTGCCGGTCAGATTGAGCGCCGTGACCATGTGGCTCTGGAGGTTCACCCATGCGACGCCCTGCATGGACACGTTCAGCGCGGCCTTCGTCTCCATGTCGCCGCCGCCGAACCCACCGCGGCGGCCGCCTTGCCCGGCGCCGCTCATCCCCAACGCCTCGGCATCGCCTTTGCCGGAGATTGTGGCGTTGATCTCGACCTTGGCCATCGAGACGCCGTCCTTCTCCTCGATCGCGATCACTTTGCCCATCGCGTCGCAGTCCAGCTTGTCATTGCTGAGGAAGGCCATGGAGGCGCCGGCACCGGGTCGACGACCGCCGCGGCCCCGCCAGCCGCCACCGCCGCCCTGGCTGTCGTCGCCACCGCGCCCGCGTCGGCCGCTGCCCTGGCTGTCGTCGCCACCGCGCCCGCGTCGGCCGCTGCCCTGGCTGTCGTCGCCACCGCGCCCGCGTCGGCCGCTGCCCTGGCTGTCGTC
>JBCCGH010000095.1:0-36123 GCA_039029375.1 Planctomycetota bacterium
AAGTGGTTTAACGTTGCCCGTAACACGGCAACTAACGAAATTGTAGCTGTTTATAAAACAGGTGAAACCTTTGAGATCCCCTTGCGAGCGGCACACATGGCTCGCCGACTTACGCAACCAACTTCCGACACGCAACACTAGGCCGTGTAGCCGCCGTCCGCCACGAGGGCCGATCCCGTGAGATACGACGACTCGTCGCTGGCCAAGAACAGGATGGCTGCGGCGATCTCGTCCGGTTCGGCAAAGCGCTTGCCGGGCGGTCCATCGGGATTCGCGTTCCAGACGGCCGATTGCTTCATCTCATTCCAGTTGGCCATGCCCTCCCACATGGGCGTCTTGACGCCCCCGGGGACGACGCAGTTCACGCGGATTCGGTCGCCGGCCTGGGCGCATTCGAGGGCCGCGGTCTTGGCCAAGTGGATGAGGCCGGCTTTACTGGCGCAGTAGGCCGTGGCGCCGGGGCTGGCCTTGAGGCCGGAGGCCGAGGCCACGTGTACGATCGCGCCCTTGCCGCGGGCGCGGCGCATCGCCCGGACGGCGGCCTGGGTCGCCAGGAACGCGCCGTCTAGGTTTACGGCCATGACACGACGCCACTCCGCCAGCGTCATCTCGACCAGTGGCTTGGCAAAGGAAATCCCGGCGCTGTGCACAGCAATCGTCGGCGGTCCCAGCTCGTCGTGGATCCGATCCAGCAGCGGCGGCCAAGCCGATTCTTCGGTGACGTCGATGGCGTGGGCCAGCGCCGAACCGCCGGCATCGGTGATGGCGCCGGCGGTGGCCGCGGCGCCCGCGGCATCGAGGTCCGTGACCGCGACCTTGGCGCCTTCGCGCGCCAGCAGCAGCGCGGTCGCGCGGCCAATGCCCGAAGCCGCACCGGTCACCAACGCGATTGCCTGGGCCACTCGGCCCCCAGATGAACAGTTCCCCTGCATGGGAAGGCCATGGTATCGGCCGGCTCGGCATTGTCTCGCTGAGCGCAACAGCGCGTGTCGGAAAACGCAAGAAACGGAGTGAGGAACCCTGCGAAGGAGCGTGTCGCGCGCATCGAGCGCCACCCTTCCTTTTCTCATTCAGACATTCATGCGTCTCCCTGCAACTCTCCCCTCCCTCCTCGGCGTCGTCGCGACCCTCGCTACGGGTCTCCACGCGCAGAACTACGACCGCACCATTCTGGTGACGGGCCTGTCCACGCCGACCGGCATCGCCGTGCACAACGGCTCCGGTGACCTCTACTTCACCGAGCTGCCCGAACCCGGCGTCTTCAGCCGCAACAACACGGTGTCGATGTACGACGCCAGCAGCTCCACGGTTTCGGCGATCGTGCGCGGCGAGCCGGGCCCGACGAACATCGTCGTCGATGACGCCCGTTCCATCTACTGGACCTGCAAGGCCGTGGGGCCGGTCATGCGGCTGCGTGGTGGCGTGATGACGCAGGTCGCGCGCGGCGACAACCCGACCGGGATCGCCATGTCGCCGGCCGGCCGCCTCTACATCACCGAGGTGCCCACGCCGGGCGTGTTTGGCACGTCTGGTGGCCGCAACCGCGTCGCCGAAATCGGCAGCGGTGGCTCGATCAACACGGTCGTGGCCGGTGAGCCGGAGCCCGTGGATGTGGTCGTCGACGCCAACGAGAACCTCTACTGGACCTGCCAGACGGTGGGCGTGATCCTCAAGCGCGAGGCCTCGACTGGCAACGTCTCGATGGTGCTCAACGGTCTCGAGCAGCCCGTGGGCCTGGCGATGGACGACGCCGGCAACCTCTACTTCAGCGAGATCCCGACGCCGGGCGTGTTCGGCACGGCGGGCGGTCGCAACAAGGTCTGGAAGTACGATCCCAGCACCGGCGGCCTCACGCTGATCAACTGCGGCGATCCGGAGCCGCGCGACGTCGCGGTGACGGCGGATGGCTCGTCGGTCTACTGGACCTGCAGCACCGCCGGTGTGATCGTGCGCGCCAACCGCATCGGCCCGGCGCCGACGGTCACCGCCCGCGGCCCGCTGATGGTCGGCGGCCGCACCGACCTCGACCTCTCCGCGCCGGGGAGCGCCGGGGACACCTACTTCGCGCTCACGTCGATGTCGATTGGCGCGGTGCCGTTGCCGGGTGGCGACTTCCTGCCGATCGCGTGGGACGGCCTGCTGCAGGTGACGGCGACGATGTCGGCGACCGGCGTGTTCCAGAACTACACGGGTACCTTGGACGGGAGCGGCCAGGCGTCGGCCGCGATTCAGCTGCCGGGCTTCCCGGCGCTGCAGGGGCTGCGGTTCAACACCGCGTTCCTGGTGTTCGGCGGCACCACGCTGAACGACGTGAGCGATGCGCTGACCCAGCAGGTCCGCTGATCAAGAGGCGCTCTGTGGCGTGGCGGGGTGCTCCTTGCACCCTGCCATGCTGCGGTCTACGGTCGGACTCCCTGTTCGGACGTTCGTTCGACCTCATTGGACCGCCTCCGCAGCATCGCTGGGTTCTGGAACTGGCTTCCCGCCTTCCGGGTCGTGGCCGAGACCCAGCACTTGCCGACCGCTTCAAAAGAGCTGCACACCAGCACGCCGGCGCTGTCTCGCGCGGTCAAGCAGCTCGAGGCCGAGGTCGGCTGCAAGCTGTTCCGTCGCGTGGGCCGTCGCATCGAGCTCAACGAAGCCGGCGAGATCATGCTCGACGCGGTGCGGGATGGGATGCGGCTGATTCATGAAGGCCTGTCGCGCTTGCAGTCGGCCGATTTGGTCGGCGACTTCTCGATCGCCAGCGCCGGCCTCATCACCACGGCGTACTTGATCCCGGCGCTCGGCGTCCTCCGCCGCCAGAACCCGGGGTTCTCACCGCGAGTGAGCACTGCCGACCCGCAGCAAGTGTCGGCTCAGCTCCTCCGGGGCGCGGTGGACGTGGCCTTCTTGAGCACGCCGCTGCAAGACGCACGGATCGTGCAGGTGTCGCTCGGGGCCGAGTCGAGTGCCGTGTATTGCGGCGTCGGGCATCCGTTCTACGGGCGACACGACGTCACCCTTGCCGAGATCGCGAGCCACGAGTTCATCGCGCCGCCGGCGGATGACCGAGGCATGATCATCGACGGCTGGCCGGCCGAGATTCCGCGGAAGATCGCGATGTTCGTCGACCAGATGCGGGTGGGTTGCGAGGTGTGCATCGGCGGTGAGCTGTTAGCCGTGCTGCCCAAAGTGGTGGCGGCGGCTCATTCGCCCCGCGGCGAGCTGTGGTCCCTCGACCTGGAGGATCTGCCGCCGACCCCTCTCTTTGCGTTCCATCGCCCGGTCTTGGGGCCTCGCGCGTTGGTCACCACGATCGTCGACGCAGTGCGCCACCAGATTGCGGCGCGCGGCACCGACGCGGCTGAGCCGCCGGTTCGCGGCGGCGCGTGAGGCGTGAGCTCCTGGGCCGGGCCCGGAGAGCGAGCGGCTGCGTCGAAGTCAGACCTTCGAGCGCGGCGCGGCAGGCCCGAGGGAGCCGGTCAAATGGTGATTTGGTCACAGGCTCTGACAAGTCGCAATCGCGCGCTATGGTCAGCGCCGCGATGCTCGACCTCGGTCTCATCCCGGCAGCAGGCGAAGGCGTGCGGGCCTACCCGGCCACGACGCGCATCCCCAAGGTGATGCTCGAGGTGGAGGGGAAACCCCTGATTTTGCGCAACCTGGAGGTGATGCGCGACCAGCTGGGGATCCGCGACATCGTGCTGATCGTTGGCTACTTAGCCGAGCAAGTGAAGGCGTTCTTGGGCGACGGCGAGCGGTTCGGCGTGCGCGTGCGTTACGTAGATTGCGCCGAGCCCAAGATTGGCCTGGCGCAGGGTGTGCTCTTGGCCGAGCCGCTGATGGATCGTCCGTTCGCGATGATTCTGGGCGACGAGCTCTACCTCGGCTCCAACCACGAGGAGCTGCGTCCACCCGCGGACGGCGACTTCTTTGCCGTGTGCGCCGTGAAGCGTGTCGACGACCCGCGGTTGATCCGCAAGAACTACGCGGTCTTTGTCGAGGACGACCGCATCGTCGACCTCGAGGAGAAGCCCGAACAGGTGACGACCGAGATCCTCGGCTGTGGCTCCTACCTGTTCACGCCGAAGCTGTTTGACAAGATTCGTCAAACGCCGCCGAGCGCTCGCTCCGGGCGCGTCGAGCTGACCGACGTGATCCGCGACGCCGCGCGCGCCCGCGAGGGTGTGCATCCGTTCTTCCTCAACGGGCACTACTTCAACGTGAACTCGGTCGTCGACTACAACCTGGCGCACTACGTGTCGCGCAGCCGCTCGTTCGCCGACTACAAGGTCAGCGTCGTCATCCCCGCGTACAACGAGGAAGAGTCGATCGGCTATGTGGTCTCGGACTTCGTGCCTGTCGTCGACGAAGTCCTCGTCGTGGACAATCGGTCACGGGACCGCACCTCGGAGATCGCCCGCGCCAAGGGCGCGCGCGTCGAGCAAGTGCAGCTCACTGGCTACGGCGACACGATCAAGTGGGGGATGGACCATGCCATCGGCGACATCCTGGTGGTCGTCGAGGCCGATCATTCGTTTCGGTCCAAGGACCTCGGCAAGCTGCTCGAGTACCTGAAGGATGCCGACATGGTGATCGGCACGCGCACCACGCGCGAGATGATCGAGCAGGGGTCGAACATGCGCGGACTGCTGCGCCTCGGCAACGTCGTGGTCGGCAAGCTCATCGAGCTGCTTTGGTGGTCGCAGGAGCCGCGCTTCACCGACGTCGGCTGCACCTATCGGGCGCTCTGGCGCGACACTTGGCATCGCATCCGCGATCGCATGCACGGGGTCGGGCCTGAGTTCGCACCCGAGATGATGATCGAGATCCTGCGGGCCCGGAAACGCGTGGTCGAGATCCCGGTGAGCTACTACCCGCGGGTCGGTGGCGAGTCGAAACACTCGGAGAACCTGCTGCACGTGTCCAAGACCGCGCTGCGGATGCTGCGGGTGATCTTCAAGAAGCGGCTGGGGCTCGGCCGGTAGGCGCGCCGCCCGCCGCATCGGGTCGGACCCGCTTGGATCGGGCGTTTCTCCTTGGTGATGATCCCGGCGGTCTGCCCGGGTCGTGGCAATCACCGTCAGCTCGGGACCGCACCCCCGCGGCGAGCTCGTGGCTCATCGCCGCGAAACACCTCTTCTCGCGACCTAGATCATGAAGACGCCCTTTTTCCTCATCGCCTCTTTGGTGGCCGTCGCGCCGCTAGCCGCGCAGCCCACGCTCCAGACCGCGACCGGCTACGCCGACTTCGCCAACGCCGGCACCGGCGTCGCACGCGGTGTGCCGGCGGGCACGACCATCGACTCCAACGGGCTGCAAATCCGCGTTGCCGATGGCGGGCCTGGCACCATGGCTGCCGCGTCGGCGAGCACGAGCGTGCGCTTCGGCCCGGCGACGACGGGGCTCACCGTTGCGGTGGCCGAGAGTGGCAACGCTGCCGTGCGCGCCGCGGCCGGCCGCGCCGCCGCCGGCACCAGTGACGATCCGCGTCAGGGCACGCCCGGCGCCCACGGCCTTGCTCTGCAGATCCCGGGCTCGGCCGGCGACACCGGTGTGGTGGTCGTCAACTGGCGGGGCAGTGCCTCGGCCAACGCCTCGACGGGCGTGGCGGTGGATGTCGATGGCGACGGGATGGCGGACTTCTCCGCGCGCGTGAGCGGTGGCCGCGACCAGCAGATGCAGCGCTACCGGGTCAGGGCCGGGGCGCGAGGCTTCCTCGTCGGCATCGTGACGAGTGGCAATGCGACGGCGGGCAGTGGGCCCTCGGGCTCCGCCGCTGGCGAAACCTACGACGGCTCGGTGTCGGTGACCTTCAACCGCGCCCCGACGCCGCCGACCTGCACTTTCCGCCCGTTCGGGCCGGAGTGTGGTGGGAAGCTGGACGGCCGGGCGGGCCCGGTCCCGGGTGCTCCGGGGATCGCGATTCAGCTGGCGTTGACGGGCGCCGCGCCGAACGCCTTGGCGGTGCTCGCGATCGGCGCGCCGTTGCCGATGCCCGTGCAGTTGCCGGGCAGTCGCTGCGACCTGCTCGTCAACCCGCGTGGTTTGACGCAGGGCCGCACCGACGCCAACGGCGACGCGTCGTGGAACCTGGGCCTGCCGCTGTCGACGGGCGCGTTCACCGTCGCTTTCCAGGCGATCACCGCGCAAATCAGCCCGGCCGGCATCCGGCTCGCGAGCAGCAACGGCCTCGGCCTCAGCTGTCAGTAAGCTCACTCCGCGACGCGGCGCTGCTGCGCTCGGCCCGTGCGTCGGGCCGCGCGGCCGCGGCCATCAGGCACTGGGCAGTGGCAGCCCGTAGGCTCGCAAGAAAGTGAGCTTGTCCCAGTAGCCGCGCTGGAAGGCGATGCGCCCGTCGCGCACGTGAAAGAAGCCACAGCCGCGCACACCGCGCGGGTCACGCCACTCGAGGATTACCCACTCGCCGTCTTCGAACAGGTTTTCGACAATGCACTCCATGTCGGCCGTCGCAAACTCGTGCGCAAAGCGCGCGCGGATCGCGGCCCGGCCCTCGACCGGGGCCTCCGCCACTTGATGGTTGATGGCGTCCTCGGCGTAGAGTGTCGCCAGGGCGTCGACGTCGGCGCGGTTGAAGGCCGCAACCCACGTCGTGACGACGGTCTTGGGTGCGAGCGGTGTCATGCGGAGGACTGTGGCGCGGCGTGGCCGGGCGTCAAGCCGAGCCGTCTGCGGAAACCCCCTTGCAGCCGCGAGGCCCAGCCGAGACCCTCAAGTCGTCTGTGTACCGAACGACCTGAGAGCACCGATGGGCAGGGCCTACCAAAATCGCAAAGACTCGATGGCGAAGACCGCGGCCGCCAAGACCAAGGTCTACAGCAAGTACGGCCGCGAGCTCTACGTGTGTGCGAAGAGTGGCGGGCCGGATCCTGACACCAACGCCATCCTCAAAGCGTTGATCGAGCGGGCCAAGAAGGACCAGGTGCCCTCTCACGTGATCGATCGGGCGCTCGAGAAGGCGCGCGGCGGCGGCGGCGAAGACTACGCGGCGGCGCGCTACGAGGGCTACGGGCCCGCCGGCGTGGCGGTCATCGTCGAGTGCCTGACCGACAACCCGACGCGGACGTTCAACGAGGTGCGCACCTGCTTCACCAAGACCTCTTGCAAGATCGGCACGGCGGGCTCGGTGGCGCACACCTTCGACCACTTGGCGATCTTCGTGTTTGCCGCTGCCGATGAAGAGCAGGTGCTCGAGGCCTTGCTCGATGGCGACATCGACGTGACGAACACCGAGTCCGAGGACGGGAAGGTGACCGTGTTCACGCCCAGCTCCGAGTACGGCAAGGCGAAGAAGGCAATCGTCGAGGCGTTTGGCGAGGTCGACTTCGAGGTGGACGAGATCCAGTTCGTGCCGCAGGCGACGAGCCCGATCACCGGGGACGACGTCGCGACTCTGGACAAGCTGCTGGAGATGCTCGAAGAGTGCGACGACGTGCAGCGGGTCTATCACAGCGCCGAGCGCTAGAGATCCCTCGGGGATCAGCGACCGTCCTGCGGAACGGTGCGCCGCAACTCGGTGACGACATGATCGGCGCAGGCCGCGACGACGCCACTGACCAAGATGGCCGCCACCGCGATCAGCGGCGCGATCACGGTCGACGTGAAGATTCCGATGCCGCCCAGCGCAACCGTGGCCACGGCGAAGGGAGAGAGGGCGCTGAATCGAGAATATTTCATGGCAGTGCTCTGGCGCGTGAGGCCCGCAAAGGGTGCCGCCCCGGTGATATCCTCAATCACGCGAGCGTGACACCGATTCCGGGCCGCCGAGAGCAATCCTTTCCGGTAGGGCCCTATCGATCGGGCGCGATCGATAGGGGTTGCCGACCCAGCGCGCTTCGTAGATCTGACGGCGTCCGGTGATCGGCGGGGCGTCGACCTCGAGCGCTGAGAACGCGCGGTAGCCCTCGCCCGGCTGGTCGAGCTCGGTGCCGAAATCCAGCATGGTCGCCCCCTCGTCCCCGGCGAGGAACCAGTGGACGTTGTCGCGGTGGCGCGAGAGGTGGCTCGTAGGGCCGGGATCGAGACGCCCGGCGCGGGTGACCGTCGCGGGTCGCCGGCCGTAGGGCTTCGAGCGCTTGCGCCTCGTCGCGGTTGGCGCCTTGCAGCACGAGGAGCTCCTCGGCCAGCACAAAGAACGGCGCCCCGAGGCGCCATGGTGCGGCGAGCGTCGCGGCCAGCCGCCCGGCCTTGGCGTGGCTGCGCTCGCAGAACGCGAGGGGGGCACTGGCCGGGGCCGGGTTCTCGGGGCCGGCGCGACTGGCGTGGCACGTGCCGTGGCGACGTGCTCGACGAAGCCCGGCTGAAGAACACCGCCAGCGTTTTCGTCACCGTGTCCGGCCACACGTCCATCGCGTAGCGTTGGTCGTCGGCGAGCACGACGACATGGTTGGGGCCGACGCGGTAGCGGGTGCGCCGCGTCTCGTAGTGGGCCTCGCCGCGCACCACCGATTTGATCGACAGCGTGGTGCGAGAACCGGGCGCGTGATAGCGCCGTGGCCGGCCATTCAGGACCGTATTGCCCCGCCCGACGGCGGCACGGCCAGGGTTGCGTTAGAAGCAAAAGTCCGGCACGGGACTGGATACGACGGTGAGGGGTGTTTTGCTGGGACTCCTATGCTCCGCTCTCTCGTTTTTCTGGTGGCTCTGACCGCCGGCCCCGGCATGGCTCACGCACAGGATCCTCTCGTCAAGCAAGCGCTCCAGCGCATCGAGAAGTACGAGGGTCTGGTCGAGACGCTGCAGCCGGGCGACGTCAAGACCGCCAATCTCTACATCAATCAAATCGGTTGGGCCGCCAAGCGCCTCAACGCTTCCTCGGACAAGTCGAGCGAGCACTACAAGGACGCGGTGACGCGCTACAACGCCTTGCTCGAGAAGATCAAGACGGCGGCCAACGCGGGGGTGCCGCCGCAGACGGGGCAGGCGAACTTCGATGTCGCCAAGCTGCAGCAGCTGGGCAAAGAGATCGGCAACGCAACCCACAACTTCGGCATGCTGAACGTGCAGCACATGGGCGACGCGTACCGCGTGGGCTCGGTGCAGAAGGAGATCGCGGACTTCAAGACGCGGCTGAAGGCGTTCCCCGCCGATCATCCCGCCGTGCAGGAGGTCGCCGGGAAGTTCAACGCGTTCGAGAGCGCGTTCCAGCAGCTGCACGGTCGCTACACCGCCGACGTGGCGGCGTCCGGCGATCGCGGCAAGCAGATGGCCGAGCTGAGCGCCAAGTACGAGACCAAGAACCAGCCCAAGGAGCTGCGATACCCGTTCGATCCCGCCGAGATTCGCGCCTGGGGCGAGCGCCTGCGGCGGCTGCGCGACGTGGAGATTCCCAAGGACCTGCAGTTCGTGGCCTCGCTACGCGGGGCGGGAGGGATCGATCAGCAGAAGCGGTCGAGTCTCGAGAGCTGGATTGGCGGCACATGGCTGCGACGGCTCAACGAGCTCGAGCAAGGGATCGGCGGCCAGGTTCGCCTCAACGCGGAGCACGCGAAGCGGACCGCGGACTTCGTGCTCGAGACGGATCCCAGCAATCAAAGCCACGTGGCGAACCGGATCCTTGGCGAAGGCAGCTTCGACCAGCAGATGCAGCAGCTGCAAGCCGCGCTCAACGACGTTGACACCGCGGCGGCGTGGGACCTCGCGTTTAGCGTCGAGGGGAAGGGCGACGAGCGCAAGGCGCAGCGCGCCCACGTCGAGAAAGCGGTCGAGCATCTGCGCCGCGTCGCGGTCGCCGCGCTGGATCAGGTGCGGATGCCGGCGGCGGCGAGTACCGACGCCGAGCTCGTCGAGATCGCCAAGAAGACGTTGGCGAACAAGAAGTACGGCGTCGGCGAGGTGCTGCGCCTTGTCATCAACGCGCCCAAGGAGCACCGCGAGAAGGACTCCGGCGACATCAGTCACGGCACCGTCTCAACGACGGTCACGGTCTACCACTACGCGTGGGACCAGTATCAGGTGTGCACGGTCGAGAAGGAGGGCGAGGAGTTCTGGATGTACTTCAACACGCTCAAGTACTTCACGTCCGGCGCGACGACGACGCCGCTCAACCGCTGGGTGCTGAGCGGACGCTTCAAGGGGACGCGGATCCTCGAGGAGAACATCCACAAGGACCCGGCGCCCAAGGACTGAGGCGCCGCGGCCCGGTCGACGATTCAGTAGGTGCCGATCACGCTGCGGCCGTAGTTGGACGTCACGATCCCAGCCGGGTTGATCGGGTCGCCGATCACGAAACCCTGGTGGTAGAGATCGGCACCGACGAGGACCGCGAGCTGCGGAATGACCAGGTTCCACCGGGCCGTGTCGCCGACGATGACCAGCGGGATCGTCACTTCGATGCTGGTGTAGAGCGAGCAACCGGTCGCGCCGATCGGGTCTAGGCTGGCTGGCAACGGGATGGGGCCCCAGCTCAGCGCGGAGGTGCCCATGACTCCGGCCGCGGCCGTGCCCGGGGCGAGCGGCCCGATGCTGAAGTTGATCTCCCTGCCCGTGATGGGGAGAAAGCCGGGGTCGGCGTCGAGGGTTGGAACCCCCGCCGAGCCCGCGCAACCGACCCCCAAGGGGTCAAAACTCGCCAGGAACGGGCCCCGATACTCGTAGACATCGGCCGCCGAGTAGCACCGGTAACCGCAAACAAGGTCGCCCGCGGCCACGATCACGCCGCGCTGCTCGTCGTAGACCAGCGGCGGTGCTCTGGTGGAGGGGGGATTGATGTGGCTCAACGTCGTCCATTCCACTCCATCGAACTCGGAGGTCTGCCAGGTCTGGAAGAAGAGATTGTAGAAGAGCACGACTCGATCGCGACGGGCGTCGTAGGCCATCGTCGAGCCGCCCGGTGTGGGGCCGAGGTTTTCCCACACGCTGCCGTCCCAGGACCACATGTCGTGGGGGGTGACGGTGCCGCCGACGACGAGCGTGCGCGCGCGCAACGAGTCAAAGGTCGAGGTCTTGGTCTCGCCGAAGGGTGGGCCGGCCACCGCGAGCTCGGTCCAGTTCGTGCCGTCCCATTCCCAGGTGTCCGTGAGCCGAACGCCGGCAGTCCTGCCGCCAAAGAGCACGAGGACCTGTCGTGCCGAATCGAAAACCAGCGCCTCGCTATGCCGGATCGGGGGCCGTGTGCGCGGATGGAGCTCGGTCCAGTTCGCCCCGTCCCACGCCCACATGCCGTCCGTGCCAAAGGTCGTCGAGCCGTCGGAGCCGCCGAACAACACGCATTGGCCCAGCGCCTCGTCGTAGGCCATCGCGCTGTCCAGGAGCGGCGGTGGGCGATCCAATGGCTCGAGCTGGATCCATTCAGATCCGTTCCATTCCAACGTGTCGTTCGTGGCGCCAAGCCCCGACGAGCCGCCGAAGACCACGACCACGCCGCGCGCCGAGTCATAGGCCATGGCGTGACTGGCTCGGATGTCGGGCATGTCGCTAATCTTGCGCCACACGCCGAGCTGAGCGTCGAGGTTGGGGGCGAGGCTGACGGCCGCCGTCGCGGCAAGCGCGAGGAGGTGAATGCGAGGGGGCTCCTTCATGCCGCGCATTCTACCGCCGCGATCTCAACCCAGGGCCCGACGGCCGTACGTTGATGGTCAGCGGCCCTCCGCCGCCGCGTCTTTTGGCGCCGTGGCGCGGCGGGCAGGTTTCGCCGGCAGCGGCAACCCATCGCTCGGCCGGCTCAGTGGCCCCCGCAAGTGCACCTCGCGATTCGCGCTCAGCACCCGCTCCATCGCGATCTCATCGCAGCGGTGAAACTTGGGGCAGTTGAGACAGTCCTGAAACACCTTGTGCGGCAGCGTTTGGTGCTCGACCACGGAGAAGCCGAGGCGCTCGAAGAACCCCGGCACGTACGTGAAGGCAAACAGGCGGGCGATGCCGAGCTCTTCCGCCTCGTGGGCCAGGTGGTCCACGAGCACGCGGCCGAGCCCCTTGCGCTGGATGCGCGGGTTCACGGCGAGCGAGCGCACCTCGGCCAGGTCCGACCACGCGATGTGCAGCGCGCCGCAGCCGGCGAACTGCCCGTCGTTTTCGACGATCGTGAAATCGCGCAAGTGCTCGATCACCGACGCGGGCGAGCGCGGCAGCATGACTTGCTGATCGGCGAGGTCGTTGACCAGATCGAGAATGGGCTCGGCGTCGCGCACCGTGGCTTTGCGCACGGTCACGCCGGAGGGAAGCGAAGGAGTCATGATTGCAGCCTCTTGTGCCATGCCTTGGCCTCGGCGCGCACGCGCGCCGGCGCCGTGCCGCCGAGCGCCGTGCGCCGGGCCAGCACCTGGTCAGGCGCGAGCGCCCGGGCGAGGTTGTCGCCGAGCTCGGGCAGGAGCTCGCGCCGATCGGCATCGGGCAGCGCTTCGAGCTCGATGCCGAGCGCCAGCGCGCGCCGCACGGCGACGCCGACGCGCTCATGCGCGTCGCGAAACGGCACGCCCGCCGCGACGAGGAGGTCGGCGAGGTCGGTGGCGTTGAGGTAGCCCTCGGCCGCAGCGGCGCGGCAGCGTGCCGCGTCGAAGCGCGCACTTCGCACGACGGTCGTCGTCACGGCGACGCATGCCGCCGCCGTGTCCAGCGCATCAAAGAGCGCTTCTTTGTCTTCCTGTAGGTCTTTGTTGTACGCCAGCGGGAGACCCTTGAGGGCGACGAGCAGGGTCTGTAGGTCACCGATCACGCGGCCCGTCTTCCCGCGCACGAGCTCGAGCGCGTCGGGGTTCTTCTTCTGCGGCATCAGGCTGCTGCCCGTCGACACGGCGTCGTCGAGCTGCAGGAAGCCCGCCTCGTGGCTGGCGCAGAAGATCCAATCCTCGGCTAGGCGCGAGAGATGGACCATCAAGAGACTGCACGCGAACGCAGCTTCGCAGGCGTGGTCGCGGTCGCTCACCGCGTCGAGGCTGTTGCGGGTCGCGGCGCGAAAGCCCAGCGTGCGGGCGAGCTGCCGCCGGTCGATGCGAAATGCCGTCCCTGCCAGTGCGCCGCTACCCAGCGGGCACGTCGAAGCGCGCTCGAGGGTGCCCACCAACCGCTCGCGGTCGCGGGCGAGCATCTCCACGTAGGCCAAAGCGTGGTGCCCCACGGCGATCGGCTGAGCCCGCTGCAGGTGGGTGTAGCCGGGCATCGCGAGGTCGGCGTGCGCGTTGGCGAGCTTGACCAACGCTAGCATCAGCGCGGTGACGTCGTGGTCGAGCTGCTGCAATCGCTCGAGGAGATACAGCTTGAGGTCGGTCGCCACTTGATCATTGCGGGAGCGGCCAGTGTGGAGGCGCCGCGCCAGCCCGCCGATCCGCTGCTGGAGCGCGGCCTCGACGAAGCCGTGGATGTCCTCGGCATCCGAACGCGTGACGATCTTGGGGTCGCGCGCGACGTCTTGGCCGAGCCGGCGCAGACCGGTAGTGATCTTCTTGGCCTGCGTCGGCGTGAGCACGCCGGCCTTCGCCAGCGCGTCCGCCCACGCCTGGCTGGCGCGCAGCTCGGCGTCGAGGAGCCGCCGGTCAAACGGCAGGCTGCACTGGAACGCGGCGAAGTGGGGATCGAGTTCGCCGGCGAAGCGACCGCCCCACAGCGCGTGCGTCTGACCGCTCACGGCGTGCTCTCCGCGCGTGGCGTGGCAGCCGCGACGCTGGCCGCGACACGGCCGGGCAGGCCGTAGAGCCGAATGAAACCGGCGCTGTCGGCCTGGTCAAACCCCGCGCTCTTGCCGAACGTGGCGAGATCCTCGGAGTAGAGCGAATGCGGGCTACGCGCGGCGCGCGCGGTCGCGCGGCCGCGGCAGAGCTCGATCTCCACTTCGCCCGTGACCGGACCCGCGACCTCGGCAAACAGCGCGTCGAGCGCCTCGCGCGCCGGGTGAAACCACCGCCCGGTATAGACCAGGTCGGCATAGTCCGGCATGAGCCGCTCGGCGAGTCGCGCGGTGTCGCGCTCCAGGGTCAGCGCTCGCAGGGTGCGCAAGCCTTCCATGATGATCGTGCCGCCGGGCGTCTCGTAGAGACCGCGGGACTTCATGCCGACCAGGCGATTCTCGACGAGATCGACGCGGCCGACCCCGTGCTTGGCGCCGAGCGCGTTCAGCCGTTCGACGAGGGCGACCGGCGAAAGCGCCGCGCCGTTGAGGCCGACGGGGACCCCGCGCGCGTACGTGACGGCGACCGGCTCTGGCGTCGCGGGCGCGGCCAAAGGGTCGGTGGTCCAGGTCCATACGTCGTCGGGCGGCACCGTGCCCGGATCCTCCAAGGCTCCGCCCTCGTGGCTGAGGTGCCAGAGATTGCGATCGCGCGAGTAGATCTTGTTGCGCGAGGCCGCCACGGGGATGTCGTGCTGGGCGGCGTAGTCGATCGCGTCCTCTCGGCTCTCGATGTCCCACTCCCGCCAGGGCGCGAGCACTTCCAGGTCCGGGGCCAAGGCCTGGTAGGCGAGCTCGAAGCGCACCTGGTCGTTGCCTTTGCCGGTGCAGCCGTGCACGAGGTAGCGCGCGCCGACCTCGCGGGCGTATGCGACCTGGCCGCGAGCGATCACGGGCCGGGCCATGCTCGTGCCGAGCAGATATCGGCCTTCGTAGACCGTCATCGCCCGCAGGCACGGCCAGACGAACTCGGTGAGGAAATCTTGGCGCTGGTCCGCGACCAGGCAGGACGCTGCCCCCGACGCCGCGGCCTTCGCCTCCAGGCCGCGCAGCTCGTCTGCCCCCTGGCCGACGTCGGCGGCGAACGCGTGAACCTCGACCCCGTAGTGCTCGCGCAGCCACGGAATGATGATGGAGGTGTCGAGACCGCCCGAGTAGGCGAGCACTGCACGGTCGGTCATGACATCACCGCCGGCGCCGGCTCGGTCTGACCCATGAGCATGACCATGATGGCCTTCTGGACGTGCAGCCGGTTCTCGGCGTTGTCAAAGACGATCGAGTGCGGCCCGTCGATCACCGACGTGGTGACTTCGGCGCCGCGGTGGGCCGGCAGGCAGTGCAAGAACAGAACGTCGGGCGACGCCTTCTGCAGCATCGCCTCGTCGACCTGATAGGGCTCGAAGGCCGAGGCACGCTCTTCGATCTCGTCCTCCTGACCCATGCTCGCCCACACATCGGTGTAGATGCAGTCCGCACCGTCGACTGCCTCGTCGACGTCGTTGAGGATGCGCACTTCCGCGCCCGAGTCGTGGGCCATCTCCATGGCCGCGGCAACGACCCGGGCGTTGGGCTCGTAGCCCTCGGGAGAGCATGTCGTGACGTGCACGCCGAGGCGCGCACCCGCGTGGAGCAGCGAGTGGCAGGTGTTGTTGCCGTCGCCGACGTAGACCAGGCGCCGCCCGCGCAGGTCGCCAAGCTTCTCCGTCAGCGTGAAGTAGTCGGTCAACGCCTGGCAAGGATGGAGTAGCTCGGAGAGTCCATTGATCACGGGGATGCGGCACGCCTGCGCCAGCTCGACGACGGCGCGGTGCCGGTAGGTCCGGGCAACGATGCCGTCGACCCAGCGCTCGAGGTTGCGCGCCATGTCCTTGAGCGACTCGCGGCTGCCTAGCCGCGCGTCGCGGTGATCCATGAACACCGCGCTGCCGCCCAAGTCCTGCATCCCCACGTCGAACGTGAATCGCGTGCGCAGGCTGTCCTTCTCAAAGATCATTGCCAAGCGGCGGTGCTGGAGGAGGTCGGTGTACGTGTCCCGACCTTCCTTGAGTGCGCGGGCGCAGGCGTAGAGCGCGTCGATCTCGTCGCGAGAGAGATCGGCGATGGACACGAGGTCCTTGCCGGCGAGCCGGCCGAACAGGTTCTTAGTCATCGGACAGCGTGGTCAGGGCATCGTGGATGCGGTCGAGGCCAGTGGCGACCTGGGCCTCGGAGATCACAAACGGCGGGAGGAAGCGCACGACGTCGCCGGCCGTGCAGTTGGCGAGCAGGCCCCGCGCGTGGAGTGCGCCGTGGAGTTCGGCGGCCTTGTTAGGAATTTGCAGGCCCAGCATCAGACCGCGGCCGCGGACCTCGGTGATGGCGTCGAACTCGGCGGCGAGCCCCGTGAGGCCGCGCTGCAGCTGTGCGCCGCGGGCTCGAACGTCGTCGAGAAGGCCGTCGCGTAGCGCCTGGAGCAGCACCAGGGCGGCCCGGCAGGCCAGCGGGCCGCCGCCAAACGTCGAGCCGTGGTCGCCCGGCGCCAGGACCCGGCGGAGCTCCGGGCGGGCGACGACGACGCCGATGGGCAGCCCGGCTGCCAGCGGCTTGGCCAGCGTGACCAGATCCGGCTGCACACCGGCGGCCTGCGCCGCGAGGAACGTGCCGGTGCGGCCACACCCGCTCTGCACCTCGTCGTGGATGAGCACCGTACCGGTGGCGTCGCAGGCGGCGCGCGCAAGACGCAGGAAGTCCGCCGATAGCGCGCGGATTCCGCCCTCACCTTGAATCGGTTCGAGGATCAGTGCCGCCGGCCGCTGCGCCAGTGCGGTTTCGAGGCCGATGCTGTCTTCGGGTTGGACGAACGTGACGCCCTCGAGGAGTGGGCCGAACGGCGCGCGGTATTCGGGCTTGTGGGTGACCGACAGGGCGCCGGCAGTGCGGCCGTGAAAGCCGCCGCACAGCGCTGCGAAACCGGTGCGCCCGGCCTCGCCGCGCAGGTGGTGGTGCTTGCGCGCGATCTTCAGTGCGGTCTCCACGGCCTCCGCACCGCTGTTGCAGAAGAACACGGTGTCGAGCCCCGTGGCCTCGGCCAACATCGCCGCGACCGGTTCCGCCAGAGGGTGGTGATAGAGGTTGCTGACGTGCAGGGCTCGGCCGACTTGGTCGCGCAGCGCCTCCACGAGCACCGGATGCGCGTGGCCGAGTGCCGAGACGGCGATGCCGCCGAGGAAGTCGAGGAACTCGCGGCCCTCGGCCGTACGCAACACCGCGCCGTCGCCGGCCACGAAGACCTCGTCGGCGCGGTGGTAGGTGGGCATGACGTGTTCACCCACGGGTCGCTCCTTCGCACCGAGTGCCGACGTCGTTCCGCAGCGCTCGGCACACGGCATCGTCACCGGCCGCTGGCGCGATCTTCACGTGGAGTCCGGCCCGCGCCGCGGCCAGTGCTGCGTCGGTCTTGGGTACCATGCCGCCGCCGAGCACGCCGTCGGCGCGCAGCCGCGCGGCGCCGGCGGGGTCGATGCGCGCCAAGCGCTCGCCGCCAGGCCCGCGCAGGGCGGGCACGTCCGTCAAGAACAGCAGCGCGTCGGCGTTGAGTGCGCGGGCGATCGGCGCCGCGGCGGCGTCGGCGTTGACGTTGTGTAGCTGACTCGGGTCCCCCGCCGCGCCGGGCAACAGTGGCGCCAACGGCGCGAGCACTGGGACGTAGCCTGCGCCGAGCAGTAGTTCCAATAGCTGTGGGCGTACCTCGCTGACCTCACCGACGTGTCCGAGATCACGGCCGTCCGGCTGATGCCGTCGCACCTGCACGGTGCCGCCGTCGGCGCCACAGAGTCCAACCGCCGCGACGCCGGCCCCGTGCAGTGCCAGGACGAGGGCCTTGTTGACCGTGCCACCCAGCACGGCCGTGACGACTTCGACGGTGGCGTCGTCGGTGATGCGCAGCCCGTCCGCGTCGCGTTGCGGCACGCCCAGACGCTCGGCCATCGCGCGGATCTGCGGGCCGCCGCCGTGCACGAGGACGAGCTGGTGGCCGGCTTCGCCCGCGCGGGCCACGGCCGTGGCGAACTCCGCTCGGGACGCCGCGCCGCGCAGCCCGGCCCCGCCGACCTTGACCACGAGCCTCATGGCAGTAGGCCCGCGGTCTCGGGTAGACCGAGCATGAGGTTCATGTTCTGGATCGCTTGGCTCGCCGCGCCCTTGCGGAGGTTGTCGAGTGCGGCGACGACCACGACGTGGTCGCCGTGTTGGGCAACGCCGAGATCGCAGTGATTGTGATGCACGACGTCGAGCAGCTCGGGGAGGCGGCGCGGCTGGACGCGGACGAGCAGCTCGTCGCCATACGCTTCAGCCAAGCAGCCAAGCACGTCGACGGCGCTCGTGCCGGGCCGCGGCTGCAGGTAGAGCGTCGTGAGGATGCCGCGGAACACCGGCAGCAGATGGGGCACGAACAGCACCCGATCCGTTCCGGCGTGCACGGCGATTTCGGGGCCGTGGCGATGCGTGCCGACACTGTAGGCGCTGCAATTGTCATGCACCGCACCAAACACATTGCGGGCGGTCGGCGTCTTGCCGGCACCGGACACCCCGCTTTTGGAGTCGGCGATGATGGGCGCCGCCGCGTCCAGCAACCCGGCGTCGAGGAGTGGCTTCAGCGGGAGCAGAACCGACGTGGGGTAGCAGCCTGGATTGGCGACGAGCCGGGCCGCGCGGATGCGGTCGCGGCTTTGTTCGGTGAGGCCGTAGGTGGCCTGCGAGAGCAGCTCGGGGGCGCCGTGTGGAGTGCCGTAGACGCGCTCGAACGCCGCCGCGTCCGGTAGGCGGAAGTCGGCGGACAGGTCGACAATCGCGCGGTTCTGCCCCGTGCAGGCCGTCACGAGGGGCGCCGCCTTGCCGTGCGGTGCGCAGATGAACACCCCGTCGACGCCGTCGAGCCTGGCGGGGTCAAACGGCGCGACTTCGGGCTCGAAGGTCTCGGTCTCGGCGAGCCCGGACGGGTTCTCCCGTGCGCTCAAGCACTGTGCGAGCTCTAGGTGCGGGTGCTTCCGCAACAGCCCCTGGATCTCGCGGCCGACGTAGCCCGTCACGCCGACCACCGCGACCTGCCGCGCTGTCCCGGTCATGCGGGCACCTGGGTCTTGGTGAGGAGACGGCGGCAGAGGCGGCCCGCATGGCGGGCGTCGACGCAGATCACCAGCACCGTGTCGTCGCCGGCCACGGTGCCGACCACGCCGTCGAGCTCCGATCGATCGAGGGCCAGGGCCAGGGGCTGCGCGCCGCTCGGTGGTGTTTTGAGCACGGCGAGGTTTTGCGCCGGCGTCGCGCTTTGTAGCCACGAGGCCGCGGCGTGCAGGAGCTCGGCTTCTGGCCCTTCGCCGCGATGGTCGGGGCTGAGCTCGTAGCCGGCGGGCCCCTTGCGGACCCCGAGAGCGCGTAGGTCACGCGACAGCGTGGTTTGGTTGACGGGGTGGCCTGCCTCGGCGAGCAGATCGCCGAGCTCGGCCTGGCTACGGACGTTTTGCTCCTGCAGCAGGGACAGGATGGCGGCGCGGCGGAGGCGGATGTGGGATGGCATAATAACCCGTAGAAGACGCATAAATATGCGTTCGAGTCGAGCCTGTCAAGCGCTTAGCCTCGGCGCGGTCATGGTCGATTCGCCCACCGTCGTCCTCCCCTCGCTCCTGGATCGATTGCGCCAGGTGCGTCGTGATCTGCATCAGCACCCCGAGCTGGGCTTTGAGGAGCATCGCACTCAGGGCATCGTGATCGACTGGCTTCGCGAGCACGGCTACCAGCCGCGGGCTTGTGCCGGGACCGGGGTGATCGCGGATCTGCGCGAGGCGCCCGCGCCGACCATCGCGCTGCGCGCGGATCTGGACTGTCTGCCGATGCCTGAGCACACCGATTTGCCGTGGCGCTCCGTCCACGACGGTCGCGCGCACAAGTGCGGACACGATGGTCACACCGCGATCTTGCTCGGCGTCGCGGCAGTGCTCGCGGCCCAGCCGGAGCGAACGCGGGCCAACGTGCGCCTGTTGTTCCAACCGGCCGAAGAGGGCGTGCGCGGCGGGGGGGCGCGCGTCATGGTGGCGGAGGGCGCACTCGCCGGGGTGGCAGAGTGCTATGGCCTGCACAACTGGCCCGGATTCCCCAAGGGCGAGGTGCGCGTCGCGGCTGGGCCGCTCATGGCCCAGGTGGACAACTTTGAGATCGTCGTCGAGGGCGTGGGCGGCCATGCGTCGGAGCCGCAGCGATGCCGCGACCCAGTCCTCGCCGGCGCGTCGGTGCTGCAAGCGGTGCAGGGTGTCGTGGCACGCGGTGTCGGCAGCCGCGGCGTCGCCGTCGTGTCCGTCACTCAGTTTCACGCCGGAACCGCGGACAACGTTATTCCTCGCGAGGCGCGCATGCGCGGCACGATTCGGACCTTCGACCCGGCACTGCGTGGGGATTTGATCGAGCGGCTCCACGCGGCGACGGCCGGTGCCGCCGCGGCCCACGGCTGCAACGGCAAGTTCGAGCTGTTGCCCGAGTATCCGGTTTTGGTGAATGACGCCGCCTGTGCCGAGCGCGTGCGTGACGTCGCGATGCGCGTCGTGGGCGCGGACTGTGTCAGCGGCGAAGGGCTACCGATCTGCGGCGCCGAAGACTTCGCCTACTTCGCGCAGGCCGTGCCGTCGGCCTACTTCTTTCTCGGTGCCGGTGCGCCCGTCGGCGGTACGCCGGGTTGTCACCATCCCGACTTCGACTTCGACGAGGACCTCCTCGAGCTCGGCGTGCGGATGTTCATTGAGCTCGTTCAGTCGTGACGTCGCCGCTGGCGCGCGGGCGTCCGACCACGCGGGTGCCGGCGACGCGGTCGTAGGGCGTGCGTCCCTCGGCGCCAAATAGGGTCGCGACGTAGCCGGCCGCCAGCGCCATCGCCGCGGTCGCCAGCCAGAGCGCCCAGCGAGGCGGCTCCTCATCGACGCGCCCGTGCGCCAGCAACTGGTGTGCTGCGGTGTGCCCGAGCTCCCACGGGACGAGTTTGCCGGCCGTGCGTGCGAAGGCGCGCCCAAGCGAGACCGCGGCGCCGCTGCCGGTCTCGACGCGCAGGCCGAGCAGGCGCTTGCCCACCGACGCTCCAGCCCGCGAGCTCTCGGTCAACGCGAAGTAGAGGCCAAAGGGCAGGGTCGTGAGCACGAACCCGAGCGCCTGCCCGGCCCATGCCTCTGTGGGCCACGTGAAATCGCCGCTGTCATCCCGAGCCGAGTAGGCCACGGCAAAGACGGTGCTGCCCCAAGCGGCAAACAGGGTCCAGTCGATGCCGTAGGCGACGAGTCGCCGCGCGGCGAGACGGGTTGGGCCCATTTGGGGCGAGGCTGATGGCCTAGCGGACGTCGAGCTGCAGCACCGGGCCGCGCGAGACGGAGACGTAGCCCGTGTCGGGGAAGGGCTCGGCCTCATCCACGGCGGAGGACTTGACGATCGAAATGTTGCCCGGCGGCATCGTTTGGCCGAGCGTCAATTCCATGCCGTTGGTCGTGATGAAGCCGGCCGGTGTGGGCCGCGGTGCGGTGAGCTCCAAGTTGATCCACTGCACGGCGATCGGCGCACCGACCAGCGTGGGGCGCGCGGGGACGTGGATCGGCGCGTAGAGCACCGTGTGGTCAGAACCCGTGGGCGTGGTCGGGTACACGCCGGCGGGGAGCACGATTTTCGGCAGGATGTGCAGCGCACAACCGGTCGCGCCCAGGAAGTCGAGCGGGAACGGCGAGGCCAAGGCGTCGCCCAGCATGAGGACGGCCGGCGTGTTGGCCCAGCCCACGGAGCCGAGGTGGAACGTCGAGCCGGGGACCATGTCGCGCCCCCAAGCCGTGGCGGTCCATTGGTTGTAGAGCGCCGGCTCACCGCAAGCCTGGCCATAGCGCCGGACGACGCCGACATCGGCCTCGTGCACGTAGTCGACCCACCATACGAAGTCGAGCGGTGGGTCGAGCGGCGTGCCGTCGATCTCGATGCAGAGGTCGCCGCCCGTGTAAGGGAAGTGCGTGGTGAACGGAATGTGAACCGCATCCGGTGTTGCCCACGGTGCCGGGATGGGCGCCTGGGACGACGCGCCAATCAGCACGGCGCCGTCGAAGACCTCGATCGGGTTGAGGCCGCGGTTGTGGGCGAAGACACGGGCGGGTGCCGTCGTGGGGAGCGCGGCGCGTGAGAGCTCGATCCGCAGGTGGGAGTGCGACTGCGGTAGCGCCTTGCCCCATTGGTCGTCGCGGCGAAACCAAAGCCCCGTCAAATCACGCCCCACGTAGGGGCTGAGCCACGTGCCGCGCAGCAGGATCTGCTGGCGAAAGCGCGCCGAGAACCCCGCCAGGTTGCCCCCCGAGTTGCCCTCGACGGCGTCGTAGCCCGGCGGCATGACCACCGTGGTTTGTGCCGAGAGCTGCGCAGAGAACACCAGCCCGAGCACGAGAGCCGGCACGCAGACGGAGGGAGGAGCGAGGTGTTTCATGGCGATGACGTGCTCACGACTTCGATGGTCGCGCCGATTGAGGAAATGCCTTTTCGGTTGGAGAAACCGATGACTTGTGACCCGACTGGAACCTCGAACTGACCTTTGCCCGTGGTGGGGTCAATGGGGACCTCCACCCAGTCACCGAAGTCGACAGAGGCATACAGCGCCCCCTCTCCGTCGAACCCGACCTGCACCGTACTGCCTTCCGGTGCCGATTGTGGATCAACGGTGATACTCCCTGGCCCCTGCGCCATGGTTACTTCCCGCGTCTTCGGATGAGCCGGATCCAGGGCAGGAAGTGCCGAGGAACGTTCGGTCGTTTCCCGAGCAGTAGCAATGTGGCTCTCGTCCCGGGGCGCACCCGCGGATCTGATTCCGCGATGGCGGAGGCGATGCGCGTGACGCCGAGCCAGACCGTCTCGTCGGTCGGCATCGACTGTGCAACCGTGAACAGGAACGTCGTGTGGCCCTGCAGCAGACGGTCGAGTGGCCCCATGGCTAGGTCTCGCAACCATTGCTCCTCAGGTCTGGGGCCAGGCGCTTGCGCAGGATCCTGTCGCGTCCCAATGCTCGCTGCCGCAATGCCGCCTCCTACCCCCGTCGCCAAGCCGGCGGCGCCGCCAAGGGCGAGGCCTAGAAACAGACGCCGGCTCGCGATGATGCGTGCCCGTTCCTCCGCGATGTCTTCGATCCGGCGGAGGAGCGCGTCCTCTTGCCCCGGAAAACGGCCTATGCGCATGGTTCTCGCATGGTATCTGCGGGCAAACCTCTACGCGACAAATGCCCCGAGTGATTGGCGTGCGAATTAACTTCGCAAGCGTGGGGCCAGGGTCAGGGCCGCGAGCACCGTTTGCAGGTACACCTGCACCGAGTCGCGAATGTCGGGGGCGTAGCCACCGCCCATGACGACGACCCATGGGACGTCGGCGTCGGCGCACGCTTGCAACACCATGGCGTCGCGGTGCGCGAGGGCCGCCGCGCTGACGGCGAGGCGACCCAGGGCGTCACCGTGCCAGGCGTCGGCGCCGGCGAGATAGAACACGAAGGCGGGCCGGGCGGCCGCGAAGCTGCGGCGCAAGCCGTCCCGCACGGCGGCGAGGAACTCCGTGTCGCCAGTCCCGTCGGCGAGCGGTAGATCGAGGTCGCTCCGTTGTTTGCGACTCGGGAAGTTCCGCGCGCCGTGGATCGAGCAGGTGAACACCGATGGGTCGCGGGCAAAGAGTGCGGCGGTGCCGTCGCCTTGGTGGACGTCGGTATCGAAGATCAGCACGCGTCCGGCGACTCCTTCGCTCTGAAGCACGCGCGCCGCCACGGCGCAGTCATTGAACACGCAATATCCCGCGCCAAAGTCGCGGTGCGCGTGGTGCGTGCCACCTGCCAAATAGATCGCCGCACCTTCGCGCCACGCCGCTCGGGCGGCGGCGACGGTGGCGCCGCACGAGCGCAGCGAGCGCTCGACCAGTTCCGCCGACCACGGCAGGCCAATGCGGCGTTGCGCGGCGGCATCGAGTGTGCCGCTGCAGAACGCGTCGACGTAGGCTAGATCGTGCACGAGCGCGAGCTGCCGGCGGGTGACGCGGGGCGCCTCCAGCAGCTCGTGCCCGCGCGCGTCCGGCGTGGCCAGCAAGCGCTCGCGCAACAGGCGATACTTGTCGGCCGGGAAGTGGTGCCCGGCGGGGAGGGGAAACGGAAACGTGTCCGAGTAGTAGACCCGCACCCGCGTCAGGCTACCCGTTCGCCGCGTCCACCGGGGTGTCTGCGCGAGCGACGCGGACGGTGGTGCCCCGCCCGAGCGCACTGTCGATGGAGAGATGCCAGCCGACCCGCTGGGCGATGCGATGGGTGATCGACAGCCCGAGGCCGAACCCCTGCGCGTGTGCGCCTTGCACCCAATCGCGCGTGATTGCTCGCTGCAAGGCCGGCGGGATGCCGCTGCCCGTGTCGGCGACGCGGACTTCGCCGTTGCGCACCACAACCGTCACCGCTCCCGCCGTCGTATGGTGCAGCGCGTTCTCCACCAGGTTGCGGACCACGATGGTCCATAGGTGGCGCGGGCCGGGGAGCGCGAGGTCCTGGCCGAGGTCCAAGGTGACTTCGACGCCGGGTGTGGCCTCGCCGCGCAGCTCGTCGACCAAGTCGGCGAGCGCGATCGCAAGGTCCCGCGTCCCGCTCGCTTCGGCCTCGTTCTCCAGGCGTGCCAGCCACAGCAGGCTCTCGACGGTGTGCTGCATCCGCCGGATCGATCGGTCCATACGGGCGGTGCGTTCGGCCATGCGTGGAGCCCGTGCCTCGGGATCGTCACGCAACAGGTCGACCACGCCGCGGAGGATCGACAGCGGTGTACGCAGCTCGTGACTGGCATCGCGGACGAACCGCTGCTGGCGTGCCGTCGTTTCACCGTGGCGGCGGACGAACTCCTGGAGGCGGTTGGCGATCGCGCCGATCTCGTCGTCGGCGAAGTCCCGAGTAAACTCGCCGCGCAAGACGTCCTCGGGCGCCGCCGCCAGCGCGTCGGCCAGGCGGGTCGCCGGCCGCAGCGCGCGCCGCACTTGGAAGAGTCCATAGGCCCAGCCCGCGGCGGCACCCACTGCCACGATCAGCGCCAACCAGGGCAGGGTGCGCACGGTGCCGGTCTCCGGGAACTCGCCTAGCGCCACGAAGCGTCGGCCCGCGTCGTCGTGGCGCACGGCGACGTGTTGTTCCCGTCGATTGCCGTCCAGCTCCATCGCGCCGTCGCCGACTTGCTCGACGATCGGCGCAAGCCGTGGCGGCAGGGCGTCGCGCGGGCCAAACAATCGCACTTGCGGCCAGGTGTCCTTCGCCGCGCCGGCCTCGTTGCCCGTCGACGCCGAGCGCGCCGCAGCCTCGACCAAGCTGCGGTAGACGCGGTCTTCGGCAGAATACAGCGACGCCAGCACCATCAGGACGCAGATGGCACCGACAGCGCCGCCGACGATGGCGTGCGAGAGCATGAGCCGGCCGAACAGCGTGCGTGGCCACGACGCGGATCGGCGGGTCACCGCGCTTCCCTGCCGACGCGGTAGCCGCGGCCGTGGACCGTGTGGATCAGCGGTGTCGCAAAGGGGCGATCGACCGCGCGACGCAGTAGATACAGATGGGATCGCAGCAGGTCTGGCTCGACGAGCGCATCGCCCCAGATGGCCCGCGTCAGCTCATCCTTGCTGACCATCGCCGGAGCCGCGCGCACCAGCGTCAGTAGAAAGGCGAAACCGATCTTGGAGAGCCGGACCGGGATGCCATCGCGGGCCACGGTTTGCGTGGCCACGTCGACGACGAGGTCTTCAATCTGCAGGACGGCACCGGCGGCGTGCGGCGTCGCGCGGCGATGCAGCGCCCGGAGTCGGAGATGCAGCTCCGCCAACGCGAATGGCTTCACCAGGTAGTCGTCGACGCCTGCTTCGAAGCCGCGCACCTTGTCCTCCAACGTGTCGCGCGCCGTCAGCGCCAGGATCGGTGTGGGCGGCCCGCCCATTTCGCGCAGCCGCCGGCACACGTCGAGGCCGTCGGCGCCCGGCAGCGTGAGATCGAGCACGAGCGCGTCCCAGCGTTCACTCGCCGCGAGGTGCAGACCCGTGAGGCCGTCGTAGGCGTAGCGTAGGTCGCACGCGCGCGCCTCGAGGTATTCACCGATCGTCGCGGCGAGGTCGATATCGTCTTCGATGAGCAGGACCCGCATGGGCTAGCCGCCGCCGTCTTGACTAGAAACTGTAGCGCATGCCCAAGCCGAAGCCGACGTTCCAGTCGCTGCCCTGATCCGCGATCAGAGGGCTGTCGGCGGCCTCCTTGAGATAGTGCTCCACCTCACTGCCGGCGAACAGACTCCAGCGGTCGGTGAAGAAATACTCCGCCGTCGTTGCCCAGCTCAGCGACTTCAACGCGGCATCCGGCCGATAGGCGCGGTTGCCGGTACGTCCGGCTTCCGCGCCGGTGATACCGAACTCCGTGCGCATATGCGTTGAGTCCGCGCCGCTCAGGTCGAGGGACGTCGCGAGACGGAGCCGGTCGTCAAACAGCAGCTTGTCGTAGCCGGCGCCGACGAACCAGACGAAGCCCTTGCCGCGATTCAGCAGATCGGGCTGCGCGACGGCCGCGAACGAGAAGTCGCCGATGCGGTAGTGCAGGCTGGGGGCGAGCTCGACCGTGTCTTCGATCTCGTCGAGGCCGCGCAGCGCCGGGTTGTCGTCGGCGTCGCGGCCTTGCTCATACTCGACGTTCACGGAGAAGGCCAAGTCGTCCGTCAGGTCAAACGTGGAGCGCCACTCGCCGATCGACAGCAGATGCCGATTGCTCCACGGGTCTTTGAACATCACCCGGATGTTTGGGTCGAGCTCGAGCTCGTTGTCGTCCGAGCCTGGGTAGTCCGCCTCGTATTCCGCGCCGGCGATGAAGTCGAAGTACCAACGACCCCGGTCTGCGGCGCGATACCAGGGGCTCTGCGGATTGCGATCCTGTGGGCGGATCGGCGGTGCTGCGGCGGCCGGCTCTTGGCGGGTCGCGGCCGCGGAGTCGGCGGCGGCCTCGGGCAGGTGCGCGCAGGAGCAGGCCACCAGGAGCAGCCACGGACCAAGCGCACGGTTCGTTCTGGTCATGCAGCGACGCTAGATCGCGCCGCGTGAAGGCCTCGTGGACGTGGCGTCGAAGCTTCGTCGAATCCGGGCCAAGAAACGCCTCCGCCCGCCCGCCGTCCGGGCCCCGCGCTGGCGAGACTCGTGGTTGGCTTTGGAGTTGTAGTTGCGGGAAGTCCCTAGGTCTGGACAATGCGGGCGCCGGCGCGATGTGTCCACCCGCTGACAAGACCCACGAGCGTTTGCTCGCCGAGCTGGGAGAGTCGAATCGCCGCCTGACGGAGGAGCGCCAGATCTTCGTCAGCGGACCATGTGTCGTGTTCAAGTGGCGCAATGCCGAGGGCTGGCCCGTCGAGTACGCGTCGCCGAACGCGGCAGAGGTGTTCGGCTATGAGCCGGCTCAGTTCGTCTCTGGCGAGATCGTCTACGCCGAGCTGATCGCTGCCGACGACTTGCCGCGAGTCGCAACCGAGGTGCGTGAGGCGAGCGAGGGGGGGCGCGCGCGCTTCGAGCACCGGCCCTACCGCGTCGTGCGCCGCGACGGCGAGCAGATCTGGCTCCACGACTGCACCACCATCCTGCGCAACGCCCGCGGCGACATCACCCACTACCTCGGCTACGTGATCGACGTCTCGGCGCGCATCCGCGTCGAGGCTGAGCGCAATCGGCTCCAAGCGCAGCTGCTGCATACGCAGAAGCTAGAGAGCCTCGGCTTGCTCGCGGGCGGCATCGCCCACGACTTCAACAACCTGCTCACCACGATCCTCGCCAACGCCGAGATCGCGCGCGGCGACCCCGCGGCGCGGAGCAGCGCTGAGGCGCTCGACGATGTGGTGGCGGCGGCCAAACGCGCGGCCGCGCTTTGCCAGCAGATGCTCGCCTATTCGGGCAAGGGTCGGTTCGAGACGAGGCCTCTCGACCTCAATGCGATTGTGACCGAGATGGCGCAACTTCTCGGTGCCTCGGTGGGCAAGAACGTCGTCTTGCGCCCGGAGCTCCACGACCCCAGCGTCGTGCACGGCGACGATGCGCAAATCCGCCAAGTTGTGATGAACGTCCTGACCAACGCCGCGGAGGCCACGGATCCGGGGGCGGGGGGCGTGGTTCACATCACCACGACACCGGTCGACCTCGACGGGGTTCGGCCCGAGGCCAATGATCTGGGCGACGCCTTGCCCGCGGGCCGTTACGTACGCCTGGTTGTCGACGACAAGGGCCACGGCATGGACCAGGCCACGCGAAGTCGCATGTTCGAGCCCTTCTTTTCCACCAAGTTTGCGGGCCGCGGCCTGGGCCTCTCGGCGGTGCTTGGCATCCTGCGCGGGCATGGTGGCGCGATCCGGGTCGAGAGCGAGGAGCAGCGTGGTACGCGGGTCGAAGTTCTGCTCCCCGCCAGCCGCGAGCCGCTGCCACCGGCACTCGCGTCGGGTGATGGCGCTCCCGCCGCCCGGGGGCGGATCCTGGTCGTCGACGACGAGCCGCAAGTGCGCGGCGTGGCGTCGCGGATCCTAGAGCGCGTGGGGTTCGAGGTCGTCACCGCTGCCGATGGCGAGCAAGCCTTGGCGGTATTTGATGAGCAAGCCGACCGGATCGCGGCGGTGCTGCTCGACGTGACCATGCCGCGGCTCGACGGCTACGCGACGTTTGCCGCCCTCCGGCAGCGCCGCGCCAACGTGCGCGTGGTCTTCATGAGCGGCTACGACGAGATCGATGTCGGCCAGCGCATCGCCGGCGCGCGGCCGGCTGCCTTCCTGCCGAAGCCGTTCGACCCGGCGACGTTGATCCAGACCCTCTCGGACGCGGTGCGCAAGTCTCCTACGTGAGGACGGCGCAGCCGCGCGCCTCGAGCTCGCTCCACCACGGGGCGCGCGGCAGCTTGGTCCAGCGCAAATCCAGCTTGCGGAGCTTGGGCAAGGCGCCGAGGCTCTCGGGCAGCGACACCAGCGGGTTGTTGCGGAGGTCGAGTTGTGCGAGCTCTCGTAAGGCGCCCAGCTCGTCGGGCAGCGCGGTCAAGCGATTGTTGCGGAGGTCCAAGTGCGTGAGATTCGGCAGAGCGCCGAGCGACGTGGGGAGCGCCGCGAGCTCGTTGTTGCGGGCGTGCAGCTCCCGGAGCTCGGTCAGCGCGCCGACGCTGGTCGGCAGCCGTTGCAGGCGGTTGTGACCGACGCGCAGTTCGCGCAGGGCGCGCAGCCCCGCGAGATCGTCGGGCAGCTCCGTCAACGCGTTTTCGCCGACGTTGAGGTACTCGAGCGCGGCGAGCATCGCGATCGCGGCCGGCAGGTGTCGCAGGCCGCTGTCGCTCAGATAGAGAACGCGCAAGCACGGCAGTGTGCCGATGGATTCGGGCACGGCGGCGAGAGGGTTGTGCGCGAGGTCCAGCATCTGCAGCTGCGTCAGCGGTCGCAGATCTGGCGTCGTGGTCAGTGTGTTCTCCGCGAGGTTGAGCACCTCGAGCTGGCGCAGCTGTGGCAGCTCCGGCGGCGCGACGGTCAGCTGGTTGCCGCCGACGGAGAGCTCGCGCAGCTCACCGAGGTCCTCGAGGCTCTCGGGAAGCGCCGTCAGTCGATTGCCGTAGGCGCTGACACGGCGGAGCGCGGGCGCTCGGCCGAGCCCCTCGGGCAGCGTCGCCAGCGCGTTGTGGTCGGCGTGCAGTTCCGCCAGCTGGGGCATCGTGGCGATGCCGCTCGGTAGCGCGGTGAGCGCGTTGCGATCCACGCGAAGCTGTCGCAGCGCCGTCAGCTCGGCGAGCGCGTCCGGCAGCTGCGTCAGCTGATTGTCGCAAGCGTCCAGGATTTGTAGGTCGGGCCATGCAAGCATGCAGGGCGGCAGGGCGCGGAGTGCACAGCTGCGGGTCAGCAACCCGAGCACGCGATCGCCCTCGCGCCACAGCACGGCCGTGCCCGGTTCGGCTTGGGGTGCGGTCCGCTCCAACACCGGGACTGGTTGCCCGGCGACCTGATTGAGCTCGCGTCGTAGTTGTTCCCGGGGGGGCGTCATCGTCGCCTCCGCGCGTCTACTTCGGTACGGCTTGGAGTGGCACGTCGAGGCGCATCGCGGCGCCAGCCTGCACCGTGAACTCGCGACGGCCGCGATAGCGGCTCCCGTCCGTGCCGACCCAGACGCGGTAGTCGCCGGGCGCCAGCCACAGATCGGTGGCGTAGGTGCCGTCGGCCTGTGCCTGCAGGCCGCTGCCGCCCATCGATTCGCCCTCGCGGTAGAGCGAGAGGTGCACCCACGCCGCGGTGCCTGGCACCCGCGCGGTCAGATGCACCTGCACACCTTGGTGGGAGATGATCTCGAGTTGCGTGTCGCGACCGGTCTCGATGACCACGGGCACCGCCGTGCGGGCGAGGCCCGGGCCGGACACCATGAGCCGGTAGCTGCCACGCGCCACCGACGAGCTGCGGAAGTGGTCGCTTTGTCGGCGCATGGTGCCCGTCAAGGTCCCGTCTTCGGCGAGCAGCTCGAGCTTGACGTCGGGCAACGGCGAGCCGTTGGCGTGGCGCAATGTGCCGCTGCAGCTGCCGCCTTCGCTCAGCTGCAGGTCACCGAGGTCGATCTCTTCCGCAGCCCGCACTTCGCGCCGTCCGACGCGGATCTGCGGATGGCCCTCCGAGCGGACACTGATGCGGTAGGTGCCCGGCACGAGGCCCTCGGCGTGAAACTCCCCGGTGACGGCGTCAACCTTGACCGCGATTCCACCGCGGCCGTCGACCATGCCGAGCATAACGCGGGTCTCGGTGGGGACACCGCCGTTCGCGGCGCGGACGCGGCCGCGCACTGCCCCACTCGGCATCGCGTCATCGTCGACGACCAGTAGCACCGTGTTGTCGCCGGGCATGACGTCGTTGCGCACCACCGCGGCGACTTGGCCGCGCTCGCCGGCGGCCGCCTGGTCGGCGCGTTGTTGGAAGGCGCGGAGCGTGTGGGCTTCCGGCTCTAGGTCGGCGAAGGCGAATTCGCCGTTGGCGCCGGTGAAGACGGTGCCGACCCATTCACTGTCCCGCATGGCCACGATCATCCAGCGGGGCAGCGGCCGCTGCGACGCGTCGACGAGGCGGCCTTCGATGCCCAGCTTCTGCGACAAGATCGGATCCCAGCGCAGGGTTTGCCCGGGGCCCACGGTGAGCGTGGTCTTGAGCACCACTTGGCCGCGCTGCAACACCGCAACCTGGACTTCGCCCGGCGTGATGTCGCCCAGCGCATAGTGCCCCAACTCGTCCGAGGTGCTGACGCTGCGGGTCGGGTCGTCCCAGCGGGCGCCGGATCGCACTTGGGCGCGGTGCAGCGGCGTGCCCCCAGCGTCGCGGACGATCCCCTCGATCGAGGCCGCCGCGGGCAGCGTCGCGGTCACTGGCACCGTGGCGCCAGGTTGGGCATCGACGAGGAGGCGCGCCGCACCGTGGCCCGGCGCTCGCGCCAAGACCTCGAGCCGGCCGGTCGGTAGCCCGTCGATCTTGAACTCGCCGCGCGCGTCGGAGCGCGCCGTCGCCGGCGCCCAGTCCCGGGCGACGCCGCCGCTGCCGGTTTGCACGAAGCCCGCAGCGCGGTCGGCGTGGCCGACTCGCACCAAGGCCCTCGACACGGGCGCGCCGTGCGCGTCGTAGACCGTCCCACGCACGCTGGCGCCGCGGCGCGTGAGCTCCAACTCGAGCGAGAGGGTCTCGCCTTCACGCGCCTCGAGATAACGGGCGATGGAGGGCGAGTAGCCGGCGGCGCGCGCGCCGAGGTAACGCTGTGTCTGGATCGAACGGAGCGTGAAGGTGCCTTCGGCGTCGGTGGTCGCCACGCGGGCGCCGCGTTCGAGCGTCCAGCGTGACGACAGCCACAGCGCGGCGCCCGCGACGGGCTGACCCGTGTCGTCGACGACGCGGCCCGCCACGGCGATGCCCGCCGGGATCTCTAGCGACACCTCGCGGCGGCCCGGCGCGGCCAGCAGCACCTTGACCTCGCCGCCGCGGTCCGAGCGCACCCGGTAGCGGCCGGGGGGTAGATCGTCGAAGGCGAACGCCCCCGCGTCATCGCTTCGCGTCGTGCGCTCGTCGAGACCGAGCTGGCTCGCATCGTCGAGCCCGCAGAGCACGACCACGTCGACGGCTGGCTCGCCGTCCGCCCACACTACCCGGCCATCGATGCCGGGCGGAGCCTCGGCGGGCGCTGGCGGTGTTGGCGCAGCGGCGCCGGTCACCGCCGCTCGTGGCGCCGGCGCAGCGGTCGCGCGCGTTGCGCTGGCGTCGGGGCGGGTTGGCGCTGGTGCCTCGACGGTCGTGGCCGGTGCCGGCTCGGCGGTCGCGGCCGCGGGGGCCGGCGGCGCGGGCGGCGCTTCGACGTCGCGCTGCGACAGCCACCAGACTGCGGCCGCCGCTACGGCCAAGGCAACGCCGAGCACCAGCTTCTGCATGACGCGAGCGTACCGCGGTCGCGCAGGCCCGCGACCGCCTTCTCCGGGGATCGGCCCGCACTCCCGGTGATCGCCGACGCCTCGACCTCGCCCCGTCCGGTGGTCGCGCCTAAGATCCCCGCCGTGCCGAAGCGCCAGCGCAGTTATGAGAAGCTCGGGGCGTTCTACCTGGGGCGGGTCTTCGACACCGCCGCGGGAGCGCCGACCAGCGAGCAAGTCCTCTACGACGCCAAAGACCTGACGACGCACGGCGTCTGTGTGGGGATGACCGGAAGCGGCAAGACCGGTCTTTGCATCTCGTTGCTCGAGGAGGCGGCGATCGACTCCATCCCGGTGCTGGCGATCGATCCCAAGGGTGACCTCGGCAATATGCTGCTGACGTTTCCGCAGCTGCGGCCGACCGACTTCGCCCCCTGGGTCGATCCGGGCGAGGCCACCCGCAAAGGCATGGACGTGGCCGGCTATGCCGCCAAGACCGCCGATCTGTGGCGGAACGGCCTGGCGCAGTGGGACCAGGATGGGGCGCGGATTCGCCGGTTGCGAGCCGCCGCCGAGTTCGCCATCTACACGCCTGGCAGCACGGCCGGCCGGCCGCTGACGGTGTTGCGCTCGTTTGCGGCGCCGCCACCGGCGCTGCGCGACGACAGCGAGGCCCTGGGCGAACGCGTGCAGAGCGCGGTCTCCGGCCTCCTGGCGATGCTCGGGATCGACGCCGACCCGATTCGCAGCCGCGAGCACATCTTGCTGTCGCATCTGTTCCGCGACGCCTGGCGCGAGGGGCGGGACCTCGGCCTCGGCGACGTCATCCGCGGTATCCAGACGCCGCCGTTCGACAAGGTTGGGTTCTTCGACCTCGAGTCGTTCTTCCCCAGCGCCGACCGCTTTGGCTTCGCGATGGCGGTGAACAACCTCTTGGCGTCGCCCTCGTTCGCGCCGTGGACCGAGGGCGAGCCGTTGGAGATCCCGCGTCTGTTGTGGACGCCGGAGGGCAAGCCGCGGGTCGCCGTGCTGTCGATTGCTCACCTCAGCGAGGCGCAGCGCATGTTCTTTGTGACGTTGCTGCTGAACGAGCTGGTCGCGTGGATGCGCACCCAGTCGGGCACCACATCGCTGCGCGCGCTGCTCTACATGGACGAGGTGTTTGGCTATTTGCCGCCGACCGCCAATCCCCCCTCGAAGCTGCCGATGCTGACGCTGCTGAAGCAGGCGCGCGCGTTCGGCGTCGGGTGCCTGCTGGCGACCCAGAACCCCGTCGACCTCGACTACAAGGCGCTCTCGAACGCCGGGACGTGGTTCTTGGGCCGGTTGCAGACCGAGCGCGACAAGGCGCGGGTCCTCGATGGGCTCGAGGGGGCATCGGCCACCGCCGGAGTCGCGTTCGACCGGCAGAAGCTCGAGGCCACCCTGTCCGGGTTGAAGAGTCGTGTCTTTCTCATGAACAACGTGCACGAGGATGCGCCGGTGCTCTTCCACGTGCGGTGGGCCATGTCGTATCTGCGCGGACCGCTGACGCGCGAGCACATCCGCAGCCTGACCAAGGCCGCGCCCGCCAAGGGGCGCGCCGCGCCGGCCGCGGGTGGTGGCACCCGGGCGCGGCGTCGGGCGAAGCAACGAGCCCGTGACGACGGCGCGGCCGCTGGCGAGCGACCCCTCCTGCCGCCCGGCATCGAGGATGGTGTGTTGCCCATTCGGAGCGCCGTGCCCGCCGCACAGCGCCTGTGCTACCAGCCCGCGCTGCTCGGCACCGCGCGCCTGCACTTCGTGGCGGCGCGAAATGGGATCGATGAGTGGCGCGAGGTCGCGTTGCTGGCATCGCCGGGCGATGACGATGATCCCTGGGACGAGGCGTCGCCCTTGGAGGGCGGTGCTCCGGCGCTCGACGGCGAGCCCGACGGGCGCGGCGCGTTCGATGAAGTGCCCGGGGCCGCGACCAAGAAGAAGAGCTACACCGGCTGGAAGCGCGCCCTCAAGGGCTATTTGTATCGCGCCGAGGCGCTGCCGATCTGGCGCTGCAAGGAGCTCAAGGCCACGTCCGAGGCGGGCGAGTCCGAGCGCGACTTCCGGGCCCGTCTGACCCTGCTGGCGCGCGAGAAGCGCGATCTCGCCATCGAGAAGCTGCGCCGTCGCTTCGCGCCCAAGCTATCGCGCCTGCAGGAGCGGATCCGCACGGCCGAAGATCGCGTCGAGCGTGAGCGTGAGCAGTACAAGCAAAAGAAGCTCGACACGGTGGTATCCGTCGGCACGACGCTGCTCGGCGCCTTGTTTGGCCGCAAGGTGGCCAGCGTCGGCACGGTCGGTCGCGCCGCCACGACCGCCCGCCGCGCCAGCCGGGCGGCGAAAGAACGCGGTGACATCGGCCGCGCCGAAGAGAAGGTCGATCGGCTGGAGGAGCAGCTACGCGACCTGGAGGCTGAGTTTGCCGATCGCTCAACGGAGCTGCGCGAGGGGGCTGACCCCGCCAACTTGGAGCTCGACCGTCGGGATCTGCGGCCGCGCAAGTCGGACATCGACGCCGATGTGACCCTTGTCTGGGCGCCTTGGGCGGACACCCCCGACGGCCGGAGGGCCTTGTTCTAAACCGCGGCACCGGCGAGGACGCGGGGTCGCCGCTATCTTGTGACCGATGGCCAAGTTGAGGATCGAGTCCGACGGGATGCGCCGGGACTACCTCCTGCGAGGGGACCGCACGCGCATCGGCAGCGGGACCGGGAACGAGGTCCAGATCGCCGATCCGGGGCTGGCCGAGCGCCACATGGTGCTGATTCGTCGAGGCGCAGACTACTCGGCTCTGGCGGCCAAGGGTGCCGAGCTGCGGGTCAACGGCGAGCGGGTGACGAAGTCGAGGATCACCTATGGCGACCAGATCGAGATCGGCGACACCGTCCTCGAATTGCTGGAGGAGTCGCTCATCACCTCGCGTGGCGGTGGCCTCGATGCGATCGCCGACGAGCTGTCGCGAGAGCTGGGTGCCGCCGGGGCGAAGTTTGGCGGCGGCCGCCGGCGCCGTGCCGCGGGACGGCGCGGGGCGTCGCGGTCCAGCCGTTCGCTGATGATGACCAGTGGCGCGATCGCCGTGGCGTTGGCGCTGGGGTTCATCGCCGTGCGCTTCGCCGCGTCGGACGCGTTTGGCAAGTCGGCCGGTGCTCTGCTCCAGCTGGCCGAGACGCAGGCGAGCCATGGTCGGCTCGAGCAAGCGTTGGCGACTCTGCGGGCGGCGCGGGACTCCGATCCGGACGGCGAGACCAAGCGCCGGATCGAGAACTTGTGTAGCCGCGTGGAGACCACATTGCAGCGCCGGGTGGATGATCCGGCGCTGGTCAACGCGAAGAACGGCCTGACGTCGATGGAGGAGTTCGTCGGCGCCTACCTGGTCGCGGATCCGGCCCGACGGCCCGCGTGCCGCGAGCTGGTCCGCGCTGCGGAGGCGTGGCTCGTCGACTATCGCGCCGTGTGCGATCGGTATGAGGATGGGCGCGAGCACATCGGCAAGGTCCAGGCGATGCTCGACACCTACGCGCCGGCGGCTTTCATCGACGAGGCGGATGTCGCCGAAGACGTCGAGTTTCAGGCGCAGCACCTGACCCGGCTGGTCCGCCGCCGCTACGGCGAGGCCATTGCCCTCATCGACGGGTTTCTCGGCGAGCATCCCGAAGATGCCCGCGCCCCGGAGCTGCGAGCCCTGCGCTCGACCCTCGCCTCGGAGGGGCGCTACTGGGTCCGGCGGCGCCTCGAGCATGCTCAGCGATTGCTCGAGACGGGGGATTTGACCGGCGCGCGGCGCGAGGTCGAGTTCTTGCGCGACCAGGCCCTGCCGGAGTGGCGGGAGTGGTTCGACGAGGCGGCTGACGGCGTCGTCTCGGCGTCCGCTGGGTGAGCGGCGTGGAGTGCCGCCCGTGCCCGCGCCGCGTGTTTTGGTCGGCCGTCTAGTGGTGTGATTCAGGCAGATGGGGCCTTATCCGCGAGACATCGGCGCCGGTCGCAAGGCGGGTCGCCGCAGGCATATTGGTGGATACGGCGAGGACGACCCAACGCTGCGAGCGGCGCTGAGGGCCGTGGATAA
>JBCCGH010000096.1:0-35864 GCA_039029375.1 Planctomycetota bacterium
GGCCCGACGGGCCCCACCACGGACCCGCCGGGCCGAATGCGGTGGTTTTTGTCGCGGCACCGTACGGCCGGATTGGGACGCTCGCCGGGGCCCAGACGAATCGGGGGTGCCAGGCGCCGCGCGCCGCCCCTCCACCGAGAGCCGCGCAGACTCTCGGCTCGGGGATTACGGTGGCATCGCGATCGCCACGCCGATCCATCAGAAACAAGGAGACTCAATGCCCACACCACGACCCGCGCGTCGTCACCCGACCGCCAGCATCCTGTGCTGCGCCGCCACGCTGGCGGCCTTGACCGCCGAACTCACCAGCCAGTCGGCCGAGACCGTCATCGCCTATCCACAAGACACGGCCCTCTCCCCAACGGGATCGACGGTCCCATTGGGCTACTTCCAGATTGCCGGCACTCGGGAGTCGCGCTTCCAAATGCTCATTCCGGCGACCAGTTTGCCGACGCGGCCGAGCACGGTCACGGCGCTGGCCTTCGTGGGCGGCGAACCTTCCGCCGATATGTTCTACGACCTCCTGGAGATCACGGTCAGCCCGACCACGCGCACGACGCTAGCACCGCAGTTCGACGACAACCTCGAAGCGCCGATGCGGGTCCTCGACCACCTCGATCAAGTCAGCTGGACCGCGCAGCAGTGGACCCGATTGCCGCTGGATCGTCCGTTCTCGCTGGATGGCGCGAGCGCGCTCGTCGTCGAGATCCGCGCGTCCGGCGTCGGCAGCACGCCGGCCAGCCACACGGGCTCCACCTTTCTCCACGGCTCCGGCTTCACGATCCCACCGCTGGCCCTGCCGCCGAACGTCCCGGCCGCCATGCACACGACCGGCGCGGCCGGGTCGGGGGCTGCTTCGGCGGCGACCGCGACCGAGGTCATGGCGCCACTGCAGGTACGCCTCTACACCGACACGCCGACCCTGACGCTACGCAGCGACCCGTTCCCGCAGTTTGCGACATTTGCTCCGAACGGCACCGTCGAGGCGGCCGTCTACGCGCCCGCCGGCGCGATCTACTGCACTCTGATCGGTGACGCGTTTCGCGCGCCGTTCACCCTGCCCGGTGTGACCGGGGCCGGCTTGTTGCTGCCCATCGGTGAGCTGCCGATCGGCATCGTCCCCGCAAGTGGTCGCGACGCGGTCTCCTTCAAGATCCCGGCGGGCAGCGCACTGGTCGGGCAGACCTTCATGCTGCAAGCCGGGCTCGCCGCCGCCGGAGCGCCACCGACGTTCACCAACGGCGCGGAATTCATGGTCCGCTCGGATTCCTAACCGACGCCTATTCGTCCTCGAGGATCGCGAGGTCCTCCGCCACTTCGGCCATCCTCTGATACCGCCGCCGCGGGTCCCGGTTCGTCATCCGCCGGATGACCGCGATCGCGTCCCGCGGTGACTTCATGAAATCCTGACTCCCGGGGTCGGCGAGCTCGCTCATCACGAGCTCCTCATCCAGCGGCGTCTCATCTCGATCCCGCACCTGCTCAATGTCGGTGTAGGGCGTCCGACCGGTAATGAGCTCGTAGAACATGATGCCGAGCGAGTAGATGTCGGCGGCCGGCGTCGCGGAGCTCGGATCGAGCCAGACCTCGGGCGCGACGTAGCGGCGGTCCCAGCGACTGTGTAGCCGTTCCTCGGCCTCGGGTCGTAGGTGCGGCGAACTCTGGATCAGCGCCAGGTCGAAGTTGACGAGCTTGACGGTGCCGTCCGGCGCGACCACGACATTCAACGGTCGCAAATCGCGGTGGATCACACCGCGGGCGTGCGCGTGCCGCAGACCGCGCGCCGTCTTGCCAACGATGTCCGCCTTCTCGTGCCAAGTCAGGTCGCGATCCTCATCGCGCGCGAGCAACGTCTCCAGCGGCCGGCCGCGCTCGATGTACTCCGTGGGGAGCACAAACTTGTCATCCCCCCAGGCAAACATGTCCGAGGTATCGATCAGGTTGGGATGCGCGCCGAGCAGCCGCATCGCGTTCTGGTCGTGAAAGATCGCCTCGATCTGCCGCTCCTTCTCCGCCTCGGACGAGTAGACGTCGAAGTGAAACACCTTGAGAATGGTCTTCGGTCGAGTGCGGATATAGCGGTGCTTGGCGAGAAAGACCGTCCGTGTGTCCGTCTGGTTGATCCTCTCGATGATGTCATAGAGTCCAATCGAGCGGAGCTTCTTCGCCGGGAGCGCATCCCCCATCAGCGCCTGGCTGATGCCGTCGTGGTAACGGCCGATGGGATCGGTCGCGACCGGTAGCAGCTCCTGATGCGTGAAGTGATGCAACGCGTCGCGCAGTTGAATCACACGGGTCGCCGGCTCGTCGCGCAGCTGGACACTGGCGTGGTCGTCTGTGAGCAGGATGGCCGTCTCGACCCAGACGTCCTTGAGCGCCCGCCGATGCTTCTTGAGCTTGCTGTGGAGGATCTTGGACTTCTTGTAGGCGAGGGGGATGGGGCTGGGTTGGACGAAGCCGTTCTCAAACACCCACTGCAGCCGGTTGCCCTGGATCCGTCCGCGATAGCCCTTGACCTCGACGTGCCAGACGGCGAAGTCGCCGACCACCGCGATGTCGTACTCGTAGGGCAGCCCCGCCCCGGTCGTCAGCACGAAGTTGTGGAAGATCTTGAAGCGGTCCGGCAACACCCGCGCCAGGGCGCGGATGGCCTTGGTCTCGGCATCGTTCTCCGGCGGGCTGATGCGATGGACTTGAGCCATGGCGAGTGGTCACGGCCACTATAGTCAGGGGGCGCGGCCGGTGCCGGCCTCCCGGCACCGGCCCCTCGAGCGCGTCGCGTGAACGCCGAACGTCGCGCAACAATCTTCGGAGGGATCGGGCTGCCGACCCGTTGCGAGGGCGTTCTGGCGGCCCATCCCACATGCCACGACCTCGCACGATCGCCTTCGCCTGCGCGCTTGGCGCGGCCCATCTGACCGGCCAGGCCGCGCCGCTGCCCGCGGCGCTCGAGATGCGGGCGAAGCTGCGACACGCTCTCGCGAAGCACCTGACCGCGATGCGCGACGGCGAGCTCGAGCCGATCCGCGTCGGCAACGAGACGCTGCCCCCAGACAGGGTGCGCCGCGAGATCGTGTTCCTCGCCGGAGAGCAGGTCGTGCGCATGAAGATCGGCGAGCTGCTCATCGAGCGATGGCGCCGCTCCCCGCCGGACCGCGCCATGCCTGAGACCTTCGATCCGTTGCCGGACCGTCCGTCGGCTCCGCTCGCGCGCCGGCTCGCCGCGCAGACGCGTCGATTCGACGCCGTCTTTATCGGCGGGCCTCCATCCACGTGGCCCGAGCCCTCGCAGCGGGTCCTGCAGGAGCTGCGCATCGGGAGCCGGAGCGTCTGGGACATTGTCGTCCGCGACCGCGACGGCGGCCTTCACGGCGGCGGTCAATTGCCGCCGTTCTGGAAGAAGCTGGTGCGCAGGTGGATCCGCAAGCAGGCCATCGGCGAGGCCGGGGTCCGCTACCCGTCGGCAGGGCTACCCGACGGCGTGGCGCTGCGGGTTGGCGATCGCGACTGGCGCACGGCGGATGCGTTCGCCGACGTGCTGCGCCACATCCATCCGCAAGACCTCGAACGAGCGCTCACAACGGCGGTGCTGCGCGAGGCGCTCCGTCACGCGCTGCTGGCACGCGGTCACTGGATGAACGACAACGACTTTCGCGAGAGGTTCGACCGGGAGCGCCACGAGGCCACCAACACGCCGTTTACCCTCGACGTCGTCGCCACCGCGCTCAAGGGCTTCCCGTCACTCGAGGCGTACACCACGCACTGGCGACTCCTGCGCTCGTTCGAGGTCATGATCCAGGCGGAGATCGATGACGCGGCGCTCGCCGGACACGCGGATCGCTTTGCCGCCAGCCACGGCGACGGCTGGGTCACACTCGCTCTCGTCCGGGTGAGCCGCGCGCAAGGGCACGGCGAGCCGAGGGCCGACACGCAGGAGCCCGACGAGGAACAGGGCACCCGCGCACTCCAACGAACGTCGCTCCGTAACCTCCGCGAGGCGCTTGGCGAGAACGAGTTCACCGACGCGACACGGGGCTGGTCGCTGGCCGACCACTTGTTCTTCGCGGCACCGGTGGGCCGCTGGATCGGCCCGCTGCCGGCGCCCGGCGGCCACTACCTGGGCATCGTGTCCGAACGCTCGATCAACTCGAGCACGACCGCGACCGATCCACGGACTCGCGCGCGGCTCCGCGAACACTACGTGCAGCAGCGATTCGGCGCGTGGGCCAACGAAGTCGCGCAGACCGCCGTGGTCCGCTGACGGCGGGTGACCCCGGCGAGAGCACCCGCGCTCGCTGGCGCGCGGACCGCGACATTGGTTTCTCAAAAACCCTCGCCCGTCCCGCCCAATTCTGTCGTGGTCCGTCCTGGCGCCCGGCGAGCGCGCGCGTGCGCGTCGCTTGGCATGGACCAAACGCAGGAACCCGACGGCAAGCGGCCGCCGGGCAACCTCGAACCACGCACCCGGGTTTCCTTGGCAATTCCAGCCTCAAGGTGCGCCGCAGCTTCCTCGTGGGCAACCAAGCCGATCGCGGCGCCGGCGTGTTCGTGCAGCTGGCCGATGCCGTGAAACTCCGCCGCGCCGTCGTCGCCTTCAACTCGGCCACGACCAATGGTGGCGGCATCTACGTCGAGGCCCTGCCGCCGGTGTTCGACATCGGTAGCTCCGCCATCTTCGGCAACCTGCCGGACGACGTCTTCGAGCAGTAACCAATGCCCCGTGGCGGGACTCCGCGACGCGGCCGCCGCGCGGGCTGCTACGCTCCGGGCGTGACCGCTGCGGATCCAACCACGACGCGCCGCTTGGTCGCACTCCTCGCCGGGCTCGCCATCGTGCTGGCTGCCACGGCGGTCGGGCTCGGGTGGGGCGACCGGGCGGAGCCACACGGCGCGGCGCGCAGCGATCGCGGGCCACGACACACCGGTCCAGCGGCCAGCCCGCAGACCAACGGCCTCGCCGCAGACCGAAACCCCATCGCCTCGACAACCAAGAAACCCAGCGGGCCGGCGCCGTTTCGCTCGCAGACCGAAGACGGTGAAGTCATCGCGAACCCAAGCCGCGACGGCCTCGTGATCGTGCTGGTCGACGCGCGCGGCGGCTTGGTCGGCCACCACGCAATGACCGTGGCGTGGCGCAAGGGCTGGGGCGAGTACGGATCCGACTCCGGTCTGACCGATCCGGCCGGCCGGTTCGCCACTACGGTCGCGAGCGCCGACATGCTCGAAGGCGTCACGACCCTCGATCCTGCGACCGGCGACGAGCTGGCCACCTGGCAGACGTTCGATCCACCGCCCGCGGGCCGCCACGGGGTCACCGTGCAACTCCCAGACAAACGTCGGTTCGCGGCTCGTGTCGTCGACTTCGCGGCCGACCCCATCGCCGACGCACAGGTGTCGATCGCCGCGGCGCCGACGCGCCCCATGCAACCCGGCGTCCACACGCTGGGGCGCGCCGAGTTCCAACTCACCACCGACCGTGAGGGCTGGGTCGAAGCATCACTGCCGGTCGGCTTCCACGAGATGCGCGTCACGCGAGACGGCTACCGGGCGACGGCGCAGTGGGAGGTCGAGATCGTTCCCGAACGCGAACGCACCGTCGGTGTCTTGCGCATGTCGGGCGGCGATCACCGCCGCGGCGTGAGCGTGAGAGTCACTCGCCCCACCGAGGGCGCCCGCGTTTCGGCGTGGACCAACCGGCTCGCCGCCGTTGACCGCCACGTCGAGACCCCCGGCGTGCGCCGGACTCCCGAACAGCGCTCGTGGGGAGCAAGGCCCACGCAGGACGGGCACTTTCAGCTGCGCGTCGATCCGCTGCCAGTGCACGTGACCGTCCAGGCGGAAGGCTACGAGCCACGGGACGTCGAGGTTGCCACGACCACCGACGCCATCGAGGTGGCACTGCAGCCCACCGGGCCCAGGCCCTACGAGAAGCCGGCCGCGATGCTCCAAGGGGTCGTCCGCGACCCGGACGGCGCTCCCGTTTCCGGGGCCAAGGTCGGCTGGCTCCGCGATCAGCGGATCGCCTACGCCACGTTCGCCCACACCGATCGGGACGGCCGATTTACGTTTCCGCTCGGCTCGACGAAACCGCTGTTTCTGACCGTTCGCGCCAGACCCTTCGCCTTTCTCACGGTTGGACCGCTCACGCCGACACCCGACCGGCCCGCGCTCGAACTGGTCCTCGAGCCAGAGCAGGAGGTCCGCGGCGTCGTGGTCGACGAGCACGGCGCCGGCGTCGCCGCCGACATCCGGATGTACCGCGAGCGTGGCGCGCTCGGGGCGCTCACCCCCCAGAGCTCCGACCCCTTCTTGAACGGGGGTGACGCGGCCGACCACACGAGGTCCAGCGAGGACGGCACCTTTCGGTTGCGCGGCGTGGGCGCCGGACGGTGCGAGGTCTGGGCCAGCGACCACCGGGCGCTCGCCGGCCGCGCCGAGGCCCGGCCGGGCGCGCCGGTCCGGGTCGTGCTCGGCCGCGGCCTCGAGGGCCGCGTCGTGCTGCGGGGCCACGTGCGCGACGCCGTGACCGCTCACGGCATCGCCGACGCGACCGTGCGGTGTGTCCCCGGGCGAGCGGGCCAGGGTCGCGGCTACTTCAGCGTCGTGTCAGGTGCCGACGGCGCCTACACCAACGGCGGCGCGACACCGGGGCGCCTCGTGGTCCAAGTGCGCGCGCGCGGCTACGCGCTGCTCGAGCTGCCCGCGACGACCTACCCGGCCGGCCCGACACGGCTCGATGTCGAGCTGCAACCCGCACGCCGCTTGGCCGTCCAAGTCGTCGACGGCGGCGGCAACCCGATCCGCGGCATTCGCATCTCAGCCTACGACGCCGCCGGGCGCCGCATCGAGTTCCAGGACCAGTACGGCCACGAGGATGGCAGCCTGGCCTCCACCGACCGCGCCGGGCGCGTAGACCTCGCCGGCCTGCCGCGCGGGCTCGTGCGGTTCGTCGTCGGCGTGCAGACCGACTCGGCCCGGGCCAACTGGCTGGATCCCCCGTCGCAGGACGGCCCGCCGGTTGAGTTCACGGTGGACCTGACCGAGCCGCGCCGCGATCTACTGCGGTGGACGATCTCCAGGTAGCACGGTCACCCGCCGGTCCCAAAACGGCCCGGTTCGGGGACTAGCAAAGGCGGCATCGCGTGCGCTTCCAGCACCGCGTTGAACGCCGGTGCGTGCACGTCGAAGAGCTGGTTCGCCGCGTCCAGAGCGGCTTGGGCCTCACCGCGTAGCTCCTGCAGGTGCTGCAGCTGCGCCGCCGTCGGCGCGCGAAACTGTGAGTCCACCCGAAAGAACAACGACATCAGCCGATCACCGAGTCGCGGGCCTTGACTCCACGTTGGCTCGTCCTCGTCGCGGGCCAGGCGGCCGACCGCTTCGTCCAACCGCTCCTCGTGACGGCGGAAGGCGGCGTCCAACTCCTCGTCGATCTCGCGCTCGAGGTGCTCGACGGTCTCACGACGGTGCTTGGCCTGCGCGCGCAAGGAGTCGAGGCTGCGCAACGTCTTCCCGACCGCGTCGCGCCATCGGCACAGTTCCACGGCGACCTCATGCTGCCGCTCCAAGGCCTCGCCCGTGGCGCCGAGGGCGGGATCGACCGTCACTCGCACCGGAGTCTCGCGAACCTCGCCAAACGCAGTAAGGCGCACGGTGTAGGTGCCCGGCAGCGCCATCGGGCCACGTGGTGGGTCGTCGAAGTCGCCACCCTCGTCGCCACCCTTCGGGCCCTCGCGCGTGGTCGGCGCGTCCATCGCGAGGTCCCAGGCCACGCGGTTGAGCCCTTGCTCGGTGCCGACCTTCTTGAGCGAACGGAGCACTGTCCCGTCGCCGCCGAGGATCTCGATGCGCACCAGGTCCTCGTCATCCGCAGGGTCGCCGGCGTCGTCGCTCGCCTCGCCCCGTTTGTCGGCGCTGGCGTCGCCGCCCTCTTCGGGTGGCTCCACGCCTTCTCGCAGCCAGTAGGTGATCAGCGCGCCGGACGGTGGGTTCGCGGCCGTCGCCACCGCGTCACCAAGCCCGTAGCGATAGCCTCGGGAGGCGAAGCGCAGCGCGTCACGCACCGGAAAGAGGTGCGCGGGCTGGGCCGCGATCTCCGGCCCGAACTGCTGCAGCGGCGTGGCGTCGTCAAACAGCCAAATGCCACGTCCGTGCGTGCCGAGGATCAGGTCGTTGTCACGCGGGTGCACGAGCACGTCGTGCACAGCGACGGCCGGCAAGTTCTTCAAGTGCGCCCGCTCCCAGCGCGCACCGCGGTCGCGGGACACAAACAGACCGAGCTCCGTGCCACACCACAGCAAGTCGTGATGGCGCGGATCCTGGCGTACGACCCAGACCCACGCGTCCGCCGGCAGCCCCTCGTGCATCGACTGCCACGTCTGACCCGCGTCGTCCGTGCGATAGAGGTGCGGGCCATAGTCGTCGAACATGTGGCGGTCGAACGCCACCCAGGCGGTCGCCGCAGCGTCGCGCGCCGGCTCGATGTGCGACACCGGTGAGAACTCCGGGACGCCGGGGACGCGCAGCTCCTGCCACGCCGCCGCGTCGCCGCCGCCGCTGTCGCTGCGCCACAACCGGCCGTCGTCCGTGCCCACCCACAACTGATCGCGCTGAGCGGGCGACTCGGCGAAACTGATGATTGTGCAGTGATACTCGGCCGTCGTGTTCTCGACGAACGCCGGACCGCCCGCCGCACCGAGCTTGCTCGGGTCGTTGGTGGTCAGGTCCGGGCTGATGCGCTGCCAGCTGTCGCCAAAATCGCGGCTGGCAAACAGGACGCTGCCCGCGAAATAGACCAAGTCGGGGTCGTGCGGCGACAGGACGATCGGCGCGTTCCAGTTGAAGCGTACGTCGAGCTCGCCCGCCGGACCGCCGTCGTTGCGGCGAGGCTGGGGGCTCACGTCGATCTGCTGCCGTGTGTGGAGGTTGGTGCGATAGATGCCGCCCGCCTGACTCTCGCTCAGCAGCAGATCCGGGTCCTCGGGATGCGGCACCACCCAATAGGCATCACCGAAGCTGAACATGCGCCAGTCGTCGGGCAGGATACCGGCCGGATCACGGGTGCGGCTGGGCCCCCACCACGTGCCGTTGTCCTGGAGACCGCCGCCGAGCGCGTAGAACGGTGCGCGGTCGTCGTGAAACACCTGATAGAGCTGCGCCAGCGGTAGGTTGCGGAGCGGCCGCCAGGTGTCGCCGCGATCGAGACTCAGCGCAATCCCGCCGTCCTGGCCCTGCCACAGACGCCGCGGGTTGGCCGGATCGATCCACAGGGCGTGGTAGTCGACGTGGGTCTTGCGGGAGATGCGGTCGAAGCTCTTCCCGCCGTCGATGGAAACGAAGAGCCGGCTGGAGATCGCGTACACACGGTCCGCGTCGGTCGGATCGACGCGCACGTGGGTGTAGTAGAGACCCCGCGAGACGATGCTCGCGTCGTCGCACACCTTCTTGAAGGTCTCACCCTGGTCCGTCGATCGATACAGCGTGCCGTCGTGCGATTCGGTCATCGCGTAGACAATCTGCGGGTCGCTCGCCGCGACCTCGACGCCGATCCGGCCGAGGAGCTTGGGCAACCCTTCGTCGAGCTTGCGCCACGTGCGCCCGCCGTCGACGGACTTGAACAGCCCGCCGTCCTCGCTCCCGGTCACGTGGGTCCACGGCTTGCGCTCGAAGTGCCACATCCCGGCGAACAAGACCTGCGGGTTGCCGGGCACCATCGCCAGATCGCAGGCGCCGTGCTCTTCGTCCAGATGCAACGTTCGTTCCCACGTGACACCGCCGTCGGTGGTCAGAAACACGCCCCGCTCGGGGTTTGGGCCATACAGGTGGCCCAGCGCCGCGACCCACGCAGTGTCCGGATCGGTGGGATGCACCAGGATCTTGGTGATGTGCCGGGTTTGCTCGAGGCCTAGGTGCGTAAAGCTGTGGCCGGCGTCCGTCGAGCGATACACACCGTTGCCAATCGACACGCTGTTGCGAGGGTTCCCCTCACCCGTGCCAACCCAAACCACTGCGGGATTGGAGGGCGCCAGCGCGAGGTCGCCGATCGACTGCACGGGCTGCGCATCGAACACGGGCTCGAAGGAGACGCCACCGTTGCTCGTCTTCCATACGCCGCCCGACGCCGCACCCACCCACAACGTGGCGGGGTCGCCCGGCACGCCCTCCACGTCCGTCACCCGACCACTCATGTTGTACGGGCCGATGCTGCGCCAGCTGAGATGCGCAAACGGCGACGGCGACTCTGCCCGCGGGTCTTGGGCGGAAGCCGGCAAAACCACCAGGAACGGCAGCAGGAGAATGAGAAGCCCGGTGCGCATGGGCGCGATGCTAACCCGCCTTGCAGCCTGGCCACGCAAAGTCGCCGCGGCGCAGTCGGGGGGGTTTGCCCGACCGGCATGCCGCGCACCCCGGCGCAACAGTAGCTCCGCTATCGTAGCGTGGATGCAGCTTCAGACGCTCGGTCTCGGACTCTCGTTGGTCGTCTCGCTGGCCGTCCCGACGACGGCGCAGACAACGTGGATCGTCGACGCGAGCGGGCGACCCGGCGCCCAGTTCGCGCAGATCCAAGACGCGATCGACGCCGCGAGCGCCGGCGACCTCGTGATCGTACGCGACGGTTTCTACCGCAGCTTCACGTTGAGCAAGGGCCTCGCCATCGCCGGCGACGCGATCGCGGGTCGTACCGTCGTCGACGTGACGCCGGGCACGGTGATCCACGACGTTCCCACCGGTCAGCAGGTGACGTTGCACAACTTGTTCTTGGGCAACCTCGAAGTGCGCCAGTGCGATGGCGTGGTCGCCGGCAGCATCATCAACCTCATCCCGCCGTCGACGCTGCTCGGCCCCAACGACGAGTTCGCGCTCGAGGTCCGCGACGCGCGCGACGTGCGCATGCGACAGTTCGGCATCAACCCCGGGGCCGGCAGCGGGCGCGGCGGAGTGCGCGTGGCAAACAGCCGCTTCGAGGTCGACGGCTGCTCGATCGACGGCGCCCGTGGACAGGGCACCGGCGTGGGCGGCACCGGGCTGGCCTGCGACTCGGGGAGCGTCGTGGTGGTGTCGTTCGGGCTGGTCCGCGGCGGCGCCGCACCGTGGAGTGGGGTGTTGGCCGGACCGGCGATCACCGTCGCGGCGGGCGCGGCCCTGCGGGTCAACGGCACGATCGAGGCTCAGGTGATCGGCGGCTTCGGCGGCTCGTGCGGTGTGCCCGCGCCCGCCATCGTGCTCGCCGCCGGCGCCGATGCGCGGATCTCGTCGCAGGTCCGGGTTACCGGCGGCAGCGTCGGCTGTGGCCCCAATGCTCCCGCCTATGGTGGCGCCGGCAGCCCCGACATTGCGACGCCGGCAGACCCGGCGATGTACGTCACGGGTGAGAACCCCTTCATCGGCGCCGTACCCGGGCTCGAGATCCAAGGTGAGCCCGGCGCATTGGGCGCGCTGCTCGTTGGCGTCGATAGTGCGACCGTGCCGCTCGGAGCCTTCCGCGCCAACCCGTTGCGCCTGGTACCCCTCGTCGCCTTGCCCATCGGCGCCTTTCCCGCCTCTGGCGCGCTCGCCCCGAGTCTCCCGCTGCCGGCACCGGGGGTCGCGCCCGGCGCGCTCATTCTGCTGCAGACCGCCACGCTGCGGGGTCCGGGACAGCTGTTCTTGAGCAACGCGACGATGTTTGTCGGCGGCGCCTAAAGCAACGCGGCGGGGGGACAAAGTGACCCCCTCCGGCTGAATGGCCTCGACGCTCGAGGGGTCCCAAAACCGGCGGCCCGTCGCCTACGTTGGGCCCATGACGAGCGCCGATCAACCGCCGCGCCCGAAGCTCGCCGAACTTTGGCTCTACCCCCTCAAGGGAGCCCGCGGCGTTTCGGTACGCGATTGGACCATCGATGCCTTTGGGTTGCATCTGGATCGACGGTGGATGCTCGCCGCGCCTGACGGGAGCCCGATCTACCAGCGGACGCATGCGAAGATGGCGTTGATCGACTTGGCCATCGACGCGGATTACCTCCGCCTCGAAGCACCAGGCATGACGGCCTTGCGGCTCCCGCTGGCCGGGCCCGGTGCGGACGCGGCCATCACCGTGAACGCGTTCGGCAGCCGAGTTTCGGCACACGTGGTGCCCGGTGACGCGAGCGCGTGGTTCGCGGCGTTTCTCGGCACGCCATGCGCGCTGGTGCACATGCCGGACGACGGCGAGCGCTTCGTCGATCCCGACGTCGCCCCGGGCCACCGCACGAGCTTCACCAACGGGTATCCCATCCATCTCGTGAGCCAAGAGGCCCTCGACCACCTCAACACAAAGCTCGAGAGCCCCGTCGGCATGAGTCGCTTTCGCGCGAACTTCGTCGTGTCCGGGGTCATACCTCACCAAGAGGACCGGTGGCGGCGGATCAAGATCGGCGACCTGCAGTTCGAGATCGTCAAACCGTGCGATCACCGATGCGGCGTCCCCAACGTCGACCCGGCCACCGGCCAGTGGGAGACGGAGCCACTGCGCACGCTGGCGACCTATCGGCGGCACGCCAAGCACGTCTCGTTCGGCCAGAACCTCGTGCCGGTCGGAGGAGGGCGGATCGAACGCGATCAACCCATCGAGATCTTGGCCACCGGACCGCCGCGGCCACCGCTCGGGAGTGAGTTCTGATCGCGGGCACGCGCGGGCGTCGGCCGGGCGTCAAGAGCCCTCGGCCAGGGCTTTCAGGCGCCCGAAGTCCTCCATCAGCTTCTTCGTACCAGCCCGTTTCATGATCGGCAGCATCAGGAAGCCGAGCACTTTCCACGCACCGTGGAATGTCCCCGAAGACGTTTGAGTTAGGCGCGTCCCCGCTCCCCGCGGCTCGAGCACGTAGTCGACGTCGAGATCGAACGCTTGTCCCGACATGGCGACGCGCAATCGGCGATCCCGCTCGTAACCGGTCACCACACCCTGGAACTCCATCCGGCGCCCGTTCTCGACGAACACCTGCCGAAACGTCGACCCCACCCGCTCCGGCGTGACCTCGAGGTCTTCGTTCTCCTCGACGCCTTTCAGCCATTGCATGACCCGCTGCGAGTCATCGAGCCAATGGAACACCGCGGCTGGCGGCGCATCAATATCGACGTGATGGCTGTACTTCATCGCTTCGAGTTTCGCGTACCGGACCCCACAAGAACCGCCAAACTTGCGCACGACTTCGCCGGCAGTGGCTGCGGGGCAAGGTACGGCGGCCCGGCGCAGTCTTGCTCGCACAACGGGCGACGGCTCGCCGCAGCGCGACGCTCACTGCGATTGGAGCGTCACACGCACGGGGTCGGCGTGATCGTCGACGGCTTCCACCATGGCCGTGCGGAAGCCCTCGGCGCGGACGCGCAGATCCACCGCGACGCCGGATCGGGCACCAAACACGAACGCGAAGCCGTCGCGGTCCGAGGTCGCGTTGCTGAGGTGGTCGTCGTCTTCCCGGGGTGGAAAGTCGGCGCTGGCGCGATCATGGCGCGCGGTCTGAACCTCGGCACCCCAGATGGGCCGTCCGTCGGAGGTCCGCACGAGAACACGAAACACGGCCGCCGGGTGCAGGCGCACGTGCAAACGGCGCGGCTCCGCGAGCGGGAGATCGACGTCGAGAATCACCGGTACTAGCCGCCCCGAGCCGCTGAGCCTTAGACGCAAACGGTGCGGGCCGCTGGGCACGCGCTTCAAACGACCCGTGGCGCCGGCACTGAGCGACTCGTGCCACCGCCGCTCCTCGTGGACGACGGCGCCCAGCGGCTCAAGATCGACCGACAGGGAGTCGAGCACTCGCTTGCTGGTGCTCGCGTCGACGACGCGGAGCCGCACGTCGCGGCGTGCACGCGCCACCAGTCGGGCGTCGTCGGTGCCCCACGGGATGGGCTCGCGCCGGATGAGCTCGTGCGACGGCGGCAACCAACTCAGCGGCGACAAGCGCGCCAACGCCAAGACCGGGGGCGACTCGGTCGAGGCCTCCGACGCACACCGCAGGCGAAAGCGCCCGGCACCGTCGGTCATGGCGCGCCCCACCAGCTCGCCGTCGGCCACAGCGATGAGGCGGGCACTCTCCACCGGACCACCGGCGTCGTTCTCTACGACCCCAGTGATCACGGGCCGTCGCTCGGCGCGCACTTCGAGCTTCAGCGCGTGCTCGCCGACCGTGATGACTCTTGGGCCCGCGATCCGGGCGCCGGCACCACGCAACACGAGCTCGTAAGTCCCCTGCGGGATCGGCTCGGCAAACGCGAAGACACCGTCGCGGCGCGTCTCTGCGACACACGGCTCACTGCCACTGGGGATGACGTTCTGCAGGCCGAGGAGCCGCAGGCGGGCGTCCTCGACCGGCACGCCGTCGGTGTCGACGATCCGGCCCTGCACGCGCACCCCGATGGTCAGCGCCAGATCGCCAAGCTCGCCGAATTCGAGGCCGCGGGATCCGCGCCGGGGCATCCGCCCGGGGCTCGCGATCTCCAGCTCCCAGCCGCGTTCGCCACAGCGCGGCGCGAAGCGCACTCGAAAACGACCGTCCTCGTCGGTCGTCGCGTTGCACTTCGTGAGCTGGTAGTGCCCAACCGCCCGAGCCTCTGCGAGCGCAGCGGCCGAGAGAAAGTGGCGATCGAGACCGATGTCTTCGAGCTCGGGGACGACCGGGTTGAAGAGGAACTCGCGGACATCGTCCAGAAGAAAGGCCAAGGGCGAGTCCTGTGGACGCGACACGCGATCGCTAGTGAACCAGTATGGGTAACGCTCAACGCTCACTTGGGACATGGGCGCGCCCACGACAAACACCTCGCAGCCGGCCAACGGCTGGCCGGTCTCCGCAGCAACGCAGCGACCACTCCACACGCGCTGCACAGGATCACGGCGCACACCGGGCGATCGCTGCCACGCGGGGCGAACATCGACCGGGGCGTCGCCGCCCGAGGGCGGCTCTTGAGCCGCCGCCGGCGCGGCCAACGCCAACGTCAACAGACCCGCCCGGCCACACGCCATGGCGCGATCCTAGCACCTGCGAAGTTCGACGTGCATCCGCACCCCTTTAGCGCGCTCAGTCCGAAAGTGAGATCAGCCCGGCGTTTCGCCGCACGTGTCCCTTCAGCTCTGGTGTCGGCGGCTCGATAGGGCGTGCGGACCCATGACTCGACCCACGCTCCTCGTCTTCGTGCTCTTCATTGCGGCCGGGTATTGGATCGTGCAGCACTGGGAAGACGTGCAGGCCGTCCTTGGACTCGAAGAACCGGCCGCGCTGCGCGCCGTCCACCTTGCCAAGGCCGACCACTCGCTCGCGCGCCACCTCACCAACGAGGCCGCCATCGGGGAGCAGATCGACGGTCTGGAGGGCAACGCCGAGGCCATCGGCTGGCACGCAGAGGCCAAGACCGACCGGGTCTACCTCGTGACGTTCCGCTACACGTGGGACGGAGACGCCGAGGCCTACTACTTCGAAGTCGACGTCGGGGCTCGCCTGGTGCGACACATCGGCGCGGGATCCGAGCTCGCGACGCAATACGACATCGCCACGCCGAGCCCGCGCTGATTCGCCGGCGACGGGCTACCCGCGCCCAACCACGGAATGGCGGTCTTGGTCGGACGAGGCACGCCAATGCCCATAGGTGAGGCGGCGCCAAACGGACTCGACGGGTCCCTGCGGAACTGAGCGCAGCCACCAGGCGCTGCCCACCGCTTGCGCGGCAAACAGCACCACGGCCAACGCCACCATGGGCAACGCGCCGACCCGGCCCCACCAACCCAAGCCGCAGCCGTAGAACACGGCAACGCCAACCATGGACTGGCCCAGATAGTTGGTCAGCGACATTCGGCCGCAGACGGTCAGGGGCCAGAGCCAGCACCCCCCCACCCACCGCCATAGCAGGGCGAACCCCGCGGCGTACGCGACACAGAGCGCGGGTGCACCAACCGCGAGAAGCGCCGCGCGCAGGCATGCGAGCAACGACGGCGGTCGGTCGGGCACGGCCTCCGCGAGCATCGCGAACCCGGCGTTGGCCGGAATCCCCACCAACAGCCCACACCACAGCAACCGGCGCAACAGGGGCGCGTGCCGGCTCGGGTCTGCCAACAGACCGAGGCGCTGGGTGAGGATGCCGGCCGCGAACATGCCGAGGATCTGCGCCGGACGCCCGGTGTAGAGCAACAGCTGCCACCGCTCCTTGAGAAACGCCCAGTTGGCGTGCAGCACGTCGGGGTAGCGACCCGCCGCGAACACCCCGAGGAGCTGCGCGGGCCCGTGACCGGGGTCGCCCGCACCGTGATCGATCCCCAGGGCCCGATCCACCGCGAGCCAACCAAACCGCACGGCGATCGGCGCCAACGCGCCCACGAGCGCGACGGTGATCAGGGCGCGCGTGCTCAGGGCCCGCAGCCACGGCAAGCCCAACGCCAGGACCGCGTAGATGCTGACGATGTCGCCAAACCACACCAGCGCGGCGTGCGCCAGGCCCAGCGCCAGAAGCACCAGCATGCGCCGCGCGAACCAATGCGGCGTCGCCGTTGCGGTCGGTCGCGCGGTTTGCATCGCATAGCCAAGGCCAAACAGCAGCGCGAAGAGCGAGTAGAACTTGCCCTCCACCGCGAAGTGAATGAGCCACGCCGCGGCCTTGTCGCCCTGCGGCGTCCAGAGGTCGGCGCGGGCTGAGGCCGAGGCCACGGCATATCCCGAGAACCAAGTCAGGTTGACCAGGGGGATGCCAAAGAGCGCCAAGCCGCGCAGCGCGTCCACCAGGGCGATGCGCTCTCGCGCCGGGGTCGGAGAGAGGGTCATCGGCCCGAAACGCGCGCCGCGACCAGGTGTCCGCTGCCGCGGCGCGCCGCCAACGCCAGCCCCGCGTAGCACAACACGCCGCAGACCGGCAGCCCAAGCAGGATCGCCGTCACGGTCGACGCGCCGTGATGCTCCCACACCAAGCCCAGCCCGAGCGGGCTCGCGACCGCCGCGGCGCTGCGCACCAGATCGCCGAGCGCCATGAACCGGCCCTTGACGGCCGGATCGGTGTGACGGGCGATGAACGTGGGGACGAGAATCGACGCGACGATCTCCCCGCAGGTCCACACCACCGTGCAGAGCAACAACGCCGGCACCGAAAACCCGACGTGCAGCATGGCGAGGCCCGCGGTCCACAGCACTCCCGCCACCGCCATCCACGGCAGCTCGGTGCGGCCACGCAGCCAGCGCTCGACGAGAAAGCTCAAGCCCAAGATGCACGCGGCGTTGATCGTGTAGACCACGCCGACGTAGTGCAGCGGCGCGGCGAACTCGGTCTTGACCAGCAATGGCACCGCATACTCAAGGCCCATGAGCGGCGCGATCAGAAAGAAGTTGGCGAGCCCAAACAGGAAGACCCGCGGATGACGTCGCCATACGCCGACGTAGCCGATGCGCAACGCCGGCGCCGTGCCGGCGACGCGCCGACGCGAGGCGAGACCCCGCACCCCCACGGCGATCAGCAGCGCACAGCACAGCGACGTCGCCACGTCGCCGATGAACAACCACGCGTACGAGCTCGCCGCCAGGACCCCGCCCAGCAAGGGCCCCACCCCCATGCCGAGGTTGATGCAGACGTAGTTCACGGTGTACGCAAACGGTCGAATCGCCTCGTCGGTGAGGTCGGCGATCAACGTCTGGGCCGCCGGCGGGTACATCCCGGAGCCCAAGTAACCGACGAACAAGAACAACGCGTACGGCCAGAGCTCTTGCCACGGCGCGGCGAGGAACGCAAAGCCGACCGCGTTCACCAGCAGAGCGACCACCAACGTGCCGACACGACTCCAGCAGTCGGTCAACCAACCGCCCACGAGGTTGCCGAGGAGCAGGCCGAGGCTACCCACGGACAGCACCAGTCCCACCTCGGACGTGGCGAACCCACGAGCCGCGCTCAGATAGATCGTCAGATAGGGAAACACGAACGCGCCCAAGCGCGTGACCGTGGTACCCGCGAACAGAAAATACAGCGGCGTGGGAAGCGCGCGGAGGCGGTCAATCAAACCGAGCCTCCCGCTTGAGCAGCGCGTCGGCGATCTGCCGATTGTTGGCGGGGTTTTCGTCTTGCACGTCGCCGTCGGCAATCGCGCGCCCCAGAGCCTCACCCTCCTCGATGTAGTCGTCGACGGCGCGGCGCGCCGCGGCGCTCTTGAGCTCCCGCACCAAGTGCCCCATGAACACTTCGCCCACGCAGGACAGCTCGTAGCCGCGGTTGTTCTCGATCACCAAGCCCTCCCGCACCAAGCGGTGCAGCGACCGCAGCTGACCTTGGGTCAGAGCGCCGCCCTGCAACATCGCCTCGAAGCGTTCCCGCGGGAGCCCCTCCCACCGCAGAGGAAACACCCACAACGCCGTGTCGCGCTGTGATTGCGTCGAGCACTTCGCCAAATGAAACGGATGCTCGCCGCGTTCGACGGCCGCCGTCCAGGTCGCGACGTCGACGTGATTCTCGAGCCGCGCGCCCGGGACGCTGGAAACCGCCTGCGGTCCGGCGGCGAGCAGAAACGCCTCGAAGTGACTGCTGCCGATGCACTCGTTGCCGGCCAAACGCTCCAAGACCTCCGGCGCCACGCGGCGCGGATCGACGTAGGTGTTGGTCCCTCGGCGCAACCACCCTTCGCGCAACAGCGCCGTGTAGGTATGCACGCGCATCAGGGCCTGCGTCGCCGGCGACGGTTGCGGCGGGACCGTCCCCGACTGCATCGCCGCGAGCATCGCCGGCGCCGCCCCGGCGGTGAGCACGTAGGAGCTCACCGCATGAATCCTGGGGTCCTCGGTGAGCGCGCGCAGATCCTGCTGCGCCGTCCGCAGATCCTGTCCCGGCAGTCCAGTGATGAGGTCGGCGTTGACCACCGGGATGCGGCCGTCGATCCAGTCGAGTACTCGGTCCAGCCCAACCACCGTCGCCGGCTGACGCATCCACCGCCGCACGCGGGCGTCGATCGACTGGATGCCGAACGACGCTTTCGTGACCTCATACTTGGCGAGCTCATCGATGAACTCGCGCTTGGTCGTGGACAGCGTGAACTCTACGGCGATCTCGGTGTCATCGTCACACCCCGGCAAGTCACGCACCGCACGCAGCAGAGGGCCGATCTCTCGGCCCAACAAATCGGGGCTGCCGCCGCCGATGTTGACCGACCGGATGCGCTGCCCCCGCGCCGACGACCGACTCCACAGATCACGCATCTGCTCGATCACGAGCCGCACGTAGCGCTGGGCCTCGCGAAACTCGAGGCTGTTGCCGCCCGAGAAGGCGCAGAACCGGCAACGCTGCGCGCAGAACGGGACGTGCAAGTACAGCTGCAGCGACGCGTCCTCGAGCCACGGGGCACTGTCGAAGGCCGCCAGCACCTCGGGCTCGGTCAGGTGCGCCGCGTCCGGCAACATCCAGTAGTCGATCGTGTTGCGGGCCAGGCGGGTGTAGCGCGAGTGCAGCAGACGATGCGGCGCGTCGACGGGAAGCGTGGACTCAGTCACGCCCCCTGATGTGCACGGCGAGGATCAGCCTTGCACAAAACGTCCGGCAGGTGCTCCTCAGCGGCCGAGTCGGTAGCAGCCCGACGTGCAAGCGGTCGGTGACGGCGACAGCTCGTAGATCACGAACGGCTCGAGTGCGTGCCGATGCAGGTGCAGCGAGGAGCGCTCGGGGAGCTGCGGCCGGGGGTCGTCCACGAGCGCGGCCACAAACACGAGCACGTGGAGGTCCGGCGCGGCCTGCACCACCATGGCGCGGAGCTCCTCGTAGTCAGGGGACGAGCACACGCCGCGCAGAACGACGTCGGTATCTCGCCGGACGTCGATGTTGCGGCCAAGGTCGATGCCAAGGAGACCGGTGAGCTGGGCCGGCGTGTTGCAGAGGTCCGAGCCGACGTTGAAGTCACGGTCGGCGGCGTTCTGGTAGAGCTCTGCCCACGACGCGCCGACCGCGACCGCCGCTGGGTCGACGCCCGGCCGCCACGGCGACCACCAGGCGACGAGCACAAGCAGCATCGCCGCCGCCGCCGATACGAGGCGCCAGCGTCCAAAGATTTCAGGGCGCTGGGGAGTGACCGGACCATCGATAACGTCAGCTAGATCGCCGGGCGCGAGGGCTGTTGGCTGCATGGTGCGACGCAGGGAGTTCTCGATGGAACGCGCCGTCGCGAGCTCCTGCCGCAGCGCGTCGTCGGCCAACAAGCGGCGTTCGAAGCGCAAGCGATCCGCATCGTCCATCAGGCCATCGAGATACGCGTCGAGGTCGGAGCCGTCACGGTGGTTGGTCATCGCACCTCCTTGGAGGGCAGCGGCGTCTGCCGTTCCCTGAGCAGCTCGCGCATGCGCGCGCGGGCGCGGTGCACGTGGCTCATCGCCGTGTTCTCGGCGAGGCCGAGCACTTCCGCGATCTCCCGATAGTCGAGTTCCACGACAGTCTTCAGTAAGAGACACGCGCGGGCCGGCTCGGACAACGCCCACAACGCCCGCTGCACTTGATCGTCAAACGCATCTTGGTCGGGCGCCAGCCTACCGTCGGCCGCCACGGCACCATTGGTGGGTTTGCGGTCGGGGCCGACGAAGCCGTCCTCGAGCGTGCCGGGCGACGACCGCCGCGCCCGCGCCCAGTTCAGCGCCGTGTAGCGCACAATCTGCGCCATCCAGGCGGAGAAGCTGGTACCCGGTTTGAAGGTGTCGAGCTTGCCGAGAGCGATCACCGCTGCCTCCTGCACTACGTCATCGGCGAGGTTTCGGTCCGCCACAATGGAGGCTGCCACGCACCACACGACCGGCTGACAGCTTTGCCAGCGTTGCGCGAACTCTTCGGCGGTCAGTCCCACGGTACGGGCACGATTGTGGGTCCTAACCGGCACAGGGCGCGGGGGAGGCTAAGGATTTCATGGCGTGCACACGACGACGCATGTCCGCTGAGCCTTCCGCTCTTGCAGAAGATTGGTTTTTTGGCCGCAGCCGCCGGTCGGCCCTGCACCCCCAGGAGGGGCGAGCGAGCGGGGGCGAGACGTTCGTCTAGACTGACCGTATGGCACGAGAAGGAGCTCTGGCCGGGGCCGCCGCGGGCCTGCTTTGTTTGACGGTTGCGACAACGGCTGACGCCCAGCGGGCGCTCGGCCCTGGTCCGGGCGTCGCCGCCTACGACAGCGTCCGCAACCGCGTCGTCATGCTGAGCGACGGTGACGTGTTCGAGTGGGATGGCACGCACTGGACCAGCCGCCCCTCGACGCACCGGCCTCCAGTGGCGGGCAACCACTGCATGGCGTTCGACGCCGCCCGGCGCGAGATGGTTGCTTGGGGCCAGGACGGCTTTGCGCTGGCGCCCAACTCCACCTGGACCTGGGATGGACGCGCCTGGACCGAGCGATCGCCGCGCGTGTCGCCTCCGCCGCGCGGCTTCCCGGCCCTAGCCTATGACGCGGCGCGGGAACGCGTCGTGATGTTTGGCGGCCACACCTCGAGCGGCCCGACGACGACGCCGTACGAAGACACCTGGGAGTGGGACGGCACCGAGTGGGTCCAGCGCCATTCAACCACCTCGCCCACCGGCGGCGGCAGCTCTCCGGCCATGGCGTACGACGCCGCCCGACAGCGCTGCGTCTTGGTGCATGCCGGGCGCACTTGGGAATGGGACGGCGTGGATTGGACCGAGGTCGGCGGCGTGCAGCCGCCGGCGCGTTCGTTTGCGAGCATGGCGTATGACGCGTCGCGCCGTCGCGCCGTGCTGTTCGGCGGCACCGCCCTGAACGATCTCGCCGACACGTGGGAATGGGACGGCACGACGTGGCGCGAGAGCCGGCCCGCGGTCGCGCCAGCGCCGCGCCGGGTGGGCGCGTTGACCTACGACGGCGTCCACCGCCGCTTGCTCCTGGTCAGCGGCTGGGCCACGGGACTGGTGCACCCCGACAGCTGGCACTGGGACGGGACCGCGTGGCGCGAGGTCTCGCGCGCGCTCGGCCCATCCGTCAAGTTCGCCAGAGGATTGCCACGAGTGGCGTTCGACGAGGTCCGCGAGGAGCTCCTGGTTGTGGGCGGGTTCAACACGAGCCCGACCGCACCGGCATGGCTGTGGAACGGCAGCCGCTGGCGTGCCACGCCACCAGGGCCCACGGACGTGCTTGAGGCCAGCTTGGCCTACGACGCGGCGGGGCAACGCACCATCCTGTATGGAGGCGGCAGCGACGAGGTGTGGTCTTGGGACGGCACCAATTGGAGCCAACTCCCCGCGGGCCCCGCGGCGCGATCGATGCCGGCCATGGCCTACGATGCGGCGCGGCAGCGGCTTGTGCTCTACGGTGGACGGGGCGGCACGGGAACCCCCACCGAGACCTGGGAGTGGGATGGGACGAGCTGGCTGCAGCGCTTCCCGAGCACCACCCCGCCGCCGGCGGACGACTCATCCAGGGGGTCCATGGCCTACGACCAGAACGCACAGCGTGCGGTCCTTCACATCCTAGACGAGCTCTGGGAGTGGGACGGCAGCAACTGGACGCAGCGCCCGGGCACGGCGCCGCACACCCTCCTAGGCTCCAACCTCGCATACGACGTGCGGCGCCGAGCCGTCATCGTCGTGACCAACGGCAACGAGCTCTGGGAGTGGGGTTCGACGCGATGGCGCATCTCGTATCTGCCGGTCTCCTTCTTCGACCCGTTCGGCCTCGGCTACGACTCGGCGCGGCAACGCACGTTGGTGTTCGGTCTGTCCGTCGGGGGAGGGTTCTTTGGCGGCAGCCGGATGGTCGTCCATGGCTCGTCGGCTGAGGCGTCGGTCACAGAAGGCGGCCCCGGCTGCGCCGTCTCGCGGCCGCCCTCGCTGCACGCGTACGGCCTGCCATGGATCGATACTCCGGGCTTTGCCGTGGACGTGGAGGCCGAGAGCAACGTGCCCTTCGTGGGCCTGTTTGCCACCCGGTGGGGAGCGATGAGCGTCGGCAGTGGCTGCTCCGTGTGGTTTGATCCAGCGACGTTCCTGTTCGGGACGTTTGGCATGACCAACTCACGCGGGTTTGGCACGTTGCCTCTGCCGATCCCGCGCGACTTCGCCTTGGTCGGCCAGCGACTCACAACCCAGGCGTTCGCCCTGCAGCCCGGCGGCCCCTCGCCCTGGGTGGTGAGCAACGCCCTCCATCTGGTCCTGGGCGAGTGAGCCAGGCCGGCCGTCGCGAGGCGTGGGCGGCCCCGGCCGAATCCGGCGGTTCTTGTCGCGGCTCGGTACGGCCGGATCTAGGCGCGCTGCAGCAGGCGCACGCCGAGCTCGCCCTGCACGCGGACCAGTTCGCCGCGCCAGGCCGGCGCGCCACCTTCGTGCAGCACGACGGCACCGGCGACATCGCGGGCGAACTCGACCGGGCTGCCTTGCCGCCACGCCGCCAGCTGCTCGACGGTGAGCTCGCGCTCGCCGAGCACCGGCACGAGCTCGCGGCCCGGCGCTTCGGCGGGGAGGGCCAGCGGCTCGACCGGGCCGCAGCGGACCTGCAGGAGGGTGGGCGAGTCCATCGCAATCTGCGCTAGGCACAGCCGCCAGCCGGTCGCCGTGACCAGCTGACATGGGATCGGCGGCGAGATCAGGTCGCTCGCGCCCAGTAGCACGACGCTGCCCGGCGCCAGCCGCGCGTGCTCCTCGGCGGAGAGCGGCACCGGTGCCAGCTCGAGCTGCACCGGTACGCTCGGCAGCACGCGCCACGTCTCTTCGGGCAGTGCCGCGCCTTCTTTCAGCGAGACCTGCTCCAGGAGGCGTCGGGGCGCGCCGACCCAGAGCGCGCCGACGCGACCGCCGATGGTGACGCGGCCCGGGAGCACGGTGTCGAGCGACCGCAGGCGCGCGAGGGCCTCGTCGCGGCTGGCGAACTCGAGCACGCCGCAGCCGGAATCGGCGAGCCCGAGGACGCGGTCCATGCCATCTAGGGTCGCGACGATCACGAAGTCGAGCAGGCCCAGCTCGGCGTCGGACAGCTCGCCGGTCCCGTTCATGCCCGAGACGCTGCGCGCGACCTTGTCGGCGAGCATGCGGGCGGCGCGGCCGTCGAGCGCGACGACGAAGCGCTCCTTGTCGGCGCGCTCGAGCACGGCGGCAAAACACGGCCGCGCCGGCTCGGTGGCGTCGAGCTCACGCCCGAGCTGGATGCGGACGCCGGTCTCGAGCGTGTCGCCCAGCACCCGCTCGGCGGCGTGCGCGACCCGCTCGAGCAACGCGCCCAGGGGCGCGGCGACCTCGAGATCGCCAAGCCTTGAGCGGGCCGGGAAGGCCACGGCCTGCATGGCGGGGAAACCCACGCCTGTTTCCGGTTGCGGATCCGGTTCGGTGGTCACGTCGCGGACAGCCAGTTCCGTCTTCATGGTGACCCTCCCCCACCCGGTGCGCATTCAACCGTGGTCGCCGCGTCTGATCAAGCGGTGCGGGTGTAACCCCTCACCCTTGGACGACTTCGACCACCTCCACACCCTTGGCGCGGAGGTTCTCGAGCAGCGGCGTGAGCGCGTCGCTGGAAACACTGCCACCGGCACTGCTCACCGTGATGCCCACCCGGCCGCGGCCGTAGGCCTTGATGCGGAGCTTGAGGCCGCCGAGGACGCTGCGATCGAAGCCCAGCCGCAGTTCGGCCTGCCCGGACTCGTCGCGCTGCACGGTCGCGTACTGCACGATCGACTGGAACAGCTCGGGATCGATGCGGGCACCGCCCATGGGGCTGGCCGCGGCCAGGGTCGGCAGCGGTGCCGCGCCCGGCGCCGTCAACGGCACCCCGGGCGCCCCTTCGGTGCCTGGGGACGACGGCTCGTCCATGGATGGCGCCGCAGCCTCGGCAGTCAGGCCGGCGTCGATTTGATGCCGGGCGGTCGCGCCACTCGCCGCGAGTCCGCCCCCGGCCTGTTCGGCCTGGGCCGCGAGCTGGGCCGTGGCCAGCGCGGCATCGCTCGGCGCGCCGGTGACCTTGGCCAGGTCGGCGACCACGGCCCGCCAACCGGCGCCGCCGGGACTCACGCCGCCAGCCGTCGGCAGGGCCTGGCGCCCGCCGGGGCGCGGCTCGGCGCCGGGGCCCGGGCGCCGCGAGTTGGCCGGGTTCAACATCTTCTGGAACGGCACGCGCGGCAGCGCCGGCGCTTGTTTGCTCGCCGTCGGCCGGCGGTCCTGGCGCTGTTGGTCGGCGCGCTGCGTGGCGCGGCGGTCGTCGATCCTAGACACGGCCGTCCTCCTCCTCTTCACGCCGCTGGTGGGCCCAGCGCTGGATGGCGTCATCGTCCCGCTCGTTCTCGGCGAGGCGCTCCTGCTCCGCCTCAAACTCCTTGAGCTTGCGGTCGCGGAAGTCCTCGAGGTTGCGCACTTGGCCGTGCACCTCGAGCAGCTCCTCGCCCTTGTTCTTTTGCTTGTGCTCCAGCTCGACCACTTTGGCCTCCTCGGCGCGCTCTTCGGCGAGACGCTGTTGCACGAGCTGATCGAGGTGCTCGGCAAATTGGTGCCGCTCGGCCAGCTCGCCGGCGCGCCCGGGGCGGCGCCGTGCCTCAGCCAGGTGATCGCGCGCCGTGGTCAGGCGTTGCGCGGCTTTTTGGCGAAGTTCGCGCGCCGCCGCTAGTTCCTGCTCGGCCGCCCGCACCCGCTCCATCAGGTCGGCCAGCTCGCGCTCGATCCGCTCCTTGTCATCGAGGAATTGGTCCAGCTTCGGCTGCAGCGGAAACCGGAAGACGGCCATCACCAGCGTCGGGCTAGCCGCACAGCTGCTTCAGCTGGGCCGCGGTCTCCTCAAACGACGGCGCGTCGTGCTGGTCCTGCTTCAGGAACTCCTGCACGTTTGGATACATGCGCACGAGCCGGCCCTCCTCGTCGCCCTCGGGCGGGTCGTAGAGGCCCATGGTGATCTTGTCGTAGTTCTTCTCGTAGGCGTGGACCACCTGGTTGGCCCGGGTCGCCGCCGCCAGGTGCGGCCGGTCGACCAGGCCGGTCATCAGACGGCTCTTGCTGCGCAGGATATCGATCGCCGGATACTGCCCGCGGGCGGCGATCTCGCGCGACAGGATGATGTGGCCATCGAGGAGACCAATGGTCTCATCCGCAACGGGCTCGGCGAGATCGTCGCCGGTGACCAGCACCGTGTAGAACGCCGTGATCGAGCCACCCACGTCGTTCCCGGCGCGCTCGAACAGCCGCGGCAACAAGGCAAAGACCGACGCCGGATAACCCTGCCGGCCGGGCGGCTCGCCCGCCGCCAGCCCGACTTCGCGCAACGCGCGGGCGAAGCGCGTGACCGAGTCCATGAGCAGCACGACGCGCTGCCCCTTGCGCCGCGCCGCCTCGGCGATCGCCGTCGCGGTGAACGCGGCGCGCAGGCGCAGCAACGCCGGCTGGTCGCTGGTCGACACAACGACCGTCGATTTGGCCAGCCCTGCCTCGCCGAGATCGTTCTCCAAGAACCCGCGCACCTCGCGACCACGTTCGCCGATCAGCGCCATCACCACGGTGTCCGCGGCGACGTTGCGGGCGATCATGCTCATCAGCGTGCTCTTGCCGACACCGGCGGCGGCAAAGATGCCCATGCGCTGACCGCGCCCCACCGTCAGCAGGGCGTCGATCGAACGCACGCCGGTCGGCAGCGGTTCGGTGATGCCATCGCGCGCCAGCGGGTTGGGCGGGTCCGACATCAGCGGCGTGTGCTCGGTCGCGCGCAACGGCCCCACCGAGTCGAGTGGATCGCCGAGCGCGTCGAGCACGCGACCGCGCACGCCCTCGCCGCAGGGCACCATCGGTCGGCCGCCGCCGGGCTTGACGACCGCCTGGGTGCGGATGCTGCTCAGCTGGCCGAGCGGCATCAGCAGCACACCCTGCCGATCGAAGCCGATGACCTCGGCCTCGAGGTCCGGCTCGTCCGGGCGTTCGATGCGGCAGATCTCGCCGAGGTGCACGTCGGGAATCGCCGCGCGTACCACTGTGCCGCGAATCTCGGTGACCTGCCCTTGGCGATGGACGGGCGGTTCGATCCGCGACAGATCAAAGTCGAACTCGAGGTTGCTCACAGCTTGCCCTCCTTGCGCAGCGCGTCCTCGATCGCGTCGATCGCACTCTTGAGCGTGGCCTGATACTGACCGCCTTCGCCGGTCTCGACGCGCACGCCGTGCCGTGGCAGCGACTCGTCGTCGAGGATGCGGAAGGCGTTGGCAAACACGCAGAGCTGGCGCAGCTCTGCTTCCTTGGCGCCGACGAACTCAAGATCGTCGGGGTGCACAAAGATCGTGATCTCGTGGTACTTCCGCGCGCTCTTGAGCACGCCCTTGACCATCTCGACGACGTGCCGCGGCTCGGTGCGAAACTCGATGTCGAGGACCTTGCGCGCGACCGCGAGCCCAGCGCTCCACACGTCCTGCGGATAGCGCTCGCGCACCGCGCTCACTTCCTGGTCGAGCCGCCGCAGCGCCGCGCCCATCGCGGTGGCGACCTCGCTCCGCGCCGCCTCGATCGCCTTCTCGCGCTCGCTGTCGACCGACGCGCGCGCCGCCGCCAGCACCTGCTCGGCCTGTTCGCGCGCCGTGGCGAGGATCTGATCCGCCTCGGCCTGGGCCGCGTCGAGCCGCTGCTGGGCTTGCGCGAGCAGGGCGTCCGCCTCCAGGTAGCTGCCGGGCAGCAACCGCGCCGCGGGGTAGAGCGGCGTGGCGTCGGCCACATCGGCCGGCGACAGCACCCGGCCACGGCCGGCTCCAGCAGGGGGTTCGCTCGTCTGGCTCATCTCGCTCGTCGTCCCACGCTAATGGTTACTGGACGTTCCGCGCTCGAGCACCGCGCTGACCAGCTGCTCGCCGAGCTCGGCGCCCTGGTCGTCGGGCAACGGCATCGGCTCGGTCCGCGCCAGCACTTCCGGTAGGGTCGAACGGGCGAACTTGGCGATGGCAGCGCGATCTTCGGCGGCGACGCGCAGCAGCAGCGCGGCCAGGAGCGCGCGCCCCAGCCGATCGGGAATGCGCCGCCGCGACTCGCCGTTGCGAAGGGCCTCGTAGGCCTGATCCGCCACCGGCCCGAGCGCCGGGCTCGGCAGCCCCCCCTGGCGCAACCGCTCAAAGACCTCTTTGCCCCGGGAGCCCAGCGCAGCGAGCCAGTCGCGCAACTCCTCGCGCGACCGCTGCTGGCTGAGCGCGGCCAGCGCCAGAAGCTCGACGCCGATCGCCCCGCACAACTCGTACGTGTCATCCGGCGACATCTCGAGGATGCGCCCCCAGATCTGCGGCATCCGCGACCGCAGCACCCGCCAGCGCCGACGCTGATCCAGGCGCCAACGGCGCCGCCAGTAGTGGCTCGCCGGCAGGTCCTCGGGCACGGACTGCGGCCGCATCCCGTCCTCCCACTCCAGCCCCAAGACCTCATCCCAGAGGAGACGCCGCAGCCGCTCGCTGGGCGCGCGGCCCTGCACCCGCGCGGCTTCCGGCGCCGGCTCAGCCACGGGGATCGGCACCGGCAATCGCGCGAGCACCACCGCCGGGTCGGCGGCCAGGGCGTTCGCGGCGATCTGGGCGGCCCGCGAACGCACCGAGGGGTTGGCGTTCGCGGGCGGCGTCTGCGGCGAGTCGGGCGATGCCGCCATTGGGAGCCTCAGCCGCGACCGTCCTTGAGCAGACGCAAGGTCAAGAACACCACGACGATCACCAAGACGCCGGCGAACACCACCAGCAACAAGAAGTTGCTCTCCAGCTTGGCGTAGTCCTCTTGGCTCGGGCCGTCGCCGCCGGCCGCCGCATCGACGCCGACCCGCTCGAGAAAGGCCCGTCGATCGTCCGCGGCCAGCGTGTCGTAGTCGGCCGCCACCCCCGCGACCGTCGGCGCTGCCGCCGGTGCGCCCCCGCTCGGCGCCGTCGCGCCGCCGCCGAACGAGCGGACGGCGCTATAGACGACCGTGACGTCGCCGGGGCTCAGGTTCTCGACGGCGTTGGCGACGAGCAGACACACCGCGTCGGGCCGCAGTGGCCACGCTGGGTCGGACTCGTCCTCGGAGTCCCCACCGGCGCCGCCGGCCGCCGCCAGCCGCCAACGCGCGGGCGCCATGGCCGCCAACCGATCCCACACCGCGGCCACCGCCGCGGCGTCGACCGTGACCTCTTCCTTCTGCAGCTGGCCGGCGATCTGCTCGGCATCGGCCGCCGCCAAGGCGAAGTCCTCGGCGATCACCCGCAGCGGCTGCCCATCGCGCACGGTCGCGGGCCCCTCGTGGTGAATCAACACCGAGGCCGTCGGCCGCGTGCGCGGCTTGGTCGACATCGCCACGGGATCGACGTTGAGCTCCTTGTCCGGCAAGGCCACGTGGACGCGCGCCGCCAGGATGCGCGGGTGCGTCTCGAGCGTTGCGGCGAGCTCACCCGCCACCGCGTGCATCAGCTTGGCGCGCTCGTCGACCTTGTTCGGGATCAGGCCGGTGCTCGCCAGCAGATCCTCGTAGCCGGGGTGGTCGTCGCGCGGCAACCGCAGCTCGACCAACCGACGCCGCGCCGAGTCCAGCTCATCCGGCGGCACCGTGATCTGCCAAAACGAGGTGCGCTGCTCGGTCTTCGACGTCTTCTCGGCGCCGCGCACCGAGAGCTTGGCGAGGATCTCGTTGGCCTCTTTTTCGGTCGGCACCCGCACCAAGTCGGCCGCCACCTCGCCGCCGCACGCGCTCACGGACATCAGGCCGAGCAGCAGCACTAGCGCTCGCACCCCACCCCGCCCCCCCGGCCGTGCGCGCATCACGTCTGGGTCTGCAGGATGGTGCGCGTGCCCTGCGTGCCGTGCTCGATCACCTTGCCGGCGAGCTCGAGCCGGTAGCCGGCGTCCTGCACCGCGACCTGGAACTCGAGCATCTTGGCCATCCGGTCTTGCCGGTGAGCGGCGACATCCGGGTGATCTGCGGTCAGCCCTTGCTCGCGGAAGTGGGTCTCTTTGGTCGCGCACGCTTTGTTGAACTCCTGAAACTTGTTCAGGATTCTCCCAAACTCGCGCATCGGACCAAAGAGGCCGATGTCGCCCTCGACTTTGCCGGGGCCGGCGACCCGCGTGGGATCGGCCGCCGCGGGCGCCGGTGGGCCCTGCAGATCAAAGGCCTGGCCGCTGCCCGCCGAGGTCGCCGCGGCCGTTTCGGCAGTGCGGTCGGGGACGTTGGGAAGGGCGCCCTGCAGGGCCGTCGGGTTCAGCGCGAGGTTCATGTTGGGTCGTTCTCCGTGCCAACCGGTGATCGCACGACCTCAAGATTCGTTGCGCACCTGGCCCAACAAACGGTCAAAAAGCGTCCGCAACGCCGCATGCTGCTCGAACGCATCCCGCACCGAGCCCACCATCTCCGGCGTCGCCTCCTCGCCGAACGCCTCGCGCAGGCCGTGCTGGACCGCCTCGTCGAGAATCTCGTCGCGGGGTTTGCCGTCGCGCACGCCGTCGGCGACGACGGACTGCAGCCCCTGGGCGAAGGCGCTGGCCGCCGCCGGCGTTGGCCCCGGGCCCGTCGAGCCCATGGCGCCCTCGAGCTTGCCGAGGAAGTCCGCGGCCGCCGGCGGCGGGTTCGAATCGGCCTTGCGGGGCCCCTTCGGGCCGTCCGGTCCGGTCGGGGGAATCGGGGGGCCACTGCGTCCAATGCGTGACATGGCTCGATCTCGGTAGAAGGCTTTCGATTCAGCGCGCCGCGCCCGGCGACGGTGGTGGTGGTTCTTGTTCCATCTGTGCGAGCAGCTCGCGGGCGACGTCGCCCGCTGGCCCATCGCGATCGACTTCGGCGGCCTGCTGCAGGGCGGCCGCGGCCTCCCGCAGCCGGCCTCCGGCGAGCAGCGCCCGGCCGCGCAGCGTCGCGGCCTGCGCCATGGTGTTGGCGTCGGCCCCCGGCACCCGACCCGCCTGCTTGGCGAACCGCTCGACCTCGCGATAGTTGCCCTCCGCGAGGCACACCGAGCCCAGGCCGAGCCAGCCGACCGGGCTGTTCGGCGCCAGCGCCAGCAACCCCTCGAAGCTCTCGCGAGCCCGGTCGAAGCGGGCCAGGTCGAGCCACAGGTGCGCCGCTTCGGCGAGGAAACGGAGCGGCCGGTGGTCGTCCCGGCGCACGTCGAGCGCCGTCGCAAAGTCGATCTTGCTCGCCATCGTCGGATTCGTCTCGGGCAGCCTCAGGGCCGCAGGTTGCGCACCGCGGACATCCGCGCTTCGTCCTGCTTCTTGAGGATGTTGGTCTGGGTCGTGAAGGTCTGGGTTTCGCGCTGCAGCTGCAGCTGGATCTGCAAGAGCTGCTGCAGCTCGGCGGCCTGGCCGCTCACCGCCGTGCCGAGCCCGCCCACGCCGCCGCCGACGCCAGCGCCGCCGCCGATCAGGCTCGCGGCTGCAGAAGTCGCCGCCCCGGCCGGTGACAGCCGGAACAGCGACCCTGCCGTGCCCACGGCCGCGGCGCCGATCGCGCCAGCGGCGTTGAAGCCCGCGGCACCGATGCCAGCAGAGCGGAAGCCGTTGAAGCTGTGGGAAGTCACGGGGCCGGTGTTGCTCATGATCACAATCTCCTGAGGTTCGAATTCACCCCGGTGATCGCCCGACCGGCCGATTCGTTGCGCGCGGTTTCTCCGCCCGGCGCCAAAGAGTCCAGGAGCTCGCTCGCCAGCTCAAACGAACGGCCGATGGCATCGGCGTCACGGCGCACCTGCCCGGAGCTGTTGCGGGCCCGGATCGCCGCCAGCGCGGCCTCGGCAGCACGCCGCCATTCGCGCGCGGTCGCCCGGCCCTTGGCGGGGTCGGCGAGCAGCTCCGCAAAGATCTCGAAGCCGCGTTCCTGCAGCATCTTATGAGCGGTCGAGGGGTTCATGACGAGGCCTCCGAAAGCTCGTTCTGGGCGATCTCGATCTGCGCTCGGAGCCGCTCCGCAAGCGGGGCCTGCGCCCCCACGGCCTCGACGTTCTGCAGCTCCTTCAGGGCGAGCTCCAACGCCGCGGCATCGCGGTCGGCCTTGCCGTTGTAGAAGTGGAACATCGGGCACAACAACGTGCCCGAGTGCGGCTCCCGGTTGCGCGCCCGCAGCGACCGGAAGTAGCCGGTCGCCCGATCGAGGCGGCGCGCGTCCGCCGTGGACTCCAGCCAGCCCTGGCCCAGCACCCAGGCGATCGTCTCCATGAGCACCAGGTGCTCCGCGACCATCGGGTTGCTCGACGTCCAGTAGGGTTCGAGCACCGCCGCCGCCTCGTCGAAGCGGCCGAGGCCGTAGAACGCCTGCGCGCGCTGGATCCGCGCGTCCAGGTAATTGGGGTCGAGCCGCAACACGTCGGCCTCGAGCGTCCGCAGGTAGCCTTCCGGGTCCTCGTGCAAATACGGTCCGGCGACCTGCAGGCCCCAGTAGGCGACCCGCGCCTTCATCATCCGCAGCGGGTCCGTACGGCTGCCGGCTGGCACACCGAGGTCGGGCAGCAGCGCCCCGTTGTCGTGCCGCCAATCCAAGGCGTCCGACATGAAGTTGAGCAGCAGCAAGAGGTTGCTGTTGCGCTCCAGCGTCGGGTCGAGCGGATCGCGCTCGCGCGGGAGGATGAACGACACTCCGGTCAGGCGCTGCAGCCAGTCGATGCCGGCAGTCTCGCTGGGATCGGCAATGCTCATCAGCGCCAGCTTGGCGTTGTTGAAGTGCTGCATCGCCTCGACCTTGCGGCGGTCGCGCTCGGCCTCGTCGTCGGCGGCCGCGGCCCACCCTCGGTAGGCCGCGACGCGCCCGAGACCGACGTGCCCAGGCACCCAGTCCTCGGATAACTCCAGGGCGTCGACATAGGCGGCGATGGCCCGGTCGAAGTCTTCTGGCCCGCTCTTCAGCTCGAACATCACCCCTTTCATGTGGTGGAAGAGCGGGCAGCGGGGGTCGTTGGCAATCGCGTCGTCCAAGTGGCTCAACACCACGTCCAGATCCGCCCGCCGACTCTGCGGGTCGCCGGCCGGCTTGGCCATGGCGTCGGCCCAGGCGACCTTCGCCTTGGTGTAGGCGACGATCCCGGCCTGGCTTACCTCGCTCAGGTTCTGGTTGGGGTCCGGGCGCCGGGTGACGCACGACGTCAGCCCGAGCAGTAGCCCGACAGAGGCGATCGAAACGGTCTTCATGCAAGAGCTCCTGCGCGAAGGGACCCTGGATGATCGCCGATCGGTGGCGAGCGTTGCATGCCGAGGGTGCTTTTCTCCACCGACCGTGACACCGAGCCGGCGCCGCGGGTGAAGGTGATGTCAGCCCAGACGGCTCGAGATCGCGGCGCAGCGTCTCGACTGGCGCTCGCTCATGGAGCCATGCGACCGCCGATGCCGCTCGCAAGCGGCCGTGCCATGCACCACCCAAACTGGCAAAACCGAGCCCCATTCACCCCTGAGTGGCCGCGTTTCCGAACAGGCCCGCTAGAGACCACTCTTGGAGCACTTGGAAGGAAGCGGACGATGAGCCTCTACGAACGCCTGGGCGGCGAGCCCGCCCTGCAAACCGCAGTCGACCTGTTCTACCGCCGCATGCTGCGCGACGAGCGCGTCGCCCCCATGTTCGACGACGTCGACATGGACGGACAGATCGCCAAGCAGAAAGCCTTTCTGACCTACGCGACTGGCGGGCCCGCCGAGTACACCGGCGAGGACATGCGCACGGCGCACCAGCCACTGCTGGCGCGCGGGCTCGACGACCTGCACGTCGACGTCGTGATCGAGCATCTGGGCGCCGTGCTCGCGGAGCTCGGCGCGCCGGCGGCCGAGATCGCCGAGGTCGCGGCCTTGGCCAACAGCGTGCGCGGCGACGTCCTCGGCCGATGAGGTCGGCGTCCACGACGGCCGCCGAGGTGCTGATCGGCAGCACCTCGATCGCCCTGGAGGATGGCGAGACCGTGCTCGAGGCTCTCGAACGCGCGGGCCTGGACCCGCCGAGCGGTTGCCGCGCAGGCACCTGCTGCAAGTGCATGCTGCAAGCGGACGATCCGCCGGCGGACAGCCAACGCGGTCTGCGCGCCACGCTGCGCTAGACCGGCCACTTCCTCGCCTGCCAGGCACGGCCGGATCGACCGCTGCGCGTACTCGACGCGACCGCCGCGGCGACGCTGTCCACCGAGGTCCACAGCGTCGAGCAGGTCGCCGACGATGTCGCGCGCCTGCGGCTGCTGCCGACGAAGCCGTTCGCCTATCGACCCGGGCAGTACGTCGACGTCCTGCACACGGATGGCGCCGCGCGCAGCTATTCGTTGGCCAGCCTGCCAACCGATGGCGTGCTCGAGCTCCACGTGCGACGGCTGCCAAAAGGCCACGTCAGCGGCTGGCTCCACGAACGGCAGCCCGGCGACACGATCACGGTGCGCGGCCCGTTCGGCCAGTGCTACTACCTGCCTGACCCACCGACGCAGAAACTCCTCCTCGCTGGCGCCGGCACCGGCCTCGCGCCGCTGCTCGGGATCGTCCGCGACGCGCTACAGCAGGGGCACGCCGGACCGATCGACCTGATCCACGGCGGCCTGCGACCGGAGCGGCTCTACCTGCGCCAGGAGCTGCGCGAACTAGGACACGAAAGTCGCCACACGCATCCTCCTGCAAAACCCAGTGCGTCTGCGGGACGCTCCGGGCAATCTGTGCGACTGCGCGCTCCGTCCGGGAGCGCGATCGCATGAACTGGCTCGTCGTCTCCACCCTGCTGATCTTCGCCACCGCACTGGCGGGGGGTGTCGTCCCGCTCTTCTTGCGCCGGACCGAGCGCGGGCAGCACCTGATGATCGCGTTTGCGGCCGGCGTGTTCCTCGGCGCCGTGTTCCTCCACCTGCTGCCACAGATCGCAGGCATGGCTGCCAGCCGCGCGGCCGAGGACCACGGGCATGCGCACGAGCACGCCGGGAGCGGGCACGGCCACGCGCAACTGGTGTGGCTCTGCGTGTTGCTCGGGGTTCTGCTGCTCTTCCTGATCGAGAACCTGGCGTTGCGGCGCGGCGGGCCACCCACTAGCGCCGCGGCAGAAAGCCGCGCCCAGCACCGCACGCTTGGATGGGCCACGCTCTTTGGCCTCTCGGTCCACGCGTTCACCGCCGGCATCGGGCTCAGTGCCGGTGTCGAGTTCGAGACGCCCAAGGGCCCGCTGCTCGTGTCTGTCTTGAGCCACAAGGCTGTGGAAGGGTTCCCCCTTGGCACCGCGTTCTTGCTGGCTGGGATGCCGCGGCGCCGGGTGTTGCTCCTACTCGTGGCCTTCGCGCTGGTGACGCCGGCCGGAGCCTACGGCCGCCGATGGCTCGCGCCGGAGCTCTCGAGCCTCGGCCTCGAAGTTTTCACCGCACTCGCCGCGGGCACCTTTCTCTTCGTGGCGCTCTGCGACCTGCTGCCCGAGGTGTTCCACCACCGCCATGACGACGGCCTCAAGGTCGCCCTGCTCGCCGCGGGCATCGGCTTCGACGTCGTCGTGCACTGGCTCGTGGGGTGACGTCGCACCACCCGCGCGGCGGGAGGTTTTTGTTCAGGGGAACGTGGTTCCGGGCCGAATCCGTCCGAAGAAACGCTCGCCCGGCGCAACCCCCGGCCGGACGACGCGATCACACGGCAGAGCGCAGTTCCCATGCATCTACCGGTCTTCGAACCCCCGACGCCACGGCGCTCCGCCGCGGCCCGAGCCCGACGCCGCGGCCGCCTCCGCGCCTCGGTGACCCGAATGGCGGGCACCGCCGCCAGCGGCCGTGATCGATTCACGTGGAAGCCCACCTCCGACCGCGACGGCAAGGTCGTGGTGTTTCACCGACCCGACGTGATCCGGGTCGAGCTACGCGATTCGGACGGCCGCATTCTCGAGCAAGGTCGCGCCGCCGACGCGACCGAGGCAGGCCTCCGCCGGTTTCGCTTCACGCGCCGTGGCGATGATTACCCACCGGACCTGATTGTCCAGGTGCGGCTGCGCAACGGCTCGGTCGACCGCGTGCGCATTCCCGATCCGTCGCAGTACTACCAGTAGAACCGGTCGA
>JBCCGH010000097.1:0-35836 GCA_039029375.1 Planctomycetota bacterium
GATCGGGGTCGGGACGCCACGGGCGCTGCAGGGGGACGCACAGGCGCTCGTGGGGCTGCTGCAGCGCGCTGTCAGCGCCATCGGCGCGTTGCTAATCGCACTCAGCCACTTCGGCGCCCGAACACTGCGGTTTGCCGAAGTCGGCGCGATCAATCTGAACTTTTGGCCCACCGGCGGCCGCGAGCGGCCGCACGCCGCTAGCCGGTCGGCCCTAGAGAGGGCCCGACCGGGGTGGCCTTCACGAGCCTCGCGACCCGGCGCCCGCCGGCCGGCGCATCGGCACGTGCGGAATGCCGTCCTCTAGGAACTCGGCTCCCTCGACCGCGAAGCCGAAGCGCTGGTACCACGCCGCGAGGTGGGATTGTGCGGCCAGCACGACCGTGGCAGGACTCACTCGTTCGATCGCTGCTTGCATGAGTCGGCCCGCCAGACCCTCGGAGCGTCGGTCCCTGCGGGTGGTGACCCGGCCGATGCGCCGGAGGCCATCGGCTTCGGTGAGGATCCGGACGGTGGCGGTGACGCCGTTGTCGTCGGCGAACCACAAGTGCTCGGTACCGGGGTGGAGATCCTGGCCGTCGATCTCGCGGTAGGGGCAATCTTGCTCAACGACGAACACGTCGATCCGGAGCGCCAGCAAGTCGTGGAGCTCGCGCGCGCTGAGCTGGGGCCCGGCGGCGGCGTGCAGGCGACCTGGGTTCATGCGGCGATCGTAGGGGCCGGCCGGGCCCCGCGCGCCCGGTTTGAGCTTCGGGGCGATGGCCGGGGCCGCCGGGGCCAGCCGGCATCGCCGTCCGTCGTCCCGGAGGCCGGCGGGGGCGGTCCCGCGCCGTGGTGGGTTGCCCGCGGCCGGCGGAGCCCAATGATCGAGTCATGCTGATCCGCGCCGTCTTCGCCCTCGGCCTCGCCGCCACGCTTCCCGCCCAAGTGATGGGCTCCATCAACACCGATGCGCCGACCGTGCGCGCGGCGATCGAGTTTGCCAACGGCGCCGAGATCGAGTTGTCCTACACCGCGGTGCGCTTTGGCAGTGGCGAGTGGCTTGGTGCCCTGGCGGACGCCGAACGGCAGGCGGCGTTCAACGCGCGGGCCGAGCAGCGGCCGATCGGCGAGGTGAAGACCACCCGTTCGCTGATCGTGGCGGGCAACGTCGTCCCCGCGAGCACCTACGATCTGTACTTCACCGTTGAGGGCGACGATGGGTGGAAGGTCAACCTGCGGCGCCAGGGGGACCCCGACGCCGTCGCGATCTTCTGGCGCCTCCATCCCAAGGGGGAAGGGCCCGCGGCCCCGCGGCTGCAGCTCGGCCTGACCGCCGGCGCCGAGGCGACCGCCGCGGTCTTCCTGTTGGCGTTCGGCGAGCGCTGGGCCAGGGTCCCGTTCGTGGTGCAGGGCGAGTAGGCCCGCGGCGCGGGTGCCGCGTCGCGACCTTCCGGCCGTGCAGCGCCCGCCCGTCGGCGCGTCGCCGCGTCGGTTGACGCGCGGCGCGGCGCGGCGGCTACGATGGTGGGATGCAAGCACGCCTCGCGATGCTCCTATTGCTCGCTGCTTCGCCGGTCGCCGCGCAGGCGCCCGCGGCGGGCTTCCGCCTGCTCGGCCCGTACCTGAGCGGCGACACGCTGCTGGTCGACACGAACGGCACGGTGGTGCACACGTGGTCGGCCTCGTTCGCCGCGGCGATGGGCATGTACCTCGATCGTGACGGTAGCCTGGTGCGGCCCATCCTGACCGAGTTTGGGGCGCCGGCGGGTGCGGGTGGCGGCGTGCAACGCATGGCGTTTGACGGCACCCTGCTTTGGGATTACCGCGACAGCCGGCCCGACCTACTGCCGCACCATGACATCGCGCTGCTCGAGAACGGCAACGTGCTCATGGTCGCGTGGCAAGACGTGCCCGCGGCCGAGGCCATCGCGCAGGGGCGGGACCCGACGCTGCTGGTCGACCCGTTCTTTCGGCCCGAGGCTGTCGTCGAAGTGCGGCCGGATGGTCCCACCAGCGGCACGATCGTCTGGGAGTGGAACTTGATGGATCACGTGATCCAGGACTTCGATCCCACCAAGGCGAACTTCGGCGTCGTCTCGGACCACCCCGAGTTGATGGACATCAACTTCCCGCAGGAGCTCGCGCAGGGCGGCGAGTTCAATCACGTGAACGGGATGGACTACGACCCGGTGCACGATTGGATCGTGCTGAGCGCACCGGTGCAGAACGAGGTTTGGGTCATCGACCACAGCACGACGACGGCGGAGGCGGCGGGGCACACCGGCGGCCGCTGGGGCAAGGGCGGCGACTTGCTCTATCGCTGGGGCAACCCGGCGGCCTACCGGGCGGGCACGACGGCGGACCAGCAGTTGTTCTTCCAGCACAATCCACGGTTCATTCCCCCTGGCTATCCCGGTGCGGGCAACCTGACGGTGTTCAACAACCGCACCCTAGCCAGCTCGACGGTGGTGGAGCTCGTGCTGCCACTCGACGTCACCGGGCAGTTCGTCCTCGACCCCAGTGGGAGCTACGGGCCGCTCGTGCCGGTGTGGTCGTTCACCGAGCCGGGCTTCCAGTCGCCGATCATGTCGAGCGCGGAGCGACTGCCCAACGGCAACACGCTGATCTGCAGCTCCACCCAGCGCAATGTGTTTGAGGTGTCGCCCGCCGGCCAACGAGTCTGGGACTACACCGTGTCGGCGCCGGGGAGTCTGCCGTTCCAAGCGCACTACGTCGATCGCTCGATGTGGGTCGATACGCGCACCCACTCGTTGGCGGGCGGTGGGATCGTCACGCTTGACTTCGTTGGCGGCAGCGATCAGGCCGGCAACCTCTACCTGTTGGGTGGTTCGGCATCGGGCACGTCGCCGGGGCTGCCGCTGCAGGGCCAGGTCTTGCCGCTGAACTTGGACCCCTACCTGGTGTTCACCCTGTCCAACCCCAGCGTCGCGCCGCTCGGCAACAGCGGGGGCACGTTGGACGCCAACGGCCGGGCCACGGCGACGTTCTCGATCCCGGCCGGTGTCTATCCACCGAGCTGGGTGGGCTTCGAGCTCAACCACGCCTTCGCCGTCTTCGACCCCACCGCGGGGCAGATCAGCAAGACCAGCAACGCCGAGCCGGTCGTCTTCGTGCAGTAGGCGGAGCGGACCCGTCGGTCTGGTCTGGCGGCAAACTCTGGGCAAAGGCGCGTCGCGCTGGATCCGCACCCGGTGGCGTGCTTTGGTGGGCGCGCGCCTCCGCCGATGAGGCGCCCCGGACATAGCGATCATGCGTTTGCGAGGACTCCTCACCGCGCAGTTTTTTGGCGCGTTCAACGACAACGCGTTCAAGATGATGGTGACGCTGCTGGCGATCCGCGTCGCCCAGCAGGGGATCGAAGGGGATCTGGCGCTCGAGCAGGCGAGCCAAGAGGTCACGACCCGCGCGTTCGTCGTCTTCACCCTGCCGTTGATGCTGTTCTCATTGCCGGCGATGACGCTCGGCGACCGCTTGTCCAAGCGCACGCTGATCCTCGGCACCAAGGTCGTCGAAGTGCTGCTCATGGCAGCGGGCTCGGTGGCCCTGGCCCTTGGCCCCAACGGGGTCGCGCCCATGGTCGTGCTCGGGTTGATGGGGGTGCAGAGCGCGTTCTTTGGGCCCGCCAAGTACGGGATCCTGCCGGAGATCCTGCCGCACGACGAGCTTACGGCCGGCAACGGTTGGCTCGAGATGTGGAGCTTCTTCGCCATCATTCTCGGCACCGTGGCGGGCGGCCTGCTGCTCGGAGTGGTCGGCGCGCAGCTGTGGATCGGCGGGGTGGTCCTGACCGTGCTCGCCGCGACGGGCTTCGCCGCGGCGCTGACGATTCCCAAGGTCGCGCCGGCGGGCGGCGGCGAGTCGATCGGCGCGGTTGCCGCCGGCGCGTGGCGCGCGGTGCGCAGCGACCGCGTGCTGTGGCTGTCCATCCTCGGCTCCACCTACTACTGGAGCATCGCCAGCCTGCTCGGTCAGGACTTGCTGATCTACGGCAAGAGCGTGCTCGGCTTGGACGACGACATGGCCGGCGTGCCGCTGGCCATCTTGGCGATCGGCGTCGGTGGCGGCGCGGCCTGGGCCGGGCGGCTGTCGGCACACAAGGTCGAATATGGGCTGATCCCGCTGGGTGGGCTCGGCCTCGCGCTTTGGACGTTGGTGTTCTGGGCCATTGCCCCGGGCTTCGTCGGCATGATGGTGCTGATGGTGCTGATGGGGCTGGCGAGCGGCCTGGTGGTCGTGCCCCTGAACGCGCTCATCCAGTGGCGCGCTCCCGCGGCGCGGCGCGGCGCGGTCATCGGACTCGCCAACCTCGTGGCGTTTGGCGGCATCATGCTCGGGTCGCTGAGCTGCAACTGGCTCGCGCAACTGGGCTGGGACAGTCGCACCATCGTGCTTGGCAGCTCCCTGGTGACGCTGATGGCGACGGTGTGGGCGATTTCGCTGATGCCGGAGTCGTTCTTGCGCCTGTTGGTCGTCCTGCTGACCCAGACCGTGTACCGGCTGCGCGTGCTCGATCGGGATCGCGTGCCCGCCGAAGGGCCGGCGCTGCTGGTGCCCAACCACGTGTCCTTCGTGGACAGCTTGTTCGTCATCGCTTCCGTCGATCGGCCGATTCGCTTTCTGGTCGAGAAGTCCTACTTCGAGCATCCGCTGCTCAGGCCGTGGATGAAGGCCGCCGGCGCGATCCCGATTGCCGGCGAGGGCGGTCCGCGCGTCGTGCTCCGGGCGCTGCGCGAGGCCGGGAAGTACCTGGATCAAGGCGAGCTGGTCTGCATCTTTGCCGAGGGCGAGATCTCGCGGACGGGCCTGTTGTTGCCGTTCCGGCGCGGGTTGCAGCGCATCGTTAAGGGGCGCGACGCGCCAATCATTCCGATGCAGCTCGATCGCGTGTGGGGCAGCTTGTTCGCGCCGGCCCGCGGTGGCAGTCTGCTGCGTCGGTTGCCGTCACGCTTGCCGGTGCCGATCACCGTCTCTTTTGGTGCGCCGCTGCCGCCGACCGCGACCCCAGCGGAAGTGCGGCAGTGCGTCGTCGAGCTGGCGGAGGCGGCGACCGAGCATCGGATGGAGGACTACCAGCCGGTCCATCGCTGCTTCGTCGGCCTGGCGCGGCGTCGGCCGCTGCGGCTGCTGTTTGCGGAGGCGACGGGCCGGCAGCTGCGGGCGGGCGCTGGGTTGCTGGGCGCGGTGACGTTCGCGCGGGCGCTGCGACGCAGCTGGCGCGAGCAGCCCAACGTCGGTGTGCTGCTGCCGCCGTCGATCGGCGGCGCGCTGGTGAACATGGCCGCCAGCCTCGCCGGCCGCGCTAGCGTGAACATCAACTACACCGCCGGAGCTGCCGCCATGGCGTCGGCAGCGCGCCAGGCTGGGCTGCGCACCGTCGTCACGAGCCGGGTCTTCTTGGCGAAGGCCAAGGTCGAGCTGCCCGAGGGCGTCGAGCCGATCTGGATCGAGGAGGTGCGCGACTCGATCGGTTGGCTGACCCGCCTCTTCACCGCGGTGCCGGCATTTGTGTTGCCCCCCGCGTTGCTCGAGCGTTTTGCCGGCGCGCCGCGGTCCGTGGCGCGTGAGGACCCGGTGACGGTGATCTTCAGCAGTGGCAGCACCGGCGAGCCCAAGGGCGTGGTCTTGCGCCATCGCAATCTCGACAGCAACAGTGAGGCCGTGGCGCAGGTGCTGCGCGTCACCTCGAAGGACGGCCTGCTCGGAATCCTGCCGCTGTTCCACTCGTTCGGCTACATGGCGCTGTGGTTCGCGCTCAACCACGGGATCCGCACGGTCTTCCATCCCACCCCGCTCGACGCTGTGGCGATTGGCGAGATGGTCCGCAAGCACGCGCTCACCACTCTGGTCGCGACGCCGACGTTCCTGCAGCTCTACCTGCGCCGTGTGAACCCCGGGCAGTTTGGCTCGCTGAACAAGGTCGTCGCCGGCGCCGAGAAGCTCAACGACCGGCTGGCGGCGGCGTTCGAGGAGCGCTTTGGGGTGCGACCGCTCGAGGGTTATGGCACCACCGAGTGTGCGCCCGTGGTCGCCGTCAGCACGCCGGGCTATCGCGCGCCGGGGTTCTATCAAGCAGGGGCCAAGCGCGGCTCGGTTGGCCAGCCACTACCTGGCGTGGCGGTGCGCATCGTGGATCCGGACACGCGCGAGATCCTGCCCGTGGGCGAGGCGGGGTTGCTGCTGGTCAAGGGGCCCAACGTCATGCAGGGCTATCTCGGCCGCGACGACCTCACGGCGGCTGTGCTCAAGGACGGCTGGTACGAGACCGGTGACATCTCGATCCTCGACGAGGACGGGTTCTTGTTCATTACCGACCGGCTGTCGCGCTTCTCCAAGATCGGCGGCGAGATGGTGCCGCACGGGCGCGTCGAGCAGGCACTGCACGAGGCGGGGAGCTTCGACGTGCGCACGTTTGCGGTCACGGCCCTGCCCGACGAGCGCAAAGGCGAGCGGCTCATCGTGCTCCACACGACGTCGCCGGCGCGGTTGCCCGAGATCCTCCAGCGGCTCGATCAGATGGGCTTGCCGAAGATCTATCTGCCCAAGCCCGACCAGTTCTTGCGCATCGAGGAGCTACCGATCCTCGGGACCGGCAAGCTCGACCTGCGCGCGCTCAAGCGCTTGGCGGCGGACCTGACCGGTCGCGGTGACTAGTCCTCGAACAAGCGCGGCTTACTAGTACGCCACCACCTGATCCACGCTGACCTCGGTCAGGCGGACCAGCGACGGCGCGACCGAGTGCACCACCGCCGCCTGCCAAACCAGTGTCGTGCCGAGTGGCGTCGCGGCTGGTAGGTTGAAGGCAAGCGTGCCTTGTCCGCCGGTGAGCGCCACCGGGTCGAGGGCGGCCAGCGTGGCGGGGGCGACGCCGAGCACCCCGAAGGGCGGCAGCGGCAGTGTGGCCGTCGCGAGACTGACCAGCGGCACGGCGAACGGTCCGCCGCCCGCGCCTTGCGCCGGCAGCTGCGCGTAGAGCTCGACCTCGTAAGGGCGGCCGGGTGCCGCGACGCGCGGCGTGCGCAGGCCACGCGTGAGGCCGCGATAGAGTCGCGGGCGCTCGATGGCCATGAACAGGTCGAGGTCCTGGTCGGCGTCGAAGTCGGCCAGCGCGATCACGTCCGTTCTGAAGAGTGCTGGGAGGCCGTCGATCTCGCCGGTGAACCTCCCGTTGCCGTCGTTGCGCAGGAGCACAGCGTCGGTGTTGGCGACGAGCAGGACGTCGGGGTCCCCGTCCAGATCGACGTCGCCGACCGCAAGGCTACGAAAGCTGCGGCCGTGGACGCCCGCGGGAATGGCGGTTGCCGTAGCATCGACCAGGAGCCCGTCGTCGTTCTCGAGCAGAAAGACGTTTGGCGTCGTGGGAGTCGTGCGAGCGCCGATCGCGTCGGGGTCGCCGTCGCCGTCGAAGTCGGCGACGGCCAGGTGATCCGGGAGAATCGGGAACGTGAATCGCTGGGCTGCTTGCAGCTGACCGCCGTCGTTGACGTAGGTCTGCAGTGCGCCGGCGGCGACAAGGGCGTCGGGCGCGCCGTCGCGGTTGAGGTCGGCGACGACGAGCGCGGTCGTCGGCCGGGTCAGGGATGCGGCGAAGGCTCGGGTGAAGACGCCCGTCCCGTCGTTGGTTTGCACTTCGAGGCGCTGGCTCGACTCCGTGCGCAGGACGTCGATGTCGCCGTCGCCGTCGAGGTCGGCCGTCGCCAGCTGTTCGGTCACGCCCAGCCCAATGAGCCCTGTCGTTGCCGTGAAACGCCCGGTGCCGTCATTGTTGAGCAGACGCGCGCGGCCCGTGCCCTCGATCATGTCGAGGTCGCCATCACCGTCGAAGTCCGCGAGCGCGAGTGCGGCGGTGTCATTGAACGGCCCGGGGAGTGGCGGGCCCGAAACCAAGCCGCCCTTGCCGTCGTTGACGTAGAGGAAGTTCTCGCCGGACGCGCCGATGCTGACGAAGTCACTGGCGACGACCACGTCCAGCCAGCCGTCGCCATTGACGTCGCCGGTGACGGCGGCACGCGGCGCCAAGAGATCGTTGGTGGTGTCGGGGCTGGCCGTGGCGTCGACGAAGGCAATGCCGGGGCCCTGGAGGAGGAGCCGCCAGGAGCGGCCGCGTTCGATCAGGTCACGATCGCCGTCGCCGTCGACATCGACGGCGAGCGGCGGCTCGAAGTGTCGCAGGTCCAGGCCGGTCGACGTCGCCAGCGCCAGCGTTCCGGTGCCGTCATTGCGCCAAAGCTGCCGCGGGCCAGCGCTCGTCGTGCCGATGAGATCGAGGTCGCCGTCGTTCTCCATGTCGGCGATCAGCAGGTCCGAGGTCACCGTCGTGCCGTAGATGATGGGGACGGCGGCGAACTGGAAGGCGCTGGTCTGGGGCACCACAACGGGGCCGGGCGCCACTCGATCGAGGTCGCCGTCGCCGTCGATGTCGGCGAACGCAAAGTCGGCCCCTGGGATCGAGCCCAGCCGGGCGGCCCGGGCGCCGAACTGCCCTTCGCCCAGATTGGGGTACCACTCGAGCCACGAGGAGTAAGCGGTGGAGGCAACCTCCACCAGAACGTCCAGGTCGCCGTCGCCTTCCGCGTCAGCGAGGGCTGCCAACGTCAGTGTGCTGGTTACCGTTACGGCGTTGCCGGTGAGCGTGAAGGTGCCGCTACCATCGTTGTGCCATTGCGCCACGGCCGTGCCAGTGTCCACCATCAGATCCGGGGAACCCTCACCGGTCACGTCGCCGACGCGGAAGCGTGTCGCGTTCACCGTGGCGCCCCCGAAGGCGTCCGCCGTGGCGTCGGTGAACCCGCCGGTGCCGTCATTCTCGAACACGCGGAGCGCGCCGCCGAGCGCAACGACGAGGTCCGCGTCGTCGTCGTCGTCGAGGTCCGCGATTGCGATATGGTCCACACCGAAGACCCCGAGCGTCGCCAGCGACGGGCGGGTGACGGCGTAGGAGCCCGTGCCGTCATTGATGGCCAGCCCCAGCTCACCGTTGGTGGCGAACACCAGGTCGGGCGCGCCGTCCCCGGTGACATCACCGGACGCAAGCTCGTCGACAGGGTCGATGGGGGGCAAGTGGTGTTGGCCGGCGAGCTGCCAGCGTGGAGTCGTTTGGGCGACCGACGCCGCGGCGAGCGCGAGGGCGGAAAGGGCGAGCGTCGGCAGCGTCCAGGATGGTCGAGGCGTGGTCTTGAGCATGGGGCGATCTCCTACAGATCTCAGACTAAGGTCTTTCGATGCGAAGGAGACGGGGCGCGACACGAATCCCCTGTTGCAACACGGGAGTGCGGTGGCCCACACGTGAACACGCGCTAAGGCAACCGCAGCCGCACCGCCTGGCTCATCTGCCACAGCGTGGCACCAGTGCCCGCCTGCACCATGCCGGCCAAGTACTGCGCCCGCAGGTCCACGGGCCCAAGCGTCATCGGTAGCGAAACTCGCAGGCTGGCGTCGCCCTCCGCGCTTACTGCAACGGGCGCGGCCGCGAGCGGCACGGTCAACAGCGCGCAGCCGAGCGGCGGAATGGGGGCGCGGGCCGACTGCACGCCGAACACGAAGAACGCGTGCGGTGTGACCAGCGATCTGGTGGCGTCGAGGTTGAAGACGTCTCCCGTCGCGCCAAAACCCGAGGTCGAGACGTAGCTCGCGGCGAGGTCGGGCCCGCACGCCGTGCCCTCGGGCACCAAGATCCCATCTGGGACGAAGGTCACCACGACGGCGGCGTTCCCGGGGACCGGGAAGGTGGGGGACGTGGCGGCGGCCGCATCCGCGGCCACCAAGACCTGCACGCCCGTCGCGTCGACCACAAGCGGCACGGCCAGCTCGCCACGGTTCGCGAAGAACGGCAGCGTCGTTGTGAGCTCGAACGTCCCGTTGGCGCCGATGTCGACGGAGTAGGCGCCACCTGAAGAGCGGGCGTCGACTTGCAGCGAACCGGCGATCGGGGTGGCCGACGACACCTCGACGAGAATGCTGCCCGACGCACTGGCGAACGCCAAGCACGGGGACACGGCGTCGAGCACGAAGCTCGCACTCGGCTGAGTTGCCGATGGGGCCAGCGTGACGGAGAGGCCGGCGAAGCTGACGCCGCCGCCGCCACACGGTGCCGAAGTGCCGAGGCCCTGCCCCGTGAGGCTCGTGCCCGCCGGGAGCGTTTGCGTCGCTGCGCTCGAGACGCTGACCCGAAGCTCGGATGCGGCCGTTGCGGTGATCGTCATCTGCGCGGCGAGCGCGTTCGCCAAGAGAAGCGCCGCCAGGGGCGCTGCGGGCCACCAGAGTCGATGGTTCATGGTACGAGTCCTCACGAAGGAACTCCGCGCGGCCAAAGCGGCGCGCGGGGCTGGAGCTGCGGATCGGCGTCGCGGGCGGGTGCCGCCGCCGATTTCGAGGCCGTTCGTCGCGCTCGCGCCCGACGGCGTCGTCGGATCGAGCACCAAGGCTGGGTGGTAGACGTGGAAGCCGGCGAGCCCCGGCGTCACCAAGTAGGGGATGTCGATGCCGCCGGCGACGGCCACGCCGGGCGCGCCGCCGTTGACGAACGGCAACACCGCGCCCCACGGGAACGCATAGAACGTGAGGCCCGGGAACAGACCCTGCACGTCGCACTTGGTCAGACCCCACACGAAGGCGCCCGGCGAGCCTCCCGGTGCGCGGCGCACGCGCGCGTGGCGATGTTGCCCGAGCGGAAGGGGCCGTTCGCGCCGAAGACCGGCGCGACTCCGCCGAGCCCGGGCGAACCTTGGCCATACTGGTGGTGCATGGCGCCTTGGTCGGTGATGCCCCACCAACTCAGCGCGTCGCGGTCACCGTCCGCGTCGAGATCGAGGGTGCTGACGACTTGCGACAGGTCGGAGAACTGGACGACGGGCGCGTCGATGGGCGGCAGGGGCCGCTGCGCCGGGGCCGGAAACGCGAGGAGCGCGGGTGCGGTCGCGCCGAGAAGAGCTCGCATGGGTCACCTCAGGGGTCGAAGGACGCCGCTGAGTGTCGGTGTTGCTGGCGCCCAGAACAACCAGGAGCGCGGGTCCTGCACGACTGGGGTGGGGGCGATGCTGCCCCGCGCGGCGGTCCTACCCCGCGAACACCGGCAGGCGGCCCGCCTCGCGCGCTTGCGCCAGCGTCATCGTCCCGCCGTCTTGCTCGGGGTCGTCTTTGAACGCCAACGCCGGCGCGCCCATCTCAGTCGGCCAGGCGATCCCAATGTCGGGGTCGTTCCAGGCGATCGTCAGCTGGTCCTTGGGCGCGTAGTAGTCCGTGCACTTGTACTCGAACTGCGCCCGCGCGCTTAGCACGACGAATGCGTGCGCGAAGCCCTGCGGCACCCACAGCTGCCGAAAGTTGTCCGCCGACAGCTCGACGCCGGTCCAGCGGCCAAACCACGGCGAGCCGACCCGCACGTCGACCGCGACGTCAAACACCCGACCCTCGACCACGCGCACCAGCTTGCCTTGGGGCACGGTCGGCTGCACGTGGAGCCCGCGCAGCGTGTCCTTCCTCGAGACCGAGTGGTTGTCTTGGACGAAGGTGTCCGGGATTCGCCCCTGCGCGAAGTACTTCCGCGCCTGGTAGGTCTCCAAGAACAGGCCACGGGGGTCGCGGTACACGTCTGGCTCGATGAGCAGCACGCCGGGAAGGGTGGTCGCGGAGAACTTCATGAGCGCGACATCATCGACGACAGGGCCGGTGATTTCGATCCAGCGCCGGCCTCTGGGCGCGAAACCAGCGACGTGAGGCGCGATGGTGGAGGTCGAGCACGGCAGAGCGTCGTGGGCTTCTCGAGCCGAGCCGGCAACCTCCCAACCTCCCCCTACTTCTTCCGCACGATCGTCAGCGTGACGCTGTCGATGATGGTGTCGTCCCCCACGTACATCTCCAGCTCACCGTCTGCTAGCGCATCGAGCAGGTTGCGGTACTCCGAGCCGCTTCCGACCGTGTCTGGCAGCGCGTCGAGGCTGAAGCACACGGTGATGTCGTCGCCCGGAAGCCAGCTGCCGTTGAGAGCCTGGAGCTGAACCATCCGCTCGACCCAATCCCACTGGCTCGGCCCGCCGGTCCCCGGCCAGGGCGTGCCGTTCCAACCCAAGTGAATCGCGTCCGTGTGGGTCTGGCAGCCGGCGCCCTTCATCCGGATCGAGATCGTCGCCGAGCGGACGGTGCCGGTCCCAAAGCCCGTCAGGGACTCGCCGAACAGCCGGTCGCACCAGAAGGAGTCCTCGTCGTAGCCGACCTCGGGGTTGCTGTGGACCGCACCCCAGGCCTCAACGCGCGGACCAAACCAGTTCGTCTCGAACGCCGTGCTGCGGTTCGTGCTCTCGGGGCCCGCGAAGCTGTCGCAGGTGCCGAACACGAACGGTCCGAGCACGTCGTGTGCCGCTGGATCGAAGGTCATCCGCACGAAGCTCGAGGCGTGGACGACGCCGATCCCCGGCGACGGGCATTCGATGCAGAACCCAGTCGCGGTCGGCGTAACGGCGAACGTGCATGGGGACAGCGCCAGGTTGAGCGCGGCCTCGATCACTCGCCCCACGGTGGGACCGAACGCGCTCCAGTCGCTGTCCGCGGCCAGAGGCAACGTGGGGCCCAGGGACACCGTGACACACGAGCCGTCGTTGAGCGTGAACTGCAAGAGCAGCTCGAGCTGGTCTCCCGCGCAGAGGCCGGCAGGAACGCCGAACTCGTCGAGCGGGTAGTCCAGGTAGAGCTTGCCTGCCGCTTCGCGGAAGCGCAGGTCCGAGTGCATGTCGGGGTTGCTGACGCCGCACACACACGCCGTGCGGCGCAGGGACGTCGTGGTAGGCGTGAACATCGCGGAGGTCACCGCGCGGTCGTCGGCCGGTGTGTGCAGGTGCACCCACGCCTGGCCGAGTGACGTCGGCACGTCCGTGCCGCGCCCGAACAGCGCCACCAGGTTGGCGGGGGCTGCGAACGGCGACACGTGGAGCAGATCATCCTCGACGAACGTCTCGCCGAGTGCGTTGACACCGCCCGGGCTACCGAACACCGCCCGCGAATGGTCGGTCATGAGCAGCACGTCGCCCGGACGGTAGCGGCTCGTGTCGAAGCGGCCGGCGACCGAGAGCTCGGTGCCGACACCGCCCGAGGCCGGCATCATGCCAAGCGCCGTGCCCATGGCGGGCGTAGGCTGCACGGTGAGCTCGAGCCCGTCGGAGACTCCGAGCCCCCCGAGTAGACCGTCGGCGTATGCCGTCTGCAGGTAGAGCTGGGTGCCCGGCGGGACCGGCAAGACGAAGGGAATCTCGATTTCACCGGACACGCCGACCGGCACGGCAACGGTGCCCAGGCCTCCGAGGCCGACGTTGAGCTCACACGTCGGGAGACCGAGCGGGGCCAGGCTGATCGGCCCGGACGCGGCGCCGACCAGGAACACGTGCGTGCCCGGGCCGGGGAAGCCCTCGAGGCGCGCCTTCATGCCTGCGTTCTCAATGGGCGCGCCAACCGCCGCGATGGTGGGGATGGCAAGCCCGGTACCGGCGCAGCCGTTGCCGTAGTGCTGTACGCCAGGAATCTGCGCGAAGGCGAAGCCGCTGCTGAGCAGCGAGCAGGCCACAGTGAGCGTCGAGCGACGCGAAGCGGACGAGAGTTTCATGTCTGTACTCCGTTAGAAGGGCGGCCCGACCTGGGCCGCGAACGAGAGCACTGAGAACGGCGACGCTCTGTCTTTCAGTGGTTTCTAGAAAGTGCCTGCTGGCGGCCGGCCCTAACGATCGCGCAGGACGGCTCGCGCCCAGACGCGCAGCTCGTGGGCAGCGGGCGTGTGCTCTGTGCCTAGTCGATGCAGCCACGCCATGAGGTTCCCGGCGATGAACGGGTCCTGGCCGGTCAGATCGCGCAGCAACACACCGGGGTCGGCGTTAGGGCGCCCGATGGCTAGGGTCGCTCCGTCGGGTGCAATGGCGAGGGAGAAGACGCCGGTCTCGCAACCCAGCTCGTAGAGCTCCCCAAGCGAGTCGGCATCCCACAGCTTGACGACGCCGGATGTATCGCCGGACGCGACCACCGAGCCTGCTGGGAACCAAGCGACGGAGAACACCTCTTTTTGGTGTCCGGACAGGAAGGCCGTGGGCCTTTCGCCTCCCGCCGCCCAAAGCGCGACGCGTCGATCGTCCGACACGGTCGCGAACCGTCCTCCGTTCGGATCGGCCGCGATCGCGCGCACTGGCGCTCGGTGACCGTGCCCCGTGGCCCAGACCCGGCCGCTCGGGAGATCCAGCCAGATGACGCCGTACGGTGCTTTTGCTTGCGCCGCACCGATGAGGCCGCCATCCGGGGACCATGCGATGGCGCTGAGTCGGCCTTCGTATTGTGGATGTGCGTGTGGGCCGCTATCGAGCGACCAGTGTCCCCGTTCGTGCTCCCGAAAGACCGAAATGCGACCGCGCGAGCAAACCGCGAGTCGGCCGTCCGGGCCGAATCGCACACAGTTGACCTGGCCTGGCCCTCTTGACGCGTAGAGGGGGTGGGCTGGCTCACGTCCCACGTCGATCGCAGGGGTTGCGGCCGTCGGCCCGAGGCGCCAATTCGTCACGAAGACCCGCCCGCGGCCGTCACAGGACGCGACAAGCTCGGGTCGCGCGGGATGGATATCGACGGAGTACACCGCATGCTCGTGGCCGCCGAACTCGGCCTTGACGGTCCGGGTCGCGACATCCCAAACGATGACGCGGTGTTGGCTGGGTTGCCCCCAGCCGTGGGTATTCGCGCCCACGAGGATGGCGCTCCCTCGGTCGAATGCCCACTCGTGCACCGTGCCGGTGACGGCCGGAAGCGTTTCCACGGATGCATCCTCGAGTTCCCAGAGTTTCATGGCTCCGGACTGGTCAACACTCACGAGGCGCCGACGCCGAGATGGCACGAACGCTTGGACCCTAGGCGGCACCGTGTGGCCGTGCAGCTCCCGGCTGTCGGGTGACGCGGTGAGATCCGCGTAGACGTGGAGGCCGCCGAGGGCGCCCCATGCGTTGGTGTCGTCGGAGGGGTGTGTGGCGATCCCTAGGACGAGCGCATACGGCGGTGGGCGAATCTGCAGCGGGTCGATCCGGTCGGTGCCCGGTGGGCGCAACAGGAACACGCCGTTCCGGGTGATCAGGTGTCGCCCATCGCGACAGAACGTGGCGCCCATGCCTTTCACTGTCGCCGCGACGTGACGGTCCTTCATGACAACGAGTTTGGTTGTGTGGGTGTGCTTCGTGCTCACGGCGAGCAACGACCGGTCGGCGGCCACGGCTGTGGCCCGCCCCGGCTCGCCGCCGTCGTAGATCACCTCACCGGCTTGGCGACCGTCCAAGGTCCAGCTCTTGACGCGGGACCCGGAGTGAGCGGTCCACACCGTGTTCGCGTCGTAGAAACAGAGGAATCTGGCGGCGCTGCCGCCCTCAGCGGTGCCAAGGACACGCGCGTTGCCACCAGCGTCGAGGTCCCAAAGTAGCACTCGGGCGTTGGTGTCGATCGCGGCATAGCTCTTGCTATTCGGAGAGAATGCTCCGGGACGGATCAACTCGCCGCGACTGGGCAAACGCTGTGCGCGGCGGAGCGAGGGGACGGCGAGTAGATCGACGAACGGCTCGTCGGCCGTTGCGGCGACCAACCGGCCATCCGGGCTGGGTTCGATGTGCGTGTATCGCGTCCGGTTGACGGTGACGGCGCACGGATGCTCTCGATAGAGCTCGCGCAGTCCCCAGTGCGCGGCGGCGTGCGGGAGCGCTGAGAGCTCGGGCTTCGCGGCGCCCGCGGGAGGGTCCAGGAGCTCACGCCAGAAGGCCTCTTCGGCTTCGACGACGCGCTCTGTGTGCAAGAGCTGTCGCGCCTGGGCCACGATCGTGGCGCTGCGTTGGCGCGCGAGGATGGCGTTGCTCTCGCCTAAGCGCCAAGCGTAGACCGGCCCGAAGACCGCGGCGGCGAGCAGGGCGACGGATGCGACCCGGTGTCGCCCCACCCAGCGGCGCAGCACATAGCCGGCGGCTCGGTCCCGCGCCGTCACGGGCAGGCCGTTCAGCATCCGTCGGAGGTCCGCCTCCAGCGCGCCGACCGTCGCGTACCGATCGGCTGGATCTTTCGCCAGCGCCTTCATCAGGATGGCTTCCAGGTCGCGGTGGCCGCGGAGGTGCTCACACTGCTCTCTCGGCGGGGCGGCGGGCGTGGACAGGATCGAGTTGACCACCTCCGACAACGAGCCCGTGACCTGGTATGGGTGCGCTTCGGTCAACAGGTGGTAGAGCAGCAGCCCGAGGGCATAGACGTCGGTACGCGCGTCGACACCATCGGCTCGGTCGTCGAGCTGCTCAGGCGCGGCCCAGGCCAGGCTGCCGACGAACTCACCGGTCACGGTCAACGCGGCGCCGGCTTCCGCCCGGCCGTTGCCTGTACTTTTGGCGATCCCAAAGTCGACCACGCGCGGGATGCCCTGGCGATCGACGACCACGTTCGACGGCTTGAGGTCGCGGTGGACGATGCCGTGGCGGTGCGCGTGCTCGACCGCGGCGGCGATCGGTAGGAACAGGTCGAGCGTGGTGGCGACGCCCGAAGGCTGCCGGCGGCGAGGCGCGCTCCACGTCGCCAAGTCCTCGCCGTCAACCAACTCCATCACCGTGAACGGTCGTCCGTCGCGAGTCAGCCCGCTGTCGAAGACGGTGACGATGTTGGGGTGGCGCAAGCTGGCGACCAGCTCAGCTTCGCGCTCAAACCTGCGCCGGGCACGCGAGTCGTCGGCAAGACCGCGCAACATCACCTTGAGCGCGACCTGTCGCCCGGTGCGCTCGTGCTCGGCGACGAAGACCGCGCCCTGCCCGCCACGCCGCAGCGGCCGGACGATGCGATAGCCCTCGGGAGGAGTCACTGCTTCGGCGCCAGCTTGCCCCTGGCGCGCGGTGTGGGCGGCGCGCAGCTCCGCCAAGAACTGCGCGTCGAGCTCGGAGTCGACGTCCTCGGGCCGCAGCGGGTCAGGCGTCATGCGCCTTCTCCAGCTCCTCGGTGAGCGATCGAAGATGACGCAAGCAGTGGTGCTTGGCCAAGTAGACCGCGTTGACCGTCAGGCCTAGGTCGGCCGCGACGGCGCTCGGGGCCTCGCCTTCGAGCGCATAGCGCTCAAAGGCGCGCACGGTCTCCGGCTTGGCATCGGTGCGCTGCCGCAACATGTCGAGCGCTTGGCGCAAGATCGCCTGGCGGGCCTCCTGGTCCCAGTGGTCCTCCATGCGGTCCAAGCTCGGTAGCTCGTCGAACGCCGAGTCGCCGCGCCAACCATCCGCGCGTTGCCTCGCCTTGCGGTGGTCGTGCACGCGGTTGCGGGCAATGGCGCAGAGCCAGCTGCGCAGCCGGCCCTTCGTGCGGTCGTACTTGCCGGCGCGGAAGTCGCGCAAGAAGTGGAGCATCGTATCCTGAGCGACATCGTTGGCGGTGTTCGGTTCCAGCCCCATGCGGCGTAGCACGGCGAGCACGATCGGCCGGTAACGCGAGTCGAAGTCCGCCCAGCTGGTTTGATCGCCGGCCGCGGCCAGGCCTTCGAGCAGCAGGGTCGACGTGGTGCATGGGAAGGACATGGTACGAAGCGACTTCGGCTCCTTCGGCCCGCTTGATGGCGCAGACGTCGATTCACCGGGCCATGTTCGATCCTATCTCGTGATTCGAGCGCCGGGAATCGCGCGGGCGCGGGCCTCGTCGTTGGGGCGCACGCGCGATCACGTGGCTCGCCCATCCTAAAGGCGGGGTACGGATGCCCGGTCCGTCGCGGCCTCACCGACAGACAGGAGCAGCCTCCGCCAACATGAACCATCTGAAAGAGAGGCTGGCCTTCGCGCCGGGGTGACGTCGCGTGCCCTCTTGGACCGGCCCCACAGGGCATGGTCACTCGCTTGTTTGGCGTCTCTACGGCGCGACGATCCAGAGCCCGTTGGTGAAGGCGAGGCCCTGCGGCGCGCCGGCATCCACGACGAGCGCCTGTAGGAACAGTGACCGTCCAGACCCGAGGGCCTTGGGCCAGATCGCCGGGATCGTGGCCCGACCACTGGCGTCCGTGAGCGTTCCCAGCGTGGTCTCGAGGCGCGGCAGCAGCGTGCCGCCGAGGAACGGCGCGCACTGGAGCTGTCGGCCGAACACCAGGACGACCGAGCTGCCGGGTGCTGCCCCATCGACCTGAATGCTGAGCCGGGAGCGCGGCGCGGCGGCGCCGGTCGCGCTCAAGGTTGGCACGCCGACGGCGCCGGCGAGGCCCATGCCCAGATCGGTCCAGACGTCAACCTGCGCGGCCCGCGCGCGCACCGCGAGGAAGAGCTGGCGCGCGTCGGCCACGGCCGCGCCCACGCCGGTCGGCGACGAGGGCAGTGCGTCTTGGTAGCTCAGACCGCCCCGGGTGGTCATCGGCCCGTCGCTGGTGGGGCCGGCGAACGGGGTGGCGCGGAGGCTGGTGACCCGCGCGATGATGCGGTAGGTGCGGCCCGGATCGAGAAGCCAGCCAAGCGCCAGCACCGTGCGGTCATTGCGCGACGACGACCTCGCGTTGAGCACGGCGCCCTCGACGGCGGCGGGCGTGCCTTCGGTCACGTCCCACAGGAACACGTTGCCGGTGCGTCCCGGGCCCGCGACGGCGGTGTCGAGCTGACCGTCGATCACTAGCTCGTGTACGCGCACCGAGCCGCTGGCGGGCGTGGTGTCGAGCTCGATGCCGACCCACCAGTCGGACCCCGGGGCGGCCATTGGTCTCGGCAGTGGCGTCGCCATCGTCGGGACCGCGAGACTGCCACCCCCCGAGGAGTGCAGCGTCGGCGCCTCCATCGGCGTGGGCCGCAGGTCGCAGCCGCCGCGGACGACGCGGCCGTCGCGAAACACGTCGATCTCGCGGTCGGTCAGGTCGGCGAGATCCAGGTCGAGCAGCGGATTGACGTGGTGGTCCACCCGGTGCAGGCCGGCGCTGGCGACGCCCGGGAAGTCGGTGGTGACCTGGAGGCGGACGTCGGTCTCGGGCCGAGCGGGCAGGGGATCGGCCGGCAGCGCGAAGTGCAGCGCGTACTCGTCCTGATTGAGGTAGCCGCCCGAGCTCGACGTGAAGCGCACGCGGCGCTCGCGGGCGGGGCCGTCGGGGATGTGCACCTGCACGCGGGCGCCAAACTCGTTGCTGAGGCCGGCTGGCACGGCGGCGGTGCCGCGCAAGGGGCGCACCCGGACGTAGCGGCGCCCCGCCAGAGGCGTGGTCGCGTCGTAGAGGTGGTTCTCGTACAGGCGTCCTTTCTCGGCCCAGTTGCCGAGTGCGCAGTCGAGGTCGCCGTCGCGGTCCCAGTCCAGCCAGCTCGGGGTCGCCGACGAAATGTGCGCGGCCGGGATCGAGTGGGTGGCGACCGAGAACATGCGCTGCCCAGTCTCGGCCCAGAAGTTCCGGCGGAAGACGTGCCGCGACGTGAGGTCGAGATCGCCGTCGTTGTCCCAGTCTGCGACGGAGATGCCGAGCCGCTTGCCGACCAGCGAGCTCTGCACGACGCCGTCCTCGCGGAAGAACGTGCCGTCGCCGCGGCTTTCCCACAGGATCACGCCATCGTCCCAGTAGGTGACGAACAGGTCGAAGTCGCCGTCCAGGTCGTAGTCGCAGAACACCGCCCCCTCGTCGAGCTGGTCGCGGAGCCCGATCCCCGAGGCGGCCTCGTCCAAGGCCACGAAGCTCGGGACACCTAGCGTGGAGACGTTCTGATACAGCGTGCCGTTGCTGTAGAGGTCGAGGTCGCCGTCGCCGTCGATATCGCAGAGCTGGGCCCCTTCGGGCCGCTCCGTGCCGAGCGGATTGGCCAAACCGGACGTCGTCGTGGTGTCGTCGAAGCGGTAGGCGCCGCCCGGTCCCGTGGGCCCCTGGTTGGTCCAAAACACGTTGCCCGAGGTGCCGAATCCGCTCGTGAAGATCGGGTAGGCCGGCACGAAGAGATCGAGATCACCGTCGCCGTCCACATCCCCCCAGCAGATCGACTCTGCGTCCATGTCCTGGGGCGAGCTGATGATGGTGGCACCCTCGGCCGCGACCTGTGCGAACGTGGCGTCGCCGCGGTTGTGGAGGAGCTCGAAGCGTGCCGGAAAGCGCGGCCACAGTCGCGGCTCGATCGCCAAGTCGGGCAGGCCGTCGTTGTCGTAGTCGCCGAAAGATGCGCCGTAGCGGAAATTCTGTGACATCACCGCGGTGGGCGGCCGGTCGAGGTCGGCGACGCGCTGCCAGCCGGCGCCGCCGAGATTGCGCCAGAGCTCGGCTGAGAACGCGGCGAAAACGTCGGGCCAGCGATCCCCGTCATAGTCCCCAACCGTGATGCCGCGGGTGTCGCCAAAGACCACTCCCGCCGGAAACTCGGCGCTGGTCCAGAGGCGGAGCGGGACGTCGGTCGGCGAGGTCTGTGCGGGCGCGGGCAGCGTCGGTGCGACGGTAACGGCGAGCGCGAGGGCGAATCGAGGCAGAGAGTGTCGTGGCTTCGGGACCGACATGGGGGCCTCATGGTGGTCAGGAAGGTCGGGGAGTGCCTCCACAGGCTAGGCTCTAGCAGCATCGCAAGAACGCCGTTGGCAGCGCCAGCGTTGCTCTTCGGTTTGGGCGCGAGAAGGAGCGAACGCGTCGTCTTTGTTTGCTGTTTCGATGTCTTCTTCGCCGTGGCCGAAGCCCGGGGCCCGAACGAGCGGCCGTTCGCATGGCGGGTAGAGTCCGCGCGAGGCTGGGAGCGGCGCCCGCCCTGCGCCAGGGTCCTGAGTCCCGACGCGCGCCGCCCAACCGAAGGGTGCCCGCGGGTGTCCGCGCCCGCGCGAACCCCGCGCGCTAGGTTCTAGAAGCCGAAGAGCTTCTTGATGCCTCGGCCGACGCTCTTGGCCGCGCCGATCGCCCCGTCGACCGCGCCCTCGACGACGCTGCCCACCGCTTTCGCAGTGTTGCTGGCGAAGCCCTTGATGTCGCCGCTCGCCAGGTCCTCGATGGCGCTGCCCAGCCGGTTGAAGCTGTTCGACACGGCGTTGCCGAGGAAGGACAAGAGCTGCCCGGGCGCGTCGAGCATGTTGCCGACGAAGCCGCCGAGGTGGCGCAAGCCCCACGGCCAGTCTTCCGTCTGATCGGCAATCCACTTGCCGGCAAAACTGAGCGCAAAGCCGGGCACCGTGATCGGCAGCGCACTCACCGCGCCACTGAGCCCGACGACGCCGTGGAGGAAGCTGCCGACGCCGTCGGGATCGATGATGCGGTCGAAGTTGTTGACGATGTCCAGCGCGTTACCGGAGATCGCCACCGTGTGCTCGATGCCGTCGAGCCGGCTCGACGGCAGGTCGGCGCCGTCCGTGTCGAACACCATCATGAAGTTGTCATAGCCATCGGGCGTGCGGCCCCAGGCCTCGGTGAACTCCTCGAGCGACATCGTCTCGTCGTGGCCGTTCGGATCGCGGAGTCGCACGCGCATGTCGCCATTGGCGTCCGTCTCAAAGCCGGTCACGATCATGTAGTGGTCCTTCACGTTGAGGACCGAGTTATCGCGCCGGTCGATCGCGACCATCACTGGCCGCCCCTCGGCCGTGTGTGCCATCAGCTCTTCGACCGTGCTGCGGTTGTACATCTCCGCTTCGACGCCGTTCTCCCGCGCTGTCTGCAGCACGTGGCTCGGCGCCGTGCCGATCCCCATCCGGCGGATTTCCTTGTCCAGGTCATCCGGCGAGATGTCGCTGCGGCCGGTGAGGTACATGAGCACCATCGCCAAGCTGGTGGTGCCGCAGGCCATCTTGTCCTGGGTCAGGACCGGCACGCTGCTGAAGTCGAGCTTGGGCAGCGGGTTGGTGCCGGTGTTCTTGGTTTGAATCAGCCGGCCGTCAAGCTGGGGGCGTCGCGTGATCGTGGGCTCGGCGCGCAGCGCCCGCGCCGCCGCGGTGCCGCCCCGCGTCGTCGCCGGCGGCAGCGTGTGGTTGGCCCTAGAAGTCTGAATCTGCATCGTCGTCTCCTCGTCGCCGTGGTTCGCCCCACCCCAAGCGAGAAAGCCCGTCGCGGACTGCCAAGACATCTCGCGTTTTCTGTATGGGGCCCCTCGTGCCCGGCTCCTCCTTGGTGTCGCGGCCTCTGCGCGTGACAATGCGGCCATGCGCGCGACGACCGTCGACGAGTACCTGGAGCAGCACGGCGAATGGCGCACCGCGCTGCGCAAGCTGCGCCGTCTGCTCCGCGCCACCGAGCTCGAGGAGACCGTCAAGTGGGGGGCGCCCTGCTACACCCTGGACGGCAAGAACGTCGTGGGCCTCGGCGCGTTCCAGGGCTATGTGGGCCTTTGGTTTCATCAGGGCGCGTTCCTACGCGACAAGCTCGGCGTGCTCGTGAACGCGCAAAAGGGCAAGACGCGCGGGATGCGCCAGTGGCGGTTTGACCGCGCCGCGGCGATCGAGCCCAAGCAGGTGTCCGCCTACCTGCAGGAGGCCATCGACAACCAGCGCGCCGGCAAGGCGATCAAGCCGCAGCGCGGCGGGCCGCTGCAGATGCCGGCCGAGCTCGAGCAAGCGTTGGCCAAGCGCAAGCGTGCCAAGACCGCCTTTGCGGCGCTGACACCGGGCAAGCAGCGGGAGTACGCCGACCACGTGGCCAGCGCCAAGCTGGACAAGACGAAGACTTCGCGCGTGGCCAAGATCCTGCCGATGATTGAGGCAGGGGTTGGGCTCCACGACCGCTACCGCAACTGTTGACGCGGTGGCAGGGGCCGCGCCCCACGGAGACCGGCCAAGACCCATGCTCGCCCTTCGCTTCGCGCCTTGCTCGTTGTTCCTCGCAATGCTGCCCGCGGCGCTGACCGCCCAAGGGGAACCGCCAACCGATGCCCTTCGCGCCCGCGTCGTCGCCGACTATGCGCGGTTTGCGCACGACGTCTACGAGCAGGCCGAGGCCGGGGCGGTGGCCATGCGCGCCAGCGTCACCGCGTTCCTCGCTGAGCCGAGTGAGATGACCCTGGCCGCGGCGCGACAAGCGTGGACCGAGGCGCGGCGTACGTACGGCGTCACCGAGGTCCTGCGGTTCTACGACGGGCCGATCGATCACCCGCGGCACGGCGTCGAGACGTACCTGAACGCCTGGCCCGTCGATGAGGCCTACATCGATTACGTGGTGGGCAGCCCGGACGCGGGGATCGTCAACGACGTCGAGCGCTACCCGCAACTGAGCGCGGCGCTGCTGACCATCGCCAACGAGCGTGGCGGTGAGGCGAGCATTTGCCTCGGTTGGCACGCGATCGAGTTTCTCCTGTGGGGGCAGGATCTGAGTGCCGATGGGCCGGGGGCGCGCTTACCGCGTGACTACCAGCTCGGCGCCGCGCCACGCGCCGAGCGTCGCCGGGTGTTCCTGGGGCTGGCGACGGATCTCTTGGTCGAGCATCTGGCCAAGGTGCGCAACGCGTGGGCGCCCGAGCAGGACAACTACCGCGCCGAGTTCGTGGCCGACCCGGCCCGCGCTGTGGCGCGCATGCTGACCGGGATGACGGTGCTGAGCGGCTTCGAGCTGAGCGGTGAACGCTTGGCCGTGGCTTACGAGACCCAGGACCAAGAGCAGGAGCACAGCTGCTTCAGTGATACGACGCATCAGGACCTGGCGGCCAATCAGCGCGGCATTGCCGCGGTGTACTTCGGTGGTGGGGCAGGCGCGGAGCGGGCCGGGTTGCAACAGCTGGCGGCGCGCGTGGACGCGTCGGCCGCCGCGGACGTCGCTGCCTGCATTCGGCGGTCGGCCGAGTGTCTGCGCCAGATTCCGGCGCCAATCGATCAGGCGATGCTCGGGCCCGACGATGCGCCCGGCCGTCGCGCCATCCTGGCGGCGATCCAGGCGCTTGAGGATCAGGCCGAGGCGCTGGCGGCGCTCGCGCTGAGTATGGACGTGCGGGTGCCGCTCACACCGGGCGGGCGCTAGTACTGGTGCGGCGTTCGCGTCGCGTCGCGTCGCCTTGGCTTTGACCAGCGGGCCTCGGGCTCGGGGCAGGGCGGCGGGGCCAGCCCTGCTAGACTAGCGCAGCGACTAGCGCTGGGTCGCGTGCGGCGGCCGTTCCTCGATCGTCAACGTCTTCGTGAGCGTCTCGCCGTTGCGGAACAGCTCGAGCTCGACTTCCTTGCCGATGCCCGCGAGATACAGGAAGCGCTGAAAGTCGATCGGCGTGTAGACGATCTGGCCGTTGAACTTCACCAGGAAGTCGCCGGGCTCGAGGCCCGCGACACTGGCCGGGCTGGGCTCGAACGTGTTCTCGAGCAGGATGCCAAAGCGCGGCTTGGCCATCGCGTTGTAGGCTTCGGCGCCGCGCTCTTGGCGCAGTTCGGCGCGGCTCATCACCGCGAAGCCCAGCCACGGCGAGCGCACACTCCCGACGTCTCGGATCGACGCGAACAGGCCACGGAAGATGTTGCTCGGCAGCGCGTACTCGATCCCGTACGAGTCCTGCAGGGCGAGGTGGCCGTAGTTGACCTGGCGCGGCAGCAGGATCCCGATGACGTCGCCGTGGATGTTGACGAGCGGCCCGCCGTAGGTCTCGGGGTGCACACGCAGCGCCGCCTGGATGTAGGTCGCGGACAGCAGCTCCTGGTAGCACTCGCGCTCCGGCATCGACGTGATCGTGCCGACCCCGAAGTAACGCTCGGGCCCGAAGGGATCGCCGACCCCGATGGCGAAGTGGCCCGGCTTGGCCGTGTCACTATCGCCGAGCCGAGCTGGGCGGAAGCCCGGCGGGAAGTCGCGTTGGAACACCTCGAGGCGCAGCACGGCCAGATTGAGCGTCGGCTCGGCGCCGACGAGAGCGCTGATCGTGTGCTTTTGATCCTCGGTCTCGACGTCGATGAGGTCGGCGGGAGCGCCGTTCGCTTGGAACAGCGGGTGCCGGCACGTCAGCACGTAGCCGTCGTCGGTCATCGCGATCCCGCTGGCGCTGCCGATGCGACGGAAGCCCGGATAGTCGGGGCTGCCGAAGCGCAAGACCCAGGCGGCGCGACCTTCTTCGGTCTCTGGCTCGTCCGCAGCCGGGTCGCGCACGAACGCCGTCACCGCGACCACGCTGGGGTAGAGCTCCTCCGCGATCTGCTCCAGCCGCTCCTGCAGCGCGACCGCGATGTCAACCGGTGGCGGTGACGGCGCGGCCGCGGCGGCGGGGCCGGCATTCTGGGCGGGAGCCGCGGCGACGTGGAGTCCCACGAACGCAGCGGCGAAGAAAAGCCTGCGGGTCGAAGTCATCGGCGCCGATCCAAAGGGATTGTTGCGGCACCCATGGTGCGGCATGGTGGGGTGTGGGCGGAACGGTCTTCGCGATCTCTTCTCGCCCGCTTGCGGCGCCTCGCGTGTCGCGTCTTGGCCTGATGCGCCGCATGGTCGTCCACCGCCAAATCGCGTTGTCTTGGCTCGCCCCGCGCCTCTGCGCGTTGGCGGTGGGGTTCGGTGCCGGCGTGAGCGCGCAGGATCCGTTCCCCCTGCCGGCCTCGACCGGCTCGACCCCGGCGAGCGCGCCGTTCTTGTTGCCGGCCGGCACCCGCCAGACGCTGGTCACCGACCTGGTCTCGCTGCGCCCGCAGGGCGTCCCGGTGTCGTTCACCGACTGGGACATGGTGGCCATCGATCCCACCAACCAGCACGCCTTCATCCCCGCGGAGACGAGCCGCGGCGCCGGCATCCTGCGCTACCACTTCGCGACCGGCGCGGCGACCATGCTGATGCTCGGCGACCAGACCGGCCGCCGCGAGCCGCAAGTCGCGCAGTTTGACCCGGCGCAGGACGACTTCGCGCGCTTCGATCCGTGTACCTACACACCGTGGGGGACCTTGATCACCGGCGAGGAGGCGACCGGCGGTCGGTTCTTCGAGATCACCAACCCACACGATGCGACCGGACCGTTCCAGGTCGTGTGGCACACGTCGATTCCGGCGGTCGCGCACGAGGGGATGCGGTTCGACGAGCACGGCTGGCTCTACTTCATCGATGAGCACAGCAGTGGCTCGATTTACCGCTTCGTCCCATCGACGCCCGGTGACCTCAGCGCCGGCCAGGTGTTTGTGTTGGCCGTGGACGCGTTTACGGGCAACCCGACCCGCGCCTGGAGCGACCCCGCCAACCGCGGCGTCCCCCGTGTCGGCGCCGCGCGGTGGGTGCCGATGACCACTCCGGCGGGGGTGCCGCGCACCGACACCGACCCGTTCGTCTATGTGACGAAGACCAGCGGCCGCACCGCGGCGGATCAGCACAACGGCACGCCGTATGGGCGGCCCGAGGACCTCGACGTCGGTCGCCTGGCGAACGGCAACGAGATTCTCTACGTCGCCCTGACGAGCGAGAACGTCGTGCTCGGCATCGAGTTGGTCGACCCGAGCACGTGCATCGTGCGGCAGTTCTGCGACTACGACACCATCGATCTGGCGACCGGCGGCGACATCAACCCGCGTCAGAACGCCAGCAACCCGTACTCGGGCTCGGGGCCGTTCGACAACCCCGACAACCTGACGGTCGATGCCTTTGGCAACGTCTACGTCGTCGAGGACAACAATCCCGGCGACATCTGGAAGTGTGTGGACGAGGACGGCGACGGCGTCGCCGAGAGCATGGGGCGGTTCGTGTCGCTGGGGATCGCCGGGGCCGAGCCGACGGGCATGATCCCCGACCCGAGCGATCCATACCGCTTCTACTGCTGCGTGCAGCACCCCTCGAGCGGCAACGACGCGCTCTGGGCGTTCGACACCCGGCCATATCGAGGCGCCGGCGCCGACTTGACGCTGCGCTCGGGCGTCGAGCAGCAGACGCCGAACGCCTTGCCAGGGGAGCTCGTCAAAGGCATGGCCAGCGGCGAGAGTGTGACCGTTGCGCTGCGCTCGGATGGCGGCGCGTTCCACTTGGCGCCGTTCGTGCTCCTGCTGCAGGAGAACGCTGGCTTCGGGTTGACGTCGGCTGCTCCAACCGTCTGGCTCGATCCGTCGCAGCCGTTCTACGCGATCCTGGGTGGTGTCGCGCGACCGGCCCTACCAGAACGCGGTGCGTCCGTCACGCTGCCCGTGCCGGTCTCGGCGGCGGGCCTGGGCCTGGCGTTCCAAGCCGCGGCGTTGAACGAGGCCGGGCGGTGCGTGTTTACGGACGCGCACGTCGTCGTCGTCGAGTAGCGCCCCAGGGGCCTTGGGCCTTCGGCGGTTGAGCACTACGTTCTCCTTCGTGCCCCGAGGAGTCAGGTGGACGATCGGCGCCGTCGTGGTGCTGGGGTTGGTCGTGATGGCGCTGGTTGGGCGGCCCAAAGACCAGGCGCCGGCGCCGGCGGCCGTGTCCCCAGAACCGGAAGCCGGCCTCGCCCCGCCACCGGCGTCGGCGCCGGCGGTTGCCCCACGGGCGCCGATGGCTCCCGTCGCCGTGGGGACCGAAGACCGCGCCAGACTGCGCGCGCGTTTGATCGAGATCTTTGGTCTGCAAGGTGCCGAGTCGGCGGCCGACGCGCGCCCAATGGAGATCAGGGTCGCGGCGTTGTTGCGCGCGCAGCGGCAATCTCGCAGCGGCTGGATGCTGTGGAGCACCGCGGTCCACCACGAGCTCGCGGCCCTGGCGGAGTTGGCTCCGCTCGACGACGCGTGCTGCGCGCAGCTCGGTGCTTGGGCGCGCGAGCGGCTCGACGATCGCTTGGAGCCGGTGCTCGAGATCCTGGATCGCACCGGGAGCGATGCGGCGCGGCGCGAGATCCGGAGTTGTATGGCGGCGCTCGCGGCGGCGCATGCCGACGGGCGGCGCGAGTTCCAGGTGCTCGGGCTGCTCGAGCGGTCCAAAGCGTTGCGCGGCACCGCGCTGGATCCGGTACGGGTATTGGCCGAAGCGCTGAACCTCGAGTCGCCCACGCACCGAACGATGCGGGGACGGCTGGTCTTCGCCGCGGCGGAGCGTGCCGCGTTGTCCGGCGATCCAGAGACCGCGGCGCCGCTCGCCGACTGGCTCATCAAGATCAGCGCCCAGGACCATGTGAGGCTGCATGCGTTCCAGCAGGCGGAGCAGCGGCTGCGACAGGGCGACCCGGCCTTTGCCGAGGCCGTCGCACCCTGGCTGCGCGCGGCCATTCGCGACGAAGAGCTCGAGGAACGTGCGTGGTCGGCTGCGTTGGGCGCGGCGGCGCGCTGTGCTTCGGTGTCCACCGAGCTGCTGTTGGACGCCTATCGGGGCGGCGCCGACGGCACGCGCGCTGGCGGCACGATGGCCGCGGCAGCCGCACTGGCCATCCGCTACGCGCGGCACCCGGACGACGCGCTGCGCGCTCTGCTGCAGGAGTTTCTGCGCGTCGGTTACCGCGAGGCTCGGAGCGCCGACCGCGTCACCGGCGCCACACCCGCACTGGTAGAGGCGTTGGTCCAGCGGCTCGACCACTTCGGGGTCGCCCCGTTCACTGAGTGGCTCGGGACAGCGTCCCTCACCGAGTTCTACGCGCTCGTCGAGACCCTCCCCGATGCCGCCCCAGTGAGCGCGGCAGATCTCGAGGCTTGGATCAGTATCGCGCAGCACCTCCCTCGGAGCCGCTCGGTTCAAAGCCTGCTGTTGAACGCAGCGTTCGAACGCGTCGACGACCAAATCGGGTGGCTCGAGGACGTGCGGGTCGGCGCATCGTTGCGGAAGGACGTCGCGCGGCTGCGAGTGTTGGCGGAGATTCGCCGGGCCGCGACGCCTTGCACGCTGCTGCGCGTGGGCGTCGGGGCCGACCGGCGGGGAGTTCGAAACAAGCGCTTCATGGGGCCGCTCGAGGAGCGTTTGGAGTCGATGTTGCCGCTAGTGGACGACGCGGGCTGGGACGAGTTGATGCGTTGTCTCGCCGAGCCGCTGCCGCCGCCGCTCGCCCTCGGCCTCTTGCAGTGCTATGTCGGTGGGGCGGGCCCAGAGATCGACCCGCGCCTGGCCGCGCTCGCTGCCGCACTGGTGCCGAGCATGGCGAAGGCTCGTGTCCCGGAGTGCCTCTGGTTCTGGGAAGAGATCGTGTGGCTCGCGCTCCGCGACCCCCGGGGCGAGCCCGTGGCCCGGGCGACGCTCGCGGCGGCTCCGGATCCCGGCGCGCTCCCGGCCGAGACGCCGCACATCCGCCGTAGGCGCCGCCGGCTTGTCGAGGGTCTCGAGGTTCTCGCGCAGTACGTCCGCTGACGGGTCGCGCGGCCTGGCCTATCCGAGAATCATGGGCCTTTGGTCGGGTTCAGCTTGACGCGGTGCGCCGTCGTCTCGCCAGCGGCGAGTGTCACCCGCGCCTCGTAGGGGGCAAAGCCGTCCGCCCTGATCACTAGGCGGTAGGTCCCCGCCGCCACCAGGCCGTGCACTTTGGCCAGATCGGACGCGCCGTTCGACAAGAACATCGAACGGCCGCGGGGGAGAAGCACGTGATAGCTCCGGCCTTCGTTGCGCACGTGCACTCCCTGCAGGCGCTTCTCACCGTCGGTGGCGATCAGGCTGTAAGTCGCCCGAAGCTTGGCGTCGCCCGTCGCCTCGATCTGCAGGTCGAGGCGCGCCCCGAGGCGCACCTCACCGGTCGCGACGGCGACGCCGCGCTCGGGAATCTCGACGTCGAGGATGAGCGGCATGACGTAGTGGCCCGGGTCGCCGCCGGTGCGCTCGGGCAAGACGCGGAGTCGGTAAGGGCCCGCTTCCGCGGGTACGGCGTCGACCGAGAACTCCTCGCTGCCGGCGCGGCGGCGGGCATCGAACTCGGTGACGACGGCGCCTTTGGGCGCGCTGCGCGCTGGTTGCAGCGGGCCCAACCGCGACCGCCTGCCGGTCGCCGCCAGGTGGAGCCGCACAGCGTGTACGCGCGCCGTGCTCGCACCGCGGAGCACCAGGCACAGGCCCGGCAGGTCGGCCGCCGGCAGCTCCATCGCCACGCGGAGTCGTTGGCCGCGGGCGGGGCTCTGGACGTCGCGGCGCACCGCGCGGCCGGTGGGGTGAGTGGCGAGCAGGCTGACCTTGGCCTGTGGCGGAACGCGCACCTCGAGTGTGGCGTCGGTGGTGGTTTGCCGCACGGAGCCAGAGTCGCACGTGACTTCGACCCAAGCGCCGCGCAGCGCGGTTCCGTCGCGCGTCACGGCGACCTCGAGGATGGCCTGCGTGAGGTCGATCACGATTTGGCCGGGCGCGCGCACCTGGTGCGAGAGGCCGCCGATTTGGTCGCGGGATCCGCCGATGGTCAGTTGGTGCTCGTGCGGGCCGAGGCCGTGGAGCGCGAAGCGGCCCTTGGCATCCGTCTGGGCCTCGGCGTGCTTCTCTTCGAGCCGGCCGTCGATCCAGAAGGCTTCGCGGCCGACGCCGAAGACGCCACGCACCCCGAAGCGCAGGTCCACCGCCAGATCGGCCTGCACACCATCCCCGTCGCGCATGACCGATCCGGTGATGGAGTGACCGCGCGTCAGGTGCAGATCGTGTGCGGCCGCGCAGGCGTCCTCACTGAGAAAGAGCGGGCGTGTCGCCGGCCGTTGGCCAGCCTGACGGGCGACGAGCGCCGTCTGCGTGTCCCGCAGGGCGACCGGGATCTCTAGGTCGAACGCGCCGCGGCGGTCGCTGTGGCCGGCGACGACGCGCTGCGGCTCGGCCGGCACACCGCCCGCGAGAGCGATGACACCGACGTCCGTGCCGCCGAGGAGTTGGCCGTCGGCGTCGAAGACGCGGCCGCGCAGATGCCATGGCTCCGGGGCCCCGGCCGGCCGGTCTGCCGTCACGGGCACGGCCTGACGGTCCGTGGCGTCCTCGTGCGGCGCGGTCGTTGCGGTCGTGCTCGACGTCGTGGGCGCGGTCGTGAGTCGCGCTGCGGCCGCCTGGTCTCGCCGGGTACCCGCCACGCCGGCCGGCGCCATGGCGGACCGCTGATCCCGGGAGGCGAGCCCCAACGTCACCAGCAGCGCCACTCCCCCGGCGCCCAGAGCGAGCAGCGCGGCGCGGCGCGGAGTCACACTTCGTCCAGCGCCTGCGCCATGGCGGTGGCGCCGCCGACGACTGGCAGCGCCAGCGACGTCTCGCCGAGTTCCACCGTCAGCTTGGTCCCCGCGTCCGGCCACAACGTGAAGTCGCGGTCGCTCGAAAAGATCATCAGCCCGATGCGCTGGCCCTTGAAGATGATCTGGTCATCGGGCTGCAGGTCGAACGCGAGGTTGTAGAACCGGCCCGGCTCGAGCGGCTCGCTCTCCCGCAGGGAACGATGGTTCTGTGGGTCGGCCCAACCGCGCGTGATGATGTTGTCGGTGATGTCGCCGCCTTTGCTCCACGGCAGCGACACGACCCAGACCGACAGGTTGGCGGCGTCGGCATCCGCGGCCACGCGGATCTTGAGGCGGGCCGTACCCGAAAGGTGCAGCTCCTCGAGCAGCGGCGGCGTCGCGTAGAGCAGGCGATGCGGCGAGCGCGGCGCCGCCGCGAGGTCCGCCCCCGGCACCGCGACGTCGTCGGTCAGGGTCTCGCGGCCGACAATCGGTCCACCCAAAGTCGATAGGTCGCCGACGCCGGCACCGCCGCCGCGTGGCTGTAGCGCGACGGTCGCGGCATCCGGGTGGGGGTAGTCGGGATACGGTGTTGGGTCGGTGCGGCGGTCGCCCTCGCGCACGATCCAGCTGCGCGGCTGCAGCTCGACGTCGTTCTCGACGCCATAGAGGTAGCGCGTAAACCACAGGTTCATGAGGTCGTCGGGCGGCGGGCCGCCGTGGCCACCTTGATGAAAGAACGCCATCGTCGGGACGCCCTTGGCCTTGAGCGCGGCGTAGATGCGCACGCTGTGCTCGGGCATGACGTTCCAGTCGTTGAAGGCATGGGCCATGAGCGTGGCCGCGCGCAGCGGGCCGAGCTCGTTGAGGTAGTCGCGTCCGGCCCAGAAGTCGTTGTAGTCGCCGCTCACGCGGTCGGCGTTGGCGACCAGCTCGCCATCGCGCACCTCGCGGTTGCAATACTCGCGGCGCTTAGGCTCGCCGCTGTTGATGAAGTCGTAGAGAACGTCGACGTCCTCGCCCATGTAACCGCCCGGGTGCCGCACCAGCCCATTGGAGCGGTAGTAGTGGTAGTAGGACGTGTTGGGCGCAATCGGGATGATCGCCTCCAGCCCCTCGACGCCGGTCGTGGCCGCGGCGAGCGGCAGAGTGCCGTTGTACGACGTGCCCGTCATGCCGACCTTGCCGGTGCACCACTCGGCGCGAACCTCCTCGCCGCCGGCGATCTCGGTGTAGCCCTTGGCGCGACCGCACAGCCAGTCGATCACCGCCTTGGGCGCCAGCGACTCGTTGTCACCGCCGACCGTCGGGCAGCCCTGCGACATGCCGGTGCCGGGCGACGACGAGTGCACGACGGCAAAGCCGCGCGGCAGCCAGGTGCGCACCAGCGAGTTGGCGATCACCGGGCGTTGCTTGCGGAACGCAACCGGCGGCATGTCGGCCCGTTCCGGCGGCGTTTCGCCGAGCTCGTGGCGCGGGTTCCAGAAGTAGTCCGAGTCGGTGGTGCCGACGCCGGTGAAGTACGGACTCGTCTCGTAAATGACGGGGACGCGGAGCCCCTCGGACTCGGTTTGCTCCGGTCGCGTTACGTCCACGTGCATGCGGTCGTTCTGCCCGTCGCCGTCGGAGTCGAACTCGGTTTCGACCCACAGGTCATGACGGATCCAGCCGCCTGGGGTGGAGAACGCCTTCACTTGCTGCGCCTTGCCGTCCTTAAACACCGGCCGCGCGGGCTCCGCGTTTTGGCCGGGCAGGCTACCGGTGAGCAGGCTGCCGGTGACCAGGCTGGCTGCGAGTAGGGGGCACGTGAGGAGGGCGCTCAGCCAGAGCTTCATCGCGGTTCTCTTCTTCTGGGGGCGAAGGACGCGGCGAGCATAGCAGGCCGGGCCACGGGCACGTCGGGAGCGTCGCCCGGTCAGCGGCCGGGCGCGCGGTTTTCCGTTCCCTCGACCTTCTGCAGCTCGTCGCCCAAGCGTTGCCGCTGCTTCTCCGCCAACAGCTCCAGTCGGCGGACGACGTCGGGCCGCCGCGCCGCGACGTTGTGCTCCTCACCGAGGTCGGCCGCCAGGTCGAAGAGCGCCAGCTCGGTCTTGGCCTGCCAGTCGTACGGCCCGGCGGCGCCCTCGCGCCCCGGCGTCTGGCCGACCATCGAGCGATAGCCGTGCGGGAAGTGCAGCTTCCACCGGTCGCTGCGCATCGCCTCGAGGTGGTTGTTATGGTAGTAGAAGAACAGCGCCTCGTGTGGCGAGCGCGCGCGCGGATCCCCGCGCAGTAGCGGCCAGATGTCGTGGCCGTCGATGACGTTTGGCAGGTCGACGTCGAGCAACCGCGCCACCGTCGGCAGCAGGTCGATCGTCATCACCGGCTCGCGGCACACCGAGCCCGCCGGGATCTGGCCGAGCCAGCGCATGACGCATGGCACCCGGACCCCACCCTCAAACGTGGTGCCTTTGCCCTCGCGCAGCGGCCCGGTCGAGCCAGCGTGGTTGCCGTAGTTGAGCCAAGGGCCGTTGTCCGACGCGTAGACGACGAGCGTGTCGCGCGACAGGCCGAGCCGGGCGAGGGTCTCGAGCAACCGCCCCACGCCGTCATCGATCTCGGCGATGACGTCGCCGTAGAGCCCCTGCTCGGTGCGGTCCCGGAAGGCCGGCGACGCCGCCAGCGGCACGTGCGGCATCGGGTGGGCGAGGTAGACGAAGAACGGCACGCCGCGCTTGGCGGAGCCTTCGATGAAGCGGACCGCGCGTTCGGTGAAGTCCTGTGTGAAGCGACTCTGGTCGGTGTTCAGGCCGACGACCTGCTCACCCTCGAAGGTGGGCAGCGGCGGCCAGGCATCGGGGTTCTCGGCGTGCCCGGGCCCCATGTCGTTGGAGTAGGGGATGCCGTAGAACTCGTCGAAGCCGTGGCGCGTGGGCAGGAACTGCGGGAGGTGGCCCAGATGCCACTTGCCATAGGCCGCGGTCGCGTAGCCCCGCCGCTTACAGACTTCGGCGAGCGTGAGCTCGTCAGGGTGTAGACCGTGCTTGGCCTTTGGCCCTAGCGCGCCATGAATGCCGACGCGGTTGGCGTAGCAGCCGGTCAGCAGTGAGGCGCGCGACGCCGAGCAGACCGGCTGTGAGACGTAGAAGTCGGTGAAGCGCACACCTTGCCGCGCGATCCGGTCGATGTTGGGCGTTGCGAAGCCGCGCGCGCCATAGGCACCGACGTCGCCGTAGCCCTGGTCGTCGGTGAAGATGACCAGCACGTTGGGCGGGCCCGCGCGGCCGGAGGGGCGGCCGGGGGCGTCGAGACCCTGGCATGCGAGCGGTATCAGCGCGAGCGTGAGGACGGTGAGACTTCGAAGGTTGGAGCGACGGGGCGCGGCCATCCGGGTGAGTATCGCGGAATGGCGTGGCGGTTGCGCCCATCGTTCCTCGAAGCGCAACGTGGTGCGTCGGGATTGGCAACGAACGACCCCTCGAAACCGCCGTAGATGGGCCCTCGCGACCGGTCCCCGGGCGCGCGTCGTCGCCACGGCCAGCGGGCTCCGCCAGACCGGCCACGCGAGCGACTTCACCTCACTCTTGATCCCGAACTACAGATGAATCACCACTGTCTTTTCCCTCTCACGGTCGTGGGCGCTGCCCTCGCGTTCCCCGCTGTCGCCACGGCGCAGCCGGTCTCGATCCCCTCGGTCGTCGTCACGGTCGAGAACGCTCAGGTGGGTCGTGGCGTGTTCCTGACGCCGCCGTGGATTGGCATCCATGATGGTACGTTCGACACCTATGACGGTGGCAGTCCGGCCAGCGTGCCGCTCGGCGGCAACGAGATCGAGGCTCTTGCCGAGGATGGCAACAACGGGCCGATCACTGCGACGTTTTCGCGACTGCAGCCGAACGCGCCGCAGGTGTCCGGCGTGGTCGGCCCGGCCGGACCGCTCGCCCCCGGCGAGGCGGTGAGCGTGACGCTCAACGTCGACCCGATGGTGGACCGTTACTTCAGCTACGCGTCCATGATCATCCCGAGCAACGACGCGTTCATCGCCAACGGCAACCCGCAGGCGCACGAGCTCTTTGATTCTTCGGGTGCCTTCGTCGGCCAGCCGTTTGTGGTGTCGGGCGACGAGACGAACGACGCCGGCACCGAGGGCAACGACGAGATTGCTGCGAACGTCGCGTTCTTGGGCCAAGCCGCCCCGAACACCGGCACGACCGAGATGGGTGTGGTGGTCTCGCCGAGCCCGGGGTTCGCCGCGGCAGGCGCGCTGATGTTCCCCAACGGCGTCCTCAACCACCCGGCGTTCGCCAACGGCGACTTCAACGACGACGACGACCGCGTGTTCTCGGTGCGGTTCCAATTCGTGGACCTCGGCCGAACCAACCGGTACATGGCGCTGTTGTCCGCCGACCAAGAGGTTCTTGTGGACGCGGTGACGAGTGGCGCCGGCGGCAGCGCCGTTGCTGTGTCACGACGGGGTGACGTGCTGCGGGTCTCGGTGATCGGGCGGGGCCTGAGCGGCCCGATCCAGATGGCCCACCTGCATCTTGGGGCGCGCGGTGTGAACGGTCCGCTGGTGGTCGACATGACCTCTGGCATTAGGGCCGGCGGCCAGAGCGTGTCCTTCCGGGCGACCGCGTCGGACCTCGCCGGTCCCCTGGCCGGTGCCAGCTTCGTGAGCTTCCTCAACGAGGTCGCGGCCGGCAACGTCTACATCAACCTGCACACGGCGCAGTTCCCCGGCGGTGAGGTGCGCGGCCAGATCCAGCTGTTGGATCCGACCAACGACCTTGGGTTGCTGGTGCGCTAGTGGTGTGATTCAGGCATCTGGGGCCATATCCACGGCCCTCAGCGCCGCTCGCAGCGTTGGGTCGTCCTCGCCGTATCCACCAATATGCCTGCGGCGACCCGCCTTGCGACCGGCGCCGATGTCTCGCGGATAAGGCCCCATCTGCCTGAATCACAC
>JBCCGH010000098.1:0-35716 GCA_039029375.1 Planctomycetota bacterium
CTTATCCACGGCCCTCAGCGCCGCTCGCAGCGTTGGGTCGTCCTCGCCGTATCCACCAATATGCCTGCGGCGACCCGCCTTGCGACCGGCGCCGATGTCTCGCGGATAAGGCCCCATCTGCCTGAATCACACCACTAGCTGCAGCCCATCGGTTTGCGCGGTTTGCAGCGCGCCCGTGGCCCCGGCCCCGGTGTCCACGAACAGTGCCGCGTCGCAGAAACCGTGACTCCTCGTCCGCCGAGGCCACTCGGGGCCACTCGGGGCCATCGCGGGCGGGCGATGGCCCGGTAGATCGCCAGCGGAGTGCGGCCTCCGCCGGCGCTGCCGTCCCCGCGACTCCCAGAACTTCTCGGCTTTCCCGTGACTTGGGGCTCCGACCGCGGGTGTCCGTGCAGCCGGGATCGACCCGGCACCGCAATTCACGAACTCGGAGAAAACCAATGCAGAACGAAACGCATGAGAAGTCTCAGAGCACTCCCGCGCCGCAACAGCTGGCGATGGAGGATCTCGACCAGGTCAAGGGAGGTAGCGGCCGCACGCCGGCCCGGCCGTACGGCGGAACGACGAGTCCACCGATGGGCTTCCCCCTGACCGTGGCCTCGCCGGTGGCGCTGACGCGGCGGTAGGCCGTCGTCGATGGTCTGGTCGAGCCGGTGGCGACGTCCTCAGGAGGTCGAGTGCCGGCTCGTCTCGGCAAGCCACCCCACGCCGTCGACGGGGTCCCCGTCCCGAGAGAGTTTGAGCGATGAGCTACGTCAAGACCCACCGAAGCAGCGCGCACACGACGGCCGAGCTGGTCACAACCGCATTGGCGCAAGCTCGCCGCGTTCGGCCGCAAGCCGCCGCCAACGCCCGACTGGTGAACTGGGTCGCCCAGCGGCACCCGGCGGACGACGGCTTGGCGGTGGTGAAGAATCTGTTTCGCGTGCTCGGAGCGCGCATCACCGATGCGACCGTTGACGAGGAGCTACCACGAACCGAGGCATATCCGTCCCTCGGTGCCATTTGGCGTTTCCTCGCGCGGTGGGGCATCGATGCGAAAGGCACCCGGATGTCCGCCGATCGGCTCCGCGAGGCTTCCTATCCGGCGGTGGCGCACCTGACGGAGGGGCAGTTCGTCCTGCTGGTGGGCCACCACCGCGGCCGCGTGTACTTGCTCCACCCGGGAAAGGGGTGGCGCTCCGAGCGCTTGGCCGCGTTCGGGGCTGCGTGGGACGGCACGCTGCTGTTGCCGAGCACGTCGGCGTCCGTCGCCGAGCCCGACTACGAAGCCCGGCGGACGTTGGAGGAGCGCCATAGAGCGACCGACCCGAGGCAGCAGAAGGTCGCCTTGATCGAGGACGTGTTGACCGCCGAGCAATGTGACGACGGGATTCGCTCGATCCACGGTTTGCGACGCAGTCGCGTGGCGGTGGACTGCGGCGAGCAGGTGGTGAGCGAGCACCGGACTAGCACGACCGCGGCGCTCCCGGTCGACCATGCGTTGACGCGCCGCGTGCAGCAGATCTGCGCCGATACGTTTGCCGAACCTCTGAGCCATTGCGAAGTGCCGTCGCTCATCGCCTATCGCCCGGGCCGCGAGTACGAGGTCCACGTCGATGCGTTGGGGCGCGGGACGACCAACCCGACGCCCGATGCCGATCGCCTGGGGACGCTGATCGTGTACCTGAACGACAACATCGTGGGGGGCGAGACGTACTTCCCAGACCTCGATCTCAAAGTGACACCGCGCATTGGTATGGCCGCGGCGTGGCGCAACCTGACCCCGCAGGGGGAGATCGACTACGACGCGCGCCACGCGGGTCTGCCGGTCTTCGCCGGGACGAAGTACGCACTGGTGTCGCACGTCTGGACGCGGCCCCGCGCGGAGTCGAAACGCGAGCTGGTCGGAGAGGCGCCGTGAGTCCCTCGACGGTCGTGAGGAGTGTGCCCGGCGGGAGCGCGGCCGCGCCCGCGTCGGAGCCGACGGCGTTTGCCGATCCAGTGGGTCACGGCGCCCGCGGCGTCCGGCCGCTGTTTCGACCGGCGGCGCTCGCCAACGAGGTGCGGCGTCGCCCGGGGCCACCGCTGTGCCTCGTGCGGCCGCACAGCTGGCTCTTGCTCGGCGCGTTCGCGATGGGGCTCGCAGTGCTTGTTGGGTGGGCCGTTTGGGGTTCCATCCCATCGACGGCGCGCGGTGCGGCGATCGTCGTGCGCCCGACGCACGTCGTTTCGTTCCAAGCACCGGCGAGTGGTCGCATCGAGTCGGTGGCGGTGGCCGTCGGGGATCCCGTGGCGCGAGGCGCGTTGATCGCCAAGCTCGCGTTCCCGCACCTAGCGGTCGAGCTCGAGCACGAGCACGACCGGCTCGCCTTGGCCCGAGCGCACGATGCCGAGCTCCGTCAACGCGAGGACCGGTTGATCGGCGAGCAGCTTGCCTGCATCCGAGACCAGCGGTCCGCGTTGGCAGAGCGCATCGAGCGAATGAGGGCGGCATCGGCGGATTACTCCCTCGCTCACGAGCGCTATCTCGACGAGCAGCGGAGCAACCTCCGCACCGCCGCGGGGCTCGCCGCGCGGCTGCAGGCGGCGGCGTCGGAGCGCTTCGTCGCAGCGCGAGAACTCTTCGAGCACGGCGCCGACTCCAAGGCGGCGCTCGTGGAGCCGCAGGCTCGCTTGCTCGAAACGGAGCTGCGCAATGCGGAACTGGTCGTGCGCGGTGCGGAGCTGGACCTCCTGCGCCTGAGCGCTGTGCGCTACGTCAACGAGCGCCACGACGCGGTCCGCGACATGGAGACCGAGTTGGCCGAGCTGCAGGTCGCCGAGTTGACCATCCAGAGGCAACGGCTCGAACGCCAGCTCGACCGTCGCCGGGATCTTGCGGAGATCGAACAGCGGATCGCACGACTGGAAGTCCGACAACGCACGACGACCGAGATCCGCAGCGAGTTCTCCGGCCGTGTGTTGGAGGTGGCCGCCGCCGTGGGGCAACGGGTGGAAGGCGGGGAACGGATCGGCAGGATCGAGACCGGCGCGAGCACTGCGGCGCTGAAGGCGCTCGCCTACTTTTCGATCAAGGATGGCAAACGAGTGCGCGCCGGTCAGCGCATCCGCCTGAGCCCATCGACGGTGGCTCGCGAGCGCTTCGGCAGCATGGTCGGGCGCGTCGAACGGGTTTCCGACTTTCCCGTCACGACCGCCGCCGCGGCGCATCAGATCGGCGGCATCGAGGCGGCGCGGGCGTTGCTTGGGGGCGAGCCGCGCATCCAAGTCGAGGTCGCCCTGGAACGCGATCCACGCACGCCAACGTCGTTTGAGTGGACCTCGGGTCGCGGCCCCGACGGCCTGGAGATCACGTCGGGCACGACCGCTGACGCATGGGTCACGCTGGAGGAACGCGCGCCGATCGCGTTGGTTCTCCCCTTCCTGCGTTCGGTGGTCGGTGGCTGAGGAGATCCGCGGTGACCGTGTCGCTCGAACCCTGCCCGCCGCGCGCCAAGCGGCGTACCCGAACGGAGCCGCTCCTCCAGATGGACGCGGCCGAGTGCGGTGCGGTCGCGTTGGGCATCGTCCTTGCCCACCACGGGCGCATCGTGCCCCGCGCGGAGCTACGGCGGGCTTGCGGCGTGTCGCGCGACGGCAGCAGCGCCGCGGCCTTGATCCGCGCCGCGCGCCGGTATGGCATGCAGGCAGACGGGTATCGAGCCGAGCCCGAGGAGCTCGTGGGCTTTCAGATGCCGTGCATCGTGTTCTGGAACCTGAACCACTTCGTCGTGCTCGAGGGGTTGGGTCGGGACGACGCGTTGCTCAATGACCCCGAATGCGGGCACCGCAAGGTGGCGCGCGCCGACTTCGATACCTCGTTCACCGGGATCGTCCTGCGGATTGCGCCCGGCGCGGACTTCGAGCCCGGCGGGCGCCGTCCCAGCACGATCGACGCGCTACTGCGGCGGGTGTCGGGCTTTGGCGCGACGCTGGGGTTCGCGGTGCTCGCGGGCTTCTTGCTGGTCGTTCCCGGGCTCGCGCTCCCCGCGTTCGCCCAGGTGTTCGTGGACGAAGTGGTCGTCGCGCAGCGGTCCCATTGGTTGCGGCCACTCATCGTCGCCATGCTCGTGGCGGTCATTGCCCACGCCGGCTTGCTGTGGCTGCAGCTTCGCAGCTTGCGAAGGCTCAACCTTGCGCTAGCGGCGCGCCTGTCGGTGCAGTTCTTCGAGCAGTTGATGCGCTTGCCGCTCGACTTCTATGCGCGCCGCCTCGCCGGTGAGACCGTCACCCGCGATCGCCTGAACGACAAAGTCGCCCGCGTCCTCTCCGGCGACCTGGCGCGCACTGCCATCGACGTCGTCATGATGGGGTTCTATGCGGCATTGATGGCTTTCTATGACCTGCGGTTGACAGCCATCGGCCTCGCGGTCGCGCTCTTGAACCTCGCGGCGCTGCGGTGGGTCGGGCGGTGGCGCGCCGAGGCGAACGCGCGCCTCCTCCAACAAGAGGGACGGGTCACCGGAACGACCATCGACGGACTGCAGGCGATCGAGACGATCAAGGCCTCGGGCCAGGAGTCGGCCCTGTTTGGCGAGTGGGCCGGCCGGTTCGAGGGCGCCTGCCAGACTCGGCAGAGCTTGGAGCTCACGCATCATGTGTTGGGCTTGTTACCAGCGCTGCTGGCGTCGTTGGCAACCCTGTCCGTGTTGGTGTTGGGCGGACTGTCGGTGCTGGAAGGTCGGATGACGATCGGCATGTTGGTCGCGTTCCAGATGCTGATGGCGCGCTTCCTCGCGCCGGTCGGCAACCTGGTCCAGCTCGGCGAGACCATGCAGGAGCTCCGGGGCGACCTCAATCGACTCGACGATGTGCTCACACATCCAACCGATGCCCACGCGCACGATGGGTTCCGTGGGCCCGCCGCGTTGGCCACAGAATCGGGCCCGCTTCCACGTCCTGGGCAGCTGGAGCTCCGCAACGTGACGTTCGGTCATGACCCCAACGGCGAGCCGCTGTTGCGGAACTTCTCGTTGACCGTGCGGCCGGGCCAGCGGGTCGCCCTGGTCGGGGCTAGTGGATCGGGCAAGACCACCGTCGCGAGGCTTGCTTGTGGGCTGCATCAGCCTTGGTCGGGGGAGGTGCGGGTCGGCGGCGTTCGACGCGCGGATCATCTGCCGAGCGGGGCGGCTGATGGTGATCTCCTCGCGTTCGTGGACCAAGACATCGCGTGGGTGGACGGCACCGTGCGAGACAACCTCACTCTGTGGCGCGACGGCGTCCCCGATCGAGCGCTGATCACGGCCTGTAAGGACGCGGCGATCTGGGCGCGCATTCAGCAATTGCCGGGCGGGCTCGACGCCGAGCTCGCCGAGGGCGCGGCCAATCTCAGCGGCGGCGAGCGCCAACGCCTGGAGATCGCGCGGGCCTTGGTGGCGCGGCCGAAGTTCTTGGTGCTCGATGAGCCCACCAGTGCCTTGGACGTGGAGACCGAGCAGCGCGTCGTCGACCGTATCACCGCGACCGGTTGTTCGTGTCTCATCGTGGCGCACCGACTGAGTACGGTTCGGGGCTGCGATGAGATCGTCGTCTTGCACGACGGTGAAATCGCGGAGCGTGGCCGGCACCAAGATCTCTTCTCGAGGAACGGAATCTACGCGGCCCTGGTCGCGGCCGGAGACGCGCCGCGAGGGGGCGGGAGATGAGTGTCGCGAGGTCGGCTCTTGTGGCGGCGACGCCCGAACGCGCGCCTGGCGGTGACGACACAGTTGGCGATCCCGTCGTTGGCGATCTACTGGGCGACGTCGCCTCTCTGCTCGAACCCGAGCCGGGCGTCGAGCCCGAGCCGCCACTGGTGGCGGCGCTGGGAGCGATCGCCCAGCAACTCGGGGTCGAGCTGCGTCGGCCTCGCAACCTCGGGTCGCTGACGGGCGAGGACGGGATCGAGGGTATCGCGCGCGCCTCGCAGCTGCGCGCGCGGCCCGTCGAGCTTCTGGGGCGTTGGTGGCGCCGCGACCATGGTCCGCTGCTGTTGTTCGGCGACGCCGGAGAGCCGCTGGCGTGGGTTCGGCGGCGGGGAAGCTATGGGGCCTACGACCCATCTCGGCAGATATGGACCCGCGGTTCGCGAGTCCGGCGCGCGCATGTCGCGGCCCGCGCTTGGACCGTGTACCGCACGTTACCCGGGCGGCCGCTCGGGCTGCGTGAGGTCCTGACGTTCGCACTCGCCGGCCGCCGCGGCGAGCTCGCGTGGATCTTCGTCACTGGTTTGGTGGCGACGTTGTTGGGCATGGTGGTGCCGCAGGTCACGGCACTGCTCATGGATCACGCAGTCCCCGACGCCAATCGGCGCTACGTATTGGAGCTGGGCGCCATGCTCGTCGCGGCGGCGTGCGCCCAGGCCGTGTTTCGCCTGTGCCAAGCAGTCGTCGTGCTGCGTCTCGCGGTCGCGAGTGGTGCTGCAACCCAAGTGGCGGTGTGGGATCGCGTGCTGCGCTTGCATGCATCGTTCTTTCGGCGGTTCTCCAGTGGCGACCTGCACGCGCGCGTCCAGGCGACGAGCGAGATTTGTCAGGAGCTCTCGGGTGGCGCATTGGTCTGCCTCTTCACGGGCATGCTCGCGTTCCTCAACCTGGGGCTGTTGCTCTGGTACAGCCCGTTGCTCGCCGCGGTCGCCGCCGGGATCGGCGTCGTCGTGGTGGCGGCGACCCTCATCATCGGAACGAAGATGCGGCGCCGGTTGCGGCACTGGACCGAGGCAGAAGGACGGCGGTTTGGCTTCGTCGTCCAGCTCACCGCGGCGATCGGCAAGCTCCGTGTGGCGGGTGCGTTGGGCCGGGCTGGTGTCGTTTGGCGCCGCCGCTACCGATCTAACCTCGGACTTCGCGCGGCGTCGGATCGACTCGAAGATCGGTTGCGCTTGTGCTACGCGATCGTGCCCATCGTCAGCACGGCGATCCTGATGATCGTGGCCCACCGCGAGTGGGCGGCCGGCGGAGTCGGTACCGGTTCGGCCGGTCTGACCCTCGGGACGTTCCTGGCGTTCAGCGCCGCGTTCGCGACGTTCTTGTCGAGCCTCCTGGCTCTCGGCGAGACCGTGACGTCTCTGTTGGATGCGGAAGCCAAGGCAGGACGGGTCCGACCGATCCTCGACGCACCGCTCGAGAACGGTCCGAGCCACGTGGACCCGGGCCGGCTATCCGGTCGGTTGGCGCTTTCGGACGTGCACTTCGGCTATGACGACGAGCGACCCGTGTTGCGGGGAATCGACCTGCACGCCGCGGCGGGGGAGTTCATCGCGATCGTCGGCGGCTCGGGGAGCGGCAAGTCGACCGTGCTGAGGCTGCTGCTGGGCTTTGAGGCGCCGATGCAAGGCCGCGTCACGTACGACGACTCGGACTTGGCTGTCCTCGACGCGACCGCGGTGCGGCGGCAGCTCGGCGTCGTTCTGCAGGGCGCCCGGCTCGACGCAAGGTCGATCTTCGAGAACCTCGCCGGTGGAGAGCCCCTGTCGCTAGAAGTCGCGTGGGAGGCGGCCGCCGCCGCGGGCCTCGCCGACGAAATCGCTAAGTTGCCGATGGGGATGCACACGCTGGTGGGGAACGGTGGCATCCATCTGTCTGGCGGACAGCGCCAGCGCCTGCTCCTGGCTCGGGCCTTCGTGCGACGGCCGCGGATCTGGCTCCTCGACGAGGCGACCAGTGCGCTGGACCATCACACTCAAGCCGTCGTCGCCGCCAGCATCGAGAAGCTGGACGTGACGCGGGTCGTCGTCGCGCACCGCTGGAGCACGATTCGTGACGCCGATCGCATCTACGTGCTCGACGAAGGGACCATCGTGCAACAAGGCGGATTCGACGCACTGATGCAGGATCGCGGCGGCGTGTTTGCGAGGGCGATGCAGCAGCAGATGGCGTGAGCTCAGACGAGTCGCCCGGCGATCACGAGCCGATCTTTGGACGCCACGACCCTTGCATCATCGCGTGCGTGACGCCAGATCGCCGTGCGCGCGCATCAGAGTGCAGTGGCGTTCGATCTCAGCGCGCGCCGCGTCGTCGAGCTCGGCGCCGTGGTGGCCGATGCTCGCTTGCGGTGACGGGCTGGTTGCTTGGTCGGCGAAACTGGCGGGCTCGCTGCACGCGGCGGAGCACGCGGCGTCCGCGGCGAGGCCAAGGTGCCCCTGCACGCGGGTCCTCGTAGCGCGAGAACGAGAGCCTCAACGCCGACTACACGCCCAAACGAAGCCGCGGCGGCGCGGCGGGCAGGGTTCTGGTCGCGCCGCCGGTCGCCGCCGCGCTGGGGTGCTGATCGGATCCAGCTGGCTGGCGCGCGGCCCTCGTTGGTGTGGCACACCGCTGGCCTCGCGATGGGTCGGGCTCTTGGACCCCGGCCTAAGTTTTCTGCATCATCGCGGGTCCTGCTGGGCTCGTAGAGCGCGATGAGCCAAACCCCTGAAGGGACCACCGATCTCCTAGCCGGCCACAGCGCCATGCTGCGGCGTTTGGCCTACAGCTTGTTGGACGACGCCGCGGCAGCCGACGACGTGGGCCAAGAGGCCTTGGTCCTCGCCTTGCAGCGTCCCCCGCGAGAGCGAGGGGCGCTACCGCGTTGGCTCGGCGTCGTGACGCAACGCTTGGCACTGCGTCACCTCCGGGCGCGTCGCCGGCGAGCCGCGCACGAGCGCACGGTGCCGCCAGCAACGGCAACGATGGATCCCGCGGCGATTGCCGCGCACCAAGAAACGCTGGCGCGGCTCACGGCGGCCATCCGCGGGCTCAGCGCCGAGCAGCGGCAGGTGATTCACCTCCACGACTATGAGGGACGGTCGTTGCGGGAGATCGCCCAGCATCTCAATGCACCGCTCGCCACGATCCGCAGCCGTCGGGCGCGGGCGATCGGGGAGCTTCGGCGGCGATTGGATCGGGATCTGGGCAGCTCGCGGTGGCGGGCGGTTCTGGCCGTGCTAGTGCGGCCGCCGCGTCCGGCCGCGCCGCCGTGGACGACCCGGCCGTGGGCGCTGCCCGCGGTCGCCACCCCGCTCTTGGTCCTGGTCGGCGCCGGCGTGCTCTCGCTTGGCGGTGGTCGCGCCGGCCCGCCCGCGCCGCGCGCGGAGGTCGGCCACATCGACACGGAGACCTTGGGTGCCCCGGTCGCCGCCTCGGTGGTCGCGGCTGCGCCACTGGGCGCGCCCGGAAGGCAGCCCATCACGACCTTGGTGCAAGGAACCGTGCGGAGTGCCGCCGGCCGGCCGGTGGAGGGGGCCTGGATCATGGCGGGGGCGGACCGCCTTCGCCTGCGGCGCCGCGCCGAGAGTGATGCGGCCGGCCGCTTCGTGCTGCGCGTCGACCGGGGCGACCCGGCCGTCGCGTGCGCGTTGGCCCGCGGCCATGGCGTGGCGTCGCCCGTTCCCGTGGGCGACGGCCTCGAGCTGCGCGTAGACCCCGCCGGCATCGACGTCGTCGGAGTTGTGGTGGCAGAAGACGGCGCACCGCTCCGCGGCGCGTGGGTGCACGTGCGGCGCGAGGACGAGGCCGGGGTGCCAACCGCCCTGCAGCCGACAGGTCACGTGACGCCGGGGTTCGTCGTGCAGACTGATCGCCAGGGCCGCTTTGAGCTCCCGGGGCTCTATCCGGGCTGGTTTGCCTGCTCGGCGCGCGCCGATGGCTATCCGCCGGAGCGCAGCTTTCACACCGCGCGGGCGGGGGCGACGGTCGACGTGCGTTTGACGTTGGCTCGGGCTCTGGTCCTCTCGGGCACGGTGCGCGACCTAGACGGTCGAGCCGTGGCGGGGGTGCGCGTGCGCGTGGGGCCGGGGACTGACGATGCGCGGCGCCACGCGGTCACGGACGCCGCCGGCCGCTACCGGCTCGAAGGAGTGCGGCCGAGTGGGGACAAGGCGGTGGCGGTGGGACCCGACGGAATGCGTGCCGAGAGTGAAGTTACCGGGCGACCCGGCGGCACCGCTACGTGGGACCCAACGCTCAACGCCGGGCGGGCCTTCTCGGGTTGGGTGCGCGACGACATCGGTCGCCCGCTCGCCGGCTGGTGGGTCGACGCGGTCTGCGACCGCTGGCCGGGCTGGCGTGCCCGCTTCCGCACTGGCGCCGATGGCGGCTTCGCGGCGGTACAGTGTCCGCGGGGGCCGTTGCGCGTCGAGGTGTTTGATCCTCGCCATCCGTTGCCTTGGCTCTTGCGCGGCGGCGTCGAGGTCGGAGCGAAGCTGGAGCTGACGGTGTTGGGAGCCCGTGAGCCGCTGGCTGAATTGCGAGGGCGGCTCTTGGCCTACGATGGTCGGCCCGCCAGCGTCGAGCGGGTGTTGCTTCGGCCGGTGGTCGACGGCGGCGACGCGCGCCTCGCGGATCGCAGCCTCGAGGTCGCCCTTGAGAGCGACGGGAGCTTCGTGGCGGCGCCGGTCCCGGCGGGGCGGTTCGAGCTGATCGCCTGTGGCGGTGCCACGGGATGGGCGCGCGTGGCGCTCCCGCCCGTTGCGTCGCGCGCTCCCGACGTCGGCGACCTGCGACTGCCCCGGCCCGGGACCTTGGCGGTGCGCGTCGACCGCGCCGCCAATGCCGCGCGGGGCCAGACGCGTTACTTGCTCGAGCGCCTGGACGTGCGGCAGCGGATCGTCGAGGGGCGTGGCGACGTCCCGGAACGGTTCAGCCTCGCGCCGGGTGAGTACCGTCTCGAGGTCGAGCTGCAGCCGGGGCCGCTGCGCGACTTGCGCACCGAGGTGCGGCCGGGCGAGGTGTCCTGGCTTGAGGTCGCGCTCGATGGGCGTTGCCGGCACCGGTTGCGCATCGAGCCCGCGGGCCCCTTGGTGCCATCGTTTGTCCGGCTGGAGGTCTACGACGAGACGGCGCGTCACGCGGTCGACGTCCAACGGCTCGAGCCGGCGGAAGGCGCCTTGTCTTGTGAGCTGGCACTCCTGCCGGGCATGTATCGGCTTGCGGCGGTCGCGGCGGACGGCAGCCGGGCGACGCGAGCGCTGCAGGTCAACACGAGTGTGGCCACGAGGGGAGTCGTCCTGCGACTGGGCCAGGCCTCAGCGGCCGGTCGGTGATCGCCGCCGGCGTGCCCTGAGGCTCCGGGGCCGATTCTGCCGGCTTCTTCGCCTCAGGACGCGACGTCCAGCACCACGCGAAACCGGGCGTCGCCGCTCATCATGCGGTCGTAGGCGGCCTGCGCGTTGGCGAGCGGGTACGGCTCGATCATCGCTTTCACGCCCTGCTCGTGCGCAAACCTCAGGCAATCGGTGGAGTCGCTGCCGGTGCCCGAGGACCAGCCGCGCACACTGGCGTCGCGGGAGATCAGATCCACCGCGCCGATCTGCAGCGGCTCAAACGGCGCGCCAACGACGATGAGCGACCCTTCGACGCCGAGCCCACCGACGAGCCCGCTGATCGACGGCGCGTGCGGGGCAGTGGCGAGGATGACTTTGGCGCCGCCCCGCTCGGTGAGCGCGGCCGCGGGGTCGCCGGCTTTGGCGTCGATGTAGTGATGCGCGCCCAGCTCATGTGCGAACGACGCCTTGTCGCTGCCGCGCGACACCGCCGCCACCTCAAAGCCCATCGCGCGCGCGAACTGCACGCCGAGATGCCCGAGGCCCCCGAGACCCTGAATCGCCACGAGATCGCCGGGCCGAGCGTCGGCATTGCGCAACGCGTTGTAGGTGGTGACACCGGCGCAGAGCAGCGGCGCGGCGAGCTTGGCGTCCATCTCCGCCGGCACGCGCGCCAACGCGACCGCCGGCGCAATGGCATACTCGGCGTAGCCCCCGTCGCGGGAGATGCCCGTCACCGCGGCGTTGTCGCAGTGGATGAATTTGCCGCTCATGCATCGCGAGCACGTGCCATCGTGGCCGCCGTGCCAGCCCAGGCCGACACGATCGCCGGCGGCATACTGGGTGACGCCGTCGCCCAACGCGTCGACCGTGCCCACGACCTCGTGCCCGGGGACGCGCGGCAGCTCGAGGTCGGGCCAGAGTGCTTGGCCGATGAAGTGGTCGCTGTGGCAAACTCCACAGGCTTCAACCCGGATGCGGACGTCGCCCGGTCCGGGCGTTGGCGTGGTTCGATCTTCAGCGACGAGCGGCTCGTTGGCCGCGACAAAGGTCATGGCACGCATGGTGCCAGTCACTCTACCCTAGGCTCATGAAGGCTTTGCTCGACCGTCGCAGAACGTAGGGCGGTCCCTGGGGACGACGACTTCGCGAATTCGAGCCCAGGCGATGGCTGCGCTCGCGAGCCGTGGCCGGGCTCTTACTGTGGCGTGGCGCCCGGCGTGAACTCTGGCCCCCACTCGACGTACATCTCGCGATTTTGGCAGTAGTCCTGCCCGGCGAGGCAATCCTGGCACGTGGGGTTGGCGATGTGTGCACGCAGCGTCTCCTCGCGCACACGCTGAATCGTCGGGTGCTTCAGCCACAGGTCGCGCAGTGGCTGTTGCAGCAGATCGTCCGGCTCGGTGTAAGCCGTCGCCGCAGTGAGGTCCATGCAGCAGTAGGTGAGTCGGCCCTCGGCGGTGATCGCCAAGGTCTTCCACGCCGAGTCGCAAAAGCCCTGGTCGCTGGGGCGCAGGTCGGCGGTGCCCTCGTCGCTGTAGACCCCGCCGCGCACGATGGGTTGGTGGCGCAGGCGCAGCTTGAACCCGTTCGGCTTCTTGAAGTCAAACGGCAGGGTGGCGCCGTCCGCGGTCTCGGCGTCGAAGCCGGCGCGGCGCAAGAAGTCCACGACGAACGCGTTTTGAAACAGTGGGTCGTCGCCCGCTTGGAGCTCGCTGAGATCGAAGTAGAAGAACAGGCTGATCTGTTGCTCGCTGGGTGAGTCGCGCCACGCGCGCACGTAGTCGGCGAGCTTCTCGACGTAGGTCACGAACTTCATCGTTGACCGCCGCTGCAACGCGTCGGCGTCGGTCGAGACGTAGATGCGGAGGTTCATCCCGAGGTCGAGATACTCGGGTCGGAGCGCCGAGCCGTTGGTCGCGAGCGCGACCCGGTGGCCGGCGTCGTTGAGCGCCCTGGCAAAGCGATGGAATTGCGGGTGGAGGGTCGGCTCACCGTCGATGTGCAGCCGCACCGGCACTTTCGTGAAGCCGTCGAGCTGCGGCAGAATGTGCTCAAAGACCGCGGGCTCCATGAAGCCCTTCACGCGCGGTGAGTCCGGGCTGATGCAGTAGTAGCAGTGGAAGTTGCACTTCGAGGTGAGCTCGATGTGCACCACCGGATGATGGACCGCCTGCTCGAGGTAGGTGCGGTAGTCCGCGAACCGCATGCGGCCCTGGAACGAGAACGGTTCTGGTTGGCGGCGCCGCTTGAGCTTCATCGTGGGACCTGGGGTGAGACAGTCTACCGGCTACGGCGCGGTGCGGTCGCCGACCGCTTCGAGGCGGTCCCGCCAAATGGGCAGCCCGGTCTCGTCGTGCATGACGTAGCTGAGCGGTGTCACGGTCACATAGCCCTCGAGGAGGGCCTCGACATCGGACTCGGGCGCCGTATGGGCAAACCCCATCCCGTCCCCGACTGGCCAGTAGTACGCCTTGCCGTGGGGGCTCTCGCGCCGCTCGTAGTGGTCGGTTCCGGCCGCGGCGTTCATGCCGACCACCCGCACGGGTGGGACGGGGGCATCCGGGGTCTCGGTCCGCGGGATGTTGATGCTGATCACCGCATGGTCGTCGAGCGGGTGCTCGAGGACCCGGTCGATGATGGTGCGGCCGATCGCCGCGGCCCGGCCGTACTCGATCTTGTCGTGGTCCCCGAGGTGGAGGCTGACGGCGATCGCCGGCACGCCTAGGAACGCTGACTCGACGGCCGCCGCCACCGTCCCCGAGTAGAGGACGTTGATGCCGACGTTCGCACCGCTGTTCATGCCGCTGATCGTGATGTCCGGGCGCGTACCGGGACCGAAGCGTTCGTGCCAGATCGCCCGCAGCGCCAGCTTCACGCAGTCCGCCGGCCGGCCATCGACGGCGATGCCGCGCATGCGGGGGTCAATCACCAGCTCCTCGCACATCAACGGCTCGGCGAACGTGATGCCGTGGCCAGACGCCGACTGCACGGTGAGCGGCGCGACGGTGACGATCTCACCCAGGCCCTGGAGCGCTTGGTGAAGAGCCCGGATCCCGGGCGCGTGGATGCCGTCGTCATTGGTGAGCAGGATGCGCATCTGGATTTGGCGGAGTGGCGGGTGGGGCGAGGGGAGCGAGGATGCTAACGCGATGCGGCGATGGGGCCACGGTTGCCTCGGCAGTGCCGGCGTGCGAGGTTTGGTCGCCGCGCCCCTGGGTTATCCTGGGCCCCGTGAGCCGAGCTTCCGAGCCCCAGATCGACGCCGCGCAGCGGCTACGCCTGCGCGCGGCGCGCTGGTCGCTCGCCGTCGGCCTGCTGGTGTTCGGCGGCAAGCTGGCGGCCTACCTCCTCACCGACTCGACCGCGGTCTTCTCCGACGCCATGGAGTCGGTGGTCAACATCGCCGCCGCGGCCGTGCTGCTGCTGAGCCTGCGGCTCGCGGCGCAGCCGGCCGACCGGGACCATCCCTACGGCCACGGCAAGGTCGAGTTCTTCTCGGCCGGGATCGAGGGGGCCTTCCTCCTGGGCGCGGGAATCTGGATCGCCGTCGAGGCGGTCGGCGCGTTCGTCGTTGGCAGCACGGTCCACTCGCTCAACATCGGGGTCGCGTTTCTCGTCGGCTTCTCGGTGATCAACGCGGCGCTGGGTGTGCATCTCGTGCGCACCGGTGAGGCGACCCACTCGCTGGCGCTCGTGGCCGACGGCAAGCACGTCCTCGCCGACGTCTGGACGACCGCGGGCGTGATCATCGGCTTGGCCGCCGTCGAAGTGACGGGATGGGGCGTTCTCGACCCGCTGATCGCGCTCGCCGTCGCGGTGAACATCATGCGCGAGAGCCGCAACCTCCTTCGTGAGGCCGTGCGTGGCCTGATGGATGAGGCCGACGAGCCACTGCTCGAGGAGATCGCCGCGAGCTTTGATGTCGGCCGCCCGGCGGAGTGGATCGACGTGCACGGCCTGCGCAGCCGTCGGTCGGGTCCCCTCGTGCACGCCGATCTGCACCTCGTTGTGCCCCGTTACTTTGACGTGCAGCGGTTGCACGTGTTGCACGAGGATATCGAGATCGCCGTGCGGCAGGCCGTGCGGGGCACGGCCGAGACCGTCGTGCACTTCGATCCCTGCCGCGTCTCAGACTGTCCGCGGTGCCGCGTGTCCCACTGCCCGGTGCGTGCCGCGGTGCCGGCAGGACCGGGGTATGAGATCACGCTTGAGCGCGCAACGCGCAGCGACGCCACCGCCGAACCCGACGCCGAACCGGTCGAAGCAAACTCGTGACCGGGCGTTGGATCAGCGGCATCGCATTGCTCGCCGCGGGTGCGGCCATGGCGTGGCACGCGTACGGCTTCGGAGTCGCCGCGACGCACCGTCTGTCGACGGTGCCATCGCGGCTCGAGCGCTTTCTCGCCAAGGCGCCGACCGTCCCGCGCAACGCCGCCGCGCTCGCCTACCGCACGTTGCCGGAGTTCGCGCGGCAGCTTCCCCGCGACGCCCGAACGCTGGTCCTGTCACCGTTCTTGGAGCCGGTGCAGTTCGAGTTCTATCTGACGCCGCGGCCGCTGCGTGTGCTGTACTCGTTCCAGCTCTCGCCGGAGCAGCGCAAGGAGCTCGAGGCCGCCGAGCCGGCGGCGCGCTACGTCGTCGAAGCGCGGGAGCGCGAGCTGCAGGAGCGCGGCATGGTGTGGACCGACGCCAGCCTCGCGGCGGCCGCGGCGTGGGCCGATGCGGTCATCGGCTTTGGGCTCGGCGCCCGCGCGCTGGGGCCGCACGCCGCCGACTTTGAGCTGGCGGGCGCGCGCGAGGGTGTGGTGTTGCTGCGGCGCCGGTGAGGGCGCCACGGGGACACCGGTGAAGACACCGGCTCGAACGGGCCGCGCATCTCGGGGCACGCCGCGCTAGAACGGCGCGTGTGCTGCAGCTCTTTGGCACCGCGATCGGGACTCTGTTGGTCTACGCGACGCAGATCCTGGCAGGCGCTCTGCTGACGAAGGCGCTGTGTCCGGCGGTGCGCGGCGCCCCGTTTTGGGGGCGGGCGTTGCTGCTCGGCCCGTGGGCGCTGGCATTGCAGCTGCTCGTCTATCACGCCATCGGGCTGCCGTTCGCGCCTTGGCTCGTCGTGTTGCCTTGGTGGCCCTGCCTGGTGCTGTTGCGGCGCCGTTCGGGCGCGGTGGCCGAGCCGGTCGCGACGGGCGGCGAAGGCCCGCGCCGGATCGCCGTCGGTCTCGCCTTGGCGGTGAGCGTCGTGTCGTTGGTCGGGTTCGGCGCGGAGCCGGTGCACGACCGCGACGCCATGCACAACTTCGCGGTCTTTGGCCGGGTGTTTGCCGCGCACCAAAGCCTCGCGATCGAAGCCCTGCGCGGCATGGTGGACGCGGGCCACGCCGAGTATCCGCCCCTCGTCGCGCTCAACGAAGCTCTGCTGTTTGCGGTCGACGAAGAGCTCGGCGCGTGGACCGTGCTGCCGTTCTTCGCCCTGGCGCAGCTCGCGTTGGGATTGCTCGTCATCGAGGCTGTCTGGTCGGCGGCGCGGCCGTGGCGATCGCTCGCCGTGGCGGCCCTGCTGCTCCTGCTGCCACAATGGCTGGTCACCGTGGGATCGGCGGTGCCAGATGGCCGGCTGACGGCGACGGTGCTGCTGCTCGGGCTCGAGGCTCGGCGGCTAGTGGCCGGGGCGGCACGCGCCGAGTTCGCCGGCGTCGCCGCCGTCGGTGCGGCAGCTCTCACGAAGAACGAGGGGGTCGCGGTGGGCGCGATGGCACTACTGGTGCTGGCGTTTTGGGCGGCGCGGCGCGGCGCGGGGTCACGGCGTCCTGCGTTGATCGTCGCCCTGGCGGTGGGGGCCGCGCTCGTCGCGTTGTGGCCGCTGTGCCGTACCTGGATGGGCTTGCACGACGAGATCGCCGATGGCCTGCTGCGCCGGCTCACGCTGGCGCCGCTCGCGGCGCGGATGCCCGAGATCGTCGCGACCTGGTGGGAGCTGGCGGCCGGCGTGCTGCCGACGGGCGCGCCGCGGTGGGGCGCGCTCTGGCCGCTGGCGGCGCTGGCGGCGGCAGTCGCGTTCGCTCGGGAGCGGACGCGCGGCGCCGCGGTGGCGCTTGTGCTGGCCTGGTTGGCGCACCTCGGTCTCTACACCGCGGTGTTTGCGACGACGCCGCACCAGCTCGATTGGCACCTCGGCACGGCGGCGCCGCGGCTGTTTATGCACACCAGCGCGTGGCCGGTGCTGCTGCTGGGCCTGGGCAACGCCGCGCTCGACGGGGTGCAGAACCGGACCGTGGCATCGACAGGGGCGGGCCTTTCCGAGGCGCGGGTATGATCGATCTCGCGCCCTTTGCTTCGGCGCGGTCCCGCTCCACCATGCCGCCCCTCCTCTCGTCATCTCGCATCCCCGGCCTCGCTCGGGCCGCGGGGAGATAGGTCCGCCGGTTGTCGTCGTTGTCGTCTCAGTCCGCGGCCGCCGACGCCGAGGGGGCGCCGGCGGGATTCGCGGCCGCCGCCCCGCCCGCGCCGCACCGTCGCGTGCCGGCGCTCGACGGCGTGCGTGGTTTGGCGATCGTGTTGGTGCTGGTCTACCACTGCGCCAAGTTCCCCAAGCACACCGAGCTGGGCGTCTTCTTGGCGTCGCTGCGCAGCGTCTGCTGGGGCGGTGTCGACTTGTTCTTTGTCCTGTCCGGCTTCCTGATCACCGGCGTGCTGCTCGACGCCCGCGGCCGCGCGAACTACTACCGCAACTTCTACGTCCGCCGCGTTCTGCGGATCTTCCCGCTCTACTACGGGGTGCTGGCGGCGGTCTTCGTCGGCATCCCGGTGCTGTTGGCGGTGGCGGATTGGCAGCCGGGACCGCGCTGGATGGTGCTGTGGGAGCGACTGCAGGACCGCCAGATCTGGCTGTGGGCATACCTGCAGAACTTCGTGCAGGCCGAGGGGCCCAAGGCGCTGCCCAGCTTCGGGCCGTTTTGGTCGCTGGCGATCGAAGAGCAGTTCTACATGGTGTGGCCCTTCGTCGTGGCGCTGGCGCCGCGACGTCAGCTGCGCTGGATCATTCTCGCGGGTTGCCTCATGGGTCCGCTGCTGCGGCTCGGCCTGATCCTCAACGGCTGGAGTACCTGGGCGGTCTACCACATCACGCCAACGCGGCTCGACGGCCTGCTGTTCGGCGCGTTCGCCGCGGTGTTGGTGCGCGACGCCACGCCCGTGCCGGCGCGCACGCTACGGCTGGCGGCGACGCTTTGCGTCGCGGCGATCACCGGCCTGATGCTGACGCTGGGCAACTTCTCGACCCATTGGGAGGCGGTCAGCGTGTCGGGCTACGCGCTGCTGGCGATTCTGTTCACCAGTGGGCTATTGCTGTTGGTGCAGGGGCAGGTCGGCCCGCGCACGCGCGCGGTGTTCGAGTCGCGGACGCTGACGATGTTTGGCAAGTACAGCTACGCGATCTACGTCTTTCACTGGCCGATCGCGCGTTGGGCCCGGCACACCTTCGTCACCAGCGACCTCGGGATGGCGGTGCGCGACTACGTGGTGCTGGTGCCGCTGGCGGTCTTCCTTTTCGTGACCGTGATGGTTCTGTTGCTCGCCAAACTGAGCTGGGTCTTGTGGGAAAGCCGCTGGCTGCGGCTCAAGTCGCGGTTTAGCTAGTGGGGCGATTCAAGAGTTCGCCACATATGTCGCTGGCCCTCTGCGCCGTTCGTGGCGTTGCGTCGCCTCAACTTGTCCACCGACAAGCCCTGCGGCGACAGCGCCTTGCGAACAACACAGATGCCTCACCGACAGATGCACCGAACTCTTGAATCACACCTCTAGTGGCCCGCCATGGTGACGCGATCGGCCGGGATCCTGCTCTATCGTCGTGGCGCACGGAGCGTCGAGGTCCTGCTCGGGCATCCGGGCGGACCGTTCTTTCGCCGTCGCGATGCGGGCGCGTGGACGATCCCCAAGGGCTTGGTCGAGGCGGGCGAAGAGCCGTTGGTCGCGGCGCGCCGCGAGCTCGCCGAGGAGACCGGGTTGTCGTTGCCGGATGCCACGGCGCTGCCGCTGGGTGAAGTGGTGCAGAAGGGGGGCAAGCGGGTGGTCGCCTGGGCCATCGAGGCCGATGCCGATCCGGCGCAGCTGCGCAGCAACGAGGTGGAGATGGAGTGGCCGCGTGGCTCGGGGCGGATGATGCGGTTTCCGGAGATCGACCGGTTGGCTTGGTGTACGGTCGAGGTCGCGCGGGAGAAGATGAACCCAGCGCAGGTGGAGCTGGTGGAACGATTGGTCATCTTGCTGGGTGAGGTGTCGTGAGTCGGGCGTTGGCGTGCTTGCTCTGGATCGCCGGGGCGGCGTGCGGACAGGAGTCGGGCAAACCAAGAACGGTCGTCGTGCCTCGGCCCGGTGGCGTGGATTTGGAGGCGTTGATCGGCGAGCTCGACGACGGGCCGACGCAGCTACGGCGCATCGTCCCGGCTTGGCTGAAGAAGTTGCTGAAGGCCACGGACGACGCCCCGCTGCCGGAGCCCGACGTGGCGGTCCGGCGGCTGAAGAAAGCGCTCGCGGTGTTGTCGGCCCTTGGTGGTGAGGGCGATGAGGAGCCTGCGGCCGGTCAAGGCGTTCGGTTCTCGGGTGCCTTGGGCAAGCCGGCGGTGCAGCGGACGCTCGTTGCGTCGCTGCTGTCGACCCAGGCGATCCTGTGGTGCGAGGCGATCGAGAGCCGGCATCGCCACGCCGATGTCGAGTTGGCGTTGCTCGCTGCCTATCGCACCTTGGCTCGCGTTGAACAGATGGCCTCGGTCGACAGCTGGCTGACCGAGGCCTATCGAGCGGCCGTGCAGCGGTCAGTCGGAGCCAACGACCAACAGTGGCAGCAGCTGCTGCTGGCGTTGGGCTATGCGGCCGAGGTCGCCGACCAAGGGTTCTCCAGGCTGGCCGCCACCGTCCTCGACGACGGCACTGAAGCTCAGGCAGGCGCCCAGCGAATTGTCGTTCAGGGACTTTGCGTTCGCTTGCCCGGTTCTTCGGTCGAGCAAGGTCTCGCGGCCGGAGAGGAGATCGTGCGTCGCTTGGCGGAACGGGCGACGGCCGTCGATTGGCTCGTGCTCGCCAGGGCGTACTATCGGGCCCTTTTGGTTGCGGAGGGAGATGCCGCGGGCGCCCGGGCGCGGGAGTTGGCCGAGGTGCCCACGGAGGACGCGACGCGCGACGCGTTGGAAGCGCTTTCCGACCACCGTCGTTGGGCCATCGTCGGAGCCGCTCGACGACGTGGCGGCGCGGCTGGCGCGCGCGCGGGCCTTGGGGCAGCTTGGGCGGCAGGAAGACGCGCTGCGGTCGTTGGAAGCCTTGACGCGCGCTGTGCCTGACGACCCGAGGCCTTGGATCTGGATGGCGCGAATGACGGCCGCGGTGGACGCAGACCGCGCGCGCCGGTATCTGGAGTGTGCCAGACGGCTCGGGGCCGACTCGCTGGAGTTCTACGAGACGGAGTTCATGGTGAATTGCGGCAGCGCAGTGCTGCCTCCCTCGCGCCCGGCCTCCGCCGGGGAAGATCGCGAGAGCGCCGCTCAGGCGTTGCTACCGGGCCTCCTCGACGGGTTGCGGCGGTTGAGCCGCGCGCTCGCGCAACACGGCCGCGTCGGCGCCGCCGAACTGGTGGGTCGTATGGCAGCGGTCGGTTGGGAGCCGGGTCGAGGCTGGGCCGACGCCCAGTTCGCGGTATGGGAAGCGATCGCTGGCTCGCTCGAGCGACTGCAGGCTGCGTGCGCGGCCGATCCGGACTCGTTGGAGAACGCGCGTGTCGCGACGATGGCCTGTCTGTTGTCCACGGATCACTCCCGCGCCGCGGATGTTCTCGAGATGCCGTGGCCTGAGGGCGCACCTGATCCCGACGCCTTGGCGGGGGCGCGCGTGGGACTCTGGCTGTGGCATGTCGTGCGGTCGGGCGAGCTCGAGCGGCTGTCGCGTTTGGCGCCGCTGCTCGCCGAATTGGGGGCGGCCGATGCGCGCCGGGATCTGTACCGGGCGCTTGCGGTCGCGGCCCGCGTGCGACACGGGGATGACCCCGGCGCATGGCGTGAGGTCGAGCGACTCCTCGACGCGGCGCTGGCAGGGCAGGTGGACGAGGATTCAGCACCGCTGCGCGCTTGCATCCTCAACAATCTCGGGGTGGTGCGTGCAACGCTGGGCTCGCTGGACGCGGCCCGCGAGGCTTGGCATCGGGCCGAGGCTTTCGCGTCGGAGGAAGGCGTTCGTCTGTTGCGCGACAACGCGACCTTTGGCGACCCCGAGGCCAGAAGGGCGTGGCTGACGGCGCCGTTGGCGGCTGAGGTCAGAGACTCGATCTCCGCAGAGGTTTGGGCCTGGCGGGCGTGGCGCGCGGCACAGCAGGGCGACACTGCTGCCTCGCGCGAGGCCGCGACGAAGGCCCTCGAGGCCGTCGCCGGGCGGGAGGCTCTCCCGGTCGGCGGCTGGCTGGGTGACGGTTGGGCGCTTCGCGGCGGCTCCGCTTGGCGGTGCGGGGTGAAGATCGTGGAGGGCCTGCAGCTGGAGATCGAGCTAGACGTCCTGCCGTGGCTCGCGATCCCGACGCCGCTCACTCTGAAAGAACTGCGCGATCGTGCTCATTAGTGGACCTCGCCGCGGGGGCGGCGCTGTTCAATCGCAACCAGGAGACGCGCGATGACCCAAACCTCAGGCCCGATCGTCATTGCCGGCGGCAGCGGTTTCTTGGGCCGCAATCTCGCGCACCACCTCGGGGATGTCGGGCGCGACGTCGTGATCCTGTCGCGCCACGTGCCCAAGATCATCGGTCCGTGGCGCCACGTCGCCTGGGACGGCCGCAGCCTTGGCCCGTGGACCGCGGCCCTCGACGGCGCCGCGGCGCTGGTCAACCTCGCCGGTCGCACCGTCGATTGCATCAAGACGATGGAGCACCGCGACGAGATCCTGCGTTCGCGGGTCGAGTCGACGCGCGTGCTCGGTGCCGCCCTGCGCAACCTCGCCAAGCCACCGCCGGTCTGGGTGCAGATGAGCACCGCGCACATCTACGGCGACCCGCCCGAGGTCATGTGCGACGAGGACGCCGCTTTCGGGCACGGCCTCGCGCCCGAGGTGGGGCGCGCGTGGGAAGCCGAGCACGCGCGTGGTCTCCCCGACGGCATGCGCAGCGTGGTGTTGCGCACGAGCTTCGTCCTCGGGCGCCAGGGCGGCGCGCTGCCCAAGCTCGCCGGCCTGGCGCGCGCCTTCCTCGGCGGCCGCGTGGGGCACGGTCGGCAGGGCATGAGCTGGATCCACGAGCGCGACATGAACGCGCTCATCGCCCGCGCGATCGACGACCCGGCCATGCGCGGTGTCTACGTCGCGACCGCGCCCGAACCGGTGAGCAATACCGCGTTCATGCGCGAACTGCGGCGCGCGGTCGGCCGGCCGTTTGGTCTCCCCGCCGCCAGCTGGATGGTGCGCATCGCCGCGCCGCTGCTCATGCGCACCGACCCCGAACTCGCGCTCTACGGCCGTTACTGCACGTCACGGCGCCTGGCGGAGGAAGGCTTCGAGTTTGCCTTCCCAACGCTCGGCCCGGCGCTCCGCGACCTGTGCGCGTGACGCGGCGTCGCCCCGGGGCGGCTGGGATTCCCCCGTGCTGGAGGATCCCCGTGCTGGAGGATCCCCGTGCTGGAGGATCCCTGTGCTGGAGGATCCCTGTGCTGGAGGATCCCTGTGCTGGAGGATTCCCTGTGTTGGAGGATTGTGGATTTCTTCCCACAGGCGCTTGCGGAGCTGCCCGCGTGGCGCCCTTAGTGCCGCGCTGCCATGGGACTTCGGGCGCGTTCTACAGCTGTGGAGTCTGAGGAACCCACGCTCTCAGCTGCCAATCGTGAGATCCAAGCCATCGGAGAACGCCAGGCCCAGCGGGTTGGCGGGCGCATCCACGACGAGCCACTGGAGATAGATCGCGCCGCCGATCAGGCTGGGGGAGGCCGGCAGGGGCACCGCGAGCTGGGCGTCGCCGTTCGCGTCGGTCGTGGTCGTGGTCGTCGCCAAAGGCACCACGAGCAGCGTGCAGCCGGGGGCGAACGCCGGGCCCATGGGAAACGCGGTGCGGGTGGCCCCGGCGACCAAGGCAGCGCCCGCAGCCGGCACCGCGGTCCGGAGCGTGGCTGTGAGCGTCTGGCCCAGCCGCGGCGGTGCGTCGGCGCCAATGCGCGGCAGGCGTCCATCCGAGCCGGAGCAGGGCCCGCCGTAGCGGCCGGCCCAACCCAGGGCGAACGGGCCGCTCTCGTAGATGCGCACTTCGCCGGCAACCGTCGTCACCGGCGCAAAGTCCCCGCCGATCGCGAGCTCGGGTCGTCCATCGCCGTTGAGGTCGCCGAGGCCGACACCGACGCGATAGAGATCGATGAGACCGTTGCCCTCGAAGACCTGCATGACCTGGCCGGTCCGCCCGGAGTAGAGGCGCACTTCGCCGGCATTGGCGACTCCGCAGGGCCACTCGAACGGCGCGCCGACCAGGAAGTCGTCGTGCCCATCGCCATCCACGTCGCCGGCGGCACCGACGACCTCACCGACCCGGGCGCCGGCGCGCGTGCCGACCACGCTGTGGAGCACGCTGCCGTCGGCGCCGGAGAACACTTGGGCCCGCCCGGCTCCTTGCACGTTGCCGTTGTTGTACTGGTAGCCGCCGACCAAGACGTCGGGCGTGCCGTCGGCGTTGACGTCACCAGCGGCCTCGACCGTCCAGCCAAAGAGCTCGTCCCGGTGGCTTCCTTGCCAGCGATAGAGGAGGGTGCCGCCATTGGCCAACGAGTACACGTCGACATAGCCGTTGCCGGGCTGCGGCTTCACTTGGCCGGAGGGCGCACCGATCGCTAGCTCGGTGAGGCCATCCCCGTCGATGTCGCCGATGGCCGCCGCGCTCCAGCCAAACCACTCGGCCGAAGGCTCGGCGGTGAAGGTGCCGCGCAGCGTGAGCGCCGGGATCTGCGTGCCGGTCGCGCCGGAGAACACCCACAGCTCGCCCTCCTCGTTGTTCACGAGGCCTAGGCCGGCGAAGAAGTCGTCGACGCTGTCGCCGTCGACGTCGCCGAGTCCGCCGACGGCCGAGCCCATGTGGGCGCGGAAGCTCGGACCGATGAACGTGTAGATACTGGCGAAGTTCAGCGCCGGGTTGCCGGAGATCACTTCGGCGCGGCCCTCCTCCGTGGAGGTGGAGATCAGCGGGTCGACGTCGGTGTGGTACGAGCCGACAATGATGTCGTCGAAGCCGTCGAGATCTACGTCGCCGGCGTTGCCAATGGCGTGGCCAAACCAAGAGTCGCCGGGCGAGGGGCCGATGATCTTGTGGATCTCGGTGTGGGTGGCGCCGGAGTAGATGCGTACGCTGCCGCGCCGCTCCGGCGCGTCGAAGGCTGCGCCGATCAGGTAGTCGCCGATCGAGTCGCCGTCGAGGTCGGGGAAGGGTCGGATGTCGATCCCAAAGCGCGCGGCCGCTGGTGCCGGCGTGAGCAGATGGGTTTGCGCGTAACCGTCGCGCAGCGGCACGGCCAGGATCTCGGCGACGCCGTTGGGGTTCTGCACGGCGAGCGCGGGACCGCCGGCCACGACGTCGGGGCGCCGGTCGCCGTTGATGTCCGCCGTGGGACCACCGCTCACCGATTGTCCAAGCTGGGCGCCGTTGAACGGGCCGATACGCACGAGCAGCTGGCAGCCGTCGGCGCCGGAGTAGACCGCCGCCGAGCCGGTGCCGGGGCCGCCGCGTGCATCGCGTGGCGCTCCCGCCACCACGTCGCCGATCCCGTCGCCGTCGGCGTCGCCGGCACCGGCGACCGCGGTCCCAAGCGCCGCGATGTCGGTGCTGCCGAACACGCTCCAGAGCGTCGCACCGTCCGCGCCGGACAGGGCATTGACGGCGCCGGCGTCGGTCGACATGCGGTCGTCTCCCGGGATGCCGACGGCGAGGTCGGGCGTGCCGTCGCCGTTGGTGTCGCCGATCCCTGCCACCGCGGCGCCGAACGCGTCGTCGGTGACGATGCCCAGCACCTCCAGCAGGACCGCGCTGTCGAGGCCAGAGTAGACGCGAATCGCGCCGGTGTCGGCGACGGCCCCGTCGGTGCCCGGCGCGCCGAGAAGCAGGTCGTCGTAGCCATCGGCGTTGAGGTCGCCAGCGGCGGCGACGGCCGCGCCGAGTGCGTCGCCCGCGGCCGGCCCCAGGATCTCGTGCAGCGTCGCGCCGGTACGGCCCGAGATGGCCAGCGCCGCGCCGGCGTCAACGCCACCGCGGTCGTCACCGGGAACGCCGATCAAGACGTCGGCGTACCCGTCCGCGTCGACGTCTCCGGCGGCGGCGACCGCCGTTCCCAGCGCGTCGCCGGCGGTCTCGCCGTCCACGCGGTGGAGGGTCGATCCGTCGGCACCCGAGATGACCAGAACGGAGCCCGCGTTGACGTCCTCGGTGTCGTCGCCCGGCGCGGCGATCGCATAGTCGGGAACGCCATCGCCATCGACGTCACCCAAGCCAGCCACCGCGGCGCCGAGCCCGTCGTCGGCAACGGCACCGAGCACCGTGCGCAAGACTGTGCCCGTCGCGCCAGAGTAGAGGAACGCGGCGCCGGCCCCCGGACTGCTGGTGCTGTCGATGGGGGCGCCGACGAGTACTTCGGCGTGACCATCGCCGTCGAGATCGCCAACCGCGGCGACCGCGCGACCAAACTGCGCCCCGGCCGAACCGTTCAGCTGACTCAGCGGTGGCTGGGCGGCGACCGGAGCAAGGAGACCGAGGCCGGCAAGAATGGTGCTTCGAATCATGACGGGCAGTTGCGGAGCCCATGCCGAGGCGTGGTGGACGCGCAGGCTCGGTCGGGCCCTCGCGATCCACCCTCTCGTCACTGAGGTTGGGCGGAAGGTGAGTCAGAGAAGTGAGCGCGGCGTCGGGGCGCGGTGCGCTGGGGCCGCGGCAGGGCGGCGAGCTTGGCACCCGCGACGTCTCCAAAAGACTACCGGGTCCTGGCGCAACGCCCAGGGCGGTAGCGCGGCCGAAGCGGGGCTCGCGCGCCGGGCGTGGCCCGCGTCACCCGGGCCGCTCGCATCGAGCGTTGCGGGCCTGGGGACCACCAGGCGACGCTTTTGATGGTCGGGGCCGCGGACCGGCCCCTCCAACCGTATGGTCCATGCGGTCGCCGAGGCGTCGATGTCGTGGTGCCCCGACCCGGGGTGCCGACCGCGCCGGGCGTGGCTGGTCCATACAATGACGTGCCAGGAGTCCCATGCGAATGCGCTGTCCTACCCTCGCCGTTCTCGCGTCCCTCAGCCTCGTCGCCTGCGCGGAGCTCGAGCCCGACGCGTCCTCGCGCGCCCACCCCATGGGCGTGCTGGCGCGGTGGCAGCACCGAGCCGGACCCGATGGCCGGATTCGGGACGGCGCCTTTCGAGACGCTGATCGGCAGCGTCGCGCCGTCCTGGACGCCGCGCCGGTCTCGGCTGAGGGGCTACGCAACTGGAACTGGCAGGGCCCCGGCAACATCGGCGGCCGCGTGCGCGCCGTCGTGATCCACCCGACCAACCCGAGCACCATGTGGCTCGCCACGGCTGGCGGCGGGGTCTGGAAGACGACCGACGCGGGTGGGCGCTGGGAGCCGAAGAGCGACTTCCTCACGGTCTTGCCGGTCGGCTGCATCGTGCTGGACCCGGCGAACCCGGACCGGCTCTTTGTGGGCACCGGCGAAGGTGGCTTCGACAGCGCGTCGGGCAGCTCGAACTTGGCCGTTCCGCGGGGCGACGGGATCTTCGTGAGCGACGACGGCGGCGACACGTGGAACCACATGGCTAGCACCAGTGGTCCAGACTGGTACTTCGTGAATCGCCTCGCGTTCGACCCCAACGATCGGATGGTCATGCTGGCGGCGACCGGCTCCGGCATCTGGCGCTCCGCCAACCAGGGGGCCACTTGGTCGCGCACGTCGGCGCTCGAGACGATGGATGTGGACTTCCATCCCACGGACAGCAGTCGGGCGATCGCCGGCACGCTGACGGGCGCGTCGCTCTACAGCACGGACGGCGGCCGATCGTGGACCGAGGCGAGCGGGATCCCGCCGACCACGTCGATCCGCGCCGAGGTCGCCTACGCGCGCAGCAGCCCGCAGACGGTCTATGCATCGGTCAGTCGTTCGGCGGGCTCGATTTGGGTCTACCGCTCGATCGACGGGGGGGCGTCGTTCACGCGGGAGACGACGAGTACGGCGTTGACGACCTACGCGCGCTACAACAACGCGCTTTGGGTCGACCCGTTTGACCCAGCCACCGTGGTGATCGGCGCCGTCAACGTCTTCCGCAGCACGAACGCCGGCCGCACGTTCTCGTCGATTAGCTCCGGCATCCACCCCGACCATCATTGGCTGGTCGAACATCCGGACTACGACGGCGTTGGCAACCGCGTTGTCTTCTGTGGCAACGATGGCGGCGTGCACCGGGCCAATGACATTCGCGGCTCGGTGTCTTGGCAGGAGCTGAACAACAACCTGGGCGTGACGCAGTTCTACGGCGCGGCGATCAATCCCACGACGGGCGTGATCGTCGGCGGCACCCAGGACAACGGCACCAAGACCTACAACGGCGGCACCGAGACGTGGACCAGCATGGCGGGTGCAGACGGTGGCTATGCCGCGGCAGACCCGACCGACCCGAACTACTTCTACGGCGAGACGCAGCGCCTCGGCCTGCTGCGCAGTACCAACGGCGGCCGGACCTCGAGCTCGATCCGCAGCGGCATCGGTGAGTCGCGACCAAACTTCATTGCGCCGTTCATCCTCGACCCCAACGACCCGCGCCGCATGTATGCCGGTGGCGCGCAGTTGTGGCGTAGCAATAACGTCAAGGCAACGACGCCGAGCTGGTCACCGATGAAGGCGACTAGCACGCCGACCGCGCGGATTCGCGGCGTCGAGGGCAAAGCGCCGTCGCACTTCGCCATCGATCCACCGCAGAACATCAGCGCAATTGCGGTCGCGGACGGCGATCCCGATCTCATTTGGGTCGGGCACAACGTGGGGCAGCTCTACAAGACGGTCGACGGCCTCGCCGCGAGTCCGATCTGGACCCGGATGGACAGCGGCTCGCCGCTGCCCGACCGTTACATCTCACGCGTGGCGATCGACCCCAACGATCACCAGAACGTGTGGGTGAGTTTGCAGGGCTATGACCCCGATGGTGTCTGGCGCACGCGCGATGGCGGGGCGACGTGGGCGTCGGCTTCTGGGAGCGGCGTCGGATCGCTACCGGATGTCCCGGTGACGTCGATCGCGATCCATCCGACGCTGCCGGGCTGGGTGTACGTCGGCACCGACGTGGGCGTGTTCTGGACGAACGACGATGGCGTCAACTGGGCCACGTCCACCGCGGGGCCGGGGCCGGCGCCGGTCGACGAGCTCGTGTGGAAGAACAACCGCGAGCTGATGGTGGTCACCCACGGTCGCGGCATCTACCTCGCCGACGCCTTGGAGCCGGCGGTTGCTACGTCGGTCGGCACGGGCTGCGGCAGCGGCCCGCCTCGACTCATTGGGACGCCGCCGTCGCTGGGTAGCAACCTGGCGCTCGAGATGGGCGGTGCGGCGCCTTCGTCTACCGTCCTGATGCTCTTCGGCAGCGGCCCGGCAGCACCGTTCGCCCTCGGCAGCTGCACGCTCTACGTGACGCCACCGTTTCCGGTCGTGCCGAGTGCCGTCCCGACCGGCGCCGCCGGCGGTTGGCTGGATCTGCTGCCCATCCCCGCTGACCCGAGCGCCGCCGGCCAAATCCTGACTGTGCAAGTCATCGTCGCGTCAGGGAGCGGCCCACTGCTGGGCGTCGGCGAGCTGAGCAACGCGGTCGAGCTCACGCTTGGCCTCTAGCCTCTACCCGCCGGTCAGCGCCGGGTCCTCGAGCAGTGCCCGGAAGCATCGCCCCTGGCGCTCGCCGGCGAAGTGCTCGGCGCCGTACGGCAGCTCGCGCGCCAGCCGCGCCGGGCCGTGCTTGCCGTCCAGCTGCAGCGTGAACTGGTAATGATGCGCTTCATAGAACCCCTGCCGCGGCGTCGTCGCGGGGTTTTGACCGTCCAGGAGCCCGGCGGTCCGGATCGCCGCTAGCACCCGGGCGAGCGTTGCATCGGCGCGCTGGCCAGCCGCGCTGCCAGCGCTCGTCGGCGGTGCTTCGCCAATGTCGACTCGCTTCTCCAGTGTCCACTCCAGGGCGCGGGGTTGGTATTCCCACCGCAGCTGCGTGCTGCCGCCGCCGGGGGGAATCACGTCGGTAAACCACGTGTCCTTCAGGGTCAGGACGGCCCCCTGCACCGCCGTGGGCTCGTCGACGTAGGCCGCGAGCGAACCAGAGCGTTCCTCTTGGAACGGTCCGGCGGGCGGCTCGACCGCTGTATCGCCGGCGGCTTCGCCCGGCGCCCCCGACGCACATGCCGTGGTCAGCATCAGCAGGAACCCGGCTGACCGCGCCGCCGAGCGAGTGACATGAGAAGTCATTGCCGCGGATCCTAACCGCCCGACGGGAGCCGGTACAGCCCGCGTCAACGACGTCTTGTAGAAAGCCGGTGGATCGGTGTCTCGATGTGAGGCGCGGGAAGCATCGAGGAAAGCAACGCCCCTCGCGGCGGGTGGTCGCAAGGGTCGACAAAGAGCCAAAGCGAGTGTCGTGAGGCCCGCGCACCGCATTCGTCAGATGGGAACGACGCACAGTACGAACGCCGAAGGATGCCTGGCTGAGCGCAGTCTGGTGGAACGCTGGGGCTGTTTCAGCAAGGCGCTGGCGATCTACCCCGACACCAACCGACGCGTGCGCGAGACGATGGGGCAGTTCCTCGATGAGCTGGCCGCGTTGTCGCCGCGGGGTGGTGCCCTGTCGGTCGTGTTCTGGACCGGCGAGGCGCAGGTCGGTGAGGAGACCTTTGACCTCGGCGAGGGCTCCAGCAATACAGGGTGGCTCAAGGAGCGCTTTGACCGGGTGGGCCTGGCCGGCGTAACGTTCCAGCAGCCCGTGCCCGACGAGGCGATGTTCGCGTTCACGCGGCACCTGCTCGAGATCAGCGGCCAGCAGCGCACGGACGGTCGCTTCGAGGATTTGTGGCCCGAGGCCTTTGACTCGATCGAGCTCATCGAGCGCCGCTTCGCGGGCAACCACAGCGGTGCTGCCGACGCCAAGCGCACGCGGAAGCTGACGGCGCGGGGGCAGAACTTGGCTCGGTGGCTCGGCTCGACCGACTCGGTGATGGAGCGGATGGGCCAGCTCGCCGACGTGCTCGGTAGCGTCGGCGAAGGCGGCGGTGAGGGGCAGCGCGGCGTGGACCTGCTAGCGCGGCTGGTCGAGCTGATGCCCGCCGAGGCCCTGTCGGACCGCTCGGTCCTCCTCGCGCAGACCGAAGTCATCCTGGATCGGCTGATCGCCGAGGTTGGCGACATCGGCGACTTGGCCGCCCTGCCGGACGCCTCGCTCAATCAGCTCGTGATGAGCGTCGGGCGGAAGCTCTTCTACCGCAACTCGGCGCCGCTCGACAACGACGACAACCGCGTCAACGACGCCATGATGAGCGGCCACGCCGGCGACGACGCGATCACCGACGACGTGGCCGAGCTGCTGCGCGAGCTGGGTGAGCTGCCGCCCTTGGACGATCCCTATGCCGCCCTGGACGATGCCGAGCTCGCCGATGAGCAACTGGCGGTCTACCTGCATTATCTCGCCCGCTTGTCGGACCCGGCGTCGCACCGCGGGCTCTACCCGCGCATCGAGCCGCTCCTCGACCAACCCTGCTACAACGTGCTGCCGGTGTTGAACGCTGAGCTTGCGGCCGAGCTCGAAGCCGGCGGCCGCCCCGGGCCGATCGCCGAGTTTCTGAGCGCCACGGGGCGCATGCACCTGGCGCGAGCGTGCGGCCTGCTCCCGGTCGAGCGGGTGATCGAGGGCTTTCCTAGCCGGTTTCTACCGTTCCTCGACTCGATCGAGTCGGATCGAGCGGGCGATGCCGAGCTGCTGGAGAGCTGCGTGCAAGCGATCGGCGCCGATCGCGTCTTGGCCGCGACCGACGAGCTCATCGCCGCCGGCGGCTTTTCGATCCGCGGCCGTGAAGAGAAGATCCTGGCGCGGCCGACGCGCGCCTGCGTGCCGTTGGCGCACGTGCTCCTGAAGGAGGCCGGGCAGACCTTTGCCGCGCCCGTCGCGGCCTACTTGCGTCGCCTGTCGTTGGGCGATCGGGTCGCCGCGCCGCTGCGGCTGGGACCGGGGGCGGTTCTGCCCGTGCCGTACCTCGTCAGCTTGACCGCCCAGCAGGACGATGGCAGCTACCCGGCTGATTTGCGCCATCACGTCTCGCGTGTGCTCGCCGACTTCGTGCGGCGCTCGGCGCAGAGTCCGGAGGATTTTGAGCGGCGCCTCTACGCGGTCACCATGTTGCGCTTCTTTCCCTCGCGGGAAGCCAGTGAGGTGTTGCGCGAGATCCTCGAGGCCAAGGGCCTTCTCGGTTTCCGGCGCGCGCCAGCCGCCTTGCGGCAGGCGGCGACGGTGGCGCTCAAGGGAAGTTGACGATGGAGCGGATGACACATGTGCGAGCTTGATCGCCACGGCCGGAAGCTCGATGGGCCCGCGGGGTTCGTCGACGATCTCGTGACCGCCATGGTCAATCGGCGCATCTACTCCGCTGATCACCCGCGGGTCGGCGCGGCGGTGGACGCGATCGTGACGCGCCTCGACGACGTGTCCCAGCAGGGCGACCTCGGCTACACGCTGAGCATTGCGGACGGCTACCTGGTGCACGACGAACGGCCACTCCTGGGCGCAACGCTGTCCGCGAACCGGCTGATCCAGGCACTCGAGGGGCTCGGCGCCGGCGGCCTGCAGTTCGCCCGCGGCGCCGGCGTCGACGATGTGCGGGCTGTGCTGCAAGTGTTGTCGGGCGGCGACAGCGGGACGCCGACCTATCTCGAGGGCAATGCGCACCTCGATTCGTTGGGTGGTAAAGGCGCGCGGCTGCTGCCGCCCTTCAGCATCGCTGCCGCGACCGACGGCAGCGGCGACGCGATGGGGATCACCGACGACTCGGGCAGCCACACGCTCGCGACCCCGGTGCAGCTCTACCAAGGCGTCGTCGACGCGCTACAGGGGATCACGATCGACGTTTGCCGGAGCGATCAGTTCAGCCTCTCCTCCGCCGAGACCCAGCTCGAGGCGGTGTTGGGGCAGATCGATCAAGACCCGAAGACGATGCTCAACCTGGCCTGCTACGAGGCCTATGACGCCTTCACGTATGGCCATTCGATTCGCGTGAGCTTCTTGGCGATGACGTTCGCGCGGGCCCTGACGAGCGACCAAGCCAAGGTCCTGCGGATCGGCATGGCGGCGCTGATGCACGACGTCGGCAAGGCGCGCGTGCCGTTCGAGCTGCTGCAGTCGCGGACGCGGCTCAGCAAGGAGGAGCGCCGTGAGATGGAGCGGCATACCGAGCACGGCGCGGCGGTCTTGCTCGAGCTGCAGGACGCCGACCCCTGGGCGGTTACGACGGCCTTTGGCCATCACCGGACGCGGGACCGGCGCGGCTACCCGCGCATGGCGTGCGATCCGGGGATCTCCACCGTCACCAAGCTCGTCAAGATCTGCGACGTGTATGAGGCGCTGACCGCGGTGCGGCCCTACAAGCCCGGGATGTCGCCGACGCGCGCGTACCGGATCATGATGTCCATGCGCGGGCACTTCGAGCCGGGCCTGCTGCGTCTGTTCGTGCAGATCAACGGCATCTACGCCGTTGGCACCGAGGTCACGCTGAGCAACGGCTACACCGCGCGGGTCGATCGGCAGACGCCGGACTTGCTGCGGCCGGTTGTGGTGCTCGAGCGCAGTCCCGAGGGCGAGCCGCTGCACGAGTGCGACCGCGCCATGCTCGACCTCAGCCAGGAGAACCCGCTCGCTCTGGCGGTCGTGCCCGAGCACGATACGGCCCTCGTCGGCTAGCCAGCAGGTCCTACCGAGGGGGGGCGGTCCGATCGGTGGCGGCCGGCGTATACTCGCGCGCCCCTCCACTGGACTTGGAGCTCTCGTGCGCTCGATCCGTTCCGTCTGCGCTGCGGCGCTGTCCCTACTCCTGCTTGCGGCCCCGGCCCGCGCGACGTGGTCGATCATCTTGGTCGACACGCGCACTGGTGAGATCGCGATTGGCTCGGCCACGTGTCTCAACGCGTTTGACCTCCGCGTCGCCCTGCCGATCGTCCGCGTGGGCCGAGGTGCGGCGGCGGCGCAGGCGGCGGTGCCGGGTACCATCACCAACCGGCAGCTCATCTGGGGCTTGCTGCGCGAAGGAGTGACGCCGGCCAACATCCTCGCGGCGCTGTCGCGCCGCGACCCCGGCCATCAGTCGCGGCAGTACGGCATCGTCGACGTGACGGGTGCGGCGGCGACGTTCACCGGCGCTGCCACGGCGGCGTGGGCGGGGGGCGTCACCGGCAGCTTTGGCACGGTGCACTACGCAATCCAGGGCAACATCCTCACCGGGGCGCCCGTGGTCTCGGCAGCCGAGCAGGCGGTGATTAACACCGCCGGCGATCTGGCCGAGAAGCTGATGGCCGGCATGCAGGCCGCGCGCGGCATGGGCGGCGACGGCCGTTGCTCGTGCCTCACCGGTAGCGCGACGTCGTGCGGAGCGCCGCCGGCGAGCTTTCGCAAGTCGGCGCACATCGGCTTCGTGATCGTGGCCCGGCAGGGGGACCAGGATGGCACCTGCAGTAGCGTCGGCACGGGTTGCGCGTCGGGCTCCTACTGGTTGAACCTCAACATCGCCTTTCAGGCGACCAGCCGGCCGGATCCCGTGGCGCAGCTCCAGGAGCAGTTCGATCTGTGGCGGCCGACGCTGAACGGACGGCCCGACCATCACCTGTCCACGGTGGATCTCGATCCGCCGACTCTGGTGCCGGACGGCAGCGCGACGACGAACGCGACGGTGACCTTGCGCGATTGGCGCGGCACGCCGCTCAGCGCGGGCGGCGCGACCGTCACCGTCGCGGTCGAGCCCTCGAGCACCGCGACGGTGTCGGTCGGCGCGGTCACCGACAACGGCGACGGCACCTACTCGTTTCCGGTGACCGCCGGGACCGGGGCCGGCGCCGCCGACCTGCGCATTGTCGCGGACGACGGGCAGGGGCCCGTCCTGCTGTCGCCGCGCACTGCCGTGGCGGTCCGCGACGACCCCCTCTGGGGCGACACGGGGCGGATGCCAGCGGCGGCGGGTGGCACCGTGTCCTGGCGGCTGGACGCGGGCACGGTCAACGCCGGCCGCTTTTATGCCTTGGCGGCTTCTGGATCGGGCACGGCGCCGGGCATCGTGCTCGGCGCGAGCGTCTTACCGCTCAACCCCGACCCGCTGTTCTTTGGCTCGTTGGAGCTCGCCAACAGCAGTGTCTTCGTGAACACCGCGGGCCAGCTCGATGCCATGGGGCGCGCGCAAGCTGGCTTTGTGGCGCCGCCGGGTTCGGCGCTGCGGCTGATCGTCGGCGCCGACCTGCACTTCGCCTACGCGTTGCTCGATCCGTTCGATCTGGCCTCCAACCCCATCAAGGTCACCGTCTTCCCCTGATTGAACCGTCGTTGCCGTCCGGCGTTGACAGCGACGGGCAGCGGACGGACGCTCGGCGCCCGGAGATCCCTCATGAAGCAACTGGTCCTGCTGCGTCACGGCGAGAGTCTTTGGAACAAGGAGAACCGGTTTACGGGCTGGTACGACGTCGATCTGTCGGAGACGGGTGTGGCGCAAGCGCGGCAGGCCGGGCGGCTCATGCGGCAAGAGGGGCTCAGCTTCGACGTGGCCTACACGTCGCTGCTCAAGCGCGCGATCAAGACGCTGTGGCTGGCGTTGGAGGAGATGGATTTGATGTGGCTGCCCGTGCACCGCTGTTGGCGGCTCAACGAGCGGCACTACGGCGCCCTGCAGGGCCTCGACAAGAAGGAGACAGCCGCCAAGCACGGCGCCGAGCAGACGCACATCTGGCGTCGCAGCTACGACACGCCGCCGCCGGCGCTGTCCGAGGACAGCGAGCACTGGCCGGGTCGTGATCCCCGTTACCAGGACCTGGCGCCGGACCAAGTGCCGAAGACCGAGTGTCTGAAGGACACGGTCGAGCGGTTCTTGCCCTACTGGCACGAGACGATCGCCCCAGCGTTGCAGGAAGGCCAGCGCGTTCTCATCGCCGCGCATGGCAACAGTCTGCGGGCGTTGGTGAAGTATCTCGACCACATGTCCGACGAGGACATCGTGGGGCTCAACATTCCGACCGGTCAGCCGCTGCTTTACGAGCTCGACGATGACCTGAAGCCGGTGCGCGAGAGTCGCTACCTGGGCGACGCCGAGGAGATCGCCAAGGCCACCCAGGCGGTCGCGGACCAGCTCGGCAAGGGCTGACGCGCCCGGGTTTGGCGACGCGGCACCTGGGCATGGGGCGAAGCGCGAGAGTGCTGTTGACGGCGGGCGGCGCCCTCGCCGTCTTGGCTGTGCTGCTCGTGTGGACGCTGCGTGGAGGCTCGGCGCCGCCGCCGCCGGTTGGGGCTGGATGGCCACCGACCGGTGCCTCGACCGGGGGCGCCGCGGCGCAGATCGACGCCGGGAGCGACCCCGGTGACGTCTTGGTCGCGCCCGCGGGCGCCGCTGAGAGCCGGGTCGCGGGGGGGCCCCCCCCCCCCCCCCCCCCGCACACACGGACCCCCCCCCCGCGGCCCGGC
>JBCCGH010000099.1:0-35557 GCA_039029375.1 Planctomycetota bacterium
CAGAGGGTGCGTGACCGGACGCTGCTCGCAAGAAGCACCGACGCAGGCATATTGGTGGATACGTCGAGGAGGTGCGACGCAGCGAGCGGTGGCCGGACGGGTGCCATCTGTGCAGGAACTTCGGATCCAGGACACTAGCGGTCTTCGCTCAGGGCGCGACTGAGCCACGCTCTGGCCATTTGCCAGTCGAGCTTGACCGTCCGCGTCGAGACCCCGACCACCTGCGCGGTTTCCTCGATACTCATCCCGGCGAAGAACCGCAGGTCGACGATGCGGGCCATGCGGGGGTGCTTGGCCTCGAGGCCGCGCAAGGCCTCGTCGAGGGCGATCAGGTCGATCGCGTGGTCGCTGCCCGCTGGCTGGACGTGCTCGAGCTCCACCCGCTGCTGGTTACCACCGCGCTTGACGGCGGCGCGGTCGCGGGCGTAGCTGGACAGGAGCTGGCGCATGGCCATCGCCGCGACGCTGAGGAAGTGCACGCGGCTCTCGTAGCTGCGACCGGTGCCGATCAGGCGGGCAAACGCCTCGTGGACGAGCACCGTCGGCTGCAGCGTGTGCTGGGGATTGCGGCGAAAGACGCCTCGCGCCGTCGCGCGGAGCTCCTCGTAGACGAGGGGCAGCAGGTGCTCTGCCGCGCCCTGGTCGCCGTTCTCCATCCGCAGCAGGCACGCCGTGACTGCGTCTGGTCGAGGTTGCGCCATCGGCCATGACAGTAACCGCCACGGCCGGGCACGACGAGCCGGTCTAAGGCCGCGGCCTGATTAGCTGCAGCCGCTCGTCGCGCCGCAGGACACGCACTTCAAGCAGGTGCCGTTGCGCACCATCGTGAAGTTGCCGCATGCCTCGCAGGGGTCGCCTTCGTAGCCCTTGAGCCGTGCCTCGGCGACCAGAACGTGGAGCCGCTCGACACCGTTGCCGGCTGGCTGGAGTTCCCGGGACCGACTGCCGCCACCGTTGCGGGTCGCCTGGGCGCCGCCGTTCGGTGTGGTATCCGGCGTGGCGTCGATGCCGAGACCGGCGCTCCGCGGATGCAGGTCGTCCGGGCTGTCCTTCTTGAGCGGCTTGGTCGTCTCGAGGACGACCTCCTCCTCGGTGAAGTCGGGCTTGCCGCCGGTGGTCGTATTGCGGAGGTCTTCCTCGGACACCTGGCACAGATCGGACCGGTCCAGGTAGCTGATCGCCAGATCGCGGAACACGTAGTCGATCACCGAGGTCACGAGCTTGATGCGGTCGTGACCACCGACCACGCCGTTCGGCTCAAAGCGCGTGAAGACGAAGGCGTCGGAGAACTCCTCGAGCGGCACGCCGTGCTGCAGGCCCAACGAGACCGCGATCGCGAAGCAGTTCATCAAACTGCGGAACGCGGCGCCCTCCTTGTGCATGTCGAGGAAGATCTCGCCCAGGCTGCCGTCCTCATACTCCCCCGTGCGCAGGTAGACCTTGTGGCCGCCGACCACGGCCTTCTGCGTGTAGCCAGCCCGCCGGTGGGGGAGGCGGCGACGCTTGGCGATGTAGCGGTGCACCACGCGCTCGGTGATGCGCTCCGCGACCTTCGCGACCTCGGGTGTGACGGCCACCGCCGTGCTCGCCTCCTGGTCCGCGTCCTCGGAGTTGCTGCTGTCGCTGGCGGTGCTGAGCGGCTGCGACAGCTTCGAGCCGTCGCGGTAGATCGCCACCGCTTTGAGCATGCTGCGCCACGAGCGATCGTACGCGTCCTTGACGTCGTCGATCGTGGCGTCGTTCGGCATGTTGATCGTCTTGCTGATCGCGCCGGAGATGAACGGCTGCACCGCCGCCATCATGTCGATGTGCGCTTCGAACGGGATGAAGCGCACGCCGCGCCGGCCACACCGATTGGCGCAGTCGAACACCGGGAGGTGCTGATCGGCGAGGTGGGGCGCGCCCTCGACGGTCATCGTCCCGCAGACGAACTCGTTGGTCGCGGCAATCGCGTTCGCGTCGAAGCCGAGGTGGCGGAGGATGTCGAAGCTCCAGTCCGCCATCTGGGCGTCGCTGAGCCCGAGCACGTCACGGCAGAAGTCCTCGCCGAGGATGCTCTTGCTGAACGCGAACGCGATGTCGAACGCGCCGCTCAGGGCGTCCTCGACGCGCTGCAGCGCGGCGTCGTCGAAGCCCTTCTGGCGCAGGCTCTCGTGGTTGATCACCGGCGCGCCGGCCAGCGTTTGGCGTCCGGCCGTGTAGGCGACGATCTCGTCGACCTGCTCTGGCGTGTAGCCGAGCGTGCGCAGCGCCGGTGGCAGGCTCTGGTTGATGATCTTGAAGTAGCCGCCGCCGGCGAGCTTCTTGAACTTCACCAGGGCGAAGTCGGGCTCGACGCCGGTGGTGTCGCAATCCATCAGCAGGCCGATCGTCCCGGTGGGGGCGATGACCGTCACTTGGGCGTTGCGGTAGCCGTGCTGCTCACCCAGCCGCAAGGCGCGGTCCCAGGCGCTGCGTGCCGCCTCGAGCAAATCGTCGGGGCAGTGCTCGGTGTCGATCGTCGTCGGCGTCGTCGACAGCCCCTCGTATTCCTCCGTGGCCGCGCCGTGCGCCGCGCGCCGGTGGTTGCGCACCACCCGCAGCATGTCGTCGCGGTTGGCGTCGAAGCGCGCGAACGGACCGAGCTCGCCCGCCATCTCCGCCGACGTGGCGTAGGACTCGCCGCAGAGGATCGCGGTCAAGGCGCTCGCCGTGGCGTACGCGCGGTCGCTGGCGTACGGGACGCCGCTGCGCATCAGGACCGTGCCGAGGTTGGCGTAGCCCAGGCCGAGCGTGCGGTAGTCGTAGCTGCGCTGCGCGATCTCACGGCTCGGATAGCTCGCCATGAGCACGCTGATCTCGAGCACGACCGTCCAGAGGCGACACGCGTGGCGGAACCCGTCGATGTCGAACGACCCGTCATCCCGGAGGAACTTGACCAGGTTGATCGACGCCAGGTTGCACGCCGTGTCGTCGAGGAACATGTACTCGCTGCACGGGTTGCTGGCGTTGATCCGCCCATCGTTGGGGCACGTGTGCCACTCATTGATGGTGGTGTCGTACTGCACCCCCGGATCCGCGCTCGCCCACGCCGAGTAGGCGATCTTCTGCCACAGCTCGGCCGAGTCGATCTCACTGGCGACCTCGCCGCTGGTCCGCCAACGGAACGCCCACGGCGTGCCTTGCTCGAGGGCCGTGAAGAAGTCGTTGGGCACCCGCACCGAGTTGTTCGAGTTCTGCCCGGCGACCGTCGTGTAGGCCTCGTTGTCCCAGCTGACGTCGTAGTCGGCGAAGTCGAGCTCGACGTAGCCCTGGGCGGCCATCTGCAGCGCGCGCTGCAGGAAGGCCTCGGGCACGTGCACCGCGCGGGCCTCTTCCAGCGCCTTGGCGAGGTGCGGGTTCTGCCGCGCGTCGGTGATGGCCGGGCCGTCGGCGTCGATGGCGTGGCAGGCGTCGAGGACGGCCTGCACAAAGCGTTTGGTGATCCGGCTGCCCGCAACCAGCGCGGCGACCTTCTGCTCCTCGGTCACCTTCCAGTCGATGAACTTCAGGACGTCGGGGTGATCGAGGTCGAGGCACACCATCTTGGCGGCGCGCCGCGTGGTCCCGCCCGACTTGATCGCCCCGGCGGCGCGGTCGCCGATCTTCAGGAACGACATCAAGCCGGAGGACCGACCACCACCGGACAGCGGCTCGTTCTCGGCGCGCAACCGCGAGAAGTTCGAGCCGGTGCCCGAGCCGTACTTGAACAGACGCGCCTCGCGCGTCCATAGGTCCATGATGCCACCCGGGTTCACCAGGTCGTCATCCACGGACTGGATGAAGCAGGCGTGCGGCTGCGGCCGCTCGTACGCGCTGCGACTCTTCTTGAGCTTCTCGTCCTTGGGGGAGACGAAGTAGTGGCCCTGCGCCGGACCGGAGATGCCGTGGGCCCAGTGCAGACCGGTGTTGAACCACTGCGGCGAGTTGGGTGCGGCGATCTGCTGCGCCAGCATGTGGCACAGCTCGTCGTAGAACGCGTCACCGTCCTGATCGGTGTCGAAGTAGCCGTGCTGCTTGCCCCAATGGGACCAGCAACCGGCGAGGCGGTGGAACACCTGCCGGGCGTCGCTCTCACCGCCGAGCACGGGGGCGCCATGGTCGTCGCGCACGGGCTCGCCCGCGTCGTCGACCTGCGGCACTCCGGCTTTGCGGAAGTACTTCTGGGCCAAGATGTCTGTCGCCACCTGGCTCCAGTCCGCGGGGACGTCGATGTCTGCCAAGCGGAAGACGATGGATCCATCGGGATTGCGGATTTCCGACGTCCGCTTGGCGAACGGGATGTCGCGGTAAGGCGACTCCCCCTGGCGCGTGAACCGCCGCTCGATCTTCACAGATTCCGACCTCCTGAGTCGGCGCTGGTGTGCTGGAGCTCGTCCCTCGGCGCGGTGCGCGCCGTCCCTGGCGAGACGTGAATCAGCCCACGAAGCAAACCGACACCCACTCCCGGGGCCTTCGCCCCGTGCCTTCTGACCAACGACACATCGCCGCGAGCGCCTCGCGACGACCGTGCTGCGCGGCGCGCAGTGCGCCCGACGACCACCGGGCCACGCTCAACAGGACGCAATCTATTGTGTGTGCCTTCGGTTCGCAAACCCCAGGGGTTGAGTTTTCGCAAGAGTTCGCCAAGTGGTGCGGAGACGTGCTCTGACGCCGTTTGCACCTCTGGGCAACGGATTCTCGCCCGGTCATGGGCCGGCGTTACTGCACCGTGATCGCGAGCGCACGCGTGGTGCTCGGACCGGCGGTGGGGTCGAGCACGAGCCACTGCGCGAAGAATGTTTGGCCGCGAAACGCGGCGGCGCTGGGCACGGTCAAGGCTTGGCGATCCAACCCTTGTCGTGGACGCCCCGTGTGGTGCGCACCAGACAGGTGTCGGGCGACACACGCAGGAAGCAGCCGGGCGCGCCGACCGCGCCGAGTTCGACCGGGAGTGTGAGCGGGCCCCACGTGGTGCTGGAACGCCCGAGCACTAAGACCGCGGGCACGCCGGGCGGCACGCGGCTGAGATTGAGCGAGCAGGTCGTGCCCAGCGCAGCCTCGTGGCTCATGCCGATGCGCGGGACTTCGGCGGGCCCGGCAACGGCGGCGCAGCCGGTGCCGAGCGCCGTCACGCCGTCGGGCGCGCCCGAGTAAACGCGGACCCATGTGCCGCTGCTCCTCGGGTTGCCGGTGATGGGACGCCGTCGCCGTCCACGTCGCCGAGACCGACCACGTTGAACAGGTTGTCCCGCCACTCTCGCAACACCGCCTGGGACCGGCCCGCCGAGGGGACAATCCAGAGCCACACGAGCCAACACAGCGCGAAGATATGTGGCCACGGCCGCATCAGGCGGCCTGGTCGATTCGTGTGGGGCGCCGGGCTTGCGGGCTGGGTTCGTGGGGGCTCTGGCGGGGCCGCTTGGCGTCTCTCCGCTTGTTCCTCCGGAAGGAATGCCTGTTGAGAGTCTATCCGGCCACCTGGTTGCTCGGGGGGAGGGGGGCGCGGAGGCTGGGCGATCGGGGTTACGGGTGCTGGCTTGTTCCGGTCGCCGTTGGCGCTTTTCTGTGGCCATGCTCTCCGAGGCGGCTTGGTCTTCCCCGGTGCGCCGGGTGCGTGGCGGCAGCGTTGCGGCCGTGGCGTTGCTACTTCTGCCGACGGTGCCGCTCCTCCCCGGTCGCGCGCTCGCGCAGGAGTCGCGCGTGAACGCTCTGCTGCGCGAGGCGGAGGCGCTCGGCGTGCGCACCGGCCTGGTCGCGTTCAGCGCTGCAGGCGACCGCGTGCTCGCGCACCATCGCGCGCATGAGGGCTTCATCCCGGCGAGCAACCAGAAGGTGCTCACCTCGATCGCCGCTTTACACGGCCTCGGACCAGAGTTCGTCTTCGAGACCGGCTTCGCGCTCGAGCAGGGAGTGCTCGTCGTGCGGGGTGGCGCCGACCCCAACTGGATCACGGGCACCGAGCACGACCCGGCGCGCATCTTCACCGCGGTCGCGCGGCGGCTACGGAACCAAGGCGTGACCGCTGTGCGCGCCGTCGAGCTGCAGGCCGGCGTCTTTGGCGGGCCGCGGCGGCCGGAGGGCTGGCCGCAGGACCAGCTCGACCGACCCTACTGCCCGCCGACCGGTGCGTTGGTCCTCGACGCCGGGTGCTTTCGGGCGCGCGTCCAGCCCATCGGCGGCGGTGCCTCGGTGGACGTGTTGGCGCCGACCGTGCTGCCAGGCGCCTCGAAGGTCCGCATCCGGCCGGGCCAGACCGCGCCGTGGATGCGCGAGCGCGACGGGGTGATCGAGGCCCACGGGCGGATGCCGCGCGGCGCCGACCCGGTCGTGATCGAAGCGACGGTCCAAGACCCGGCGCGGGTGTTCGAGCGCGGGCTCGAGGAGATCCTGCGGCGTGAGGGGGTCGCAGTGCGGGCGGACGCGCCCGAGCGCGATTTGGTCATGCCATCGTACCGCTCGCCGCTCGCGCCGGCGCTGCGCGCGGCGTTGGTCGAGTCGAGCAACTTCCACGCCGAGCAAGTGCTCCGCGCGCTCGGCGCCGCGGTGGCAGAGGACGGCAGCTTCAGCGGCGGCGCCGCGGCGATGCGAGTCCAGCTGCTGGCGCTCCTGGGCGAGGTGCCGGAGACCCTGCGCATCACCGATGGGTCTGGGTTGTCGCGGCAGAACCGCGTGACGCCGGCGCTGCTCGCGCGGGCGATCGCTGCGGCGCGCCTGCGGCCGGACTACGGTGAAGCGCTCCTCACGGCGATGGCCACGCCGGGTGAAGGCACGCTCAAGCGCCGGTTCGCCGACTCGCCGGCGCGCGGGGTGACGCGCGCGAAGAGCGGTTGGATCCGCGGCGCATCGTCGCTCAGTGGCCTCGTCGACGGCCGCTCGTTCGCCATCTTGATGAACTACGAGCCGTCGCGGGGCGGCCTCAATGCCAAGCTCAAGGCCCTGCAGGAACACCTCGTCGAGGCGATCCTGGCGTGGGGTGCGCGATGAGCCTCCCGGGCCACACATGTTGGAGCGGCGCAAAGACTCTGTTCGCCCGCGGTCGTGGGAGAGCCGCCGGCTGCCGCCCGGGAGGCTCGGAGAGACAGTGCCTCTGGGCTCATCGCGGAGCGGCAGGGCCACGTTCCGGCCGACTCGGGATTGTCCACCTCCATTGGCTTGCAGGGGTGCCGCGATGAGCCTCCCGGGCCACACATGTTGGAGCGGCGCAAAGACTCTGTTTGCCCGCGGTCGTGGGAGAGCCGCCGGCTGCCGCCCGGGAGGCTCGGAGAGACAGTGCCTCTGGGCTCATCGCGGAGCGGCACGGCCACGTTCCGGCCGACTCGGGATTGTCCACGTCCATTGGCTTGCAGGGGTGCCGCGATGAGCCTGTCGCCCCCCGCCGAGTGGCTCGAGCTTGCGATCGATCTGGCGCGGCGCGGCGGTGAGGCGCTGCGCGCCGCGGCGGCGACCGGTGCCGCTGGGCGCGCCGAGCTCAAGGGAGCGCGCGAGCTGGTGACCGAAGCCGACCGCGCGTCCGAGCGCATCGTCGTCGGCGGATTGCGGGACGCGCTGCCCGATCACGGCATCTGCGCCGAAGAGGGGGTGTTCCCAGCGTCTGTGGCCGCCGAGGATGCCGAGTGGGTGTGGTACGTCGATCCACTCGACGGCACCGCGAACTTCGTGCATAGCATCCCGTTCTACGCGGTCGCCATCGGCCTCGTGCATCGCGGCGTGCCCGTCCTCGGCGTGGTGCATGCGCCGTTGCTCGGCGAGACCTATGCGGCGCGACAGGGTGCTGGCGCGCAGTGCAACGGGGCGCCGATTCGCGTCAGTGAGACGCGCGATCTCGGCGCGGCGATGTTGGCCACGGGCTTGGCCTATCGGCGCGACGAGCCACAGCAGGACGACAACGTCGTGCGGCTCGCGCGCGTGCTACCGCGGTGTCGCGACGTGCGCCGGTTGGGCTCGGCGCAGCTGGATTTGTGCCTCACCGCGTGTGGGCGACTGGACGGCTATTGGGAGCTCGAGCTCGCTCCCTATGACGTGGTCGCGGGCGCGGCGATCGTGCGCGAAGCTGGGGGCCGCGTGACCGACCTGCGCGGCGGCGAAGACTGGTGGCGAGGCTACATCCTCGCCAGCAATGGCGCGCTGCATGACGCGCTCCTCGTCGAAGTGGGCGGCTAGACCGCCTCGCGTTCTTGCGTTGCCTCGGCAACGCGCGCGCGGCCCTTGGCGCGGCCGCCGGATGACTCTCTCAGTCGTCTCGTCGCTGCGGCAAGGCGCCAGAGCGAGGAGAAGGGAATAAGCGCCGGGGGAGAAAGAAGTTCGGGAAAAGGGGAAGAAGGAGAGTCAAGTGTAGGTTCTTTTACGTCCGTGGCGGACAACCCCCGGCTTTGTTCCCTGAGTGAATCTCTTGGTGGATCTCCAGTGTTTCGGAGCGAGGAGTCCAGCGGAAGATGGGGTTCGCTTGATGTCGATCCCGCGCATCTTCTGACCAGATCGTACATCGAGTTTGGTTCAAAAACCAACTCTCGTTTGCGAGATTTCTCCTCCGTTCGTGGTATCCCCCTAGATTTTCGCTGGGGCGTTCGAACGCATGATGGAGGCGTTGGCGGACGTTGCGCGAGGCGACCTCACGTGCCCTGCACGCCCACGGCGTCCGTCACCCGCACTGGTTCGGTGGAGCCGGGGTAGGCGATCACCCCTTGCACCCAGAATGACCGAAGTGCCGGTGGGAACGCGTGAAACGGAATCGCGGGGAACGTGAACTCGCCCGCGGCGGTCGGGTTCCCGGCCTGCAGGAGCAGGCACGCGGCCGGGTCGAGGTAGATGAAGTTGTTGCCCCCGATGCCGGGCCACCGCATCGGAGTCGGCGCCAAGCGAGGCCCTAGCACAAGCATCGCGATGCCGGGAACTCCCTCCGAATTACCAGCGCTTTGAAGGAAGAAGCCCAGTGCGTCGCCGCGCGTGGAATCGGGGTGAAGGCTCTCCGGGCCGAACAACATCTCCGGTCCCGCGCCGTAGGCGTTGGACATGACGAACGTCTGCAGGACCGCGTCCGTCGCGTACTCATGGGTGAGGAGCAGCGTGTCTAGGGTGCGGCCTCCGAGGGGCGTCGGCGTGCTTGATCCGTCGAGCCGCTCGTAGGCGTAGACCTCTTGGTCAAATGGCGCCTGCACGCGCAACCGCAGTGGGTCGCCGGGCAGGTTGAGCTGCGCGTGGATGGACAGGCCGTCGTTCGGCCAGTTGGGCGCCTCGGGGAGCTCGAGCGCCACTCCGTGGTGCACGGCGTCGAGCGGACCAGGCATCGTCGGTATGCGCACCACGTTCCATTCCCGCGCCTTCACGCCGGCGGGAAACAGCAGCGGAAAGCGCAGGGTGAGTAACTCCCCGGCCGGGGACGTGTCCGGCGCGGTGGTGCCTGGAAGGAGCGCGACCGATTTGAACTCCATCCACTCGAGAGTGCTTGGGTCCTCATCCTGCGCGAAGAACCGCCAGCCGAGCACGTCGGTGAACCCCGTGTGGTTCAGCGGCGGGTCCATCATGTACAACGTGGTGGCGTCCCCGCCTGCGCTGCCGCGCGTCGATGCGTTCGCCTTGCTGTTGATCCACTCGACCGGTGGGGCTCCGGTGGTGCGGATCAACACCTCGGCGTTGAACAACGGCTTCGTGTACTGCCCGTGGGCGACGACCAGCGCGGGGGTCGCGATGAGGATCAGTAGGAGGAGTGCGCGGCTGCGGCGGGGCGACATCATCGGTGGAAGCGTCACGAGTATCGGTGGACCCATACAAGCTTAGAGCATGAGCGCGGGGATGCCGGGGCCTGCCTCGGATGCTGCACGGCTGTCGGGGCCGCGGCCCGCGGAGTGAGGGCTGCGGATCCCCCGGCCGCAAGGGCCGGTCGGCCCGTCGCTAGCCCAGGACTTCCCCAAGCGCGGCCTGGACCGCTTTGCCCTCGGCGCGGCCCTTGTAGCGCGCCATAAACTCCTTCATGAAGCGGCCCTTGTCCTTGGGCCCTTCGCAGCCGAGCTCCGCCGCCAGCTCGCGGACCTTGCCCGCCAGCTCCTCGCCCTCCAGCGGCGCGGGCAGGTACTCCTGGATCACGACGATCTCGGCGGCCTCCGTCGCCACCACGTCGTCGCGCCCGAGTTCCTTGGCCTGGGCGACCGCGTCGTTGCGGGCCTTCACGGCCTTGGCGAGCACGCCCAGCTCCTCGGCTTCGTCGAGCTCGTCGCGGCTCAGCCGCATCTGCTCTTGCTGGAACTCGTTGATCAGCAGTCGCAGCACGGCGACGCGATCCTTTTGACCGCCCTTCAGCGCGGCCTTCATGTCTGCGGTGATCCGATCCTGCAGTCCGGCCATCCCACCAGCGTACCGTACCCGGCATGAACCGCCATCGGCAGGCGCCGGTCTCGGCGCGCGCGGGCAGATTTGGCGGTCTGCGCCGGGCACAGTACGCTCGATCGATGGCTGCAGAACGCCAGCACGTCGTGGTCCGGGGGGCCCGCGAGCACAACCTCAAGAACGTCGACGTCAGCTTTCCTCGCGACAGCCTCACGACGTTCACCGGCGTCTCCGGCTCGGGCAAGTCGAGTCTCGCGTACCACACCATCTATCAAGAGGGACAACGGCGGTTCCTCGAGAGTCTTTCGAGCTACGCGCGGCAGTTCCTCGGCAGGATGGAGAAGCCGAAGGTCGACCACGTCGAGGGGTTGTCGCCGACGGTGTCGATCGACCAGAAGCAGGGTGGGCACAGCCCGCGCTCGACGGTCGGCACGCTGACCGAGGTGCTCGACTATCTGCGGCTCTTGTTCGCGCGCCTCGGCACGCCGCAGTGCCCGGTGTGCGAGGCGGTCATCGAGGCGTGGTCGGTGGACAAGATCACCGAGGCGATCCTCGAGCGTTACGAGGGCGCGCCGATCCTCGTGCTCGCGCCGGTCGTGCGCGAGAGGAAGGGCGAGTATCGCCAGGAGCTCGAGCAGTTCCGCGCCCGGGGCTTTGTCCGCGCCCGCATCGATGGCGACGTGCGCCGGCTGGACGAGGACATCCAGCTGCACCGCTACAAGTACCACACCATCGAGTTGGTCATCGATCGCCTGCGCGTGGAGGCGGCGAAGGCCTCGCGGCTGGCCGAGGCCGTGGAGCAGGCGCTGGGCCAGGCTGGCGGGATCGTCGCGATCCTGTCCGGCGGCGGCCAGCGCGACGGCCAGCGCGACGGCAAGGGCGACGGCGAGCAGTACGAGCTGTTCTCGGCGCTGCGTGCCTGCCCCAACGGTCACGGCGCGCTGCCCGAGCTCGAGCCGCGGCTGTTCTCGTTCAACAGCCCGGTCGGCGCGTGCTCGCACTGCGATGGGCTCGGCCTGGTCCACTCGTTCGCCGTGGAGCTTTTGGTCGCCGACGCGTCGAAGTCGATCCGCGACGGCGCGCTCGCGTGCTTCACCGACGACGGGCGCTTGGTCTACGGTCGCTTTAGCCTCGAGCACTTGGAGCTGGTGGGCGAGGAGTTTGGCTTCGACCTCGACACGCCGTGGCAGGCGCTGACCGCCAAGCAGCGTCGCGTCGTGCTGCACGGCAGCGGCGCCAAGAAGTTCGACTTCCGCTGGCGCAAGCAGGGCAAGAACTACACCGCGCGGGGTCGCGACCGGCGCGCGTTCCCCGGCGTCATCCCACACCTGGAGAGCGTCTACCGCGGCGCCACCGCGCGGCACCTGGAGCGCTACCGCGCCTCGACGGCGTGTCCCGAGTGCGAGGGGCGGCGGCTCAACAGCGTCGCCTGCTCGGTGCGTTTCGGCGGCTTCACGCTGCCGGAGGTCAACGCGTGGCCGGTGGGGCAAGCGCGCAGTTGGTTTGACGGTTTGGAGTTGGCGGGCAACCAAGCGCGCATTGGCGAGGAGGTCGTGCGCGCGATCTGTGAGCGGCTGGCGTTTCTCGATGAGGTCGGCCTCAGCTATCTGGCACTGGACCGGCGCGCGGACACTCTGTCGGGCGGCGAGGCGCAGCGGATTCGCCTCGCGGCCCAGGTCGGCTCGGGTCTGCGCGGCGTCCTCTACGTGCTCGATGAGCCGAGCATCGGCCTGCACGCGCGCGACCAGGAGCGCCTGCTGCGCACGCTCGAGGCGCTGCGCGATCGCGGCAACACCGTCTGCGTCGTGGAGCACGACGAGAGCACGATGCGACGCAGCGACTTCGTCGTGGACGTCGGGCCCGAGGCCGGTGTGCACGGCGGCGAGGTCGTGGTCGCGGGTCCGCCCGCCGAGCTCTACGAGTCGAAGCGCTCGCTGACCGGCGCCTACCTGCGCGGCGAGCGCACCATTCCGGTGCCGGCGACGCGTCGCAGCGAGGACCGCGGCGTGCTCGTGGTGCGCAGGGCGCGTCACCACAACTTGCAGAACGTCGACGTCGCGTTCCCGCTCGGCCGGTTCGTCACGGTCACCGGCGTGTCGGGTTCGGGCAAGTCGACGCTCGTCAATCACGTGCTGAAGCGGGCGTTGCGCCGTACGTTGCACCAGGCTCAGGACGTGCCCGGCGCGCACGACGGCATCGATGGGCTGGAGCTGATCGACAAGATCATCGAGATCGACCAGGCGCCGATCGGCCGCACGCCGCGCAGCAACCCGGCGACCTACACCAAGCTGTGGAACCACGTGCGCGACCTGTTTGCGGCGCTGCCCGAGTCGCGCGTGCGCGAGTACAAGAAGGGCCGCTTCTCGTTCAACGTCTCCGGCGGTCGCTGCGAAACGTGCGAAGGCGCGGGCGTGTCACTGCTGGAGATGCAGTTCTTGGCGCCCGTCGAGGTCGTGTGCGAGGACTGCGGCGGCCGGCGCTTCAACCCCGAGACGCTGGAGATCACGTTCAAGGACAAGAACGTGCACGACATTCTGGAAATGTCGGTCGAGGAGGCGCACGCGTTCTTCTCGGCGCTGCCCAAGATCGAGCGGCCGCTCGGCACGTTGTGCGACGTCGGCCTCGGCTACGTGCGGCTGGGCCAGACGTCGACGACGCTGTCCGGCGGCGAAGCGCAGCGCGTCAAGCTGGCGAGCGAGCTGCACCGGCCGCCGACGGGGCGCACGCTCTATCTGCTCGATGAGCCGACGACCGGGTTGCACTTCGAGGACATCGCCAAGCTGATGGCGGCTCTGCAGCGCCTGGTCGATGCCGGCAACACCGTGGTGGTCATCGAACACAACCTCGACGTCATCAAGGGCGCTGACTGGCTCATCGATATGGGGCCCGAGGGCGGGTCCGGCGGCGGTCGGGTCGTCGCCGAGGGCACGCCCGAGCAGATCGCCAAAGACAAGACGTCGCACACCGGCCGGGCGCTCGCCGAGGTGCTGGCGCCGCCGAAGAAGAAGGCGGGGCGCGGGCAGCGCGCGAACAAGCCGCGGCCGCGGCCGACCCACCTCGAGATCGTCGGCGCGCGCCAGAACAACCTGCAGAACGTCAACGCGCGGCTACCGCTCGACCGCTTCTCGGTGGTCACCGGCGTGTCGGGCTCGGGCAAGTCGAGCCTCGCGTTCGACACGCTGTTCAACGAGGGGCAGCGACGTTTCGTCGAGAGTCTCTCGACCTATGCACGGCGGTTCCTCGGGCGCTTGGACCGCGCGCCGGTGGAGCGCCTCGAAGGGCTGGGCCCGGCGATCGCGATCGATCAGCGCGCCAGCCACCGCAGCCCGCGCTCGACAGTGGCGACGGCCACCGAGATCCACGACTACCTGCGTTTGCTGTGGGCGCGGATCGGCCGGCCGCACTGTCCCGAGCACGGCCAGGAGCTCCTGCTGCATTCCCCGAGCAGTATCGCGCGCAGTGCGCTCACCGAGTTTGCCGACCAGCGTGGCTACGTGCTGGCGCCTGTGGCGGTGTCGGCGGAGACGCGCGCCACCAAGAAGGCGCTCGGCGCGTTCTTGGAAGAGCGGCGCGCGCATTGGCGTGAGCTCGGCTTCGTGCGGGCGATGCTGGACGGCGCCGAGCACCGCCTGGAGAATCCCCTGCCGGTCCCCAAGCCGAAGAGCGCGTTCGCGCTGCACCTGGTCGTCGACCGCGTGACGTTCCGCGACCGCGGCCGCTTGGTCGACAGCGTGAGCCAGGCCGCCGAGCAGGGCAAGGGCAAGGTCGTCGTGCGCACGGTCGACGGCGAGGAGCGCGTGTTCACGACCGACCGGTCGTGTCCGGAGTGCGGTTTCTCGTTCCCGCCTAATCCGCATCCGCGGATCTTCTCCTTCAACCATCACACCGGCGCCTGCCGCGGCTGCGGTGGGCTGGGGCAAGCGATCGCCTGTGATCCCCTGCTGCTGATGAACCGGCCGAGCCGGCCCCTGTTTGGCGGCGCGATCAGCCACAAGGGCGCGGCGTTCACGTTCTTATCCAAGCGCAACGGTTGGTATCACCGCGTGGCCAAGCGCGTGGCGAGCGAGCTCGGGTTCGATCTCGACGCGCCGTGGGAGGAGCTCGACGAGAGTGCGCAGCAGGTGTTGCTTCACGGCGCTGGCGAGGCCCGCTACGACGTGACCTTTCGCCGCCAGCGCAGCGGCTCGTCACGCTCGTTTCGCATGGCAGTGCGGTGGAAGGGGCTCTGCACGCAGGTGGAGGAGTGGTACCGGGGCCACGATCGCGAGCAGGCGCCAGAACGCCTGGCCGCGGTGATGCGCGCCCAGCCCTGCGGCGTGTGCGAGGGCGATCGGTTGCAGCCGGGACAGCGCCACGTGTTGGTCGGCGGTGTGAGCCTGCCGGCGTTCAGCCGGTTGACCGTGAGCGAAGCGCTGCAACGCGTGGGCAAGCTGCGACTGCGCAAGCGCGAGCGCGAGGTCGCGCACGATGCCTTGGGCGAGGTCGAGGGCCGGCTCGGCTTCCTCGAGGCGGTGGGGCTGGGCTACCTCGGGCTCGATCGCTCGGCGGCGACGCTGTCCGGTGGCGAGGCGCAGCGGATTCGATTGGCGGGCCAGCTCGGCAACCGCCTGGTCGGCGTGCTCTACGTGCTCGACGAACCGACCGTGGGCCTGCACCCACGCGATACGGAGCAGCTGCTCAACACGTTGCTGGGGCTGCGCGACCTCGGCAACACGGTGGTCGCGGTCGAGCACGACGAGCAGGTGATCCGGGCCGCGGACTGGGTGCTGGATCTCGGCCCGGGCGCCGGGCATCGCGGCGGCCACATCGTCGCCGAGGGCACGCCCGCCGACGTCGCGCGGGCCGAGTCCTTGACCGGTAGCTACCTGCGCGGGGAGCTGGCGGTGCCGGTGCCGGCAGAGCGGCGCGAGCCGATCGGGCGCGTCGCCATTCGACAGGCCTCGCTCCACAACCTCGACCGCGTCGACATCGACATTCCGCTGGGCGTGCTGGCCGCGGTGACGGGCGTCTCCGGGTCGGGCAAGTCGACGTTGGTGCTCGACGTCTTGCTGCCGCTGCTGGAGGAGGAGGGCGCGGATCTCGAGGGTGTGACCAACCCGTCCTGCGTCGTCGTAGATCAGAGTCCCATTGGCACCACGCCGGCGAGCAACCCGGCGACCTACAGCGGTGTGATGACGCCGATCCGCGAGTTGTTTGGCCGGCTGCCGGCGTCGCGGGTCAAGGGCTTTGGGCCCGGCCGCTTCTCATTCAACGTGCGCGACGGCCGCTGCGAGGCCTGCGAGGGCAAGGGGCAGGTGCGGGTCGAGATGCACTTCCTCGCCGACGTCTGGGTGACGTGCGAGGTGTGTCGCGGCCGGCGGTACAACGCCGAGACCCTGACGGTGGACTATCGCGGTCACACGATTGCCGATGTGCTCGAGCTCGAGGTCGCGCAGGCGTTGGACTTGTTTGGCAACCACCCGCGGGTCGCGGCGCCGCTGCGGGCGATGGTGGACGTCGGGCTCGGCTACCTCCGCCTCGGCCAGCCGGCACCGACGCTGTCCGGCGGCGAGGCGCAACGGCTCAAGCTTGTCTCGCGCCTGGTCGGCAAGCGCCGCGGTCACACGATCCACCTGCTCGACGAGCCGACCACGGGGTTGCACATCGACGACGTCGCCAAGCTGGTGACCGTCTTTCAGCGTTTGGTGGCTGCGGGGGACTCGGTGATCACCATCGAGCACCACCTCGATGTGATCAAGTGCGCCGATCACGTGATCGAGCTCGGTCCCGAGGCGGGGGACGGCGGCGGTCGCATCGTCGTCGCGGGCACGCCGGAGGAGGTCGCGGCGGCGCACCGCGACAGCCACACCGGTCGGTTCTTGCGACCTGTCTTGACCCCCGGCGGCGGCCGCCGCCGGCGAGCCCGCGGCTCGGCGGCAACGCGCGAGGCGTCGTGACGCGTGACGGTCCGCTCGTCGTGCAGTCGGACGGGGCGATCCTGCTCGATGTGCACCACCCGCGGGCGGCCGTTGCGCGCGAGCAGCTGGCGCAGTTCGCGCAGCTGGAGAAGTCACCGGAGCACGTGCATTTCTATCGCGTTGCGCCGGTCAGCGTGTGGAACGCCGCGGCCCTAGGGCTGAGCGCGACGACGATCTGCGACTTCTTGGTGGCGAGCTCGCGCTATGAGGTCGCGACGACGGTGCTCGAGGACATCCGCGGCTGGCATCGGCGCTACGGACTGCTTCAGCTGTGTGAGGGCGAAGCGGATGCGGGCCTGGTGCTCCGCTGCGCGGATCGCGGCACGCTCACCGAGCTGATCGCGGCGCCAGACCTCCGCGCACTACTGGGCAATGCCGCGCCACAACCACGGGAAGATCAGTGGTCGGTCGTCGTGGATGTCGCCGCGCGGGGCCCGATCAAGCGGGCGCTGACCAAGCTTGGCTATCCGGTCGACGACCTGGCCGGCTATGTCGAGGGCGCCGACCTGTCGTTCGAGCTGCGAGAACACACTCGCAGTGGCGCGCCATTTGCTTTGCGCCCCTACCAGGAGGCGTCCGTGGCGGCGTTCTGGGCGGAGGGCTCGACGCGTGGCGGCTGCGGTGTGGTGGTGTTGCCATGCGGTGCGGGCAAGACCGTCGTCGGGATCGCGGCGATGCAGCGGGTGAAGAAGCACAGTCTCGTGCTCACGACGAACACGGTCGCGGTGCGGCAATGGCGCCGTGAGGTGCTCGACAAGACCACGTTGGACGATGGTCAAGTGGGTGAGTACACGGCCGCCGCCAAGGAGATGCGTCCGGTCACGATCGCCACGTATCAGATTCTCACTCACCGGCGGAAGCGGACCGACGGGTTCCGGCACTTTGCCCTGCTGGAACAGGGCGAATGGGGCCTCATCGTCTATGACGAGGTCCACTTGTTGCCGGCGCCGGTTTTTCGCGCGACCGCGTCGATCCAGGCGTGCCGGCGGTTGGGGCTGACCGCGACGCTCGTGCGGGAAGATGGCAAGGAGGACGAAGTCTTCTCGCTGATCGGTCCGAAACGCTACGATGTCCCCTGGCGTGAGCTCGAGCGCGATGGTTTTCTCGCCCCAGCGCGCTGCGTCGAAGTTCGCGTGCCGTTCTCTGACGAGCGGCGCGCGCTCTACGCAGCCGCCGGCGCGAGGCAGCAGTACCGGCTGGCGAGCGTCAATGAGCGCAAAACCGATGTTGTGGGGGATTTGCTACAGCGTCACGCGGCGGACCGTGTGCTGGTCATCGGCCAGTATCTGGACCAGTTGCGTGGCTTGGCTAGGGTGTTTGCGTTGCCTTTGATCACTGGGAGCACCACGAACGCGGAGCGTGAGCGGCTGTATCAGGCGTTTCGCTCGGGCGAAGTCAGCCGACTTGCGGTCAGCAAAGTGGGCAACTTCGCTGTCGACTTGCCCGACGCGAACGTGGCGATCCAGGTCTCGGGGACGTTTGGCAGCCGGCAAGAGGAAGCGCAGCGGCTGGGCCGCATCCTGCGGCCCAAGTCGGATGGCGCGACCGCGACCTTCTACTCGGTGGTGACTGACTCCAGTCGCGAGCAGGATTTTGCTGCCAAGCGGCAGCGTTTCCTCACCGGGCAGGGCTACTCCTATCGCATCGTCGGGCAACGCGCTGGGAGGGTGCGGCTCGAGTGATGGTCGATCGATTGCGGTCTCTGCTGGCGGTGCAGGACGTCGCCGCACTCCACGGGGTGTTTGATCGTTGGGTTTGGGCCAAGCGCCGACCGCGCCGCCGCCAGGCGTTGATGGCGCAGGTGCGCCAGGCCATGCGCGACGAGGGGCGCGTCCAGCAGCGGTTGGCCGACTTGCCCGAGAAGCTGTCCGAGCTCTTGGACCATCTCCTGCAAGAGCCGCGCGCGCCGCGCGGCGCGGCCGACGTACCGCGCGGCGCTTTTGAGTCGTTGGCCGAGGTGCGCGCTGGACTCGCCGCGCTGCAACGAGAGGGCTTTGCGTTTGTCGCCGCGTCCGGTGAGGGCGAGGCGCCGGGTCCCGCGGCCCAGTACGTCGTGCCGGCGGAGCTCGTCGAGAGCATCGAGCGCCTGCAACGCCGCCAGCGTCAGGAGCTCGGCAGCGTGTTGACCCTGCGCGGCCATCTCGAAGCGCGGCGCGACCGCGAGGCCGCAACCGATCGCACCGACAAGGTCGTCAAGCTCTACACGATGGAGCGGGCGCTGCGCCGCCGCGTCGCCAAGTTGCCGGCCAAGGTGCGCCCCGTCGTCGACGCGGTGCTCGACAGTCACGGCGGCATGGCCTCGTTTGACGATTTGGCGGCGACGCTGGGTCGGGACGTTGCGTGCGGCGTCGAGCCGCGTGAACTCGGCCACATCTTGGAGAGTGCCCTGGTGGGCACCGTGACCCCGCTGCCGCTGGATCGGTTCGGGCTGCAGAGCTACGGCTCTGCCGTCGTGATCTTTCGCGAGGTCGCGGCAGTGTTGCTCGAAGAGCGTGCTAGCACCCGGTCGGCCAGCGCCAGCACCGGGTCGGCCAGCGCCAGCACCGGGTCGGCCAGCGCCAGCACCGGGTCGGCCAGCGCCAGCACCGGGTCGGCCAGTGTCGAGCGTTGGCTGGACGCGGGGGCGGACTTGGTCAGCAACGTGAGCCGCTTTCTGCGCGACCTACAGGCGACGCGCGTGCAGTTCACGGTAGATGGCGAGCTCTACAAGGCGTCGGCGCGACGCATCGAGCGGTCGCTCTTGCCCCTGGCCGGCGGCGTATTGCATCGCGACGCCCAGCTCCGCTTGATCTTCAACTTCTGCCGCGCGCAGCGGCTGATCGGTCGGTGCGGCGAGCGCGCGCTGCGGCTCACCGATGCCGGGCGTCGGTTTGAGGAACAGTCGCTTCCCGCCAAAGTGCGGAGCGTGCTGGCCTTCGCGCTCGACGAGTCGGGCGCGAGCGGTGAGTGCTTCCACCAAGCCCGGGTGCGGCGGGCGCTGCTGCGGTTGTTGGCGACACTGGAGCCGGGGCAATGCCAGGAGCTGTCGCTGCTGCCGTTCCTGGCGCGCAACGCGTATCTCGCCCGGCTCGAGCGCCTCGGCGCCGAGCAGTACTTCGCGGCGCGCGAGAAGCGCGGGCTGCTCCCGACCCTGAGCGTGCAGCAGCTCTCGTGGGAGCTCGTCGGGTTCGTCAAGCGACGCCTGTTCGCGTTGGGCCTGGTCGAGCTCGGCATGTGTGGGGATCGACCGATCGCCATGCGACTCTCGCGCCTTGGCGCTGAGCTGCTCGGTGCCGATGCCTTGGGTGCTGATGGCGCGGGTGAAGGCGACGAGGCGCCGTCGCGTAGCGAAGTCGTGGTCAACCCCGACTACGAAGTGCTTCTCTTCCCCGGCGCCGATGCCGCGGCGGTCGTGCACCTGTTCGATCGCTTTGCCGAGCGCCTCAAAACGGACCACGTGGTGCACTTTCGGCTGACGCGGGAAGCGCTGCAGGCGGCGTTGCGCGACGGGGTTGGGCTGGCCGAGATCCTCGATGAGCTGTCGGGTCGCTCGCGCGTGCCGCTGCCGCAGAACGTCGTCTACAGCCTGCGCGATTGGGGCGACGAGGCCGGCGTGCTGCGGCTCGACGGCGGCGCCATTCACGGACATCGCCCCGAGGTCGTCGACCGTTTCGTACAGGTCGCGCAGATGCAGGGTTACGTCGGCGACCGAGTGTCGTCGACCAGCGTCGCGCTCCGTGATGAAGGCTCGTTCGAGGCACTGCGGCGCGAGGCGCGTGAGCACGGGTTCTACCTGGAGCGCGGCCGGCACGGCGACTAGGTCGTTGGGCGTCACTGTGGAACCCTATTCTGAGCCATCGTGACGGCCACTGATACGGTGACGCGCAGCGAGGCCCTGGCTCGACTCGGCAACGCGCGGTTGGCGTTGATCACCGACAGCCGCGGTGATGCGGGGCGACTGCGGACGCTGGTGGCGGCGGCGATCGACGGCGGCGTGCGCGCCGTGCAGCTGCGCGAGCCGTCACTCACCGCTGCTGAGCTCGCCGCGCTCTGCGATGCGTTGCGGCCACGGCTCGACGCGGTGTCCGGTCTGCTGTTCGTCAACGATCGGGTTGATGTGGCCGTGGCGTGTGGCGCGCACGGGGTGCACCTCGGCTGCCGGTCGTTGCCTCCGGCCCGGGTGCGGGCGCAGCTGCCGTCGGGGTGTCTCGTGGGCTTCTCGGCACACGACTCAACCGAGCTCGCCGCGGCCGCGGCAGCCGGTGTCGATTACGTGTCCTTGTCGCCCGTGCTCCCGACCGTGTGCAAACCGGGCGCGGCGGCGCTCGGCTTGGCCGCGACCGCGGCGTTGGTCGGGCAGGCGCCGGTCCCGGTGGTTTGGCTTGGCGGTATCGATGCCCACACGATCGAGGAGGTGGGCCGCCACGCGCCCTTTGCGGTCGCGGTGCGCGGCGCGATTTGTGACAGCCCGGATCCGGCCGCGGCCGCGCGTGCGCTGGTGTTGGCGTTGACGCCTCCCCGCGCGACGAGGACGGCATAGCGGCGCCATGAACTCTCTCTCGCTCGCGCGCTTGATGCGCCGGTCGACGGGGCCGGTCGCGATCCTGTGTCTGGTGCTGCTGTGGTGGCACTACGGCCTGCTGCGTGTGCCGGTGGGCATGGACACGCTCCCTGACAGCCACCCCCCGCGCACCGTCTGCCTCATCGACAAGCGGCCCTCGCGGCTGCAGCCGGGCGCGGTCGTGTTCGTCTCGCTGCCCGACGGCAGCGTGCTCCTCTCTCGCGTCGCCGAAGCCTTGGCGGACGGCTCGGTGCGCATCCGGCACGACAACCGCGATTCGCGGTTCCGGCGGCTCGAGCGCCTCGGGCCGTTCGCCGCCGCCGCGGTGCGCGGCCTGGTCTTGACCCAGTTCACGCCGGGCTCCTGATGGTGCACGCCGACGACCCCGGCGCCGCGGGCCCACTCGAGAGCCTGCAGCGTCGCCTGGGCTTCCTCGACGTCTACGCGCTGGCGATCGGCAGCGTGGTCGGCACGGGGATCTTCTTTCTGCCGGGCAAGGCGGCGGCGGCGATGGGCCCGGCCGCGGTGCTGGCGCTGATGATCGGCGCCGGGCTCGCGATGCTCCTCGCGCTGTGCTACGCCGAGGCGGCGAGCCGCTTTCGCGGCACCGGCGGCGCGATGCGCTACGCCCAGGCGGCGTTTGGCGACGGGATCGCGTTCTCGGTGGGGTGGGCGACTTGGCTCGCGCGCGTGGTGTCGTGGGCGGCGTTGGGCAACGTCTTTGTGACGGCGCTCGTGCCACTGTGGCCCGCCGCCGAAGGGCAACGCGGCGTGTTAACCGCGGCGTTGTTTCTCGGCCTAACGGCACTCAACCTGCGGGGCGTCGGCTTCGTCGGTCGCGCGAATACCGCGTTGACGGCCGCCAAGCTCGTGCCCTTGTTGCTGTTCGTCGGCGTTGGCGCGTGGTGGATCGAGCCGGCGCGCTTTGTGCCGTTCGCGCCGCAGGGCTACAGCGGCCTCGGCGCGACCACGGTGCTCATGCTCTACGCCTACGTGGGCTTCGAGGGCGTAGTGATTCCCGCCGCGGAGATGCGCGACCCGCAGCGCAACCTGCCAACGGCGCTGCTCCTCGGCATGGCGACGGTGTTTGTCCTCTACCTGTCGCTGTGGGCGGTGTGCACCGGGACGTTGCCTGGCCTCGCCGGCGCTGAGCAGCCCGTGGGCGAAGCCGCGGCCATGGTGTTTGGCGCGACCGGCGGCGCTCTGGTGCAGGCTGGCGTCGCGATCTCCGCGCTCGGCATCAACGCGTTCATGGCACTGGTGACGCCGCGCGCGCTCTACTCGCTGAGCGTCGCCGGCCTGATGCCCCCGTGGGTTGGCGCGGTGGGCGCGCGTCATGTGCCGCGGCGCGCCATCGTGATCACCAGCGCGGTGGCGTTCGCGCTGGCGCTCACGCGTAGCTTCGAGCAGCTCGCGGTGATCTCCGTGGTCGCGCGCATGGCGCAGTACGTGCCGACGTGCCTGGCGGTGATGCGGCTGCGCCACCTGCCGGCCGCGCCGGCGGCGACGTTCCGGGTGTGGGGTGGGCCGCTGCTGCCGTGCATCGCCATCGCGACCTGCGGCTGGCTGCTGCTGGAAACGCCGAGCGATCGGTTGCTGTGGGGGGCGCTGGGGATCGCCGCCGGTGTCGTTCCCTTTGTCGTCTGGCGGGCCAGTGGATCACGCCGGCGTTGACCCGTGTTGCGTGCCAGGATGGTCGTAGAGCCGCTCGGCAGTTCACCCGGCGATAAGATCGTCACGGCGCCGTGACGGCGCCTTCCCCAGGAGTTCCGTCTCATGCCCCGAACTCTCAAGCCCCGAACTCTCGCGGCCCGAACGGCCACGTCTGCCGCCCGCCTCTCGCGTCGTGCGTCCCGCGCGTTGTGCGCGTGCACCTGCCTGGTCTTGCCGGCCGGCATCGTCAGCGCCCAGGATTTGTGGTCGCCGATGCCCGGCTTTGCGCCGAGTGCGCGCGGTGACGCGGCGATGGTCGCCGACCGCGCTCGCGGTGAGGTGCTGCTGTTTGGCGGTGATGACGGCACGACCCTGCTCGATGACACCTGGAGCCGCGGCGATCGCGGCTGGGTCGAGAGGGCGCTCGCCGCGGCGCCGGCCGCCCGGTCGCGGCACGCCATGGCGTACGACGCCGGCCGTGCTCGAGTGGTCTTGTTTGGCGGCCACGATGGTATGACCCCGCTCGGCGATACGTGGGAATGGGATGGCGCGGCGTGGCGGCAGGTCGGCGCCTCGGGCCCTACCGCGCGCGCTGGGCACGCGATGGCGTTCGACGCCGCCAGCGGCACGGTGCTGTTGGTGGGTGGTCAGGATGCAAGCGGCGCGGCGCTCGACGAAACGTGGGCTTGGGACGGCAGCGCCTGGACCTCGATCTCGAGTGGCGCCGGGCCGGGGCCGCGGTTTGGGCACGCCATGACGCCCGATCGCCGCCGCGGTGAGGTCGTGCTGTTTGGCGGCGAGGCCGGCACCGGAGCTGCCGCGCTGGGCGACACCTGGGTGTGGCGCGGTGGCTGGCAAAAGGGTGCCACCGCCGGGGCTGGGCCGGGTGCCCGCGTGGGGGCGGCGCTCGCCTTTGACGGGCACCGCGAGCGCGTCGTGCTGTTCGGCGGCGCCCCCGGCGCCGGGCTCCCGGCGCTCGGCGATGCCTGGCTGTGGGATGGGCTCGCGTGGATGCCGACGGCGGCGACCGGCCCGGTGCCGCGCCGCGGCCATGCGCTCGCATACGACGAGCTGCGGCGGCGGCTGGTGGCGTTTGGTGGCGACGATGGCAGCGGGATCCGGCACGGCGATACGTGGACGTTCGCGTGCTCGCCCTGGTGTGACAGCGGCCACGCGACGGGTGGCGCGCATGGCCTACCGAGCCTCGTGGGGCAGGGTGGGCTCGAGAGTCTGGCGATGGGCACCTCGCTGTCGCTGAGCCTGAGCAAAGCGCGGGCGCAGTCCGCTGCGGTGCTCGTCGCCGGCGCGTCGTCGCGGTACTTGCCGTTTCAGGGCGGCACGCTGGTGCCCGACCCGTTGCTCACCGTGGCGCTGCCGACCGGCGGCAGTGCGGGTGCACCGGCAACTGTGGTGGCGCCGTTTGCGCTGCCCGGCGCCATGCCGGTCGGCCTGCCAATGCACCTGCAGTTCTGGGTGCTGGATGCGGCGGGCCCGGCCGGTTTTGCGGTGTCCAACGCGGTGATCGGCACGACGCGGCGCAACTTCTTTCGCTACGTCGCCGACCCCCTCGATGAGATGCTCAGTCGAGCGGCGCCGCCGGCGACGTCGCTGCCGATCTACTCGGTGCAGGACTTCAGCACGCTGACCTTCGTGCGCAACCCGTCCTGCTGGGCGGCGTCGATCGACCTGACGGGCTTGAGTCCGTGGAACCGTGCCCACGCCAACCGCCGCGCCGGCTCACTCGTGAGTCCGCGGCACGTGGTGTTTGCCAAGCACTATCCGCTCAGCACGACGTCGGGCAGCAACGACATCGCCTTTGTCACGAGCGATAACGTCACGGTGGTGCGGCAGGTCGTCGGCGTCACCTATCCCGCCGAGGACATCGGCGTCGGCGTGCTCGACGCCGACGTGCCGTCGGAGATCGGCTTCTTCCGGGTGCTGCCGCGTGGCTGGAACGCGTCACTGCGCCGCACCGCGCAGATGCCGGCGCTCCACCTCGATCAAGAAGAGAAGGCCCTCGTGCGCGACATGCTGACAACGGGGCCGGGCGCCTCCTACAGCTACCACGAGACGCCCAGCGACCCACTGCGGCAGGCGTTCTCGGAGCCGCTCATCGGTGGCGACAGCGGCAACCCCGCCTTTCTCCTCATCAACGGCGAGGCCGTGCTGATTTTGACGCACCACTTTGCGACGGGCGGCCCATTCTACGCCTTCCATCGCGACGTGGTGAACGGAGCCATGACGTCGCTCGGGGGCGGTGGCTACCAGCTCAGCGAGGTCGACTTCAGCTCACTGCCGCGGTGACGATCAAAACGGGCCGCGCGCGGCCCGCCGCGCCGCGGTTCTCCAAGGTGAACGCGACGACACCGCGACCCGTTCGAGGAGCTTGCCGTAGCGCGTCTCGCCGTCGGTGTGCCGCCCTTGCGTCGAGGGCAGGAGCGGCGTTGCCGCCGGCGTTTGTGCCAGCGCCGCGGCCGCGAGGAGTGCGACCACGCTGGCGGCTCCGGCCGGACCTCTGGTCAGGTGCAGCCGCGGCGTCGTCGGCGGCGACCATCCTCGTCATCGTCATCGTTGCGGAAGAACCAGGCTTGCACCGGCGCGGTCAGGCAGTCGAGAGCGAGGGTGATCGGGGTGCCGGCGATCCGGCCGAACAGCTTGGTCCACGACCACTCGGTCTCGGCGTCGTACGAGAAGTGGTCGTCTCGCTTGCCGGTGAACTGGTCGTGGTCGCGCTCGGGCTTGAAGCCCCATAGCCCCATGGTGAAGCAGCTGCTCAGCAGCGGCAGCAGGGCCACGAGCACCACGGCCGTGCGCCAGCGACGCGTGAGCCCCGTGAAACCCTGCGTCACCGGCTGACGCCGCGGGGCACTTCCACCATGGACGGGCGCGGTGCGCTCGTCGCCCGGAAGGGCCCCGGGCAGGTCGGGCCCCGGTGAACAGGAGAAGCGCATGGGCAGGATGTTACTGGCCACGATCGGTCTCGCGCCGGTCATGGTCATGGGCGAGTGCAATCACGAGCTCGTGGACACGGAGGAATACAGCGCGATCGCCGGTGACATCGAGTCCGGGATCGCCGGGGTCAGTGCCGGCTACCTTGATGTCCGGGCGAAACGCAACAAGGCCGGCGAGTTGCCGTTCCGCATCCGCAAGGGCTCCGTGACGATCTACAACGAGGAGAATGGCACACCGGGCTATCAGGCCGGTGAGGACAAGTTCATCGACTCCAAGGGATCGGACAACGAGCGCCCGCAGAGCTCGGTGCGCATCGTTTCACTGAGCCAGAGCAGCGGCGGGCGTCAGGGCACGCACTGGGAGCTCATGATCGAGACCGACACCGACAGCAACGGCGACGGCAAGGGCGATGTGCTGCGCGCGCATTCCAGCTTCTAAATCACGAGCGGGAACAGGAGGAACGATGAAGACGACAGCGATGGTGTGGGCCGTGGTTGCGGCCGGATTGGCGGGGTGGCCTTGGTGGGGCGGAGTCGGCGGCGGGGGGCGGCCCATGGTCGCCTCTGGCGGGGCGACACGAGTGCACGTGAACCACACCTACGCCACGCAGCTCAAGGTCACGGACCTGCGCTCGTGGAGCTCGGATGTGGACTTCTTGATGGTGCTCGAGACGCTGCCGCGCGCCGCGCGGGCTGGGCTCCGGGACATGGTCGAGGTGCCGGTGATCCGGCGCGCGGAGATCACCGCCGGCGGCGCGCCGACAGGGATCCCGTTTCAGGTGGCGTCGGGAGCGCGCTTGTTCGCCGTCGTGCCCGCGGGCGTGCTGCGCTCGGGCCAACGGGTCGAGGTCTCGGCCTACGGCGACACCATGGTGGACTACGCCGGGCGCGTCGCTGGCCCCGATCAAGAGATCCTGTCGCGCGGTTTCTTGGCACCGTGAGTGGCTGGCCCGCGTCAGGCGGTGCGGCGTCGGCGGCGCACGCCGCGTTGACGGCGGCGGGCGTGGCCGCGGTGTTCCTGGCGGCGCGACGCGAGGGGGGCCGCAGTGGGATTTCGCCCGCGGTGTTCGACCGGCTCCTCGCCTGGGCCGGGCTGGGTGGTCTGGTCGGCGCGCGGGTGTGGCACTGCGTCGCCTACGAGCCAGAGCGCTACCTCGCCCGGCCGCTCGACATGCTGCGGGTGTGGGAGCCGGGCAGCGGCTTTTTCGGCGCCTTGGTGGCGGCGGCCTCGATCGCTGTTGTCTACGCCTGGCGTACCGGCGTCCCACCTGCGTCGCTGCTCGGCGCGGCGTTCTACGGGCTGCCGCTCGGCCAGGCCATCGGTCGCGTGGGCTGCGCGCTCGTGGGGGATTGCCGTGGGCGGCCAACCGCAGGGTGGTGGGGTGTGGCCTGGCCTGACGGGGTGGTCCGCCATGACGTGGCGCGCTACGAAGCGCTGCTCGGCGCCGTTACGTTTGCCGCGTTCGTCGGCCTGCGGCGTCGCTGGCCGGCGTTGCCTACCGAGCGGTTTGTGGCCATGTGGCTCGTCATCTACGGCGGCGCCCGCCTCGCGCTGGACGAGCTGCGCGTCGAAGGCGCGGCCGCGGCGTGGACGCCGAGTCAGTGGGCTGCCGCCGCGGCGCTGCTGCTGGGAGCCAGCGCCGCCCTGGCGTGTGGCGTCGGCAGGCGGTAAGCATCGGGGAGTGCCGTCCGAGCGAGACTTCACCGCGTGGCTCGCTGAGCTGTTTCCGCGCTCGTCCTCGCGTGTGCCGATCGGGATTGGCGACGACGCCGCCGTCGTGCGCAACGCGCGGCCGCAGACGGTGGCCGCCTGCGATCCGGTCATCGAGGGTGTGCACTTCACGCCGGAGGCGTCGCCGCGTGCCGTGGGCCATAAGGCCATCCATCGCAACCTCGCCGACCTCGCGGCGATGGGCGCCATCCCGGACTACCTGCTGGTGTCGGCGCTGTTGCCGGCCGGCGCCGCCCCGGCGCGCGTCCGCGCGCTCTTCCGCGGGCTGCGGGATGCCGCGGCGGCGAGTCGCTGCGAGGTGGTGGGGGGTGACGTGGCCCGCACCCCGGGCCCGCTGACTCTCACCGTGACCGCGCTCGGGCACTTGGCGGGTGCGCCGCTGCGGCGCTCGGCGGCGCGGCGCGGCGACGGGATCTACGTGACCGGCCCGCTGGGCGGGGCATCGCTCGGCCACCACTTGCGGTTTGCGGCCCCGCTGGCGGAGGGCGCTTGGCTTGCCAAGCAGCGCGGCGTGGGCGCGGTGATCGACGTAAGCGATGGCCTGTTGCTCGATCTGCAAACGATTCTGGTCGCCTCTGGTGGGCTCGGTGCCGAGCTCGACGAGGCGGCGATCCCGGTGTCCGCGGCGGCGCGACGGTTGACTCGTACCACGGGGCGGCCGGCCGTCGAGCACGCTCTCGCCGACGGCGAGGACCACGTGTTGCTGTTCACCTGGCGCCGGGGCGTGCCGATCCCGCGGCGCGGGCCGCTGGCCGCGGTGGCCCGGCAGCCCATCGGTTGCGTCGTGGGGCGCCGCGGCCTGTGGGTTCGGGGCGATGCCGCTGCTGGGCTTCGCCGGGTGGCGCCGGCGGGTTACCAGCACGTCTGGTGAAGCGGCCGGCTGGCGCGTCTTTGCACTGGTGTTGCGCGTCGGAAGTCCGTCACATAGGTCGTCGGCCCGCTGCGTCTCCTCGACTTGTCCACCGTTGGAGCCAATCTGTGACTGAGACGTTCATCTACCATCTGGCGCGGCAGGCAGAGTGGGATGCCGCGAGCAAGGTCGGCGTGTATCGCGGTTCTGCGGACGACACGGCCGACGGGTTCCTGCACTTCTCGACGGCGGCGCAGATCGTCGAGAGCGCGGCGCGTCACCGCGCCGGGGAGCGGGGCCTGCTGCTGCTCAGGGCCCGCACCGCCGAGCTCGGCGAGGCACTGCGCTGGGAACCGTCGCGTGGCGGCGCGTTGTTCCCACATCTGTACGGGGCGCTGCCGGTGGCGGCGGTGGTGAGCGTCGATCCTCTGCCGGTCGGCGAGGACGGGCGGCACGTGTTTCCCGATCTGACTTGAAGACCCTCGCTGGGGGGAGGTCGACGATGTTCTGCTGTCGAGTGCCGCGACGCCTCGCGCGCGTCGCGCCCGCGTTGCTCTTGCTGTTGTGGGCGTGGGTTGCCTGCGGGGTGCCGCCGGCCAAGGACCCGCCGGCCGCGGCGTCGTTTGGCGTGGCGGCCGCCGACCTGGAGGAACTCATCCGCACGGAGATGGCGGACAAAGAGATTCCGGCGGTCTGCATCGCGGTCGCCGACGGACGCGAGGTCGTGTGGGCGCACGGCTTCGGGACCGCCCGGTCGAGCGACGGCACCCCGGCGCGGGCCACGACGGTGCATCGAGTGGGCTCGATCAGCAAGCTCCTCACCGATGTCGCCGTGATGAAGCTGGCAGCGCGCGACGCGATCGACCTGGACGCGCCGGTGCAGCGCTACCTGCCCGAGTTTGCGCCGGAGAGCCCGTTCGGCACCGAGATCACGCTGCGCCACCTGATGACGCACCGCAGCGGTCTGGTCCGGGAGCCGCCGGTCGGTCATTACTTCGACCCGACGGAGCCTTCGCTGGCGGCGACGGTCGGCAGTCTGAGTGACACCGCCCTGGTCTACGAGCCGGGCACCCGGTTCAAGTATTCCAACGCCGGTCTCGCGGTCGCGGGACGCGTGCTCGAGCGCATCTCGGGTGAGCCGTTCGAGGGTTGGGTTGAACGCGAGGTGCTCGCGCCGCTCGGGCTCGAACACACGTCCTTCGAGCCAACGCCGGCGGTGCGGTCGCGCCTGGCCGAAGGCACGATGTGGAACTACGACGGCCGCGTGTTTGCCGCGCCCGAGTTTGCGCTGGGGATGGGGCCAGCGGCCAACCTGTATTCGTCGGTGGTGGACTTGGTGCGCTTCGCCCAATCGTGGTTTGTCCGGCTGGCGCCCGGCGATGCCCGCATCCTCAACGAGCACGCGATGCGGCAGATGTTGGAGCCGCAGTTCGACGATTCGCGGATGGGGCTGGGTTTCTTTCGCGGCGAGCTCGACGGCCATCTGCGGGTGGGTCACAACGGCGCGATGTACGGCTTCGCGACCGAGCTGGCGGCGCTGCCGGAGGAAGGGTTCGCCGTGGCTGTTGTGGCGACCAAGGACTTTGCCAACGGCACGTGCCGGCGCATCGCCGATCACGCGTTGCGCTGGCTGGTCGCGCGCCGCGCTGGGCAATCGCTCGAGCCGCTGCCGGGCACCGAGCCGGTCGGGGCCGACGCCGCCCGCGCCTGGGCCGGGCGGTGGAGTGACGGCGAGGTCACCGTGCGGCTGCGGGCCCGCGGCGATGACCTGTGGCTGGAGCCCCCGGTCGGGTTTCGCCGGCGTCTGCGCCGCCACGCAGGCGGGCACGTCATCGATGACGTGATGGGGTTTGGCGCGGCCTGCGCGCTGGACCACGAGCGGCAACGGTTGCACTGGGGCGAGCGCGAGCTGCGGCGTCGGTCGGACCCCCGACCGCCGGCCCCGCCCGATGCGTGGCGTGGGCTGATCGGCGAGTACGGCTGGGATCACAACGTGCTCTACGTCCTCGAGAAAGACGGTGAGCTCCGGTTGCTGATCGAGTGGCTCGCGGAGTATCCGTTGTGGCGAGGCGCCAGCGCGGATCGCTTTCGGCTCGGTGCCCGCGGCTTCTATCACGGCGAGCGTGTTGTGTTCGAGCGCAACACGGCCACCGGCGCGGCGGTGGCGGTGACGGTGGGCGGTGTCCGCTTCCCGCGTCGCGCCCTACCGGGCGACAACGGTCGCTTTCGCGTGCTGCCGCTGCGCACCCCGGCCGAGCTTCGCGAGCGCGCCGCCGCGGCGCGGCCGCCGGTGGAGGCCGGCCCGCACCGCCGCCCGGACCTGGTCGAGCTGACCGAGGACGACGGGCTTCGCTTCGACATTCGCTATGCCTCGACGAACAACTTCCTCGGCATGCAGTTCTACCCGCGCAGCACCGCGTTCCTGCAGCGGCCCGCGGCCGAGGCCCTGGAGCGCGTGCGGCAGCGGCTGGCCCCCGAGGGGCTCGGCCTGCTGATCTTCGACGCCTACCGGCCTTGGTTCGTAACGAAGATGTTCTGGGACGCAACCCCGCAAGAGCTACGGCAGTTCGTCGCCGACCCCAGCGCCGGGTCGCGCCACAACCGGGGCTGTGCCGTCGACCTCACACTGTTCGACCTCGAAAGTGGTGAGCCCGCGGAGATGCCGTCGGGCTACGACGAGTTCACGCCGCGCGCCTATCCGCACTACCCAGGCGGCACGTCGCGCCAGCGCTGGCATCGTGAGCGTCTTCGCCGGGCGATGGAGGCCGAGGACTTCTCGGTCTACGAGTTTGAGTGGTGGCACTTCGACGATCGCGACTGGCGCGAGTACGCGATCCACAACTCGCCGTTCCGTGCGCCCGGCGGCTAGTGTTGTGTCGACCGATGTGACGAACTCGGAGACACATCAGGGCAGAAGCGTGTCCGCCGTCACGTTCGTCAAGACCGCGCGGCCCGAGCCCGCCACCAAGACCGCCTGCGCATAGAGGGTCTGCCCGGCCGCCGCGGGGACGTTGGGCAAGAGGAAGGACAGCGTTCCGACTCCGGTCCCCGCTGGGACGGCGACCGGCGGCAGCGCGACAAGCCCCGGTGGGTCGAGCCCGAGAATGCCAAACGGTGGCAGGGCGATGCGCGCCGGTGCCGCCGCGAGCAGCGGTACGGCGGTGTCGAAGCGCTGAGGGCCGGCGAAACGGGAGTAGAAGTCCAGCTGGTAGCGGCGGCCGAGCAGCGCGAGTAGAGGTGTGTCGAGCTGCCCGGCGAGATTGAGCTCCAGCCGATTCGACGTTTGGTAGTCCGCCGTGATCAGGTCGGGGTCGCTGTCTCCATCGACATCGACCAGGAGCACGTCCTGCGTGAGCAGCATGGCGCTGGCCAAGCGGGTGGCCGTCTGATCGGTGAACGCGCCCGTACCGTCGTTTGCGTAGAACCGGTTCTGCTCGCGAAGGTTGCCCCAAATGAGGTCGACCGCACCATCCAAGTCGACGTCCGCCGCGGTGACGCTGTTGGAAGCGTCGGTGTCGATCGGCAGCTGGGCTGCGGTGACGTCGGTGAACCTCCCGGCGCCGTCGTTGAGATACAGGCGGTTCTGCGTGCCCAGGTTGGCCAGGGCCAAGTCCGGCGCGCCGTCGCCGTCGACGTCGGCTACGGCGAGCGCGAAGGTCCGGTCGGCGTCCACGGGCATGCGCTCCTCGGTCGCGTCGCGGAATGTGCCGGTGCCGTCGTTTAGGTAGAGGTAGTTCTGCGTGCGGTCGTTGGCGAGCACCAAGTCGAGGTCGCCGTCCGCGTCCACGTCGTGCATGACCGCATCCAGGATCGCGCTCGGGAGCGACGGAATTCGGCTGGGGCCGCCGCCGAAGAACCGTGCCTCGCTGTTGTTGAAGTACAGCCGGCCGTCGCCAAAGAAGACGTCTAGGTCACCGTCCCCGTCGACGTCGCCCAGCGCGACCGCCGCCGCGTTGGTTCGCCGAGGCAGGGCCTGGATCTCGGTGAACTGCCCGGAGCCGTCGTTCAAGAACACTCGGCTGGTGATGTAGCCGTTGGCGAGCACCAGGTCCTGGTCGCCATCGCCGTCGAGGTCGCCCACGGCGATGTCGGACGTGTCGTCGAAGCGACGCGGCGTGAAGGCCGACCCGGACACGTCAACGAAGGCGCCGCGACCGTCGTTGAGGTGTAGCGCGGTGCCACTCACGCCGGCGAAGATCAGGTCCGCCGCGCCGTCGCCGTTCACGTCCGCCGTCGCCGCCGCGAGCGTCTCCGCGCCCTGGCGTGGGAGGCGCTGGCTCTCACCATTGGCAAAGGAACCGGCCCCGACGTTGACGTAGATCGCGTCGCGCTGTCCGTTGTTGGCAAACGCCAAGTCTGGATCGCCGTCGCCGTCCACGTCGCCTGCAGTGACCGCCAGGGACGAGGTGTCGTCGACGGGGAAGCGGGCGGCCGTGACGTCCGCGAACACGCCGGCGCCGTCATTTAGGTACAGCCGGTTTTGTTGAGTGGTATTGGCCAATGCCAGGTCGAGGTCGCCGTCACCGTCGAGATCCTGCAGCAGCAGTCCCCGGGTGAAGTCGGGGTCTAGTGAGATCCGCGCGGCGCTGTCATCGGCGAAGATGCCGCCGCCGTCGTTGACGAAGACCAACGTGTTCCAGCCGTTGCAGCCGATGACGACGTCGAGCCCTGGTAGTGAAACACGCCACCTTTCGGATCGCGAAAGGAGCCGGCGTCACGTTCAATTGCCGTCTCTGTCGTCACCACCGTGGCCATCGCGGTCCGAGTCTTCGACCGTGTCCTGCTTGCGCGAGAAGAATGCGCGTACCTTGTCCCAGTAAAGGCGCAAGGTAACGGCCGTGGCAGCAATGGCGGCAATCAGTCCTTGCAAGATAAGGCTACCGGTACCCGGATCAATGTACGCGGCCGCGGACTGCGAAATGCCGAGGCCAATCGGCACAGCGACAAGTGTGGCGAGGTTACGAATATTCATGAAGCAGAATCTTACAGGAAGCCCACACGGAAACGACAAAAACTTGACGGTACTCTCGAGTTCTGGCGAACAGAACGTTTGAAGCGTCCTGTCTGAGCAGCCGCCAACCCGTGTAGCCAGCTGCTTTTGGCGCCGATTCCATGCGGTAATGTGTGCCTGCCAACGGTATCGGCTGTTACCGCAAGATCTGATGCCTGGACCAGGTGCCCTCCTCGAGCCTCTTTGGAGCGCACCGGTCAGAACGTCAAACTACGTTACTCAAGGGAAGTCGACGCCGTGTTCCTCTGCCGTCTTCTTGAGCTCAGCCCAAGTGCCATCATCAATCTCAACGCCATTCGAGAGCCGGTCCTGGGTGCGCATGTGCTCGAGCTCGCCGGGGTAGAAGACCCGGTCGAAGCCCTCGGCCGGCGGCGTGGCGGAAAGATAGTTCGCAAAGTCCGTGACATCCTGCTTGAAGACGTCGAGATCACGGAAGGCTTCGACCGAAAACGCGGCGATGAAACAACCGTCGTTGTGGATGCCTTTGGGATCGACGCCAAAACCAAGTCCGGTCAGAACCCCGGACAGGACCTCGACCATCGCTGAAAGGCCATATCCCTTGAATCCTTCGGCGCCGCCAAGTGGCAGCAGGGCACCGCCCTGTTTAAGCACTTTGGGGTCGGTGGAAGCTCGACCTTCCGAGTCGATCAGCCACCCTTCCGGTACCTGTTCGCCCTTGACGGTCGCTACCTTGATCTTTCCCGCGGCGGCGGCCGATGTGGCCATGTCGAGCACGAACGGGGCGTCGAGATTGGACGGGATTGCCATGCAGAAAGGATTGGTGCCAAGACGGGCTTCGCGCCCACCGAATGGAACCACCGCCTTGGGCGCACGTCCCGAGTCGGCGGTCATCATACCGATCATGCCTTTTTCAGCTGCCATGATTGGATAGTCGGCAACGCGGCCCACATGGCTTTGCTGATAGACGGTTGTGGCTGCAACACCGTTAGCCATCGCCTTTTCGATGGTCATGTTCATGGCCCGTTCGGAGACCACGTAACCAAAACCCCAGTTGCCGTTGATGACGGTTGTGCAGGCCGTTTCCTTGACGATCTCAAAGGGCGCTCCAGGCACGATGTGGCCTTTCTTCACACGGTCGATGTAGACCGGAATCTGAATGACACCGTGAGAGTCGTGTCCGACGAGATTCGCGCCTACCGAATGTCTCGAGACGATGCCCGCTTCTTCTTCGCTGGCGCCGGAGGCCACCAGCATTCGTTTGACCGCGGCTTCCAGGTCCTGTGCTGCAATGTTGGGCATGTCGTTACCTCGTGAACTGTTTGGGGTCGTGGGAATCGACCGAGCCTACCCCAAGTCCCGGGAGAGAAAAACCAGCGGGTGTCACTTCGGTAAGCAAGGTTTCGGTGCCCATTCCGATATAATCTGCGCCCCGAAACCAAAGCCGGTAAGCCCTTCGATGTCTTCCAGTTCGAAAGCCGTTCTTCAATCCCACGCCTCACTGCCGCAACCGCAAGGGCCGGTGGTTTTCATCATCCTCGATGGGGTCGGGGTGGGACCCGCCGACGAATTCGATGCGGTGGCCGCAGCCAGTACCCCGACCTTTGACCGGCTGCGCAAGGAAGGGCTGTATCGCACCTTGCGCGCACACGGCACGATGGTCGGACTGCCGTCCGATGCCGATATGGGTAACTCTGAGGTAGGACACAACATTCTCGGTGCCGGACGCATTTTCGACCAGGGCGCCAAGTGTGTCGAAAAAGCGATCGAGACCGGCAGCATTTGGGAAGGCCCCTGGGCCGAGATCGAGGCCCAGGTCGCTGAGAAGGCATCGGCCCTGCATCTGATTGGTCTTTTGTCCGATGGCAACGTGCACTCGAACATGAGTCATGTCTTCGCCATGTTGGACCGGGCGCGGGAAAAGGGTTTCGCCAAGGTTTATTTGCACATCCTGACCGATGGCAGAGACGTGCCTGATGGGAGCGCACCGGACTACATCAATCAGGTCGAAGAACGCCTGGCCGCCATTCGCGAACAAACCGGTTTCGACTATCGCATCGCTTCAGGTGGAGGGCGCATGATCACCACCATGGACCGCTATGAAGCGGATTGGCGCATTGTCGAGCGGGGCTGGAAAGCGCATGTGCTGGGGGAGGGCCGGAAGTTTTCCTCGGCGATGGAAGCCATCAAAGCCCAGCGCGAAGAAAACCCCGGCATCAGTGACCAAAGCCTCGAACCATTTGTCATCAGCGGTGAAGATGGCCAGCCGGTCGCAACCATTGAAGACGACGACTGCGTGGTCTTCTACAACTTCCGCGGCGACCGGGCCCTTGAGATCTCCCAGGCCTTTGGCGATGGGGATGCCTTTGCGGGCTTCGACCGGGTCCGCGTACCAGACGTGTTGTTTGTCGGGATGATGTTGTACGACGGTGACCTGAACGTCCCCGAAAAGTATCTGGTCAGCCCGGAGACGGTCTCAAACACCATCAGTGAATACCTTGCCAACACCGGCGTCGCGCAGTTCGCCTGCGCGGAGACTCAAAAGTACGGCCACGTAACTTACTTCTGGAACGGCAATCGCTCCG
>JBCCGH010000100.1:0-34745 GCA_039029375.1 Planctomycetota bacterium
ACAGATGGCACCCGTCCGGCCACCGCTCGCTGCGTCGCACCTCCTCGACGTATCCACCAATATGCCTGCGTCGGTGCTTCTTGCGAGCAGCGTCCGGTCACGCACCCTCTGCACAGGAATTTCTGATCCAGGACACTAGTCCGCCCTGTGCCGTCGAGCGCCGCAATCAAGCCGCCGTCGATCGCCGGCCAGTGGTGGCAAAGCGCGCTGATGCGGTCGTCGACGTGCGCGCCGCCCACGCCGATCAGAAACCCCCTCCAGGTGTTTTCGTGTCGGGTGCCGCCGGATGTGATGGGCCCGGTGCGCACGCGCAGCCGCAGTGTGCCGGGCCGCGCGTCGGCGGCGCGGGTCAGGAGCTGGAGCGTCCGCATCGGCCGGTTGCGGTGGCCCTGGTGCCGAGGCCAATGGCGAGGGCGACGCTGGCAAGGAGGCGCATGGCACCACGGTAGCGCGCCGGTCTCTAGGACTTCTGCTTCCGCGCCCACTTCACGTGGCGCTGCACCGCCTCGTCGGCGCGCAGTGCGGGCAGGGTCGAGAGCCGCTTGGCCAGCGTGACTTCGTCGTACAGGCGATGCAGCGCGCCGTGGCACAGCCGGCAAAGGTCGATGCCTTCCTGGAGCTGCTCTTTCGTGTAGGCACGGCGATAGGCATTGCGCCGATGGAGCTTGCGCGGAATCAAGTGATGGAAGGTCAGGAGCCGTTCACGGCCGCAGAGGGTGCAGGGGCCCACCGTCATTGCCGCCGCCATCATGAAGCCGGAGCGGCTTTTCAGTAGCGTGCGCGCATGGCTCGCCTCGGTGACCGCGCCCTGTTTCCCGATTTGGCCGACCGCGTCTACCTGAACCACGCGGCGATCTCGCCGCCATCGATGCCGGTCCGCGACGCCTGCCGTCGGGCCCTCGACGACTACGCCGCCCTGGGTGCCGGGGCCTGGTTGCGCTACCGCGACCAGCGCGACGCGCTGCGCGGGCAGCTCGCGGCGTTGATCGGCGCGGATACCCAGGACCTGGCGCTGGTGGCCAGCACCAGCCAGGGCCTGCTCGACGTGGCACTCTGCTTCCCGTGGCAGCGCGGCGATCGCGTCGTCCTGCTCGAAGGCGAGTTCCCCGCCAACGTGACGGCGTGGCAACAGGCGGCGGTGCAGTTCGGCCTGGACGTGACGTTTCTACCGGTCGACGACTTTGTGCCCCGCGGGCCAGGGCTCGAGCGGCTCGAGCAAGTGTTGCGCGGCGGCGTGCGTCTGGTGGCAGTGAGCGCCGTGCAATTCCAGACCGGGCTGCGCATGCCGTTGCGCGCGATGGCGGAGCGGTGCCACGCGCACGGCGCCGAGCTGTGCGTCGACGCGATTCAGGCGGTGGGCGTCGTGCCGATCGACGTGCGCGAGACCGGCGTCGACTACCTGGTGGCGGGCAGCCACAAAGGCTTGATGGCGCCCGAGGGCGCCGGCTTCCTCTACGTTCATCCCGACCGGGTCGGGGCGTTGCGCCCGCTCGTGGCGGGTTGGCTCAGCCATGAGGACGGCGCGCGCTTCCTCTTTGAGGGGCGTGGCCATCTGCGCTACGACCGACCGATCCGTCGCACCGCCGACTTTCTCGAGTTCGGCGCGATGAACACGCTGGGCTTTGCCGGGTTGGGAGCGTCCGTGGCGATCTTGAGCGAGCTCGGCGTGGCGGCCATCTACGACCACGTGCAGGCGTTCCACGATGTCCTCGAGCGCGGTCTCGTGGACCTCGGCTTCACGAGCTTGCGGCGGCCGGAGCCCGAGGCGCGCTCCAGCATCTTGGCGGTCCGCCCGCCTGTGGGGGGGGCGTCGCTCCAGGAAGTGTGGGAACGTCTGGGCGCGGCAGGGATCGCCTGCTCCATGCCGGATGGCAACCTGCGCTTCGCGCCGCATTGGCCCAACGACGTCAGTCAGGTGCCCGTCGTGCTCGAGGCCGCGGCGGGCGCGCTACGCTAAGCGTGGCCCGCAGCGGGCATCACTGAATCTCCACGCGTTGGCCGTTCGACAAGTCGACGCCCAATGAACACCCCGCCCCCGGCGTGGCCCATTGCTGCACCAACGCGGCGCCGCGAAGGCTCGGCAGGGCGGGGATGGGCAGCGGCAAGGCCGCGTCGCCGTGCGCGTTGGTGAGGCCCGCGGCCGCAACGAGCTGCGGGCTGGCGACGATGGCGCAAGCGCCACACGGCGTGCTCGCGGCCTGGGTGCCCAGCAACAAGAACGCCGGCACGCCCGGCCGCGCGCTGCGCAGCCGCGGAGAGAAGGCGCCGTGGGCGACGCGCGCACACGTGGCGGCGGCGCGACCGCCCTGGCCGCAGCCGCCGCCGAGGTCGGTGACGACCCCGTCTTCGGTCGCGAACAACTGCGCCTCGCCCACCATCACCACGAAGGCCAAGTCACCGCCGTTCGCGGCGTCGGCCTGGCGCTGGCTCGCCACGAGGAGTTGGTTGGCAGGTTTGGTGAACACGACTTCTTCCGCTTCGCACGGCGCGCACGTGTAGGGGTCGATGGTCAGCGCGTGGGTCGTCTGCTGGTCGCCCTCGTACGCCAGCAGGTAGGACCCGCCGACCCAGGCCACGCGCGGCTCGGTCTCTGCGGCCGCGCTTGCGGCTGGAAAGACCTCGGCGCCGGCCTGCGCGGTCCCCGCCACCGCGTCCCAAGAGAGCGGGATGCAGCCGATGTCCGGCGCCCCGCCGCCCTCGGGCACGGCTTCGTAGGCGACGACCCAGTGGTCGCCGTTGCCGTCGACAGTGGGGTTGCGACGCAGCCGGCCGCTGCCGGTCACGATGACGCCCGAGTCGAGCACGGTCAGGTCGCGGTCGAGCACGACGCCGTGCACGGCCGAGCTGCCGGTCCACACGAGCAGAAACCGGCCCGCCGTGCCGCCGTGCGATAGTGCCATGGCGCCGGTGCCGGCGAACACGGTTCGCTCGATGCTCGGCGCGCCGCTCGGCGCCACGCGCACGATCGAGATCTGGCCGTTGCCGGCCACTAGGGCGCGATCCCCGGTGGGGGTTGATTCGCCAACCATGGCGGAGATCGAGTGCGGGAGACGGACCTCCCCGCGCCGCTGTCCGGATGCCGCGTCGATCACCGCAGCGCTCACCGGCGTCGGGTAGTACCCGGCACCGCCGCGGTAGCCCACCACGACGGCGGCCTGGCCGTGCACGTAGGCAAGGCCTTCTGCGAACGCGTCGGCGAAGTGGGCGCCTGCCAAGAACGTGCTGCCCTGGTAGGTGCCGTCGAGGTCGTAGTGCCAGGCGTCGGCCGAGTAGTGAAAGAAGAAGCCCGAGTAGCTTGAGCCCGCGACCCAAATCTCGTCCCTGGATGCGTCATACCTGAGGAACGCTGGATGGTTGGGGGGGCCATAAAAAGGGCTCGCTCCGAGGCTCACCGGGAACGTGGGCCCGATCAGTGGATCTAGGACCAGTGGCAGGGCGGCGTCCTCGACGAAATCGTCGGGCAACACCAGTTCGAGTGTTCCGTTCACATACCGCATCCATCCCGCGCCGCGCCGCCCGTTCGCGTCAATGCCGGTCACCGCGCCGATGGACAGGGTGGCGTCCCGACCGGCGAACGTCAGCGACGGCACGTCGCGGTCGGCTACCGAGGCCGCGAGATCGGTGGTCCACTCGAGTCGCACCACCAGGTCACCGGCGCCGGGCGGCAGCTCGGTGAATACATAGCTCTGCTCGACGCCGTCGATGCGGAGCTGGTAGCGCTCGGTCACGCTGCCCCGCAGGAACTCGACGCGCCCCGGTGCGGTGACGCGGGGCGCCACCGTGGCGACCGCGTACTGCGCGCCGCGGCCGATCGACGCGGTCCGCCAGGCGAGGGACCCGGGGGCTTCGGTCGTGGTCGCGAGACGCAAACCCTCCGCATCGCACCGCAGCGAGTAGCCCGGCCCGGTCCCCATCAATGCGTCGCCGCGGCGCACGAACCCCGAGGCTGGCTCGGGCTGCGGTGGTGCCGCGGCGATGGCCGCGGCCAGCAGTACGCCGACGAGGAAGGGCAACGAGCCGTGGGAGAAGGCGCTCATGGATGGCACCAACGCTGTGTCTCGGCTACCCGTTGCGTCGCTACGGGGAACCGTTTGTTGTGAGGCCGATGACGGCAGCCAACGACCTTCTGTTCGACGGCCCCGAGACCGGCTCGCTCCTCGTCCTGGCGCACGGCGCCGGCGCTCCTATGGACTCGCCGTTCATGCAAACCATGGCCGAAGGTCTGGCCGCGCGCGGACTTCGCGTGGTGCGCTTCGAGTTTCCCTACATGGCCGAGCGACGGGCGAGCGGGCGCAAGCGCGCGCCCAATCCGGCCCGCGTGCTGGAGGCGCACTACGCCGAAGTCGTGCGCTCGCTCGGCGATCCCGGGGCGATCGTGATCGGCGGCAAGTCGATGGGCGGGCGCATCGCCAGCCAGATCGCCGCCGATCTTGGGGTGTGCGGTGTGGTGTGTCTGGGCTACCCCTTCCACCCGCCGGGACGCCCCACGCAGCTGCGCACCGCGCACCTCGAGGACCTGGGCACCCCGACCCTCATTCTGCAGGGGGAGAGGGATACGTTCGGCGGCCGCCACGAGGTGGCGGGCTACGGGCTGGCGCCGGCCATCGAAGTGACCTGGGTGCCGGACGGCGACCATTCGTTCAAGCCGCGCGTGCGCTCGGGCCACACCGAGGCCGGCAACCTCGAGCTGGCGATCGAGGCGATTGGCGCATGGCTGGACCGGTCGTTCGGTCGATGATCACGGCATGAGCGTTCTGTTCGGCTTCTTCGAGGTCCTCTCGGTGATGTTCGCGGTGATCTTGGGGCTGCCGTTTCTCTACGGCGTCCCGCCGCTGCCCGAAGACCCCGCGCTCTTGCGGGCGGCGCCCGCCGACAGCGTCGCGTACGTGCAGTGGTTCGGCACCGCGGCCGCCGAAGGGACGGCTCCGACGAGCCGCACCGAACGGCTGCTGGCCGAGCCTGGTGTGCAGCGTCTCTTGCAGCGGGTCCGCGGCGCCGTGCGCGACCAGCTGTTTGAGGAGTTCGATCATCCGCTCGCGCCGGCGGTGGCGGGCTTGGTGGAGACACTGCTCCAGCGCCCTGGCTGCGCGTTCGTCACGTTGACCGAGGCGGACTTTGGTGGCGGCATGGTGGTGGCGTTGGGCGAACGCGGCGACGAGGTGACGACGCTGCTGCGCCGGCTCGAAGGCGCATTGATCGAGCTGATGGGTGATCAAGCCGCGCCGCTCGCGGCGCCGCAGTCCGTCGCCATGGGCTTTCGCGCTTTGCCGACACTGCCGGATACTCCGCCCGTCGCCTGGCGCGTGCGCGACGGTTACCTAGCGGTCGCCGTGGGAGAGGGCGTGGCGTCGCAGATCGCCGCCGGACTGGCTGGCGAGCCAGGGCTCGCCGGCCGCGCCGCGCTGCAGCGTGTGCATGAGGCGGTGCGGGTCGCGCGGCCGATGTTTCGCTCGTTTCTCGACCTAGAGCGCTTGTTGCAGTTTGCGCGTGCTCACTCGATGCCGCACCAGCAGTACACGATGGACGCCGCCGGGCTGCGCGGCGTGCAGGCACTGATCTCCGAGACGGGGCTTGAAGGCCCGCACTGTGTCTCGCGGACGATGCTGGGTCTCACCGAAGGCCGGGCCCGCGCGGTCGCCGCGCTGACCGGACGCCCGCTCGACCCCGCGGTGCTGGGGATCGTGCCGGGCGACGCCACGTGCGCCGCGGCGGCGCGACTCGATCCGCTGCTCCTGTTGCGCGGGTTGCGCGAGCTGCTCGAAGTCGTGGATCCGCGCGAGTTCGCCGAGCTGGACCGCGGCATCGACGAGTTCGAAGAGCACACCGGCCTCGATCTGCGGCGCGACGTGCTGGCACCGTTGGGGGATGTCGTGGCGGCGTGGAGCGCGCCAAGCCAGGGAGGGGCGTTGATGTTCGGGCCGACCGCAGCGCTCACGATCGACGATGCGGAAGCGTTTGGCCGCGCGTTCGCCACGATCATGAAGACGCTGGAAGGGAACGCCTCCCAGCGACCGGAGACCGGCAGGATCCCGCGCGACGTCTATCTCGAGCGGACGACGTGGGGCGACCGCGAAGTCTGGTACCTCAACCCCATCGGCGACTTCATGCCGTTCGCCCCGGCGTGGTGTGTGACGGACACCCACCTGCTGCTGGCGCTCTACCCGCAGCAGATCTTTGCCACGCTGGATCGCGGGGTCGACGGGGCGACGTCGCTCGGCGCCCGGCCGGAGCTCGCCGGCCGCCGCGGTTCGATGCTCGGCTGGTTGGATTCCGAAGCGATGGTCGGCACCGGCTTCCCCCTCGCAATGGCGATCGGCGCGTTGGTGTTCAGCGACCTGCAGCGCGACGGCTTCGATCTCGACCTCGCGGCCTTGCCGCCTCTCACCTCGCTGACGCCGCACCTCGGTGTCGAGGTCGCGACGCTCGAGGCCACGCCGCGCGGTGTCATGGTGGCGCGGCAGGGCTCGTTGCCGCTGGCGGATCCGCTGATGGTGATGGCGCTGCCGGCCGCGGCGTGGCTCGGCTGGTCGCGTTCTGCCGCGATGCGCCAGCTGCAGGAACTGCGGCGGCGAGGGAACCGGCGCGAGGCCAAGTGAGCCCCGGTGCTGCCGGCCTCATTGGTTCTTGAACCGTTCCTCGAGCTCGGCGGCCAGGCGTTGCACCTCTGGTGACCGGCGGAGGGGCTCGGTGTGGCACCCGACGATCGCTTCGTTGTAGGCACTCCGCGCGGCGACCGGATCCCGTTCGAGCCGAAGCCAGCAAGAGAGAATACTGGCGATCGGCCGGAGCCCTTCGGGCCAAGTGTGGTCGGCAATCGTCTGACAGGCACCGTCGTGCTCGCCCAAGCGATACAGAGCATACGCGTGTACGAGCTGATGGAGAGGGTCGGGCTGCTGCTCGTTGGCGCACTGCGTCCACTCGGCGGCAGCGGCGTACATCTCGGGCGGGCGACCGCGAAAGCGCACGACCAACCAAGCCAGGTAGTTCTGGCGCCCGGGGTCGATCGTGCGGGCAGCGTCCAGCTCTGCCACCGCAGCTCGCAATGAAGGCGGACACGACTCCGGAACACCCTTGGACATCCAACCGTTGGGGTAGCGTCGTCGCAGCCAGAGGTAGGCGTCGACGCCGTGTTCCCGTTCGACGAGGACCTTGGCTTGGCGGTACAGCTCGGAGCTGGACTCCGGACCGCTCTCGAGGACTGCCGTCGCCTCCTTGCTCCTGCCGAGTGCGGCCAAGTTCATCGCGCGGAAGAAGATCGTGCTCGGCTGCCGGCGACGCATCACCTCGAGCTCGTGACGCATCGCGCGCTCGAGCTCGAGCTCGGCCTCGTCGTGTTCCCCGAGGCGGAAGAGAGCCGCGCCTTTGTCGGCGCGCCATCGGACTTCGGGGTCACCGTGGTTTTGCGAGTAGGCCGCTGCGTCGTGGGCGAACTCATACCACCAGCGGGGGGCGCAGACCTCGTCCAACACCTGAGCGACGTCGACCGAGTGCCGAATCGCCGAGGGCACGCGCTCGAGCCTCGCGACGAGGGCTTCCGGAATGTCCGCGGTCGAGCGGTCGTCCCAGTCGCGGCGCGTCGCGAGCGGGCGTGAGATTTCGCGACTGGTCGCCCACACGATGGCGCCGCCGTTCGCGGAGCCGGCCACAAGGAGGTCGCCGGGCTCGGAGAAGCGGAGTGAGGTGACCTCGCTCGAGACAGCCAGCGCCAGTAGACAATGCCCGCCGACCGGGTCCCAGATGCTGACCATCGGGTTGCCGGTCGCGATCGTCAGACGGGATCCTGTCGGGCTGAACGCCATTGCGAGGACTTGGGCCTGGACCTCAAAGCGGTTCGTCTCGACGCAGCCGTCCGGGGTGACCCGGTACACCCGCACCTGGCGCGGCTCGGTGCCGACCGCGACCTCATCGCCGGTCGAGTTGACCGCGACGGCGTCAACAGGCCCATCGATCGTTCCCAGTAGTCGGCGGGTACGAGCGTTCCAGATTCTGCAGCTGTCGTGCCTCCTGCCGACGAGGGTGTCGCCATGACGGCTGAGCCGCAGCGCCTGCACGTCTTGCGACGACTCCAGGAACTCTCGTTGGCCGGGGGCTTGATCGAGGGGGATTCTCAAGACGCCTTCCGCGTGTGCTGCGTACGCGACCCGCCGGTCGGGGTCGATGGCCAGCGCGGTGGCTCCGTTCGTCGCGGCGCTGGCGGGGAGCTCCCTTTCGTGCCCCGTGGCGAGATCGATCTGGCGCATCTTCGGACACTGCTGGTCCCACGCGATCACGGCGTCGTCGTCGAGCAGGGTGACGAAGGAATGGCGGCCTGTCGCGTGGTGCTGGTCGGCCAGCGTGTTGCGCAGCGCCGTTGCTTCCAACGTGCGCGAGGGGTCGCCGAGCACGACGCGCTTGCCAGACGCGATGGCGATCGAGCGGACCGCGTAGGTCGGTCCGTCGATGTCGATCCGGCGCGACGCTTGCCGCGGATCCCAGCGGCGCCACGTGCCGTCGTTCGAGACCGAGTGCAGCTCGGCAGGCGACGCGAACCGCAGGGCCCGGACGGTGGCCTCGTGGCCGAGGTGGGTTCCCAGCGAGGTTTGCATGCTGGCATCGAGCAGCCGGACCGCGCCATCGGCGCAGCCCAGCGCGACCCGACGGTGGTCGGCGCTGACCGCGACGGCGTCGACGCGGAAGCCCAGACGTGGGCGTTGGCCGAGGAGCCTGCCGTTGTGCGCGTCGTGCAGCGCAACGCGGCCCTGCGTCGGGTCGACTTGGTCGCGGCTGGCGATCAGAAGGCGCTGCCCGTCCGGTGAATAGGCCAGAGCGGTCGGGTAGTTCGTGTCCAACGAGATGGTCGCCATCTCCGCCATCTCCGGCCAGGACAACACGATGACTCGGCCCAGCTGTTGCTGGCTCACCAAGCAGGCCAGCGCGACGGATCTGCCGTCCGGAGCGAACGCGATGTGCGAGATCGCCTGACTCGCGAGCCGGCGGACCGGCCTGGGCAGTTGGTCGCACCGGCTCATCAAGAGGTCGCCGCTCGAGCTGCCGGCCAGCAGCACTGGCTCGCGCGGATGGAACGCCAGGCAGTATCGATGGGTGTCGGGGAGCGGGTAATCCCGGATCGGATCGTCGGTCGGGCTGTGCAGAAGGAGGCGGCGCTGGTTGTCGTTGTCGAGGACCACGGCCAAGCGCGTGCCCGAGTGGTCGAGCGCGATGGCCGCGTAGTCGCGCTCGTCCGGCTCGCGCAGCGGCGCCTGACCCCGCGCGTAGACGCCTCCGGCCGTGCAGGCCGCCCGGAGCTCAGAGCCCCCGGTCAGGCACGCCAGTGGCCATTCGGACCGTCGCACGATCTCTGATTCGCCCTTGGCCTGCGCGTACAGGAGATCCCATTCCAAGTCGCGGAGCTCGATCGGGCATCGATTGAGCTCCGTGAGCGCTTCGGCGACTTGCCCGGATTGGATCCGTTGGTCAGCGAGCGCGATGCTAGAGACGTAGCGGTCGTACACCGCGTCCAGGCGCGCGGTCTCCTTCGACCCCAGGAGATCCAGGATCACCACAAAGGCGAGCACCGCCACCGCAACGAGGGCCGCGGCGAGCCCAGCCTCGCGCGGGTTGCTACGCGACCAACGGAGGATGCGGCGTGCTCGCCCCACCGGCCGTGCCCGTACCGGCTCGCGCGCTGCGTACCGATCCAGGTCCTCGGCAAAGTCCCGCGCTCCCGCGTAGCGCTCGAACGGCTCCTCTTCGACCGCCTTTTGGATAATGTCGAACAGCGATGGCCGCGCCGCCGCCAGTACGCGACGCCGTTCGAGCGTGGGGCTCATGGGCACCCCGCCCGAGGAGGTCGCCGAGAGCGCCGCTTTCCGTGTGATGCTCTCGTACAGGACGAGTCCGAGCGCGAAGACATCCGCGCGTGCATCGACGGCCGCGCCGCGTCGCTGCTCTGGCGCCATGTAGCCGAGCGTGCCCAACGATTGGCCGTCCTGCGTGAGCTGAGTCACCGGGCCGAGCGCCTTGCCAAGGCCGAAGTCGATGAGGACCGCGCGGCCCGTCGCGGTGACGAGGATGTTCTCGGGCTTGATGTCGCGGTGTACGATGCCTGCGGCGTGTGCTCGCTCCAAGGCCCGAGCGATCTGCACGCAGATGCGCACGGGGTCGAGCCGGTTCGGCGCGTGGCCGGCGATGAGGTCTCTCAGCGTGACCCCGTCGACGAACTCCATCACGATGAAGGGGGCGCCACCCTGCGCCTCGAAGTCATAGACCTGGCAGATCCCGGAATGGTGGAGGCGCCCCTTGAACCGAGCCTCACGGATGAAGCGGGCAAACGCTTCGCCGGCGTAGAAGTTGCCCGTGGGGAACTTGATCGCCACGGCGCGATCTAGCTGCTCGTCGTGGGCCTTGAAGACGACGCCCTGTCCGCCGCCACCGAGCTTGGCATCGATCCGATAGCGCTGTCGAAAGACGTCCCCGATGTCGGGCGGCATGCTCCAGTTTCCTCCGGTCGAGCGGTCAAGCCTCGGCCGCGGCCCAGTCTAACCGGTCGCCCAGAAGAGAGTTCGCGCGCGACGGATCCCGGTGGGCCGGTTGCACCCCCGCGGCCAGTGGGAAGAATGGGGCAGGATGGCGAGCCCTCAGGACGCGATTCCTCCCGCGGAGGACCCGACGGCGGCGCACATTCGCGGCGCCAGAGCCGGCTCGGTGGATTCCCAGCTGTGGCTCGTCAACCGGTTCACCCCGGCGCTGCTGGCGTCGGCCGGGCGCCGTCACGCCGCGCACCTCGCGCCCCTGGCGGACCCGGCCGACGTCTTGCAAGACGTCTGGTCCAACGTCTTTCGGCGGCTGGACACCTTGGAGTTTGGCAGCTCGACGGCCACCGCTGCCTTTCTCGCCTACCTCAATCGTGCCTTGAACAACTGCTACAACGACCTGGCCCGGCGGGCCAGGCGCGAAGAGCGCGCGCCGGGATCAAGCGCGGCGTCTGGCGTCTCGCTGGGGGCCCAGCCGCATCCCTCGAGCGGCGTCGTCACGAAGGCCAACCGGCGCGATGCCGGCGACCGGCTGTTGAAGGCCCTGGCCGAGCTGCCGGAGACGGACCGGGAGGTGCTGATCCTGCGGGGGATCGAGCAGCGGTCGTTGGGGGAGATCGAGGAGCTGCTCGGGGTTCCAAGCGCGACGATCTCCAAGCGGTTTCAACGGGCGCTGGTGAAGATCCGGAAGATCCTGCCGCAGTCGTTCTTCGCGGATCTCGACGGCGCGTAGACGCGCTCCGGGCAACGCCAGGGCCCCTGCTGTGGGGCAAAGGGGCGCCCCCAAAAGAAACCCGCGGTTCGCTGTCCACGGGGGCGCTCCCACGACGTTCAAGGAATGTGACGAGAAGGGGCACGCGCGTTTACACCGGTGGCATAGGGCGGGCCTGTTGGAGCGCGCGTCGCGATTCGCGGCCCGCGCGGAGGTGGGATTGATGCGTGGATCAAGCAGGAGAACGGGGAGCTCGGAGGCGTCGTCGTGGGCGCGTGCGTCCGCGGGACCTGCCCGCCGCCAACGCCTCCACCTGGCATGCCTTGCGGCGGTTTGGCCGATGGCCTCGCTCTCCTTGCTGTCGTCAGTCACCGAGGACCGTACGCCGCGTTCGTCGGATTCCGCTCTCACGTTCGCAGAAGATGGCATCTCTTTGGGGATGGTGCCGCACGGAGTCTTGCGGCCTTGTGGCTTCACGTTCCGCAATGTGTCCACGCGGGCGGTGTGTGTCACGCGCGTGACGACGACCGCGGGTTGCCGCGTCATCAATTGGCCATCGACCCCCGTGTCGCCCGGCGCCGAGGGGGCGTTTGAGGTGGTGATCGCGGTCGCCAGTGGCAGGACCAACCAGCGCGAATGGCTCACGGTCATCACGGACGAGGCTGGCGGCGGGGTCTATCGCCTTCACGTCGATGTCAGGCCCGCCGCACCGATCCACTTTGACCCCCGGGTCCTGGAGATGACGAGCGGTCGCGACCGTCGGCTCACTCGGCGCACCGTTGAGCTCAACGCGCTCCCCGGGGTCCACAGCGTGCAGGTCCGGCCGGGCAATGAGCGGCTCCTCGACGCCCACATCGTCTCGCGCAGTGCGACCCGGATCGTCGTCGATGTGACGGGTCGCGCGCCCGCCGGTACGGCCCGATGGAATTCGCATCTCGAGGTCTCCTATCGGTGGGGGACTGACCCGCGCCAGTTGATCCACCTCCCTATCTCGGTGGTCGCGCCCGTGCCCCAGGAGCGGCGGGGGCGCGTCTCCGGAGGCTTTGACCGTACGACACGCTCGCGCAGCTCGTTGCCCTCGTCGGGTGTCGCGCAAGGGCGCTCGTCGCCGAGTCCTGCGGGGTCGCAGGGCGCTGCCGACAAACGTGGTCAGCCCTGAATCTCCCCGCGAGCGGCCGCGGTTCGCCCACGGCGAAGAAACTTCGCGCTATGCTGGCGCCAGGTTGATGCGAGGAGTTGAGTCGCGATGGGGTTCGGGTCCTTCCAAAATGGCCGTTTCGATCTGACGGTCTCCCTGCGTTCGGCGTCGACAGAGCAACCGGGGTTCCGGCTCGTGCGGCTCTGGGTGCGCAGCCTGCGCGCGGCGTCGCAGCTGCTGTACGACGCAACCGCGGGCCAGACCGCGATCCGGCGCGTCTTCGTGGCCGTCGACTATGGCGCCAGTCGAGCGGCGGACGCGTTCTTGCGCCCGTCGAACGGTACCTCCTCCTCGGGCATGCTGCGCCGCGGCAGCCCGGGGATGCACATGAGCATCATGGGGGACGAGCGGACGAAGCCTCATGTGCTTGTGCACGAGTTCGGCCACTACGCGTTTGGGCTCGACGACGAGTATGCCGACGGGCCGCCACTCTGCAGCTCTAGGCCAGAGACGCAGGCCTGCATCATGGCTCACGGCTGGGCCAGTGGCGATCAGATCGACGCCACGACGGGGGAGGTCGTGGCAGGCGTGATTCGCGCGTTCTGCGGCCCGGAGAACCACGATCGACGTGCGGTGCACCCGCAGAACGCCACGCACGACGGGCTCTCTTGCTGGGAGGTCATGGTCGGGTGCTTCCCTTCGTTGTCGATTCCCCTGGGGTTCGCGCGACCCCGGCCGTTGGCGAAGCCGCCCCGGCCGAAGATCGTCCGAGTGGAGCCCCGGGGGCTGCATGTGTTGGCGTTGCCGGACGGGGCCGACGAAGCGGCGCGATCGGCGTTCGCGGTCGCAGCCGACTATTGGCGACTCATCTGCCGTGAGAGCGAACACGACGTCGAGGTCGTGTCTGGTGGCAGCGAAGCGGAGGTGCTCAGCGCCTCGTTGGGTCGATTCGGCGCCAACCGACGTTGCAGCCAGGTCGTGGTCCTCTTCGCCCCGAGCGGTCGCGAAGTTGGCGAGGTGTCGAGAGTCACGGCCCGCCAATGTGACGCCCTCGCCGTGCAAATCCATCCCATTGCGGTCGGTTCGGGTACGGACCTCGGGCCCCTGCTCGGCTTGGCCGACGCCACGAGCGGTCGTCTCGAGAACGTCGAGGCGCGAGAGCACGGCGACCAGAGGCACTGGGTGGCCCAGGTTCGGGCCATGGAGCTCGCCGGTGAGCTCGTCGATCGCATGGGATTGGCTCTTTCGGAGGCCGGCACGTTACCGGAGGCCGTCCCGGCCGCCTGGACGCTGCCGAAGAAACCAGCGGCGCTCACGAAGAGTGGCCGCGAGTCGCTGGCGCGAGAGCTCGACCGTCGCCGGATCTCGCGTTTGGGCCATGGCCACCTGCGAGACCACCCGGTCTACGTGGAAGGCAAATGTGCGGCGGCGTTCTTCACGCTCGCTTCGGCTCGCAGCGACAGCAAGCTCACCGCCTTTCTCGTCCGTCCCTCCGGGCGCGTCGTGCGCGTGGGCGACCCGGGCGTCACGCTGCATGAACGGTCGTCCGGCCACACGACCTGGGTGGTTCGGCAACCCGACCGGGGCCTTTGGGCGTTGCGTGTGGTGCGCTGGCGAGGTGGCGCCAAGGCGCGCTATCGCGTCTGGGTGCTGGCCGACCATGCCGCGGTCTCGTTGGGCATGCACGGCGCGAACCACTCGTATCGACGGGGCGAAGACATCGAGCTCCGCGTTCATATGGCCTGCGATTGGGAAACGGCCGCCCAGTGGCCCGAGGGAGCCAGCGCGCGCATCACCCCCGAAGACGGTGGCCCGCCGGCACAAGCGATGCCCTACGAGGACTCCGGCGAGCCAGAGGGCTCGCCGTTCCGCCGCCACGGCTATGGCGGGGGCGGCTCGGGCGCGACGTTCGCGATCAACCTGAACGCGGATTGGCGCGGTTCTCGCGCCTTTCGCGTCGACCTGGTCGACCCGGGGCGCCCGGACAGTGGTGGCCGTCGGAAACACGCTCGCGTCCGCGTCGCCCGCTTTCAATTGCACGTGCGCCCGGACTGATCCCAGAGCGCCCTCGCCCCTCTTTTTGTGACTCTCCTGTCCTGTTGGGGAGACGTCGCGCGTTGTTCCTCGCGAGTGAGTGGTTTTCTTCGCAGAAGGGATCAGCGCAATGACCGACAACCTTCCCAACACCCTCGAGTCTTTCGATCGTCCTCCCAGTCCCGACTACTGCCCGTGCGGCGACCGGTACTACGCGCCGGGGACGCGGCTCTGCATCTCGAACCAGTGCATGCAGTGCGTCAATGGCAACTGGCAGGCCACCGGTCACAACTGTGAGCCCGGCGCGGGGGACTGCACTGAGTGCGGCGGTGGCCCCGACGAGTGAGGGGCGTAACTGCTTTGAGCTGTGATGTCGTCGATCCCGCGCCAGCTGGATCGACGGCATCGTTATTCACTGGGCTCATCCGCCAGCCAAGCCCGCAGCGTGACCAGTGCGCGCATATAGCAGGCGAATGCCTCGACCGGGCCGGGAAACGGGCTGAGCGCTTGGTGCACGTAGCCGTCGGTCCAGGTCTTGGTGGCCATGTAGTAGAAGTGGTCGGACGTCGACAGTCGGCGCCACACTTCAGGCAGGTCGTCGCGGCCGCTGATCATGACGGGCCGGTAGAGCGAATACAGCGCGTCGTGCGCGGTGCGCTGCATCGGGTTGCCGAGCCACGCCGATAGGTCTCGTTCGGTGTCGGCCCAGGACACCGGATGCGGAATCGTGAGCGGATGGGCGGGTCCGGTGGCGACCTCGGCCGGGGTCGCAAAGTGCAGGTCGTCGCGTCGCAGCACGGCGGCGACCATGCCGTCGAGAAAGTCGCCGATGCCAGTGGCATCGTCGTCGTGGTGCTCGCCGAACGCCTCGATGTCCATGAACAGACCGACGTAGTCCATCGAGTGGCCGGCCGTCTGTAGCCAGTCGGCGAAGGTGCCGGGGTCGAGTGGGTGGGGGGGCCAGCTCGGATCGGCGAAGCGGAAGGCGAGGTCGTCGGATAGCTCGTGGCAGCGCAGGAGGGCGGCGAGGGTCCGGCAGCCATGCGGTCGGTAGCGGTGGCCCGGCGGCCGCGTGCCGAGGAGCCGCTCGGCGCCTTCGCCGAGGATCGCGACAAAGCCGAGGCGCTCGACCGTCGCCGCCACGGTCTCGTCGAGGATCAGCTCAGTGTTGCGAAACGTGCGCGGCGCCCCGAACCGCGCGGCGACGGCGGTGCGATGCTGCCGGACCTGATGCTCGAACTCCTCGGCGTGGGCGACTGAGGCCAGGGAGTGGTGTGACGTCTCCGCCAGAATCTCGAGGCAACCCGTGTTGGCCAGCTCGACGTAGCGATCGAGCACGTCGGGTGCGCGGTCGGCGAGCTGCTGCAGCAGGGTGCCGCTCAGGGACACCGCGCAGCGAAAGCGGCCCTCGTGGGCGCGCGCCAAACGCATCAGCCGCTCGGCCATGGGGCGGTAGCACCGCTGGGCGACGCGATCGGTGATCGCCGCGTTGGCCTCGCGGTCGAAGAGGTCGAACGGGTCGGCTGTGCCCGAGGGCGTGGCGCGGCGCAGCCGATAGGGCTGGTGGGCCTGGAGATAGAGAACGACCGCGGTCATGGACACGGAGTCGCCCCGGGCAGCCCTCCGGCCCGCTCCAGCCGGTGGATCGACGCCACAGCGGGCCCGGTGGCCGGCGCCTTCGTGCCGCCGGCCAAGATTCGGAGAAGGGCTGTGCAGACGCGCGACCCCACGCCATCCTATCCACTCGGGATGCCCGCCCAACAACTCAAGTCCACTCTGACCTTCGTGCTGGCCGGTGGTCAGGGTGGTCGACTCAAGCCGCTGACCCTGAGTCGGGCGAAGCCCGCGGTGCCGTTCGCGGGCTCTTATCGCATCATCGACTTCGCGCTCAGCAACTGCATCCACTCCGGCCTGCGGCGCATCTACGTGCTCACGCAATACCACGCGCGGTCGCTGGACGAGCACATCCGCTTCGGCTGGAACTTCCTGCCGCGGCGCCTCGAGCAGTTCGTCAGCGTGCGGGCGCCGCACCACCAGCGCACCGACAAGTGGTACCTCGGCACGGCGGACGCCATGCACCACAACCTCGACGCGATCTCCAGCACGCACTGCGACCACGTGCTGGTGCTGGCCGGCGATCACGTCTACCGGATGGACTACGGCGCCATGCTCGAGGAGCACCTCGACCGCGGCGCCGCGCTCACGATCGGCGCGGTCAAGATTCCGGCCGAGCAAAGCTCGAGCTTCGGCATCCTTGAGGTGGACGCCTCGGGCCGCGTGCAGTCGTTCGTCGAGAAGCCGGCGAAGGGTCCCGAGATCCCGGGCGAGCCGGGCTACTGCCTCGGCTCCATGGGGATCTACCTCTTCAACGTCGACGAGTTGTTGCGGCGTCTCGAAGAGGACGCTTCGCTCGGCGCGGAGAGCGCCCACGACTTCGGCCACGACGTGATCCCGCGGATGATCTCGGAGGTGCCGGTCAACGCGCACTTCTTCACCGACCCCTCGGGGGGCGTGCCCTACTGGCGCGACGTTGGCACGCTGGATGCCTACTACGAGGCCAACCTCGACCTCTGCACCGTGGCGCCACAGTTCAACCTCTACGATCGCGATTGGCCGATCTACTCGCTGTGGCAGAACGATCCGCCGGCCAAGACCGTGTTCGACGAGGACAACGGCCGGCGCGCACAAGTGGTCGACTCGCTGATTTGCCCGGGCGTCGTGGTGTCCGGTGGCACCGTGCGTCGCTCGATCGTGTCCAACCGGGCGTTCGTCGATGAGCGGGCCGAAGTCGAAGACTCCATCGTCTTCAAGGGCGTGGTCGTCGGCGCCGGCGCCGTGGTCAAGCGGGCGATCGTCGACAAGTGGGTCGAGGTGCCGCCCGGCGAGCAGATCGGCGTCGACCTCGAGCGTGACCGGCAGCGCTTCACCGTGACCTCGAGCGGCATCGTGGTGGTGCCACGCAAGTATCAGTTTGATGCGCGTCCGGCCGATGGCGGGGCGACCGCTGCGAACGAGCAGGAATGACGGAAGACCTGAGCAGCACGTTCAACGTCCGCCGCGTGGCTGCGGTCGGTGCCCACCCCGACGACGTCGAGATCGGCTGCCTGGGCACGCTGATGAAGCTCGGTCCCGACGTCGAGACCCACGTGTTCGTCGGCTGCCTGGGCTCGCCCGGCGATTCCACGACGAGTACCGCGCGGGTCGGGGAAACGCGGGCGGCGTTCCAGCACCTGACGTCGCTCAAAACGCTGGATATCCGCGAGCGCCCAGGGATCACGCCGACGGATTTTGAGAACGTGCTGAAGCAGCTGCAGGCACTCCTCGAGATCGCCAAGCCGCAGCTGATCCTGTCCCACGGGCCGAAGGACACGCATCAGGAGCACCGACTGATGTGGGAGATCTGTTTGGCGGCGGCGCGGCGCCAGCCGGCGAGCATCCTGCACTACGGCACCGCGAGCAGCACCGCGGACTTCAGTCCCAACGTTTTCGTCGACATCGCCACGCTCTACGAGGCCAAGAAGGCCGCGCTCGCCGAGCACAAGAGTCAGGCCGACAAGGACTACATGAACGAGCCGCACCTCGGCATCTGCCATTCGAACACCTACGCGTCGTTGCACGGCGTGCGCTGCTCGGAGGCGTTCGAGCTGTTCCGCGGCTTCCTGTAGCGCGCATAGACTTACACCCAGTGGGTTGCTTCAAGAGTTCGGTGCATATGTCGGTGAGGCATCTGTGTTGTTCGCAAGGCGCTGTCGCCGCAGGGCTTGTCGGTGGACAAGTCGAGGCGACGCAACGCCACGAACGGCGCAGAGGGCCAGCGACATATGTGGCGAACTTTTGAATCGCCCCACGAGATCCCCGCCCTCTTTCGACTCCCACCATGGCACAACCGATCAATCCCAAGGACACGCAGGATCGCAAGGTCGTCGCAGACCATCTCTACAAGGACCGTGGCCCCGGCGAAGCGAGCGCGCGCTGCGACGCCAACGCCAAGTTCGGCTCGTTTGACTTGGCCGACGAGATGCTGCAGCGCCTCGACTTGAGCCCGGGCCTCACCGTCGTTGACGTCGGCTGCGGCAGCGGCCAGCACTTGGTGCCCTACACCGCGGCCGTGGGGGAGAGCGGTACGGCACGGGGCTTCGACTTCTCGCCCAAGGCGATCGAGAACAGCCGCGCTCGCGGGGTGATGGCGGACGTCGCCGACGGCGGCAACCTACCGCTTCCCGACGGCTACGCCGACCGTGTGTCGTCGGCGTACTCCATCTACTACTTGCCCGACCTGCACACGGCGATGGTCGAGTGGCACCGAATCCTCAAGCAGGGCGGCAAGCTTGTCGTGTGCGGGCCGGCCGACGACACGAACGCCGAGCTCTACGACTTCCACCGCAAGGTGACCGGCGAGGGACCCGCCGACGTCGACACGCTGTCGCTCGGCTACGTCGCCGAGCGTCTGCCGCCCGAGCTGCAGGGGCTTGGCTACACCGGCATCAAGACCGAGACGCTGACCAACCCGATCCGCTTTCCCAGCATCGACGAGTTCATCGACTATTGGACGTCGACGAGCCTGTTTGCGCGGGGCGTGCCCGAGGACAAGCGGGAGGCGACGATCGCCGCCGGCCGCAAGGAGCTGGCGGATCGCACCGACTTCACCGTGACGAAGCGGATCGCCGTCGTCAGCGCCACGCGGGCGTGAAGGTCCTGATGACCTTTCCGTTCCTCCTCGGCGTCGCCGGGGGCGGGACGGTCGGGTGCCTGCAGATCACTCGGCACCTGCGCCAAGCCGGTGCCGAGGTCACGCTCCTCCTGCTGGAGACGCACGTTGGCATCGTGTCGGCGCGCGGTCCGGTGCCCGAGAGCGCGCAGGGCCGCGAGCACGAGGCGGCGCTGCGGGAGATGGGAGTCGAGATTCTCCGTGTGCCGCCGGCGCGCCACTACGCGCTTGACCCGCGCGTGATGCGCGGCGCGGTCGCCCGGCGGCTAGAGAAGCGGCCGGTCGACGCAGTGCTGGGCTGGCACCACGAGATGGCGGCTCTGCCGGCGTGGCTGCGCGCGCGCGGCGTGCTGTCGGGCGTGTTCGCGGCCGGGCGCTACGAGCACCTCGCCCGTCGCCTGCCGCGCAGCCGCGAGGATCTGCGCAACCTGCTGCGACGCCGGGTCATCCGTGGTGCGATGCGGAGCGCCGACCTCGTGTTTGCGATCTCCGAATACCTGAAGCGCGACCTGATGGACGTGTTTGCGCTCGCCGATGCGCAGGTGAAGGTCGCGCCGTGGGGCGTGGCGCCGATTTTCTTCCGCGCGCGGCCGCCGGAGCCGGAGCCGGTGACGCGGATTCTCTTCTACGGTTCGGCGGCCGTGCGCAAAGGCATCCCCGACGCGTTGAAGGCGCTGTCGACGTTGGCCGCGCGGGGCGAACGAGACTGGACGCTACGGGTGGTGGCTTGGCGGCGCGAGGAGGTCGAGGCCTTGGCCGACGAGCACGGCATCCGCGATCGCGTCGAGCTGCTCGAGCCCATGCCGCAAGAAGCGCTGGTCGAGCAGATCGCCTGGGCGCAGGTCGCGGTGCTGCCGTCGACCTACGAGTCGTTTGGGCTCGCGTGCGCCGAGTGCCAGGCTGGCGCGGTGCCGGTCATCGCCTACGACGTGGGCGGTGTCGGCGAGGTCGTGGCGAATGGCGAAAGTGGCTGGCTCGTGCCGGTGGGCGACGTCGATGCGATCGCCGGCGCGCTCGCGGCGGCGCGCAGCGACCCCGAGCGCACGCGACGCATGGGGCTGGCAGGTCGGGAACGCGCCGAGCAGCGCTTTCGCTGGGAGCACACCGCGCGGATCGTCTTGGCGGAGGTCGGGCGGCGGCAAGGGGCGACGACTACGGCAGGATGATCCGCTGCTCTCCGTGCGCCCAGTGAAACGAGGCAGAGGGGCACTCGCGGTCTTCCGCCACGACGAACTCGCTCTCGTCGACCGCGACGAGTAGCCGAGCACGCCCGTTGTGGTCGGTACGAAACGGGACCACGCGGGGGCCGGCCCGCAGGGTCAAGTGCCGCTGGCGCGTTGATCCGTCCGCGCCCTCGACCTGCAGGCGCAGCACGCGCACCGCTGAGCGCAGGTCGATGTCGCGCAGGCGCGGGTCCCGGGTCGCCTCACCAGGCGGAACGGCGATGTCGGGGATCTCGCGGAGCAGCTGCGACGCGCCCCTGAGCCGAATCTGCAGGTCGGCGCTGCCTGGGGGCAGCTTGACCTCGAAATCGCGGCGACCGGACACCAACTCGACGGCCCCGGCCTCGGCGAGCGCCACGACGTGGAGGTCGTCCATCGGCGCGTCCGGCGGTAGGGCGAGCGAGCCCGCGACCCGGCCCCGCGGCGGTGGTCTGGCGATCGTCACGCGGACGTCGCGACTGCCCGCCTCGATCACGAGCTCGCCGAGTGGTCGCTCGGCACTCGGCAGCACCGGCGGCGCGTTCGAGTGGCGTTTCACGATGAGGCGCACTGCGCCACTGAACGCCGTGTTGCGGAGCTCGAAGTGGCCCTTCTCGTCGGTCGTGCAAGAAGCACTGGCCGCGGTCGACTGGGCGCCTACTGGGGTTGCACTCGCCCCGGTGGCATAGACGAGGACGCCTCGCACGGGCCGGCCCGTCTCGTCGATGACCTGACCGTCGGCGACCAACGGGACGCCGCCCAAGGTCACGTTGCCGCAGTCCAGGCCGTGCGCCGGCAGCGGGTTTGGGAGCGGGATGCGCGCGAAGAACGCGCCATCGGTCAGCCCCCGCCCCGACCGCGTCCCCGCGAGTAGCACGTCTGCCACGCGTCCGACCCCCGCGCTGCCGAAGTGGGAGACGTCGAGCTCAAAGCGCCCTGCCGCGTCGGTCCGGCCGAAGACCTGCGAGGGCGTGGTGCTTCCGTTGCGGTCGGCGGGGCGCGCGCGGCGCCGCAGCTTCACCAGGAATCTGGCCTCGGGCACGGGGCGTCCCGCCGCGTCGGCCAGCGTGCCTCGCAGCACGCAGCGCCACGGCCTCAGCCGCACCGTGGCCTCCACCCGTTGGCCGTGCTCCGACGGTCCGGCAAGCTGCAGCTGGGCATCGTCGTAACTGAGACCGTCTTCGGGGCGCGCGCGCAGCTGGATGTCGAGCCCGGTCCCGACGCGCCACCATGCCTCCTCCCCTTGAGGCGTGGTCACCACGGTGGCGCGCAGGTCTTCGTGCCATGGCCCGGTGCCCGTCCGGCGCCAGAAGAGCCGAAGCTGCCCCGCGGCCAACGGTTGGTTCTCGGCGTCGACGAGTCGCGCGGCGACCGTGCCGAGTGGCGGCAGCTCGAGGACGACCTGCTCGGTTTGCGGCGTGATCGTTCGTTGTAGTGCACGCCCCAGGGCGAGGTCGACGCGGACGCGCTGCTCGGCGTCATGCGGCAGCGTCACCCTGGCCGTTTGCACAAAGCCCAGGGCGTGTCGTTTCCGCACGAGCTTGGTGCCGCCGCAGCGCTCGCGCGGGAGGTGGACGATGCCGTCGGGCCCGGAGGCGCCGCTCGCCAAGGCTTGGACCCCGTCGTCGTAGACGCATTCGAGCACCACGGTCACATCGGCCACCGGCTCCCCGTGCGGATCTACGACGTGTACCAAGAGCCCGCCCTCAGCCGTTGGGTGCGGTTCGGGCGCTGCCTCGGTGTCGACCGCGGTCCGTTCTGGCTGGTCCGTTCTCGGGCCTGCAGGCGGTGGCGCGGGGGCGCGCGGTGGGGCTGAGATCGTCTGCGGTCCTTCGCTACGGCCGGCCACCGGCGGCGCGCGGTTGGTCCAGAGCAGGCCGAAGCCCACAGCCGCCACCGCGAGCAAATACAAGCCCATCATCCAACCCGAGCGCATCGCGCACAGGGTAACAAAACGCGCTCGGGGGGCTTGGCGGGCGCGCTTAGCGGTGCGAGCGCACGAACTCCAGAACCGGGTCGATTCCCTCGACGAGATGCTCCCGAGTGAACGGCACCGCGTGGTCGGGCTCCAGCGTGTGCGCCGGCTGGCGCGACGGGTCGGGCCGCCGCCAGGCCTTGTGCGACACGGAGAACGAGAACGAGCTCTCGGGTAGCACGAAGCGCAAGATCTCGCCGTGCGAGCTCGGCGCGCCGCCCGTGGGCTCACCGATGACCTCGGCCAGGTCGTTGTCGCCGAGCACCACGGCAAACCACGACCCGCTCGAGAACGTCTCCTTCGACGTCAGCGCGTAGAGCTTGCCGCTGAAGAGCGGGGCGCCTTCGTGCCTGTCGTTCTCTTTGCGCTGACGGCCATAGTGCCGCAGCCCCAGCTCGTCGTCGGTGCCGTGCTGCTCGTTGGCGTCGACCGTGCTGCGGATCGAGGCTGAGTAGGTCCAGTACTCGTCGAGGTCGACGTAGCGCAAGAACTCGTCGCACACCTGCGAGTTGCCACCGCTGTTGCGCCGTAAGTCGACCGCGATGCGCGTGACCCCGCTCTCCGCCACCTCGGCGAAGAACGTCGCCAGGCGCGCGAGGTAGTGGTCGTCCACGACGCAGCGGTCGAGTGTGAACACCGCCAGGTCGTGGTCTGGATCGATCGTCCACCGGACCCAGTCCGCGTTGGCCGCCGCGTCGGCCGACGCGCTGTCGTCCGTGTGGGCGCCGTCGGCGGGCGGTTCGATCTCGACTTGCAGCGACTCGCCGTCGCGCTCGATCGTCAGCGTGACGGGCGCGTCCTCGGCGAGCCCGAGGAGTTGAAGGACCGCGAGGTCGGCCAGCGCGGGCGTGCCGCGCTCGCGGATCCAGTGGTCGTTCTCGGCGGGGATGAGGCCGCGGAGGGCGCCCAAGAGCGCGGTCTCGTCGTGCCCCTGCAGCGTGACCAGGCGGTCGCCGCGTTGGAGTGCCGCGGTGTCGTGGGTCACGACCAAACCGTCGGCAAGCCACGCCAGCGGCAGGTCGAGGCGCCTGCTCGAGCCCAGCGGCGCGACGTGCGTGTGCGCATCGGCGAGCGCAAGCGCCACGCGGTTCGCGGTGAGCCAGAAGTCGGCGATGCTCCGCGGCTCGGCGGTCGCCGCGCGCGCCTCTTGCAGCGCCGCGGCGAGCGCCGGTGTCGGCCCTTCGGCAGTGGTGGGGTGATTCGCGAGGAGCTTTGCCTCGAGCCAATCGAGGTCCGCCTGCATGGCGGCCACGTCGAGGAGCACGCCCGCGGTGGGATAGTTGCCTTTGCCGAGCACGCGGGCGCCGTCGGCGATGACCCACTCGGTCGGGCCGTGGAAGACACCGTTGATGCCCTTGATGTCGGCGGCGTTGGCGGCGGTGTACGCGACGACGCGGCGCTTGGGGTCCTGCGGGTTGCGGAGCGCGGCGATCACGCGCAAGCGATTGCCGGTGTACTCCCGATCCAGCGTGACACCGCCATCGCCGTAGCGGAACGGCAGGCGATCCCGGTACTTTGTCAGCCACGGGTGCCCATCGATGGTGCCGAACACCAACAGGTTGTGGCCGCGCAGGTCCTCCTCGACCGTGGCGTCGCCGACGAGCACGCGCGAGCGGTCTTTGAAGAACCGATCGTGCACCCACTCGGCGTGCGCCACGACGGTGGGGTCGTCTTCGGCGAGGATGGCCATCGGGCGATGACCGAAGACGCCGTTGATGGCGCCGGCCGGTACGAGTGGCTTCTGGGCTTGCGACGCGGACGATGCCGCGACAGCGGCGAGGGCGGTGAAGGCGAGGAAGGTCTTCATGGCTGAGCCTGCGGTCCGAGCGAGCATCATTTCTCGCTGGTTCGCCGCGGCCAAGCGCTCGCCGTTATTGCCCTAGAACAAACTCCAGTCCGTTCGATGTGGCGAACGCGGCGCCCGTGCGATCCAGCGTGACGACCTGGCTGGCGACGGACCGGCCGAGTAGGGCCTTGCGTGCGGGCACTGGCATGCGGTAGGAGGCGAAGCCGGTGATCCCGGTGTTTAGGCCCAGGATCGCCAAGCCGGGCACCGGATCGACGAGCAGCGTGCAGCCGCCGAGAGGCAGCGATCCGCGGCGCGCGCCGAGCACCAGCGCGGCCGGCGCTCGCGGCGTCGCGCCGACGAGGTCGACGGCGAAGCTGCGGTCGCCAAGCACCGGAGTCCCCAACGCCATGAGGCGCGGGCCCGGGAGGGGGCCGGTGCACGGGGTTCCATACTCGAACGCAGCCGCGGCCGAGAAGGAGCCGAAGGCCCACAGGTCAAAGTGGGGTCGGGTCCCGACGAACGGATCGGACTGCTGCCCGCCATAGAGGAGCAGCTGGTCGCGCGCCACGTCATCGACCATTGAGTGGTCGAACAGTAGCGGCGGTCGCGTTGGCGTCAGTCGCTGTTGCCAGCCCGAGCCGTCCCATTCCCACGTGTCATCGAGGGCGCTGCTGTACTGCTGGCCGCCGTAGAGCACGACGACGTCGCGGCGTGCGTCGAACGCCATCGCCCCTGAAGTGCGCGGCGGTGGCGCGATCGCGGGGGTTGCCTGGCTCCAGCTCGACCCGTCCCACAGCCAGGTGCCGGCGCCGAAGAGCACGACGCGTCGGCGGGCAGCGTCGTACGCCATCGCATGACCAGCCAATCTCGGTGGGCGGTTCGCAGGCGCTCGTTGCAGCCAGGAGGAGCCATCCCACTCCCAGGTGTCGTCCGTTGCTCCGCCGCTCGACACCCCGCCGAAGAGCACGAGGCGTTGCCGCGCGGCATCGTAGGCCATGGCGTGGTTGGCGCGCGCGGTCGGCTTCAGTGGCGAGACGTGCTCGGTCCATCGCGTGCCGTCCCAGGTCCACGTGTCATCCTGGGCGACGCCACCGAGCGTGCCACCAAACAGCACGATCCCGTTGCAGTCCGGCGCGAGCGCGAACCCTTGCCGTGGCCCCGGCGGCGTGCGCAGCGGGGGCGTCGGGCGCCACACTTGTCCGTCCCACTCCCAGGTGCGGCCGTCACCCTGCCACAACACGACCTGCCCGCGTGCCGCGTCGTAGGCGATGGCGTTGTCGGCGGGCGGGGTGGGGTGGCCGTCGGTCCACGGCGCCGAGCTCTGCTCGCTCCAGCCCGTGCCGTCCCATTCCCAGGTGTCGGTGAGCGGCCGACTCGCGAAGCCGAAATGCCAGCCTCCGAACGCAACCAGGCGGCAGCGTGCGGGGTCGTAGGACGTGGCCGCGCCAGCGCGCGACGGTGGGCGCGCGGCGAGGCCGACCTGGGTCCAGGTCGCGCCATCCCATTCCCACAGGTCATCGCGCGTGAGACGACCTGACAAGAGGTCGCCTTCGTCCCCGCCGAACGCGAGGACGCGTTGGCGCAACGGGTCGTAACTCAGGCTCGTGTTGGTACGCCACGGTGGGCTTTGCGCCGGAGTCCGCTCGGTCCAGGAGGCACCGTCCCACGCCCACGTGCGCGCCGTGCCCATCGGTCCCGCCAGGACGATGACGGCGCCCCGGGCCTCGTCATACGCTATGGCCCTAGGGCCGCCGAAGGGGCTGAGGGCGCTGGCGAAGGTCCACTGCACGCCGTCCCATTCCCAGGTCTCGGTGGCGACGCTGCCCCCTTGGTCGACGATGCCCACCAGCACGACGCGGTCACGGCCACGGTCGTACGCGAGGGCCGCGCCCGAGCGCGGCGCTGGCCCGGGAGTGCTCACCGGCGTCCAGGCGGCGCCGTCCCACGCGCAGAGCCGGCCGCTGCAGAAGGCCACGACCTGCTGGCGCCGCGTGTGGTAGGCCGCGCTGCTCCACGGGGGCAGGGAAGTCGCGGGGCCGCGGCCGATCCATCGCGTGCCGACGCGTTCCCAGGTCTCATCGGGGCCGACGAAGACCATGCGGCCGCGCGCCTCGTCGTAGGCCAGCGAGGAGGGGTCATCGGCCCGGTAGGGCTCCGTGGGAGGAGGGCCCGAACGCGGCTTGAGGACCCAGTTGGTCTGGGCGGCGATCGAGCTGAGAAGGGCTGCGCTCGCGAGCAGCCATCGGTGGGCAGACAGAGTCATGGGCCTCGGGGTTGGCGGGACCATGGCGACCGGCCGACTACGTTAGCACGCTGGGGCCCGGCGGGTGGACGTGACGGTTTCGGTGCGTGCCAGCGGTCCGTCTCGGGCACACTGACGGGATGTGCCGTGCAGTGATGGTTGCGCTTCTTGCCGTTGCGCCGCTGGCGTCCCAGGAATCAGGCCCGGCGCGCACGTTGCCGGTGGACCCCGTGCGCTTGGTGCAGGGCGACGAGGTCGCGGGGCGGCGGGAGCTAAGCGTCGCGCGCTATGGCTTCACTTATCGGTTCGCCAGCGAGGCGACGCGCCGGGCGTTCTTGGCTGAGCCGCAGCGGTTCGAGGCGCAGCTCGGTGGCGCTTGTGCGCGGATGGGGCCGCTCTCGGGAATCGGTTCCGCCGAGATCTACGCGGTGCACGCCGGGCGGCTCTATCTGTTCGCGTCGGACCAGTGCCGGGATGGGTTTCTGCGGGACCCCGAGGCGCTGCTGCTGGGTGCCGATCCGGTCGCGGTGGGAGATGCGGCGGCGCGGGCGCGCGGTGTGGAGTGGCTCGCGCGCGCGGCGGCGGCGGTCGGTGGCGAAGAAGCGCTCGATCGAGTGCTGACCCTACGACGTTCGCATGTCCGCGAGCGTGTGCACGGCGAGGATCCCTATGAGTACGGCGACGCCTGGCACGTGGACTTCGGCGGCCGCGCAGTGCGCGAGACGTGGTGGGCCAAGGTGGCCGCCGAGGACGGCTGGAAGCGGCGCGACGTGCTCACCCCACAAGGTGACTTCTCGGTGCGGGGCACCGATGTCGCGGTCGAGCTGCATCCGAGCCAAGTCACGGCGATTCGGCAGCGACTTGGCCGGCAGCCCTTGGTGATCTTGAAGGCGCGCGGCCGCGATGACTTTGTGGCGGTGGCTTGCGGCGAGGCGGCGGGCGTGGCGCGCGTCGAGGTGTCGTTCGCGGGGGCCACGACCACCGTCGGGATCGACGCAGCGAGTGGCCGTATCGTCTCGGCGTGCTTTCGCGGCCGGGGGCCGAGCCAACGCCTCGGCGAGGTCGTGCGCACGTTCCACGACTTCGAGGACTTCGGCAGCCTAGAGCTGGCGACCCGCTACGAGGTGACGTTTGACGGTGCGTCGGTGCCGGACGCCGCGGTCACGTCGACCGAGACCGAGCTGGGGCAGCCGCTCGATGACGCGTTGTTCCGACGTTGAGGACGGGCCACCGCCCGTCTAGCTGCGGCCGAAGGTCCAGAACACCGCGTTGGTGTGCTGGAACTGGGCGTCGACGAACTGCGAGTAGACGTCCGGACCGATGAGGGCGGAGACGTCGGGGATCTGGATTTGGAAGTCGGCGTCGCCAAACCGCGTGGTGGCCAAGGGGAAGAACATGGCGACCCCGGGATCGACGTAGAGTGTCGCACCGCCCACGCCGAGCGGTGGGTTGGCGACCGCCGCGCTGAGGATCATGGTGCCGTTCCGCGACGGCCACGCTCCTTCGACGTAGTTGCCCGCGATCTGGCCCGGGCGGGGTGGGAACGACGCGTTGAGCGTTCCGTTCCGCGACGTGCCAAAGGTCCCCGTCTCGTAGAACGACGGCCGCTCGTTGATGCCCATCGCCACGCGAGCGCGAAAGAAGCCGCCGACTCCCATCCTGAACGTCCAGGAGAACACCGCCGCGTGGTCGCCTTGAAACGGCAGGCCGCTGTTCGTGAGCGTCGTTTTCTGGAAGTTGTTGAGGGAGTCGTAGAGCAGTGTCGCGTCGCCGACTTGCCAGCCGTCCGGAGCGGTTGCCCTGATGTGGACGACATCGCCGCAGGTCGACGACGTGATCGTATGGTCGGCGCCGGCGCCGGTTGCCGCGACCGTGCCGCCGCACAGCGATGTGTCGACGTAGTAGAAGACGGTGGCGACCACCGGGATGACCGGCGAGCTGATGAACGCGTCGACTCTTGCGTGACGAGTCCGCGGCCCGGCCCTGTCGCATCCACCCAGGTGTTGACCCCGGCCGCCATCCGGCTCCTCAAGTCGGCCCAGATCGGCGACTTGTAGGACGGGCTGCGGCCGAGGACGCCATCCCAATCGGGAAAGGCGTACTCGCGGTTCTCCCCGTCGGAGTCGATGCGAATGAACCACCCGTGGCGGCCGAGGACGTTGCCAGCTGCGGCGCCCGCGTCAAAAACCGCCGGCTGACCGGTGCTCGGTAGCGGGAATGTGAACGTCGAGGTGTTGTCGACGACCGTGACCTGCGCGCCGAGGCCGGCGGTGAGGAGTAGGGAGAGGCCGAGAAGCGCGGCACGAGGGATCTGGATCATGGTGAGGGCCGGGAGTTTGGGGGGCTGCACCAAACGCGTCGCCACGGCCGTGCACTTCGCTGCGAGAAAACTCGACGCGCGAGTGATGGCGTCAGCCCCGGCCGCGGTTTGCATTCCGGGATCGGGGTCGCGGCGGGAGTGACCGCGCGACCCCGCCGCTGCTGCGGCGTGGCCGCAGCGCGGCGACCGATCACGGCAACGACGTGACGGGCCGCGCGTTGGTGACGAAGTCGAAGCCCTGGACGGGGTTGAACACCACGGCAGCGTGGTGGAACGTCAGCCCGGCGAACGCTGGGTCGGGCAGGAGTGAGAAGTTGCAGGTCGCCTTGCCGGCGCCGTCGAGGAGGCCAAACGAGCCGGTGAGGATCGGCAGGTTGGGGTAGGTCGCGGTGAAGATGAGGTAGGGGTCGATGTTGAGGGGGACGTCCCAGCCAAACAGGCGAAACCCCGGGTCGTAGCCGGTGAGCGAGCCGAGGACGAAGTAGAGCTTGCCCGCGTGCGCCGCTCCGACGTCGATGCTGTAGGGCGCGAGGCCGCCGGCCGTGACCGAGATCTCGTGGGGCGTGACCGACACGGGCAGCGGGTCGACGGAACGGATGACGAGGTTGGCTCTACTGCCGACCATCCAGACGTTGGCGTAGTCTGGGTTGCCGTCGGCGTTGACGTCGCCGATGTCGACGAACGCGCCCTCGTCGCCGTTCTCGAGAGTCGTGAGCGGCGCCAGGGTCGCGCCCGAGTAGAGCGCCGCACGGATACCGGTGCTCGCACGGTCGCCGGCTACGCCGAGATCGTCGACGCCGTCGCCGTCGTAGTCGGGGAACGTGTCGAGGGGCTGGGGGCCCGCCGCCGGTGGCGATGTCGAAATCGTGCCAAAGCGGAGCGTCGTCGTGGCGAGGATGCTGCCGGAGACCGATCCGTAGGTCTCGAGCAGCCCCAAGGTGCTGGCGCGCACCTTCCACACCGCCGCTAGGTCTTTGAAGCCGTCGCCGTCGCGGTCCGGCGTCGCGATCAAGCCCCGCAGAGTGTGGGTGCTGAGTCGTTTCTCCCACCGCACAAAGCTGAAGCGTCCGGACATCACGCGGATGTAGCCGTCGCCGGATGACGATCCCCTCGCGCCAAACGCCATGTCGGCGATGCCGTCGCCGTCGATGTCGCCGAGGCCGATCGCTGCCACTCCGAACTCGAGTGGCGCGGAATCACCGCTCCAGGAGCGGAGGAAAGAAAAGTCAGCGCCCGAGTAGATCTGGACGCGGCCCCAGCCCGAGCCGCTCGGGTAGCCGGTGCTGCTGACCGCGTAGTCCGACGTGCCGTCGCCATCGATGTCGCCGGCATCGCCGACGACCACGCCCATGAAGTCGCTGGGGCTGCCGGGGCCCAAGCGGGCGAGCACGGCCCCAGTCGCGCCGTCGTAGACCGTGGCCTGGCCACTGTTCACGTTATGACCGGGATCCCCGACCAGGATTTCCGGCCAGCCGTCGCCGTCGCGGTCACCCGCGGCGGCCAAGGAATGCCCCAGGCGGCCGACCCCAGCTCCCGTGGTCTCGTTGACGGACCAAAACGGTTGGCCGTCGTAGCCGGAGATCGCCTCGATGAACGAGCTGATCGAAGAGCCAACTTCCCTGGCGATCGCGTAGTCGGCGTGGCCGTCGCCGTTCACGTCGCCCATGGGTGCGATGTTGATCCCCCCCTCGAAGCCGTGGGCGAAGATCGTGTGTTGGTCGGCCTGGGCGCAAAGGCCGGCGGCAAGGGCAAAAGCGGCCGCGCACCAGCGGGCAGGCCACAGCAGAGCGGATTCCATGGAGCACTCCTCCGAAAGGTCTGAGACACGGGCCGCGCGCGCGGCCTTCGACCCGCCCCACGCGGGGAGGCGCCCGATCCCCAAGCCGAGGAGGAGCTTTTTGCTATTGGCGCTCCCGCCAACGAGCGGCCTGCTCGGGCTTATTCCATAGCTCGTAGAGCTCGATCAGGTGCGCGACGGCGATGGGGCGTCGCCGATGCCCCGCGGGCAAAGTGCGGTCGAGTACCCCGTACGCCGCGGTCAGCTGCTCCTCGGCCCGGGCGAAGTCGCCACAGTGGGCGAGACAGCGGCCGAGAACGCCACGCGAGCTCGCGATGCGCCAGTTGTCGGGTGCCAAGTGCTCTTCGCGCAGCGCGAGCGCTTCGACGAGCAACGGCCGGGCCGCGTCGGGCTGGTCGAGGTCCAGCAGCAGGTCCGCGTACCGAGTGAGGACGCGGGCAAGCGTCGTTTCATTGCCGGGTCCCGCCGCGCGTCGCTGTTCCACGAGCTCGGCGAGCGCGACGCGGGCTTGATCGCGCTGCCCCGTGTGGTGGTAGCACGCCGCCAGCGAATCGAGGCATTCGACGACGTGGCGACGGGCGTCGACGATCGGCGATGTTCGCAGGGTGGCGTGGGCCCGCTCGAGCCACGGCAGCGCCTCGGCGTGCTTGTTCTCCGCCACCAGACTATTGCCGATGCCCATCTGGGTCAGCCCACTGCGTGGATGGTCGGGCGCCATGACCTCGGTTTCGATCTCATGCGCCTCGAGGAGTTTCTCGCGTGCGGCGGTGAAGCGTCGCTGCTTGTGCAGGATGACGCCGAGGCTGCACAGGGCGTGGGCGCGGGTTGTCCCCGCGCGGTCGCTGTGCCGATCCAGCGCCTGCAGCGCGCGCCGAAAGAAACCCGCGCCGGGCTCTAGCGCACCGTCGTTGGCGGCGTGCGTGCCGGCAAGGGCCCAGGATGACGCGGCGGCGCGCCACAGTCCGGCGTCCTCTAGGCCCTGCGCGTTCTTCTCGACGGCGGCGAGGAAGTCCGGGGCCTGGGATCCGTCGCTTCGTGCCACGCGCAGTTCCAGGCTTCGCAGTACCAGCTCGTCGCGCGCACCGACGGCGGTCGTTGACGCGTCGGTCGCAAGGCGCGCCGCCTGCGCCGTGCGTCGTGCCTCCTCGTTACGGCCGAGCTCGAACAGGGCGAAGCCGCGGGCGCGCAGGAGCCTCGCCACCGTGATGTGGTCGTTCCTCTGCTCGGCGAGGGGCAGCGCGGCGGCCGCGAGGGTGAGGGCGGCTTCGGCGTCCGAGGCCTCGACGGCCGCAAACGTCGCCGTGGTCATCACCGGCAGCAAGTCCGTGCCCGAGCCCGACTCCCGGGCCAGCGCGAGGGCGTCCATGACGAGCCCTCGGCCTCGCTCGACGCGCCCGAGCGCCAGGAGGCCTGAGCCGAGCGCGTGCAGCAGCTCCACCTTGGCATCGCCCGCCTCCGGCAGCGCGGTGTCGACCTCGGCGGCGCGCGCCTCGATGAGGTCTGCTGCCAAGGTCCGCGGCCCGGCGTTGTTGGGCTCGACAAACATGTCGAGCATGAAGGTCTTGAGCTCCTCGGCCAGCACGGCGCGGTCCTGGGCCCGCTTCGCCTGAAGCACAGAGAAGACGGTGGCGGCCACCAAGATGACGGCGACGGCCCCGGCCGCGGCGACGAGCGTCCGATGGCGGCGCGAGAACTTCTTGAGCTGGTAGAACGCCGTCGTCGGGCGCGCGGTGATCGGTCGGTGGTCGAGGAAGCGCTCGAGGTCGTCGGCGAGTGCGGCGACCGAGGCGTAGCGCCGCTCTGGGTCCTTGGCCAGGGCGTGCTTCACGACGGTGTCGAGATCCCCGCGGTAGGTCGGATCGTGCGCCGACAGGGGCGGGGGCTCGCGTTCGCGGACGATCTCGGCCGCTTGCAGGAGCGATAGGTCGCGGACGTCGAGGGGCAGCCGACCTACGAGCGTCTCGTACAGCATCACGCCGAGCGAGTAGACGTCGGTGCGCACGTCGATCCGGCTGGGCTCGCCGGCCAGCTGCTCGGGGCTCGCATACGGCAACGTGCCAAGCACCTGGCCCGCGACCGTGTCCAACGCCGGGCCCGTGCCGATCGCGCCGCGCACGCGGGCGATGCCGAAGTCGAGGATCTTGAAGCGGCCCTCGTCGTCGACGAGCACGTTGCCCGGCTTGAGGTCGCGGTGCACGACCCCGCGCTGGTGTGCGTAGTGCACGCCGCGGCAGATCGCGATGAACAGCTCGAGGATCGCGGCGCGGCCTAGTCCACCGCGCTTGCAGTGTTGGTGCAGCGGCAGGCCATCGACGAGCTCAAGCGCGAACCAGGGACGGCGACCTTCCTCGTCATCGAGCATGCCGGTCGCGTAGATCTGCGCGATCCCGGGGTGCCGCAGGTAGGCGAGGACCTCGGCCTCCAGGGCGAAGCGCTGCAGACTCTCGTCGGAGATCGCGTCGCGGCGCAGCACCTTGAGCGCGACCGCGCGTGGTGGGCTGTGCTGGCGCGCGCGATAGACCACCCCGGAGCCGCCGACGCCGAGGACCGACTCGATGGCAAACCCGGCGATGGCCGTGGGCCGCGGCAGCTCCTCGGGCAAGCGGCTTGAGGGCGCTCGTGACCCGGCTGGGTCCGCGGCGAGTGATGAAGGTGGTTGCCCGGCGGCGGTGATCGCGGAAGAGACGTGGTCCTGCGCGTCCATGGCGAGCAGCCGCTCGATCTCCGCGCGCAGTGCGGGGCGACCTTCGGTGGCCTGCGCGACCCACGCGTCCCGTTGGGCCGGTGGGATGGCGAGGGCCTGGGCAAAGAGTCGCTCGAGGGCTTCGAAACGATCGCGGGGAGTCTCCATGGCAGCCGGGTTGAGACGGTGATCCGCGAGCTTAGAGGTTAGGATCCTGTCGGTGTCCGCGGATTCGAGCGAAGGGGCGCCACCCTCACCGTCCGGCGGCGAGCGTCGCGCCAGCGACCTCGCGCCCCTCGTCTATGACGAGCTTCGGCAGCTGGCGGCCAAGCACTTGGCGGAGCGCGACTGGACCATCCAGCCAACCGCGTTGGTGCACGAGGCCTACATCCGCTGCAGCCGCCAGGACCGCTTTCGCAGCAGCGACCATTTCGCCGCGGTCGCCGCCAAGGCGATGCGCCAGATCCTCGTCGATCACGCGCGCCGTCGGCGAGCGGGCAAACGCGATCGGCGCCGCCGCCAGGAGTGCGAGGTCGCGGAGCTGACGACCCAACCCGTCGACGTCCTCGAACTCGACGAGGCTCTGCGGGATTTGGCCGAGCTCGACGCGCGGAAGGCCGAAGTGGTGGAGATGCGCGTGTTTGGACAGCTCACGATCGAGGCGACGGCGCGCGAGCTCGGCGTGTCGCACATGACCGTGTCGAGTGATTGGCGGTTCGCGCGCGCCTGGTTAGCGGACCGCCTCTGTGGCTGAGGAGTCGCCTACGGCAACGACGTGACGGGCCGCGCGTTGGTGACGAAGTCGAAGCCTTGGACGGGGTTGAACACGACGGCGGCGTGGTGGAACGTCAGGCCGGCAAAGGCGGGGTCGGGCAGCAGCGAGAAGTTGCAGGTTGCTTTGCCGGCGCCGTCGAGGAGGCCAAACGAGCCGGTGAGGATCGGCAGGTTGGGGTAGGTCGCGGTGAAGATGAGGTAGGGGTCGATGTTGAGGGGGACGTCCCAGCCAAACAGCCGAAACCCCGGGTCGTAGCCGGTGAGCGAGCCCAGGACGAAGTAGAGCTTGCCCGCGTGCGTCGCTCCGACGTCGATGCTGTAGGGCGCGAGGCCGCCGGCCGTGACCGAGAGCTCGTGGGGCGTGACCGATACAGGCAACGGGTCGACCGACCGGATGTTCGGACCAGTGGTCGCATAGTCCGGGTTGCCGTCGGCATTGACGTCGCCGATGTCGATAAACCCGATCCGATCGCCGTTGTCGAGACTGGCGAGAGGTGCGAGCGTCGCGCCCGAGTAGAGCGTGGCGCGAAGGCCCACCCCGCCGGAGACGCCGAGGTCGTCGACACCGTCACCGTCGTAGTCAGGGAAGGTGCCGACCGCGCTACTCGTCAGCGGCGGAATGGTGCTGACCCAGCCGGTTCTTCCCGTGGTGGTGGCGAGCACGTTGCCCGAGACGGAGCCGTAGGTTTCGATGAGGGCCGTCAAGCTGCCCCGCACGTTCCACACCGCCGCGAGGTCGCGGAACCCGTCGCCGTCGACGTCGGGCGTCGCGACCAGACCGCGCAGCGTGTGGGTGCTCAGCCGTTTCTCCCAGCGGACAAAGCTGAAGCGTCCGGACATGACGCGGATGTAGGAGTCA
>JBCCGH010000101.1:0-34659 GCA_039029375.1 Planctomycetota bacterium
ATGTCGACGGCCCTCTGCGCCGCTCGCGGCGTTGCGTCTCCTCGACTTGTCCACCAACAAGCCCTGCGTCGACAGCGCCTTGCGAGCGGCACACATGGCTCGCCGACTTACGCAACCAACTTCCGACACACAACACTAGTCCCGCCTTGCGACCCGCGCCGATACCTCGCAGGTAGTGCCCCATCGGTCTGAATCACACCACTAGCACGCCAGCCCCGGCGCCTCCTCGAGGCGCGGCGTGACAAGCACAAGAGTGCGCGCCGCCCGCCGGGTGGAACTCCTCGACCGGGGAGGGAAAGATATGGCCCGCTCGACCATGCCCCACCTCCTCAAGCACGCCTACCTCGGCGTCACGCTGGCACTCGCACCGAGCTGTGTATCGCCAGGCGCGTCACCGACCACACCATCTCCGGCCGCCCCTCAACGCCTGCGGTACCTCGACCTCAGCCAAGACACGCACCGTCAGGTGATCGTGGACCGCGAGGACGGCCAGTATCTGGGCCACCCGACGACCGTGCTCCTCGAGGACGGGCGCACGATGCTGTGCGTCTACCCCAAAGGCCACGGCCGCGGGCCGATCGTGCTGAAGCGCTCGGTGGACGGCGGTCGCAGCTGGTCGCCGCGACAGCCGACGCCGCCGAGCTGGGCCACATCCAAGGAAACGCCGACCATCCACCGTGTCATCGACGCCGCCGGGGTACGGCGCCTCATCCTGTTCTCCGGCCTCTACCCGATCCGCATGTCGGTCTCCGCCGACGACGGCGCATCGTGGTCGGAGCTCGAGGCCATCGGCGACTTCGGCGGCATCGTGGCGATGGCCAGCGTCGAGCGTCTCGCCGATGGCCGCTACATGGCGCTCTTTCACGACGATGGCCGCTTCATCAACGGCAGCGGCACGCGCACCGACCCGCCCAAGTTCACGGTCTACAAGACCGAGTCGGCCGACGGCGGCCTCACCTGGTCAGGACCAGTCGCGATCGCGACGCACCCGACCGCGCATCTCTGCGAGCCCGGACTGGTGCGCTCACCCGACGGCCACCGCATCGCGCTGCTGCTTCGCGAAAACAGCCGTCAGCACCACAGCTTCGTCATCTACTCCGACGACGAGGGCACGACGTGGAGTGAGCCGCTCGAGCTGCCGGCCGCCCTCACAGGCGATCGGCACGTCGCGAAGTACGAGCCCGACGGGCGCCTGGTTGTGACGTTCCGCGACACCGCGCCAGCGAGCCCAACGCGCGGGGACTGGTGCGCGTGGGTCGGCACCTGGGACGACCTCGTCCACGGTCGCGATGGCGCCTATCGGGTGCGACTGATGGACAACCTCAAGCGACAAGACTGCGCCTACCCCGGCCTCGAGCTGCTGCCCGACGGCACGTGGGTCGCGACGACCTACGGCCATTGGTCGGCGGGCGCCGAGCCCTATGTAGTGAGCGTGCGCTTCACGCTCGCCGATCTCGACGCCATGGCGGCGACGGCCGGAGCCTCTACCGCTCCGGCCGCGACAGCAGGTTGATGACCTCGCGCGCGTCGTCCGACACGAGGTCCGCGCCGTCGTAGAGCGCCAGCGTCGGCAGGCGGCGCACGCCGTGGCTCGTCGCGACCGGCGACTCCCAGCGGTCGATGTCGATGATGCGCAGGCGAACATTGCCCTTGTCCCGGATCAGGCCCTCCAACTGAGGACCCAGCGACTGGCAAGCGGGTCACCAATCGGCGGTGTACTCGAACAGGGTCCACTTGTTGGCGGCCAGGTGATCCTCGAGCGCCACGGCTTCACCGTGCGAGATCGTGGCCACGAGCTCGTCTTGGTCCAGCTTGGGACCCTCGGGCCCGCGCACTTCGGACGAGCAGCCGAAGGCAGCGAGAGCGACACCGAGGACGCCGAGACGGGTGCGGTTCATGACCGAATTGTCGGCCGCACCGCGATCGCGGCTCGACCGGATTCTCGGGATTCGAGGTGCCAAGAGCCTCCCCACGCGTCGCTTGCGAGTGGGCGAAGATCCCCTGGACGCGGCCCGTCCGGACGAACCCGGCCCGGGCCTTCCGGAGATTCTCTGCGACGATCGCGAAATCCCTGCGGTGAGGCCCGCTCATACGGCATCTCAGCAAAGAACGCCGATGGCCACACCCGCGCCCACCTTTCCCGAGTCCCTTCTCGCCGAGGCCGACTGGGTCCGTGCCTTGGCACGGCGCCTGTTGGCCGATGCTGCCGAGGCGGACGACGCCGCCCAGGACGCGCTGCTCGCGGCCTCGGGGGCGGCGATGCCCAAGCCGCGGGCGCGGGGGCGGCGCTACCTCGCCGCAGTGCTGCAAAACGCCGTGCGACAGTCGCGACGCGCGGCCGCGAGGCGCGCGCTGCGTGAGCACGCGCGGGCCATCTCGCCGTTCGCTTCGAGTAGCGATCCAGTCGAAACCAGCGAGCAGCTGGAGCGACACCGCGCGGTCGTCGACGCCGTCGACGCACTGGCCGAGCCGTATCGCAGCGCCATCTGGTTGCGCTACTTCGACGGCCTGACGCCCCGAGGCATCGCGGCCCGGCTCGGTGTCCCGGTGAAGACCGTGGACTCGCGGCTGCACCGCGGCTTGGCGCAGCTGCGCGAGCGGCTGCGGGCCCGCTTTGGCGCCGACCGCTGGGCCGCGTTCTTGCTGCCGCTGGCTTGGGGCTCCCCGACCCCGGCCGCGGCAACGACCATTGGAACCGGGGTAGGACTTGGCATGGGTTTGAAGATCAAGTTGGGCGTGGCGGCCGCGATCGCCGCCTTCGGTGCGTCGTGGTTCCTGCTGCCGACACCGGCGAAAGAGAGCGAGGCGCCCGCGGCGCAGCGTGCCGCCTACGTCAGCGGCGGCGGCGGCGGCAGTGGTGGCTCGGGCGGTGGCGCCAAAGGCGGGAGGTCGACTCGAGACCCGGCGCGGGCCGGGCGCCGGGCAGTCGGCCGCGGGACGGCGGCCGCGCCGCGCCAACCAGCCACGCGCACGCTCCGCGCCCGCGTGCTCGACGCGACCGGAGCGCCCGTGGCCGGCCTGCGCATTGCCATGTCAGCCCCAGGTGGCGCCGCGACACTCACAAGTGATGCCGCGGGATGGCTGCAGGGAGAGGTCCCGGACGTGCGCGGCACGCTGCGGCCGGCGTCAGACACCGACTACTTGACCGTCATGGAGGGCGTGGTCGTGCCGCGCTCCGACGTGCCGCCAGTCGTCGTCGTGGCACCAGCCATCGAGCTCGCCGGCACCGTCGTCGACGATCACGGAGCGCCAGTGGCGGCCGCCGAGGTCTCACTCGAGCTGCCCGACGACTTCGTCGCTCGCTTGGACGCGCCGCTCGACAACGCCGCCCGCGAACGCTGGCGCGCCCGCGCCTCCGCGGCTGGCACGTTCTCGCTGGGACGCGTGCCGGCGATCCCCGACGCCACGGTTGAGGTCATGCACCGTGGGTTCCACACCGTGCGCCGCGACGCGCCGCTCACCTCGGACCAGGCGTTGTGGATCACGATGCAAGCGCGACCGATCGGTGAACGACTGGCCGGGCGCGTCCTGCTGCCGAACGGGGCGCCGGCGACGTCAGCGCGGGTGGCGATCGGGATGCACACCGTCAAGACCGACGCCAGAGGGGCGTTCGAACTCGACCTGACGCGCCGCTGGACCGGCGCAGACCGCGTCACGGCGGTGCAGGCCGGCTACCTCCCCGCGATCGCGGATCGCCCGGAAGACACCGGCGAATGGCCCGACCACCTGGAGCTCTGGCTCGGCGGTACGCCGCTCACCATCACCGGACGCGTAGTGCGCCCCGATGGCCAACCGGTCCCCAACGCCACGGTCTGGATCACCAACCCGACGCTGTTCGGGACCGTGCGCGGGGCGCCGGCTCAACTCGAGAGCATGACCGCCGGCGTCGCCGAGCCGCGCCGCACGATGAGCGACGGCAGCCCGCCAAACGGCTTCACGGATCTGACCATCCCGCAGTCGAAGCCCAACGTGCTGTGGGCGTGGGTCGGCACCGACGCCGCTGGGCGCTTCGAGCTCGGCGGACTCATGGACCGCACCTACACCGTGGCGGCCATGGACGGCGCCACGCTCCAGGTCGTCGAGCAACCAGACCTACCGGCCGGCTCCGGCTCGGTCGATCTCGTCCTGCCAAACGACGGCCTGCTGCCGACCGTGCGCGGTCGCCTGCTCTCCCAGGGCGGCGCGCCACTCGCGGGACTAGAAGTGGTTGTGATGCGCCGCAGCTTCGGCCAGCGCGTCGCCGCGGACACCGGCGAGCTCGACATTGGGATGATGTCGCGGGCCGGGTCGACGGTGAGTGACGCCGACGGGCGATTCGAACTGCAGCGCCTCCCCAGCGATGGAGTCTTCCTCTATGTCGCCGGGGACTCGGTGCTCGAGCACACGCACCCCATCACGGCCAGCGATCGCGATCAGGAGATCGAGCTCCACCTGGTGGCGACCGGCGACGTGCGCGTTGAGACCACAATCGAAGCCGACGCGGTCGGCCTCATCGATGGTGCCGGCGAGCGCCTCGATCTCATGCAGCGCTCGGCGGGTGGCGGTGTCAACGTCTGGCTGACGCTGCCACTCTTCGACGGGCGCAGCGAGGTCTTCGCCGCGCCGGAGGACGCCGCGGCGGTGCTGCTCCTGCGCGGGGGCGCCGAGATCGACCGCCAGCCGCTGCACGTCGTGCCGGGCGAGCGGATCGTGGTGCGCGGGTAGCCCGCCGCAGCAGCGACACGGGCGCCGGCTTTTCTTGAAACGCCCGCCCGGGCGCGAGGGATAGGCACGCGGAGGTCAGCGTGTCCTTAGCTCATCCCCGCGCCCCGTGGCAGCTGTGGCTGCCGCGGCTGCGGTCGATCATGGTCATTGCGGTTGGCGCATGGCTGATCGGTCACACCATCGCCCAAGTGTGGCACTTCACCATCGACGATGCGGGCATCAGCTATGCGTATGCCAAGCACTGGGCCACCGGCGCCGGTTCGGTCGCGGTCATCGGCGGTCCCCGCATCGAGGGATATTCGAACTTCCTGTGGGTGGCCGTTCTCGCGCTCACCGCGTGGTCGGGATGGGCGATTCCCACGGCGGCCAAGGCGCTCGGCGTAGCGTGCGGCGTCGGCGCCCTCCTCCTGTCCATCCGCACCCTGCAACGACAGGACGGACGGCACTGGAGCCACGTCGAATGGACGGACGCCGTGCCGTTCATCGTCGGCGCTCTGTCGCTGCCCTTCGTGCGCTGGCTACCCGCGGGTCTGGAGAACGGTTGCTATGCACTCCTCATCGCCGCGACCCTCTTGCGCGACGCACGGGAAAGCCGTGAGCCCGCCCTCCGCCCGTGGTCGGCAGCTCTCGCCGTTGGCGTCGCCCTGACTCGCCCCGAGGGCGTGCTCTACGGCGTGGCGCTCGGCGTCATCAAGGTCGGCCACGGCATGGCGCGCCCCCCGCAATGGCGCCAAGCGTTCACCTACTGGGTCTGGTTCGCCGTGCTCTATGGCGTGTACCACGGCGTACACTTCGCCTACTATGGCGACTGGGTGCCAAACACCTACCACGCCAAACAGGTGGCCACGCCCGGTGATGGCTTCGCCTACCTAGAGAACTTCACAACACAGAACCTGCCGCTCTATCTGCTCGTCCCTGTCGCGGCCGGTTTGTGGGGCAACCCGCGCCTCGTCCTCCCGCTGGTGGCGACCTTGGTGTGCGCGGCGTTCTTTGCGGTCTACAGCGGCGGCGATTGGATCAGCCACGGACGCTTCCTCACGCCTGCGATTCTGCCGATCGCGATCCTCGCGGCGCGCGGCACTCGCCGCTTGGCCCACGTGGCCGTCCGACCTCTCGGCCCTCCCCACCTGCGAGGGGTAGCGAGCCTCGTGCTCGTCGGTGGCATGGGCGGAGCCCTCGCCAGCGAACGCTTGCCGGCGCTCGATCGGCTGGCCAGCGCACGTTTCTGTCACTTGTGTGAGCGCGCGCAGGATGTCCAAGTGCTCGACGGGCTGCGTCGACGCCTCGACCTGCCGCGCGCGTCGCTCGCGATCTCCGACTTCGGCGCCGCGGCATGGCACTCGAGCCCGACCCTCCAACCCATTGACCTGCTCGGGCTGTGTGACGCGACACTCGCGCGCCAACGGCTGACGGGCGACCATGCCGCCGACTCCGAAGCCGAACGTGCTCGGTTCCAGTACCTGTTCCACGAGCGCGCCGACTGGCCGACGTTCGCGTTGTTCTATCGCGGTCAGTGGCCGGGCTTTCTCCAGACGCCGGAGAGCCGCGAAGGCTACTTCGAGCTGTCGCGCGCCTCCTTGTCACGACGTGGCGCCGACGCCTTTCTGCTGCATCGGGGCGTCCTGATCGACTACTTCCCGCCGCTCGAGCGCTTCGCGTTCCGCCCGCTCGACGAACATCTGACACTGCTGGGTTGCGATGTCGAGCGCAATCAAGGTGCGACGGTGGAGCTGCAGATCGCGCTGCTCCGGAGAGCTGTGCAGCCGGCCCCAGTCGCCGTCACAGCGCGGCTGCTGCCGGCCGCGGCCGACGCCGAGGCGATCTGGGCAACCCCACGCTGGATCGCCGACGGGATGTCTGGCTTCTTCCGACGGTGGCGCCGCGGTGAGCCATACCCGCTGCGCTTTGATCTCACGGCCACACGCGCGGGCGACGACGCCAGCGTCGAGCTCGGCGTCCGCTACGGCGAAGGGCCTTGGGAGTGGCACCCGATCGCCACGCTGAAGGCCGCGAGACCCCGCCGTTCGAATCAAGCCGCGCCCGCCTTCCCGGCCAACCTCCCCGCCGCGGCGACGCCGGAGCTGCGAACGCTCCAACAGGCGGTGGCCGGCGCGGTCACGCTGCGTCGGCAGCAGCCCTTCGCAGCTGAAGTGCCGCGCGCCGACCGCGAGCTCGCCGCCGAGCTGGTCGCCCTCACTCACCGTTTGCAAGCAGCCGGCGACGACGAGCAAGCGTACCTGAGCCTGGTGCTCGCGGCGCGGGCCGACCCCAAAGTACGGCATCGCGAAGCCACGACGTTGGCGGCGCTGCGAGCCGGCAGCACAAGCTACGGCTTCTCGCTCGAGCTCAAGCTGCTGCGGCGCTACTACGCGACGGGCGCCGACCGCTGGGCGATCCTACTGGCAAGCCACGCGATCGAACGCGGACACGTCGACCGAGCCCGCTACTTCTTAGGTCGCGTGCGCGACCGCGCCGCGCACCACGACCAGCTCCTCGCGCTGCAACACCACGTCGACCATCCTGACGGCGCTCGACCACCCCTGTCGCGGTGCGGGCCAGCGGCCGGCATCGACGGTGCGTTCGAACAGCCGGGATTGCGGGGTTGGCACCGGCGCGGCGGCGCGTTCCACCACGACCACCCTTCGACCGAGGCGGCCCGACCACCGGTTCGCGGCCACATGGGAGCCGGCATCCTCAGCTCGTTCACCCAGAATGTCACGGCGGCAACCGGCGAGCTTGTCTCGCGACCGTTCACGGTCTGCGGCACAGCCATGACGTTTCTGATCGGCGGCGCCCGCGCGGAAAGGGGCGTTGGCGTCGAGCTTTGGGTGGACGACGAAGTCGTCCACCGAGCCGCTGGCGACGGCACGCACTGCCTGCGACCGGTCGTCTGGAACGTCGCTCCGTGGGCCGGGCGGCCGGCCCGCGTGCGGATCTTTGACGCGTCCGCTCGCGCCTCCGACTATCTTCTCGTCGACGACGTGCGGCGCTGGTAGCCCAGCCGCCGATTCGCCTACGCTTTCGCGGGCCGACCTGCATCGAGAATTACCACCCTCCCGGCCAAAGCACTTCTTCAACGGACTGCTAACGGGCATTCTTCGCGATCGGCGGAATCGCGACAGAAAAAGGCGGCCTGACGAGAGTTCATGGCCGCGAGGGCCGGGTTTCTCAAAACCAGGCTAACGCCGTCCGTCGTGCAGCGACAACGTCTGCGGTGCGGTCGGCCAGTGACGCGCGACGCCCCCTGCGGGGCACGCGGCGCAGCCACGCGCCCGAGACCCTTCACCTATGAGTACTGCACCTTTGCGTCGTCTCGCGCGCTGCGCCGTCGTGATCGCGCTCGCCTGCGCGAACCCGTGGACTGCCACTCCGGCCGCGCAGATCACACTGCCGAGCGGCTTTGTCGACGAGTTCGTCCTGAGCGCCGGCGAGTCACCCGCGTCGCTGAAGTTCTCGCCAGCCGGCGACCTCTACTACGGGCTCCGTATCCGCGGCGAGCTGTGGCGCGTACCCTTCGGGCAGTGGGGTAGCCCGCGGCGGATGTACACGTTCGACGTGCCCCCGTCACGGCACCGCTCGTCGGGGCTGCGCGACTTCACCTTCAGCGACGACGGCCGCTTCCTGTTCGCCTTCTACATGAAGAACAGTCCACGCCATAACCGCGTGGTGCGCTTGACGGTCGACCCGTCCAATCCCGACCGGATTGTGCCGGGAAGCGAGACGCTGCTGCTGGATCTGCCGTTCAACGGCAGCTCGTCCTCCGGGAGCCACAACGGCGGCGCCCTGGAGATCGGCGGCGACGGCCTGCTCTACGTGACGACGGGCGACGGTTGGAGCGGTGGCGACGGCGTGCAGTCGTTGAGCACCTACACCGGCAAGGTCTTCCGCATCGGTCAGGACGGCTCGATCCCGCCGAGCAATCCGTTCTACAGCCAAGCAACGGGACCGCTGCGCGCGACCTACTGCCTGGGCATGCGCAACCCGTTCTCGATGAGCTTGGAGGCCGCCACCGGCCGGCTCTACCTCAACGAAACGCTCGGCTCCAGTAAGGACGAGCTCTTCCAGGTCGCGGCGGGCGCGAACTTCGGCCACCAAGGGTTCGGCGGGATCGGTACGTCGACCGCGCCGTGGGCCAGTGCCTCCACCGGCACGCCACTCAACACGGGCGGCGCCTGGTACGACCGCTGGCGCTTTGCGACAGCGCCGCCGCTGCAATGGCCGGCGCAGTACTTCGGCGGCTACTTCGTGTGTCAGTGGGGCGCGAACGGCAGCTCGCCCGGGGCGATCGTGCACTTTCCTGCGGGCAGCCGAACGCCGCGACGGTTCGCCGGCTCGGTGTCCGCACTCGACTCACTGGGCCAGATCATCAAGCCGGTGTGCGTGCGCGTCGGCCCTGACGGCCACCTCTACTACCTGATGACGACGTATGAGACCGGGGGCGGCGTCGTGCATCGCATCCGCTGGACGGGCGGCAGCACCAGTGCGGCGGCGCCAGTCCTGACACCGCCAGGCGGCTCGTTCGCTGGGCCCGTAGCCGTCAGCATGTCGTCGACGACGGCCGGCGCGAGCATCCACTACACGACGAGCGGCGCTGTGCCGACGCAGGCATCACCGCGCTACAGCGGTGTCCCGATCACCGTCTCGCAGTCGCAGGTCATTGCTGCGCGGACGTTCGCTCCCGGCGTGACGCCAAGCCCGACGACGCAGGCCTCCTACGCGATCACCGTCGTGCAGAACCAGCCGCCGGTGGCCATCGCCGGCCCCCGCCACATGCTGTGGCCCGTCGACCGCCGCTACACGCTCAACGGCTCGGCGTCCTACGACCCCGACGGCTCGGCGGCGTTGCTGAGGGAGCAGTGGGTGCAGACCGGCGGGCCCGTCGTGCCAGGCTTCGACGGGAGCGACTTCGTGAGCTTCTTCACGCCGGCGCAAGTCGGGACCTACACGTTCCGGCTGGACGTGTGCGATCCCAAGGGCGCCTGTGACGCGGACTCGGTCTCGATCACGGTCGTGCCCTGCATCGACGACGTCCTCGACGGACTGGCCAACCGCTGGCTGTTCGAAGGTCTCGGCGGCGGGCTCGCCTACGACAGCTCGCCGGCGGCCCTGCATGGCACGCTGAACCGCGGCACCGGCGCCGCGTCGCGCTCCGCGTACCCGGCGGGTACCACCGCCGTAGCGTTGGACGGCGTCGACGGCGCGGTCCAGCTGCCCTCGGAGCTCGATCTAAGCGGCAACGCCGCCACCGTGACCGCGTGGTTTTGGGCCGACGACTTCGGCGTCAGCGACGCACGCCTGCTCTCCAAGGCGTCGGGTGACCTCGCCGAGGATCACTACCTGATGCTCAGCACGTGGGCCACGACGGGAGGCATGCGGCTGCGCTTTCGCTTGAAGACCGGCGGCACCACCGGGACCCTGGTCGCGAGCTCCGGCACTCTCAGCGTGGGCCGCTGGATCCACGTCGCCGCGGTCTACGACGGGTCCGAGATGCGCCTGTTCCAGGACGGCGCCCTCGTCGGGCGCATGCCCAAGTCCGGAACGATCACTGCAGCCCCGGGTGTCCCGGCAGCGATCGGCAACCAGCCGAGCGGCATTGCTGGCGGCGCGCGGCCGTTCGACGGCCTCATCGACGACGTGCGGATCTACGACCGCATGCTCACGCAGAGCGAGCTCGACCTGCTACGCAGCGCGTCTCGCGTCCTACAGCTGCCGGCAGGCTGCTCCTGTCAGGCCGACATCGGGTTCGGCGGCCCAGGCAACGCAATCTTGACCGCGTGTGGCGGCACCGCCGTCGGCTCGCGTTGGGACTTGCGGCTGACGGACGCACCGCCGAGCGTCCCGCTGGTCGTCACCTCCAGCTCGCAGGCCAACCCGCTGCCGCTGTTCGGTGGGACCTGGGTGGCGCAGCCGTCGAGCGCCACGCTGGTCGTGGGCACCGATGCCGCAGGCCGCTACATCCGGCGCAGCTTTCGCAGCCCGGGCGGCCCAGCGACGTTCGTCCTCCAGGCGTTGTATCTCGATTCGGCGGCGCCGGAGGGCGTCGGGATCTCCAACGCGGTCCGGCTCACGTTCCGGTAGGGCGAGGCCCCGCGCATCCCAGATGCGCGAGGCAGGGCGAATCGCCAACGCCCGAATGTAAGAATCCTTTCAATTCACGAGGATCTCGGCCGTTTGAAGTGTAAGAAACCTTGCACTTCACCGTGGGAGCGATCCTCGTGCGATTCTCGATCTGCGTCGTCCTGTCCGCCGCTGGCCTCGCGGCCCAGCCCATCGCCGTCCACCCGACCGAGCGCACCGTCGAGCGCTACTGGCTTTGGGACCAGGTGGCCAAGAAGCCGCGGCAGATCGCTGCCGACTCGCCCAACCAAGCCCCGCCGGACGGTTTGGCGCGCCCCTTCTCGGCGTTAGCCGATGACGAGTGGCACGTCGTGGGAGCACCACGGCCCGCCGCGATCGACGCCTTCGTCGCCTTCGAGCTCGGCGACCAGGAGATCAGCGCAGGTCGCTACCTGCTGTCCATTCGTCACGGGGCGGGTGGCTTCGAGCTGGGGCTGAGCCCCGATTCGGCGCCGGCCGACACCCCGCGTTGGGTCGCGACGTTGCACGAGCAGCCGGACGGCGAGGCATCGCCGCTCGGCGTCCACATCCGCGAGCGCACGGCGGCCGGGTTTGAGCTGGGCCTCGCTTGGGGGACGCAGCGCCTCGTGGTCGCGGCGCGGCACCCAGCCGGCGTCGCGGCGGGCCAGGGCGACGACGACACCAGCCGCTACGAAGTCATGGGCGGCATGACCCCGCGCCGCGGTGTCGCGGTCGAGTTGCGCAAGCAGCCGGTGGCCTGGCTCGACGCGTCCCCAGTCCCGTGGAAGGCCGAGCTCGCCGACCCAGCCGCACTGCGCCAGGCGATGCCCAACGGCGCCTGGCGGGTGGGCAAGAACTTCTGGACGCGGCTTGAGCTCCCCGCGCGTGGACTGTGGTTTGACGAAGTGCAGATCCCGGCCGGCGCTTGGTTCTTGAGCGTGCAACACGACGACGACGGCTGGTGGCTGTGCACTCACGACCCCGCCGTGGTTCGCGCCGCCGCCGTCGACGCGTTCTGGTGCCATGAGGCTCCCGTTGCCTCGCGCGTGCCGCTCGCCTTTGCGACCGGAGCGGAGGTGAGCGATCCGCTCGAGGTGGCGCTCGAACCGCGCCCGGGCCACCTGCGCGGTCTGACGTTCGAGATTCGCTATGGCCCGCACCGCCTAACCGCGCCCTGCGCGGTCGCCCGATCGGGCCGCGAACCCGCGGTCGCCGGCATCACTCACGGCTGGGCCGGCGGCGAGCAGCGCGGCGCAACGCGCATCATCTACTTTGACCGCACCATCGGCGCACCGTGGGACACGTCGCCCGGCCAGGTGGCGATCGAGTTCGGTCAGCCTGCATGGAAGGCCAACTACGCGGCGATTGCCGACGAGGCGTTGGGGAAGGGCGAGAGCCAGGGCAGCCCGCGCCAGTGGCGCCTCGGCCAAAACCTGTGGACCAATCTCGATACGCGCTTTCCGCTGCGCTTTGGCGAGGTTCAAGTTCCGATGGGCTACTACTACCTCGCGCTCGAAGGCTCGGCGCAGGGCGTTGACCTCCTTTTCATCGAGCCCGCGGCCCTCGACGGCCTGCGGTTCGACGCATGGCACACCGGCCGTCGCGAGCTCCCCGTTGCATACCGGGCGCCGCTCACGCACGAACGCCTGATGGGAGTCGCGCCCGTGCTCGACATTCAGCTAGGGCTCCCCACCGAAGACCCGCGCGACGGGACGCTCGAAATACGCTTTGGGCCGTGGCGGCTGAGCACGGCATTTCGCATGGGGCTCGAGCTCGCGCACGAGTGAGCCGCGCGATCACCGCAGCCCGAGCGTGCCCCGCACGGCCTCGCGCACGCGCGGGTCCGGGTCCTGTAGCCGTCGCTCCAGCTGCTGCTGTGACGTCGGCGCCGATGGCGCCGGGAGCGCCTCACGCACCGAGCGCAGCGTGTGGGGCGGGAACTTGCGCTTCGTAGCGACAAAGCTCAGATCCCGGAGCTGCGGCGCGAAACGCCGCAACACGACAGCGGCGATCCGCCGCACCTCGGGGTCGGGGTCGGCGAGCGCGGCATTGATGACGACAAACGCCGGCACGCAGCCGATGCGGGCCAACGCCCACACCGCGGCGACGCGCACCTGGCGATCCGGATCGCGAACCAACCGCACGATCTCGTAGAACGAGCGTCGCTCGGCCGGGCCGCCCAACGTCAAACAGGCCTGCAAGCGCGCCGCGCCGTCGGTGGAGCGCAGCTGCGCGACCATCGCGCTCTCCGCCGCGGCGCTCAAGACGGCCGGGTCCGGGCGCGGGTCGACCGCCGCCAGCAGCACCGCGGCGCTCGCGCCGACGGTGGCAACGCGGCCGACGCGGGCCGCACGGCGCGGCACGGTCGTGTCGAGGATCGCCCGCACGCGCACGCCGAGGCCATCGGCTCCGGGGCAGGCGAGCGTGGGGATCGCCGCCGTCGGGGCGCGCAGCTCCCGGGCCAGCGTCACGAGGCTCGCCGCGTAGTCGGTATCGCGCACACCGGTCGCGAGCACGCGGTCATCCGCGGCGCGCTCACGCGCCGCGACCTGCCGGCGTCGGGCGATCCATACCATCGGGTGCGGCCACAGCGCCGCACACGCCAGGCTGCCGAGCAGGTTGGTGGCGAAGTCGCGCCGCGCGACGTGCGCGAGCTCGTGCAGCAGCACGATGCGCAGCTGCGCGGCGGACCACGACGTCGCCGCCTGCGGCAGGAGCACGATCGGTCGACGTCCGCCGAAGGTGAGCGGCGTCGTGACGCCGTCGGCCGTGCGCACGGCGACGGCACCCGTCGCACCGACCGCGGCGGCGCAGGCGCGGACGAGGTCCACACGCGCCGGCGGAAACTCGCGCGACCGGCGCCGGAGGCGGGCCAAGGCGAACGCCTGCGCCGCCAACCGCGCCAACAGCACGGCGAGCCCCACGCCCCAGAGGACCAGGCTCCAGAGGACCAGCGCCACGGACCAAGGTGTCGACGACGCGGGCGGCAGCAAGCTCTGCGGATCCAGCGCCTCGCTGTCGAGCAGCGCCGGCAACGCGATCGCGGGCTGCGCCGCCTCGACCTCGCTGGCTGGCCGCAGCGGCGAGACCAGCACAACCGCCAACGACAACAGCAACGCGCCGCCGAGCACCGCCGTCCAGAGCGCGTGGCGCTGAGCCGCGGACCACGTCGCGCGCCAGCGGCCGGCGGCGTCGACCGCCAACGCCAACGCCAACAGGGCCGTGACCTTGACTGCGACGACGACCAAGACCTCGTCCCACGCCGTCATGAGCGGCGCTGCCTTCGCACGTTGGCGATCAACGCCTCCAGCTCTTCGAGCTCGTCATCGCTCAGCGACTCGGAACGCAACAGCGTCGAGACCGCACCGCTCGCGGACCCGTCAAAGAACGTGTCCAGCAGATGCCGCACCGCCGTCGTGCGCGCGCGGTCCCGCCGCTGCGTCAGCGCGTAGACGTAACGGCGACCATCGCGACTGTGCTTGACCGTGCCCTTGCGCTCGAGGCCGGCCAGCGTAACGCGCACCGAGTTGTAGCTCACGTCGTCGGTCATCCCCGCGACGACCTCGGCCACCGTCGCCCGGCCGAGGCGTTGCAGCACTTCGGCGATCTGCCGTTCGCGCATGCTGAGATCGGAGAAAGGCTGCATCGAGGAATGACAGGAGATGTGAAAGGATTCTTACACAAACCGCAACGGCTGTCGCGGACCAGTCCGAACGTACGGTGCCGCGACAAAAACCGCCGGACTCGGAGCCCAGAAGTCGGAACCCAGGATGTCGGAACCCAGAGCTCAGAGCCCTGGCCCGCCGCCGCGCCCGGCGGGCGAATGCGGTGGTTTTTGTCGCGGCACCGTACGTCCGTACGTTCCTACCAGCGCAGCGGGTGGGCTCGACCGGGGGCCAGGTCGACACGAGTGCGGGCGATCTCGCGTTGTCCCTGTAGCAGTACGGCCTCCGTCGCGAGGTCGGGCACGGTGAACACCTCGGTCGCGCCGTCGGTGAGCGGCGCGCGCCAAACGCCGATAGCGACGTTCCCTTGGGTCAACGTCACCGCGACCGCGCGACCCGCGGCATCGCGGAACGCGACGGCATCGGCAGACTGGCTCACGGCGGTGGCCTCGACCCGCACGGTCGCGGCGACGGGAATCACGAGGCGCAGCGGCGCGGGGGCCCCGAGCGCCTGCAGGGAGAAACGCGAGGGCTGGGCGATGTTCTGCGCTTGCACTAACAGCGTGTCGACGCCGCGCGCCAGGCCTTCGACCCGAAAGGCACCAGCGTCGTCGGTGCCGCGCCGCGAGGTCTCACGCCGCTCACCGCCGATCTCGCGCACGAACCACACGCCCGCGTGTGGCACCGGCGCGCCCCGGCGGTCGACGATGGCGCCGACCAGCGCGGGCCACATGGACTCCACGGGCAACCGCAGCTCGACGTCGGTCGCTCCCGCCTGGATCGGTGCACTCACCATGCCGCGCAGCGCGTCGCCGACCTCGACGCGAAGCCGGTAGGCCCGGTCCAGCAGCCCCCCGACCACAAACCTGCCGGGCCCGTGGTCCGTCGCCCATTCGGATGCCTCGACGGCGCCGTCCTCGCCCACCGCAAAGCTCGCCCGCGCCAGGTGCTCGTAGGTCCAACCCGTCGGCGGCGTCGCGGACGCCCCGCAATCGCCAATGGGCTCCGGCTCGGCCACGCGCACCTGGGCCCCAGGCACGGGTGCGCCATCGGCGTCGAGCACCGTGCCCGAAATCGCACCAGCCACGCCGCCGAGCCGCAGGACCAAGGGCTGCGGCCAATCCGCCGCCCGGCGCGGGTCTTCGCCGGGGCAACGCAGCCGCGCCGGCACGCGACCCTGACGGCCGGCGACGAGCCAACGGTGTCGTTCGCACGGCGCATCGCCACCGATCGCGCGGAGGTCGAGCGCGAAGGTGCCGTCGTCGCGACTCGCCACGATCGCGTCCCCGCACAGCACCACAGCCCCGGCCACGGGCGCACCCTGCACGTCGACGACACGGCCCTCGAGGGGCTCGCTGCCGGCCGCCAGCTGGATCCACAGGTCGGTGCGAGCCGCCGGCACCGGCCGAGTGTCGACATCAAACGCCGGGTGGCTCGTCGCCAGCGACTTCTCGTCGAGATCCGGGACGCGAAGGGCAAACCGCCCGTCGCCGTCGGTCTCGGTCTCGTGCTCGGCCACCACGGAGCGCTGCAAGCTGCGCGCAAACGCAGCCCGCGACGGCGGCGCGGCGCCCAACCGAACACGCGCCCCCACCACTGGCCGCCCCGCCGGATCGACCACCAAGCCGCCCACGTCGACGGCGCGCGCGACGACGAGCGTGAGCTCGACGGTCTGGCCAGCGCCGAGCAGCCCCGGCCCGCCGAACACGACCGGCCGATAGACGACGATCCAATCGCCCGTCGCCACGTCCACCGATCCATGCGTCCCCCGGCGCAGCTCCAACGAGAATGCGCCTGCCCCATCGGTGACCGCCTCGGGCCGCACGCCGTCGCCGTCGGCAGAGAAGGACACGGTCACCCCGGCGACCGGCTGCCCGAACACATCCAGCACCACGCCACTCCGCCTGACCGTCGTTGCGTCTTCGGTCGCGAACGACCGCACGCTGGCCGAAGCCGGCTCCTGGGATTCCGGCGCGGTCGCGATCGCCTGCCGCTCCGGCGCCGCCTCCTCGGCGGCCGGGGCAGTGGCGCGCAGCGTCGCGACGGGCACCGCTGGCCCTGGCTCGACGGGCTCAGTCTCCCGCCACGGCGCCCAGGGCACGACGACGAGGGCCGCGGCGACGACCGCGGCGCCGGCCGCAGCGAGTTTGATCTTCGTGCTCATGATGCCTCCGAGGCAGATCGCCGCCGATCCGAGACCAACCGCACGCCGTCGGTCGCTCTCGGCCGATGCGTGCAGCTGGCGGCGCAGGGTCGCCAGCGCCCTCTGCAATCGAGTGTGGACCGTCCGCACCGGCGCGCCGGTTCTGGCGGCGATCTCCGTCGGCGTCAGCCCTTCGAAGTAGCGCCACAGCACCGCCGAGCGATAGGGCTCCCGCAGCGCCGCCACTGCGTCGACCAAGCGGCGGTGCAGCTCGAGCCGCGCCGCCGCGCCCGCCGGGTCCTCGGCCGATGCCGGCACCGCCAGCGCCCGCTCATGGCGATCACGACGCCGACCAGCCCGCGCTTGGCTGCGCGCGACGTTGCGCATCACTGCCGCGAGCCACGATCGCAGCGCGCTGCCCCGCGGCGCCGGGCCGCGCAGCGCCTGCAGCCAAGTCTCCTGCGCCAGGTCCTCCGCCGCGGCGCCATCGCCCGTGAGCTGGCGGGCCAGCGCGTGGACCCAACCCAGCTCGGCACGGCACAGGCGCTGAAAGGCAATCTCTTCAGACGGCACGGACACGATTGTGCGCGCCAAGACGCCCGCCGAGCGGCGTACGCGTCAGCTTTCTCGTGACTCCGATGCCGCGGGCACCACGCCGCTACCATTCGGCCATGCGCATCCTCGTCGCGGCCGCCACCAACCTGGCGTTTTCCGTGCTCGCGCCCCTAATGGCGCAGGACGCCTACTTTCCCGAGGACCGCGACCGGGTCGAGGTCCCGCTGGAGCTCGTCGACTTTGGGCTCTACGGCACGCAGCTGTTCGTCACAGTCGACATCGGCGGAGAGAAGGGGCGCTTTCAGCTCGACACCGGCGCCAACCTGGCCATCGACCAAGCGTTCGCCGAGCGCCTCGGCCTGGAGCGGACCACGGCACTGCTCGGGATTGGCGTCACGCAGCCCGACCTCCCCTACACGTTTCGCGTGCCGCTGCTGCGCCTCGGCTCGGTCGAGCTGGAGAACTACCTCGCGATCGCGCTCGATTTGGAGTCCTTCGACGACGGTGCCGAGGGCCTCATCGGCCTGGATCTCCTGAGCTTCGCGGTCGTCGAGATCGACGCGCCGGGCCGCCGGCTCGTGCTCCACGAGCCGGACACGTTCGAGCCACCCGAAGGCGGCGAGCCCATCCGGCTCCTGCCGGCGCTCTACGGCGTGGAGTGCCGCACGACGCGCCGGCAGCGCTGGATCATCGACACCGGCAACAGCAGCGCGGTGCTGCTGCACGGCCCGTTCGTCCGGCGCCACGACCTCGCCGCGAACCGCGACGCGTTTCTGCAGCAAACCATGTTCGGGGTCTTCGGCGAGCACGAGGTGCTGGTCGGCCAGCTGGCGGAGCTGCGCCTTGGCGGCCTGCAGCTCCGCGGCTTTCCGGTCGACCTGACGGACCCGAACGCGACGGGCGGCGGCGCGGGGAGCGCGCTCCACGCCGGCAACCTCGGCATGACGCTGTTCGCGTCGCTCGTCATGCTCATCGACGGCCCACGCAGGACCATGCGTCTGCGCGCTCCCGACGGCGCGGACACGATTGTCTATCGCGACGCGATGGGACTGGCCCTAGGCGGCGACGACGCCGTGGCGGTGCTCGACGTGGCGGCGGGCAGCCCAGCACATGGGCAAGGGATCGCCGCGGGCGACGTGTTGGTCGCAATCGACGGGCGCCGAGTCCGCGACCACAGCCGCGCCGCCCAGCAGCTGCGCGCGGCCGATCAGGTGCGGCTCACACTGCGGCCCGGTGACGCGGGCGACGAGCTCGAGGTCACGCTCCGGCGCCGCGCCTGGCTCACGACGGTCGAGCTGCCCGTCGACCAGCCGCGCTGACCGCCGCGCCTGACGCCACTAGTGGTCTGATTCAAACAGATGGGGCCTTATCCGCGAGACATCGGCGCCGGTCGCAAGGCGGGTCGCCGCAGGCATATTGGTGGATACGGCGAGGACGACCAACGCTGCAAGCGGCGCTGAGGGCCGTGGAGAAGGCCCCAGATTTCTGATCAAACCACTAGTCCCGGCCGAGCTCGACCTCGAGCCACGCCCGCGCGTACGCCCAGTCGCGCTTGACGGTGGGCTCGCTGACGACCAACGCCGCGGCGGTCTCTTCGACCGACATGCCGGCGAAGTAGCGGAGCTCGACGACGCGCGCGGCGCGGGGCTCCAGCGCCGCCAGACGATCCAGCGCCTCGTCCAGGGCGATCAAGTCGTGGCCCGGATCCTCGCTGGCGATCTGCAGGTCCGCGAACGTCACCCGCTGGCGCTCCGCCCCGCGCTTGGCCGCGGCGCGGCTCCGGGCATGGTCGACGAGCACACGACGCATCGCCTCCGCGGCCACGCCAAACACGTGCGCCCGATCAGTGATGGCGCCCGGCGGCGAGCCCAGGAGGCGCAGCCAGGCCTCGTGCACCAACGCCGTCGGCTGCAGCGTGTGCTCACCGCGCTCACGGCGCATCTGGGCCGCGGCCAGGCGGCGTAGTTCGTCGTAGAAGACCGGTAGCAGCGCGCCGAGCGCTTCGCGATCCCCCGCGGCGGCGGCCTGAAGGAGCTGCGTCGGATCTCGAGACTCGGCGGGCATACGGGGGATGGCGCCGGGATCGCCGCGGCGCACAGGAACAGCGCGTTATCATGCCAGGACCGCGCAGCCTGACCATTCCTCGTGTCACGTCTCGACTCCGCCCAGGCGGCCCGCCAAGAGCGTTCGGTCTTTACGGCGGCGCTGGACCTTCCTCAGGCCGATCGCCCCGCCTTTGTCGCCGCCTCCTGCGAGGGGCAGCCCGAGCTCCGAGAACGCGTCGAGCGCCTGCTCGTCGCCTTTGACGAAGCGCGCCTGCGTACCGGCGGGGCAGTCGACGTCGCGGCGACCGCGGAGGACCAGGGACGGCCAGCGCTCGGCACGCCGGCCGAGCCCAACTTGATCGGTCGTGAGTTCGCTGGCTTTCGCCTGCTCGGCGAAATCGGCGCCGGCGGCATGGGTCGCGTCTTCGAGGGCGAGCAGCTCGAGCCGTCGCGGCCCGTGGCGATCAAGTTCATGCGCTTTGGTCTGCCGAGCGTGGAGCACCAGCGACGGTTCCAGCTCGAGTCCGAAGTCTTGGCCCGCCTCGACCACCCCGGGATCGCCTCGGTGTTTGCCGCTGGGACCGTCGACCTCGGGGGGGGCGAGCTCCCCTACTTTGTCATGGAGCGCATTCACGGCGTCCCCTGTACCGCCGCATGCGCCCGGGGCCAGCACTCGCTGCAACAGCGGCTGGCGCTCGTCGCGACGATCGGCGACGCCGTGCACCACGCGCATCAGCGCGGCGTGATCCACCGCGACCTGAAGCCCGGCAACGTCCTCGTCACCTCGGCCGGCCAGCCCAAGGTCCTCGACTTCGGAGTCTCCAAGGTCGTTGACGGCGACCAACAGCTCGCCACCATCCACACCGGCCTCGGCCAAGTCGTCGGCACGCTCGCGTACATGAGTCCGGAGCAAGCCGCCGGCGATCAAGCGCAAGTCGACACTCGGACCGACGTGTATTCCCTGGGCGTGTTGGGCTACGAGATGGTGACCGGCCGCCTGCCACTGGACCTGAGCGGCGATGGACTCACCGGAGCGCTCGCCCGCATTGCCAAAGAAATCCCAGCCCCGGCCTCACGCATCGAGCCGGCACTGCACCGCGACGTCGACACGATCCTCGGCAAGGCCATGGCCAAAGAGCCGGGCGAACGCTACGCGTCGGCCGCGGCATTCGCGGAGGACGTGCGGCGCTACCTGCGCCACGAGCCGATCGCCGCCCGGCCGCCGACTGCGATCGATCAGGTGGCCAAGTTCGTGCGGCGCAACCCGGTGTTCAGCGCGACCGCGATCGTGTTCGTCGCGCTCCTCGCCATCGCCAGCGCGGTCGCCACAGTCTCGGCGGTGCGCGCCACGACGGCCGAGCGCAACGCGCTGGCCGCCCGCGACGACGTCGACGCCGTCAATCAGTTCCTACGCCAAGATCTACTCGGCGCGGCGGCGAGCAACCGGCTTGGCAAGGAAGCCACCGTGCGGCAGGCACTCGACCTGGCCATGACCCGCGTCGACGACCGGTTTGCCGACCGGCCGCGCTCCGAGGCCGCGGTGCGCGAGGCCGCGGCGGTCGTCTACGGCACCTACGGCGACGGCACGACGTCGCGGGCCGAGTTCGAACGCGTCGCCACCCTGCGCACGGCCGCGCTCGGCCCGGAGCATCCCGACACCCTGCGGGCCCGGCTCGGCATGGCCGAGGCCGCGGTGCTGCTGGGATCCAAGGACGCCGAGGCCGAGCTACAGGCCGTCTGGGACACCCAGCTTCGCGTGCTCGCCGCTGGCCACCGCGACTTGCTGCGGACGGCTGGCCTACTGGCGAGCCTGTGGCGCCGTCGCGGGGAACTCGATCGGGCCCAAGCCATCATCGAACGTGTGCTGCCCGATCCATTGAACCCGGCGGAGAAACGCGAAGGCGCGCTGTTGTTGCGCCAGCGCCTGGCGGCGTTGCTGGTGGACCAGGACAAGGACGATGCCGCCGAAGCTCTTTTGCGCAGCACGCTGGCGCTGCGCGTGAAGCTGTCGGGCGAGGCTGCGCCGACCACCAACACGGTGCGGAACTCGCTCGGCTTGCTGCTCCAGGAGCGCGGCGATCTGGACGAGGCGGGCGAAGTGCTCGCCGCCGCCTTGGCCGCGTTCGAGGACGAGCTCGGCCGGTCGCACGAACAGACCTTGGCGACGCTCAACAACCTGGCCCTCGTGCACGACGACCGCGAGGACTATGCGCGGTCGCAGCCGTTGCTGCAGGAAATCCTGGATCGCCTCGCCGAGCGTTTTGGCGCGCGCGATGCCCGCACGCTCAACGTCGCCCACAACCTCGCGGCGTCCTACCGACGGGCCGGCGAGCCCGAGCGCGCCGAACCGCTCTTTCGCCAGACGTTACAAGACCAGCTCGAGACGCTGGGCCCGGACGACCCGCGGCCGATGATGACGCAGGGCAACCTGGCCCGCACGCTCGCCGACTTAGGGCGCCCCGACGAAGCGACGGAGTTTGCCGAGGCCGCGGCACAAGGTCTCAGCCGGCGCCTCGGCGCCGACTCGCGCGCCGCCCGCACCGCCGCGCGCATCGCGGCGGAGATCTACAGCGCCGCGGGCGACGCCGAGCGCGCGGCGGCGTGGCGCGAGGTCGCGGACGCGCCAGCGTCCAGCGACGCCGGGCGCTGACGCGCGACCGTCGATTGCGAGCGCGTCACTCCCCCTGCTGGGGCGGGCTCTGCCACAGGATGTGGACGACCTGCCAAGTGCCGTCGAACTTGCCCACCTGCATGTAGTCGACACCCCAGACCGCGGTCACCCGCAGCACCGCCGTCGTATCCATGTGATCGAGGAGCTTGACCTCGCGAACCGAGTCAGCGTTGGCGTGGCTGCCGTCCTTGTTCCAGGTCCCCGACAGCTTCTCCAGCTGCTCGTAGGACATCGGGCTCAGCCGATACGGTGCATCGCCGCTGGGACGATAGAAGCCGAGCTTCTTGAGCTTGGGGTGCACGCTCTTCGCAATGAGCTCCGGCTGGCACTTGTAGAGGGCGTCGAGGTAGTCATGCCCGACCTGTTCGATCGCCGCCCGCTCGCCGCCGTGCGGCTGCGACGTCGGACGCGGATCCTGAAAGAACGATGGAAGGACGAGCATGGCCAGCGAGGCCACCGGCAAGACCATCTTGAGCATGCGCGGATCCTAAGGGGAAGTCAGGGGTCAATGACGCAAGACGTCTTGCCCGGGCATTCTTGATCGCTACCGCCCGCCGACCGGCAGCGGTTCACCTTCCAGCCACGGTGCCCCCGCGGCATTGAGCTCCTGGAGCAGTGCCCGACCCCGCTGCTCGAGCTCCGCCAGCTGGGGCGCGAGCTCGGCGAGCGCACCATTCGCCAGCTCCATGTTGCGCCGCGCGGTCGCCGTCGGACCGTAGGTGGAGCCGCCAACCACGCGCTCGACTGCGGCGAGGCGGTCGCCGGCCGTCGCCGGGTTCTTCTCGCCCGCCTCGCCACGCGAGCGGTTGCCATTCAGGCGGTTGTCAAACGTCATGAGATCGGACCGCAGCGCGTGGTAGCGCCCGTCGAGCTCGCCGGCCGCGGACCTGGACCGCGCCAACACCGTGCCGACGCGCTCGATGCTCTTCAGCAAGCGCGTCACGCGCAGACCCAGCGCCGAGTGGGTGCGGACCGCATTCTCATACGCCCGCCAGAACGCGGCGACGTCCGCCAGATCGGCGCCGGGCAGCGCGCCCCGGCGCAATGGCACGACATCGAACGCCCGCGGCTCCGACAGCGGCGTGAGCGTGCCGCCGACTTGCTTGGCCAGCGACACCGTGTAGGTGCCAGGTGCGGCCATCATGCCGCGCGGCGGCAGGCCCCAGTCCGGCGCCGGCGGCTCGTCCAGCTGGACCACGTGCGGCGACGGATGCCGCAGATCCCAAGCCACGCGATGGAAGCCCTGTGTGGTCGGGCCGGTCAACCGGCGCACGACCTGCCCCTCGCGGTCGCGCACCGTGAGCCAGATCTGCGGCTCCAGCTCGCGGCGCTCGGTCTCGACGGCGTCCCACCCGGGGAACCCCGCGGCCGCGTCGCCTTCTCCGCGCGCCTCCTCGCGCTCCTGACGCCGCTGCTTGGCGGTCGTCAGTTCCTCGGCGAGGTGGTAGGTGAACACCGCGCCAAACGGCGGATTGGGCGCGACGTGATGCGCCGCACCCTGGCTCCCGCGGCCCGGCGAGAAGCTGAGCACCGGCCGCGGCACGTACCACCAGGCCTTGCGCGGGCCAAACAACGTCGCCTCGGCGGCCAACGTCGGCGCCGCCACTTCGCGCAGGGCGCGGTAATCGTCCAGGACGTAGAAGCCGCGGCCGAACGACGCCGCGACGAGGTCGCCTTCGCGGCGCTGGATCGCCAAGTCGCGGAACGGGATCGTCGGTACGCCGCCGCCGAGCTCGGTCCAGCGCTCGCCGCCATCGACCGTGAACCACAGACCGAACTCGGTCGCCAAGAACAGCAGCCCCGGGGCCACGTGGTCCTGCACGATGCGCCACACCAAAGTGCGCTCGGGCAAGTTGGCACGCAATGACGTCCAGCTGCGGCCGAGGTCGCGGCTCACGAACAGGTAGGGCCGGTAGTCCCCCTCCTTGTGGTTGTCGAGTGCGACGTAGACCGTGCTGGCGTCGAACAAGTCCGCCTTCACATCGTTCACGAACGCGGCCTTCGGGACGCCCGGCAGCGAACCCACTTCGATCGCCCGCCAGTTGCCGCCGCCGTCTTCCGAGACCTGCAGCAGGCCGTCGTCGGTCCCCACCCAAAGCACATCTTGTCGCTGCGGTGACTGCGCGATCGAGGTGATCGTGTTGAAGTTGGACATCGCGTAGACGTCCCACGCGTTGTCCCAGCTCTGTGGGCCACCCATGATCGGCAGCGCCAGGCGTTCCTGATTGCGGGTCAAGTCGCCGGAAACCGCGGTCCACGCGTCGCCGCGATTGTCGCTGCGCCACAGACGCTGCGAAGCAAACCAGATCGTCTTGGGGTCGTGCGGACTCACCAAGATCGGCGCGTCCCAGTTGAACCGCTCCGGCCCCTCGCCGGGCCCGGCCTGCGGCTGGATGTCGATCGCCTCGCCGGTGCGCAGATCGATACGCGCGAGGTGCCCTTCTTGCCGCTCGGCGTAGACGATATCGGGGTTGCCGGGTTCGGTCGCCGGTTGGTGCCCGTCCCAGTCCAGCACCACGCTCCAGTCGGCGTTGCGGATGCCGTGAACGTTGTCGGTGCGCACGGGCCCGCGCTGCGTGTTGTTGTCCTGCGTGCCGCCGTAGACGTGATAGAACGGCTCGGCGTCGTCGACCGCGACCTTGTAGTACTGCGTCAGCGGCAGATTGGCCATGAACCGCCAGTGCGCGCCGAGGTCGAAGCTCTCGTAGAGCCCGCCGTCCGTGCCGGCCAACAAGTAGTCCGGGTCATCGGGGCGAAACGCCAGCGCGTGGTTGTCCGAGTGCTTGTCCGTCTCGGACACGCGGCGGAACGTCGTGCCGCCGTCGTCGGACACCTGAAAGCGCACGTCCGCCAAGTAGATCCGATCGAACGCGTGTGGCGACGCGTAGAGCTCCTGGTAGTAGTGGGGCCCGGTGCCGCCGGACACCGTGTCGGATCGCTTCTCCCACGACGACCCGCGGTCGGTCGACCGGTAGACGCCGCCCTTGCGACGATCGAGCTCGATGGCTGCATACAGCACGTCGGGGCGCTGCGGTGAGATCGCCAGCCCAATCTTGCCCATCGATCCCTCAGGCAGCCCGCGCGACAGCCGCTCCCACGTGCGGCCGCCGTCCGTGCTGCGATGCAACCCCGACCCGGGGCCACCGCCGAGGTACGCCGCGACGGTGCGGTGCCGCTGCCAGGTCGCGGCGTAGAGCCGGTTGGGATCGCGCGGGTCGAGCACCAGGTCGGTGCATCCCACCCAGGTGTCGTCACCCAGCGTCCGCGTCCACGTCACACCGCCGTCGTCGGAGCGAAACACGCCGCGCTCACCGCCGGCACGCCACAGCGGACCTTGTGCCGCGACCCAAACGACATCGGAATCGTCGGGGTGCACGAGGATCTTCGACACGTGCTCGGTCGCGGCGAGCCCCATGTTGGTCCAGCTCGCCCCACCGTCGTCACTGCGATAGACGCCGTCGCCAAACCCGACGTGACGACCGCCCACGTTCTCACCGGTGCCCACCCACACGACGTGCGGGTTGGCCGGGTCGATCGTCACGCAACCGATCGAGTAGCTACTCTCGTCGTCAAAGATCGGCGTCCAAGTGACGCCGGCGTTGATCGTCTTCCACACCCCGCCCGAACCGACCGCGACGTACCAGACGTTGTCGTCATCGGGGTGGATGGCGATGTCGGCGATGCGGCCGGACATGAACGCCGGGCCGAGGCTCCGCAGCGCCAGGCCGGCGAATCGCTCTTCACTCCACAGTGAGGGATCGGGTTCCTGGGCGCTGGCGAACGAGCAACAAAGCGCGAGCGCCGCGACGGCCGTCGAACGGGTCTGCATGGTGGTCTCCGAGGTTGAAGCGGCCGGCTTACCCGAGTCCCCCGCCGGAGTCACGCGCGCGCGCGGAACCGGCACCGATGCGGTTTTCCGTGGCACATGGCCCGCGGGTTCTACGCACTGGGGGGCCCAACCAACCCAGAGGCACAGTGATGCAACGGACGCCAACGAACTCCTCGACCCGACTGTCGATCCTCGCCCGCGATGCGGCGCCGGGTGATGGCGCGATCCTGTTGACCGGTGCCACCGGGTTTCTGGGCGCTGAGCTGCTGCGGCGACTGATCGAGTGGGACCACCGGCCGATCTTGGCGCTGGTCCGCGCCGCAAGCGATGAGGCGGCCGCGGAGCGGGGCCACACGACCCTGACGCGCGTCCTCGATCGCGCGCCAACGGCGGCCGAGGCCACTCGGGTGCAGTGGATCCGCGCCGATCTCGAGCAGCCCCGCCTCGGAGTGGCTCCGGCTAACTACGACCAGCTCGCCGAGGACGTCGAGGAGATCTTCCATTGTGCGGCGTCGACCCGTTTTGACCTACCGCCCGACGACGCCGAGCGCACCAACGTGCTCGGGCTGCGCGAGCTGATCGACCTGGCGCGCCGGGCGAACGGCCACCACCGCGTGCGGCGCCTGCATCATGTGAGCACCGCCTACGCCTCGGGCAGCTGCCGCGGACACGTCGCCGCCAGTCACTTGCCCAAGGACCGGCCGCACCGCTTCCGCAACACCTACGAGTGGTCGAAGGCCAAGGCCGAGCGGTTGCTGCGCGCGCAAACCGACATGCCGTTCACAATCTACCGGCCGTCGATCATCGTCGGCGACAGTGAGACGGGGCGAACGCTCAACTGGAACGTCGTCTACCCGACGCTCCGGCTGCTGGCGGCAGGCATGCTGCCGTTCTTTCCCACGGACGAGCAGGCGCCGTTGGATTGCGTACCGGTCGATTTCGTCGCCGATGGCATCGTGGCGCTCGGTCGCCGCTCCGACACCACCGGAGGCACCTACCACCTCACCGCCGGCGGCGAAACGCTCACGGTGCGCGAGTTCTTGCAAATGACCTACGGCGCGCTCGATCGCTGTGGCAAGCCCACGGACGGGCCGCGGCCCCGGCTGTTGGGCCCGATGTCTTGGTGGGCGGTCAAGCACGTGGGCGGCCGCTTTGGCAAGAGCCGCACCCGCCGCGCGATCAAAAAGCTGCCGGTGTATGCGCCGTACGGTCAGGTGCGCTGTCGGTTTGACGCGCGCGGCGAGCACGCGCTGCTGGCGCAAGAAGGCGTGCAGATCGCGCCGCGCGACCACTTCTTTCCCAAGATTGTGGAGTACGCGCTGCGCCACGGCTTCGGCAGCCGGTCGGCACTTCGCGTGGCGTGAGCCGCGTTCCTTGGCGGCGGAGCCTGCCCGTCGCACCGGGGGTTGGCGCGCCGATTCGGGGCGGAGCCGCACCCGCCGGGAGTGAGGGAGGTCTTTTTTTGGCAATCACGCAACCCGCCGGCTTCCCCGGTGAAGTTCGCTGGCTTGCCGATGAGCTCACCCCACACCGACTTTTGCCGGTTCCGCCAAAGCGGCGACCCCGCGGCGCTGGCCCGCGTGTTCGACGCGGTCGCGCCCGAGCTGCTCATGGTCGCGGTGCACGTGGCCCACGACGAGGAGCGGGCCGAAGACCTGCTGCAGGAGACGTTCCTGGCAGCGATCGAGGGCGCGAGCGCGTTTGACCCGGAGCAGCGGCTCGTGCCGTGGCTCGTCGGGATCCTCGTCAATCAGGCGCGGCGCCAGCGGCGTGACCGGCAGAGGCAGCCCGAGCTCGAACGCCTGGCCCCCCGCCAGGAAGCCGGTCCGCGCGAAGCCGCCGAGGCCCAAGAGTTCGCCGAGGCCATTGCCGCGGCGATGCGCGACCTGCCGCAACCCTACCGCCAGGTCGTGACGCTGAGCATGGTGCACGGCCTGTCACCCAAGGCGATCGCGCATGCCCTCGAGCGGCCCGCCGGCACGGTGAAAGCCCAGCTGCACCGCGGCCGTGAAATCCTGCGCCGCGCCCTGCCCACCGGGTTCGCCGCCGCCGCGGTCGGTTGGCTCACCGCTGGGCCCGGCCTGGCCGCCGTCCGGGCGCGAGTCCTGGATCGGGCAGGCATACTGCGCCGCGCGCGGCGGGTGGCGGTTTGGCGCACCAGCGCCATCGGCTCGGCCGTCGTCCTCGGCTTGGCGCTAACCGGTTGGTGGGCGGTGCACACGGCGCACCCCGTCGAGCCCACCGCGCCCGTCACGAAGCCCGCGCCCCCCACCGCGCCGGCGCCGGCGGCCGTGGCGCCGACGGCGCCGACTCCATCGCGCACCGCGACCGCCACCGCCCCCCTCGCCGAGGGCCCGGCGTCGTTGCACATCCAGGCGCTCTGGCACGACGGCGACCCGGCACCGGGAGTGATGGTCAGTCTGCTGCCCACACGGCTTGCCAACGCGTGGCTCCACCAGCGGTGGTTGCCCGCCGACGAGCGGGGACGCGTCGAAGTCCAGGAGTGGCCGGCCGGGCCGCTGCTCGTCGAAGGCGATCGCGGCGGCGAGCTGCGCGCCGAGATTCGCGCCAACCGCACGTACGAACTCGAGCTGCGCATCCCGCGCGGCATCGCCGTCATCGGCACGCTGGTCGATGCCAATGGTGCGCCACTCGGCGACGCCCAAATCACCGTGTCGCGACGCGAGCGCTATGACGACCACGTCGCGATCGGCACCGCGGACGCGAACGGCGCGTTCCGCCTGCGCGACATCGAGCCTGACCGCTGCCTGAGCGCGATCACCGGCGGCCACCGGTGCGCGGCGGTCGTGCAGGTCACGGGCGCGCCCGGTGCCACAGCGCAGATTGCGCTGCGTTCTCCCGCGGCGGCGGGAGTCTTGGCCGGCACGGTCACAGACCGCGAAGGGGCGCCGGTCGCGGGAGCGCGGCTCATGGTCGGCGACCGGCTGGGCAGCCCGCGGCCCGGCGGCGTTCCGCCGGAGCAACTCGTGACCGACGCCGCGGGCCGCTTCCGCTGCGACAGCGCGCAGATCGTGCCAGACCCCGAGGCGCATCTCTGGGTGCGCGCGCCCGGCCTCGCCCCTTGGACAGGCCGGGTGCCCGTGGGCGGCGACCCCGTCTGCGTCGTCCTCGACCCCGCCGCCAGGGTCGATGGGCAGGTGACCGACGACGCCGGGCAGCCGGTCGATGGCGTGCGCCTCGAGCTGCAGGACGGGATCAACCACCGCACCGCTGCAGGGCTCCACCCGCCGGCATGGGGTCGGGTCGTCGCGTGGTCGGACGCGAACGGTCGCTTCTCGCTGCGCGGAGCAGCCGCCGTCGACCAGCACGCGGCCGCGCGCGGCGACGACGGTCGGTGCACCAGCGAGCTGATCGCGATCCAGGCCGGCACCACCGGGGCCGCCAACCGATGGAACCCCGTCCTGCGCGAGCCAGCGCGGCTCGCCGGCACGGTCCACGACGATCAGGGCACGCCGCTCCCGGGCTGGCAAGTGAGGTTGCAAGCGCCGCGCCCGTTCACGCCGCTCGATCCGGTGGTCACCGATGCGGCAGGGCGATTCGAGATCCTCGACGTCGAATCCTGCCGCTACGCGCTGCGCTGCCGCATGGCCGCGTCGCCATGGCCCGGCGCGCAGCACGGGCAGCGCGACGTGCGACGCGAGCAGAGCCCATTGCAGATCGTCGTGCCGCGCCGGGTGCTGCCGAGCTGTCGCTTGCGCGGCACCATCGTCGACCGCGACGGTGATGGGCGGCCTCTGCACGTCGGAGTGTACGGCGCCGGTTTTCAACGCTGGCTCGCACCGGTCGACGCCGCCGGCGCCTTCGACATCGGCCCGGTCCCGCCCGGCGAGCACGTGATCTACGTGTTTGGCGGCAGCCGTTCGGTCGCCTACCGAGGGCCGCGATGGCTGGAGGCCGACGAGACCTGGGACTTGGGCACGATCGACGTGCAACCGCACGGCGTGCTGCGGGTGCGCGTGGTGAACGAAGCCGGCCGGCCGGTGGATGGCGCGCGCGTGCGAATCAGCCACCCAGACGGGCGCGGCTCGGTCACCGAAGCGGCCGGCGGCGTGGTGCGCGAACGCCTCGTCCCCGGCCGCTACGGCATCGACGTTCAGGACCACGTGTCGACCGAGGGGTGGTCGGCCGTCGACGTCGCGGCCGGCACGAGGCAAGACCTCGTCTTCACCCTGCGCGCGACCCGACCCCACACCTTCACTCTGCAGCACCCGGCCGACGGCGAGCCGCTGCTCGTCTCGTGGACGTGGCGCGACCGACAAGGCCGCGAGCTCGCCCGCGACCACCTGGAGCGCCGGCGCAACGACGGCGACGTCGTCGAGCTCGTCCGCCACCTGGCGCCGGGCACCTACCGCGTCGAGCTGCGTAGCCACGCCGGCTTCGTCGCCGAGGCCATCGTCGAGGCGCCCGCGGCAGCCGGCGCGGCGCCGATTGCCCTGCTCCTGCAACCGCCAGACCTTCCCATTCGTTTCTCGAGCTCCAAACGCAAATGAACCGCATCGCTCTCGCTACCGCCGCGCTGGCTCTCGGACTGGGCGCCACGCCGCGCGCGCAGTCTCTCCTCCTGGACGTCAACCGCGCCGCAGCGACGAACCCCCTGTCGTCGCAACCCAAGCTGCTGGGCGAGGCGAACGGCTGGGTCTATTTCTCGGCGTGGAGCCCAGCGCTCGGTCGCGAGTTGTGGCGCACCGACGGCACCTCCAGCAACACCGAGCTCGTCGTCGACTTGCGGCCGGGAACACAGTCGGGACTCTTCACCCACGACATCTTCGCCGTCGACGCAAGCGGCGCGGTCTACTTCGCCGGCGACGATGGCAGGCGTCGGGGATTGTTCCGCACGGACGGCACGGCCACCGGCACCGTGCTCGCCACGCCGTCGATGTGGGTCGACCTGCCCGGCGGCCACTCGGCGATCGCGGTGGGCGCGGATGTCTACTTCTGGGGGGACGACGGCGTGACCGGCGTCGAGCTCTGGAAGACCGATGGGACGCCCGGCGGCACCACGCAGGTGGCGAACATCAACCCCTCCGGCGGCGCCCACGACTTCCGCGAGCCGATGCACATGCGCGTTGTGGGTGGGCTCCTGTTCTTCCGCGCCGACGACGGCACAAATGGCGTCGAGTTGTGGTGCACCGACGGCACGGCAGCCGGCACGCGCATGGTTGCGGACCTCAACCCGGCGGGTGACGCCACGCCGCGCGAGTTCTATGAACTGGGTGGCCGCCTGCTGTTCGCGGCGCAGGCCACGGGCACGGGCAACCCCAAGTGGTGGATCACCGACGCCGGCGCAACCACGGCGACGCGCGTCAGCGACGTGGATGCACTGGTGACGTTCAGCGGCCACACCGCGGCGTTCGCCGGTGCCGTGTACTTCGGCGGCGCGGCCGGCGGAACGGGTGACGAGCTCTGGCGCACGGACGGCACCGCGGCCGGCACGACGCTGGTGCGGGACATCCATCCCAGCGGCAGCTCGACCCCGTTCGCGTTCGCAGCGCGCGGCGGCGAGCTGTACTTCTCCGCCACCGATGGCAGTAGCGGCCGCGAGCTTTGGAAGACCGACGGCACCGCGACCGGTACGGTCCAAGTCGCCGACCTCGAGCCCGGCAGCCGTAGCTCGAACCCGAGCCAGCTCTACAGCGATGGTGGCCTGGTCTACTTCTACGCGGCGACTTCCGCGTCCGGTGGCGAGCTGTTTGCTTCCGACGGCACGGCCGCAGGCACTCGGGTCGTCCGCGAGCTGCAGGCCGGCAGTGGCCACCGAGCATTCTTCGACGGCCCGCTCGCCGCGGCGCAGGGCGTGGTGTTTGGCGGTGACGACGGCCTGACCGGAGACGAGCCCTGGCGCACCGACGGCACGGCCGCCGGCACCGTGGCGCTCACCGACATCGCTTCGGACGCGCAGGCCTCCAACCCGCGCTACCTCGGCACGTTCGGCGATCGCCTCATCTTTGCCGCCAACGACGGCATCACCGGCGAGGAGCCGTGGGTCTCCGACGGCACGGCGGCGGGAACACGACGTCTCCTCGACGCCAGCCCCGGGCGGTTCGGCTCGGTCGAAGACGTCGCCGAGTGGCGCGGCGCCGCTTGGATCACCAACCGCTCCGGCCTGCTGCGCAGCGACGCGACTCCCTCGGGCACGACGTTGGAGGTGCCCGCCTTCGGCATGGGCGAAGTCGAGGCCTACGCCGACAAGCTGTTCTTCTCGGGCACCAACTTCGCGCTCTGGGAGACCGACGGCACACCCGCCGGCACCCGCGAAATCCACTCATTCGAGCGCGGCCTGTTCTACCCGGTCGGTCCACGACAGATGGTCCAGGCCGCCGGGCTTCTGTGGATGACAGCGGCGGGCGGCAGCTTCAGCACCCTCGACGCGGGCGTGTTCGCGAGCGACGGCACCAGCAGCGGCACGCGGCTCATCGCGCCGATCTTCTTCAACCTCATCAATACGGCTCACATCGAGATCGTGCCGTTTAGTGCCGGTGTGCTCATCGGCACCCGCGGTCAGATGTGGTTCAGCGACGGCACGTCCACCACCACACTCGTGCGCTGGGCGGCGTTGCCGACGTCACCGATCCCCGCGATCACCGTCGTCGACGGCGTCGCCTATTTCACAGCCAACGACCCCGCGCTAGGCGACGAGCTGTGGCGCACCGACGGCACCCCGGCTGGCACCGTGCCCGTCGTCGACCTTTGGCCTGGGCCCAGCTCGTCGGCGCCGGCGTCGCTCACCGCGGCCGGCGGCCGCGTCTGGTTCAGTGCCGATGACGGCACCACCGGTCGCGAGCTGTGGTGCAGCGACGGCACCGCGGCGGGCACGCTGCGCCTGAGCGACGCGTGGCCGGGCGCGACGGGCTCGTCGCCGGACGACCTGGCGCCCGCGGGCAGCGGGGCCCGCGTGGTGTTCTCCGCCGTGGACCCCAATGGCGGCCGCGAGCCTTGGGTCAGCGACGGCACCGCCGCGGGCACGCGACGGCTCGCCGACCTGGCACCTGGCGCCTTGCCGTCGCAGCCCGCTGGCTTCTTCCGGCTCGGCACGACGCTCTTCTTTCAGGCTGACAACGGCACGACCGGCAACGAGCCATGGCTGCTGCCGCTGGCCACTGCCGAGGGTCACCTCGTGGAGGCCTACGGCGCGGGTTGCCCAGGCACCGCGGGCCAGGTCCCGGCGATCGGCTGGAACCGTCAACCGGCGCTCGGTGACCTCGCCTTTAGCGTCGACGTCACCGATGCACGGCCATCGGCCGCGGCAGCGGTGCTGATCGCGTTCGGGCCCGGAGCGTTCCCCATCGGCGGCGGCTGCGACCTGCTGCTGGGCGTGCCGTTCTTCGCCGTGCCGTGGGGCATCGATGCGACGGGTCGCGGCTCGCGGCCGTCGGGCGTCGGCAACGACCCCGCGTTGCTCGGCGCCGAGCTGCGCTACCAATGGATCGTCGCTGATCCGCAGGGGGCGCTGGCCGGCGTGCTAAGCCTCAGCGACGCGCTGCACGTGATGTACGGGCGCTGAGAGGGTGACACTTTCGAAGTGACACCCTCGGAATCGGCGCGACAGCGCCGCTAGTGACTTGGAGCCTGCCAAACTGGTGATTTAGTGGCAGGCTCTGACGCGTCGCGCCGGACGCGATCAGCTGCCGATCTGCACCTGCAACACGTCGGAGATCGCCACGCCCTGCGAGGCAGCCGGCTCCAACGCAATGGTCTGAAGCTCGAGCTCCGCGCCGGCGACACCGACGGCAAACGGCACCGGCAGCGGGAAGCCCACGGTCGCCGCGATCGGTCCCTGGGTCACTCCGGCGAACACCAGCAGCGGGTTGATGTGAATCCCGCACGTCGCGGGCACCGGGCTGTGGCCCACTCCGACTCCGACGACGACGGGCACCTCCGAGCTGCGGGTGTACACGGTCACCGTCTCGGTGTTGCCGGCGATCACACGACGGAGGAACACGTCTGGGCCGGTGTTGCCCCACGCGCCCGGGCCGCAGCCGACGCCGACATTGGCGCTGGTCGCGATGTGGTCGGGCACCAGGTGCCAGGTATCGCCAAGAGCTTGCCCCGAAGCATCGCGGCCACCGAACAGCAGCGCGCCCTGCACCGAGCCGTGGATGCCGCCCCACAACAGAACGTCGCTGAGCGCCGCGTCGGCTCGCGCCGGGATCGAGTTGACCTGCGTCTGGGGAAGCCAACGAGCGTCGCGAGGCCGCTCGTACAAGTCGCCACGCACGTTGCCGGCGGCGTCCGTCCCGCCAAAGAACACGTGGCGGCGACGCTCGAAGCCCAGGAACTCCGCCGCGGCATCCGCGACCGGCACGGGCGCCGCGCCGAACGGCGACCAATTGCCCTCGTAGTAGAGCCAGCTATCGCTGCGCGCACCGTTCTGGTCGGCACCGCCGATGAGCAAGAAGGCGTCATCGCGGGTGAACGGCGCGCCCGCGACCGGCTCGATCGGGATCGGGAACAGCTGGTGGCCGGCGCGCGCAGGTGGGCGGTCCTCGGGCTGGAGCCGGACCCAATTCGTGCCGTCGAAGAGCCACGTCTCGTCGCTGAACCCCGCGTCGGTGCGGCCACCGAACAGCAACACGGTGGTCGAGGTCCAGTAGTCAAAGGCCACGCCGTGGCCCTCGCGCGGACTTGGGGCGTTGGCGGGCGCGAGCTCTTGCCACGTGGTCCCGTCCCACGCCCACGTGTCGTCGTAGAGGCCGCCGACGGCGTCGGCCCCGCCGAACATCCAAACGACGCCGACGCCGGCATCCATCGCGTGACCGTGACGCGTGGGCGGCCCCGCCGACTCGGGGGCGAGGACCTGCCAGCCGGCGATGCGGTCGTAGACCCAGGTGTCACCGAACGCCCGAACCTCATCGCGGCCGCCAAACAGAAAACCCGAGCGCTCCATGGCGTGGCCCCAGCGGGGCGCCGGCGAGATGGGCGACGGTGCCGGGTCCCAACGCAGTTGACCG
>JBCCGH010000102.1:0-34087 GCA_039029375.1 Planctomycetota bacterium
CTAGTGGTGTGATTCAGGCAGATGGGGCCTTATCCACGGCCCTCAGCGCCGCTCGCAGCGTTGGGTCGTCCTCGCCGTATCCACCAATATGCCTGCGGCGACCCGCCTTGCGACCGGCGCCGATGTCTCGCGGATAAGGCCCCCCATCTGCCTGAATCACACCACTAGGAGGGGGGACGTCAGGCGCTTTCTCCATCCGCCGGTCGCTTCTTGCGTGCGGTCGCGGGCGACTCCTCGCTTCTCCGGCGGCGTGTGAGACGCCATCCGGGGCGGACCTCGAGCCCCAAGATGACCATGACCAAGAACCGAACTCTACGTGTCCTGTCTGCTGTCGCCGCTTTGGTCCTCGTGACGGTGGGGCTCCCGGCCCAGTTTCAGCTCGGCCGCTCCGCGTCCGGCAACGCCGCGCGCTCCATCGGCAACTGGGCGGCCGGCATGGATCAGCGCAGCGACGCGAGCGCCAGCTACTCGACGATCTCGACGTGTGCCAGCCACAGCACGTTCACCAACGACCTGGACTTGCTCGGCCAGAGCACCGAGGCCGTGCACTTCGACCTGGACCTGCATGGCAGCGTGTTCACGTCGATCTACGGCGGCGGCAGCCGGTTTGTGTCGCGCTATGGCGGGGCGCAGCAGACTTCGATGTCGTTCCAGTCGGACCGGGACATCACGCTGTCGCGTCCGCTCACGTTCTTGGCGTTTGGGGCGGCGCGACCGCGCACCACGGTCTGGGCCGGTTGGACGCGCGTGACGCTCGACGGCGCGGTCACGGTGACGACCGATCTCAACGTGCGGGCCGAGGTGCAGAACGGCTCACCCAATCGCGTCGCGCAGTCCGGCACCATGACGGCCGCCGCCGTCGGCTCGGTGAGCGTGGTGTCGGCGGGTACGACGACGACCCTCGACGTCGATCTCGACTTCGGCAGCAACACGTTGAAGGTCGGCCACGGCGCGAGTTCGGGCCTGGGTTGGTTCGGCGGCCAGGTGTTTGGCGGGGCGACCCACACCTTCGGTGCGTTCAACCTCTACCTGCGGGTGTGCTCACAGTTCGGTCTGCCCGGCTCGACCCTCTGCACTCAGGTGGTCGAGGACTCGGCCGTGATCGGCTTGGCGCAGGTCCTGTTCTCCGTGTAGACGCGGCGCCGGCTTCACGAGCCCGGCGCCTTGTCGGCCGATCGTTCGAGGAGTTGGCGCATGGTGCCGGCCCAAGCGGCGACGGCGGGCTGTTTGAGCACGTCGTGGTGTCGCCCCGGCACCGAGATGACGTTCACCTCGCGGCACAGCGGCTGCCAGCTGAGGTCATCGCCGAGTGGGCTGAGCAGCGGCCGCTGGCGCGTGCGCAACACGTGGACGACGCCGGGCCACGGTCGAGCGCTGTACGCGTCCAGCGCGTGGTAGTGCACGTTCATGCTCGTGCGCCGATGCTCGCTCAGGTCGGAGAGATCCGTGCCGATCGCGATCTCGACGGCGCCCCCTTGCGCGCTGTCCGCCATGAGCCGTCGCGTGGCGGCGCGAAAGCGATGCCGCACTGCGCCAGCGATGCCGGTGGGGCCGCGGTTCATCGCGTCGCCGAGCCAGCCGGGCAGGTTGCGGCTGACGTTGAACCAGCCTTCGGGCGTCCGCAGCGTCGGCCTCGCGTCGGAGCGCGGGGCCTCGCCGTCGATCGAGGCCAACAGGCTGACCGTCTCTCCAGCGGCGGTGAGCTGCTGCGCCACCTCAAAGGCCAGCGTCGCGCCGGAGGAGTAGCCGGCGAGTCGGTAGGGGCCGTGCGGCTGCCGTTCGCGGATTTCCCGCACGTAGCGCGCCGCGCACGCTTCGATCGTCGCGTCCGGCTGTTGGTGCTCGTAGAGGCCCTGCATCTGCAGGCCGAGCACCGGCTGGTCGGGATCCAGCTGGTGCGCGAGGTCCCAGTAGATGAGGACGTCGCCGCCGATCGAGTGCAGGCAGAACAGCGGTGGCCGACTGCCGTCCGGCTGAATCTCGACGAGCGAAGCCGTCGGCGATGAGCGCCCGCCCTGCCGCACGATGAGCCCGAGCTCCATGACGGTCGGGGCGCGGAGCAGCGTGGCGAGCGGCAACGTGCGCTCCCAGCGTTGCTCAATGGCTTCGAACAGTCGCACTGCCAGCAACGAGTTGCCGCCGGCCGCGAAGAAGTTGTCGTCGGGGCCGAGGCCGGGCGCGTTGAGCAGCGAGCGCCAGAGCGTCAAGAGCTCGCGCTCGACTGGCCCGAGCCCCTCGATGGCCGCGGCCGCCGGGGCTGGGCCCGCGCCGGTCGTGGCGTCTGCTTGGGTGAGCAGCGCGCGGCGGTCGACTTTGCCGTTGGCCGTCGTGGGCAAGCGATCCAACACGGTGAGCTGGCTCGGCACCATGTGGGCGGGGAGGTGGTCTCGCAGGCGGCCGAGGATCGTCGAGCTGTCGGCCTCCATGCCGGGCGCGAGGCGCGCGAAGGCGACGAGGTTGGCGGGCCCGCCATGAGCGGCATGCACGATCGCGACCGCTTGCTCCACGGCATCGTCCGCCTCGAGCGCGTGCTCGACCTCGCCGAGCTCGATGCGAAAGCCGCGCACTTTGACCTGGGCGTCGATGCGCCCGAGGAACTCGAGCACGCCGCCGTCACCGACAAAGCGCACCAGGTCGCCGGTCCGGTAGAGCCGTCGGCCGGCGTGGAACGGGTCGGGGACGAAGCGTTCGCCGGTCAGCGCTGGCCGGCCGAGATAGCCGTTCGCGATGCCTGCCCCGCCGAGGTAGAGCTCGCCTGGCATCCCGACGGGGGCCAGCCGGCGTTGGGCGTCGAGGACGTAGACCTCGGTGTTGCGGATCGGGCGGCCGATCGGCACCCCATCGCCGTCGCCGAGCGCGGTGTCGTCGTCGTCGAGCTCGAAGCAGGTCGCCGTCACCGTCGCTTCGGTGGGGCCGTAGCCGTTGATCCAGCGAATGCGCGGGCCGACCACGTCGCGCCAGCGCGCCAGCGCGTGGGCCGAGGCCGCCTCGCCGCCGGCGAGCACCAGGCGGACCGTGGGCAGCACGTCGCCGTCCTCGGGCAGGCCGTGCACCAGCTCGTGCCAGAACGCGGTCGGCAGGTTGAGCACGGTCAGTCGGCGCCGCGTCACGCTGGCGAGGAATGACTGGATCGACGATAGATCGCTCTTCTGGTGGAGCACCAGCGTGCCGCCGGCGAGCCAGGTGGGGAAGATCTCTTCGACGCTGAGATCGAAGCTGATCGAGGCGAACTGGAGGGCCCGGTCGTTCGCGTCGAGTGCGAAGTGATCGACGACCGCCAGGTTGTGGCTGGTCATCGCGCCGTGGGAGATGACGACGCCCTTGGGTTTGCCGGTCGAGCCCGACGTGTAGATCACGTAGGCGGGGTCGCGCATCTGGGCCACCGGGGTCGGCGGGCGATCGGGATACTGCGCGAGCGTGGCGGTGTCGTTGTCCAGGCACAGCACCGGCACGTCGGTGCTCGGGACCGCGGCGCGGGTCGCGCCTTCGGTCAGGATGGCCAGCAGCTCGGCATCTTCGACCAGGAACGCCAACCGATCGTGCGGGTAGGCTGGATCGAGCGGCACGTAGGCGCAGCCGGCCAGCAGCGTGCCGAGCAACGCCGGCGCCAGATGCACCGAGCGCTCGAGGCAAAGGCCCACGCGGCAGCCCGGCGCCGCGCCTCTGGCGCGCAGAGCTCTGGCGATTCGGCTGGCTCGCTGCACGAGCTCCCCATAGGTCTGCACGTGGTCCCCGACCTCGACCGCGGGCGCGTCGGGGTTGCGCCTCGCGTGGAGCAAGATGCGCTCGAGCGAGGTCGCGCGGCCGCGGGCTTGCACCAACCCGCCGCTCCACTCCTCGAGTAGCAGCGCGCGCTCCTTCGGCGGCACCATGTCGAGGTCGGCGATGCGTTGTGCCACGCCCCTGCCGATCGAGCTCAGCGCGGCCCGCCACTGCGCCACCGCGCGTGACGCCGCCTTGGCGTCCAGACGCCCGGCGTCGTAGTCCAGCTGCAAGCCGACCTTCGCACCGACCTGCACGCTGATGGTGAAGGGCGCGTCGCCGATCGGTGTTGGCGCGGCCCCACCGAGCACCAAGCCGCTGTCATAGGCGGGGCGCGCCGCCGCCCCCTCGGCCGTGCGCGGTGCTTGCGGCGCGAACACCGTGACCGCGACGCGGTGGGCTTCGACGTTCTCCAGCCAGTGCAGCAGCGTCGCCGTTGGATCGACCGGCAGGATGACCGGCACCGGACTGGCGGCGCCGGCGGTTTGCATCCCGAGGGTCACCCGCTCGCGCCGCGCGTGTCGGTCGAGCCACAACGCCCAGGCACCGATGGCCGCGGTTTCGAGCGAGACCGAGGCCGCCTGGAGCGCTGTGCGCAGCGCGCTGGTCGCCGGCTTGTCCAGGGTCGCGGAGACGCTGCGCCAGCGTCGCGACACGGGTGGTGTGGGCGGCCTGGTGCCCGGAAGCGGGACCGGGGGCGCGGTGCCGGCCTCGGCCAAATACTCGCGCCAGAACAGCTCAGCCCAAGACTGTTCGGCGACTCCCGTCCCCACGCTCGTCATGTCCCCTGCGCTTGATCCCGTCGAGAACCCCACGCGGGCCGCGGGTGGGCCGCCATGCGGCGGCGTCCGGCGCGCTAGACAGGGGCTCTCCTGATCGTTCTTTTTCGAGGCGGATCGGCCCGGTCCTTGAGCCCGGACCGGATGGGGGCGCGTTCGCGCGGACTGGTGGGGGGCACAGCGAGTGCGCCCGGGCCTGCCGGGCCTCGCCGACGGGCTGCGCCGGGCCCGGGTGGGGCTATGCTCCCGCCGCTCGCCCGTTGGCGTGATGCCGCCCGTCGTGCTCGCGCCGCTCTGAGCCCGTACCCAAACCGATGTTAGTGGGGCGTTTCCGAAGTTCGCCACATATGTCGCCGGCCCTCTGCGCCGTTCGCTGCGTTGCGTCGCCTCAACTTGTCCACCAACAAGCCCTGCGGCGACAGCGCCTTGCGAACGACACAGATTCCTCAGCGACTTATGCAGCGAACTTCGGAAACGCCCCACTCGAGGCTCTGATCCATGCTCCTGGCGCCGCTCCGCGTCGCGGAGAGCGCGTAACTCCAGGAACGTCACACGCGGAACGCCCGGCCGTCGTGCCCACACGCTGCAGCTGGGCGTGGCTGGTTTGGGGCTGCGCCCTGCTGTTTTGCGGCGGCGCCCTGCTGGCGGGTTGCAGGGAAGCGGCGCCGACTGGCGCGCCGGGCGCCCCATCCCCCGCCGAGCCCGCCCTCGCGCCGCGGTTTGCGCCCGTGCCGCTCGGCTCCGCTGGTTGGCAAGGCATGACGTTTGGCGCCGCGTGGGGCGACTACGACGGGGATGGCCGCGTCGACCTCTACACGCCATGCCACTGGTTTGGTCAGGGCGTGCGGCTCCTGTGCAATCTCGGCGACGGCACCTTCGAGAACCGCGCCCGCCGCGAGTTCAGCAGCATCCCCGCCGATCTCGATGGCGACCGCCACGGCCCCTCGTTTTGGGACTTCGACAACGATGGCGACCAGGACCTGGCGGTCATGGTGGGGGCGCAGTTCGGCACCGGTGCCGAGCCCAGCAAGTTCTTCGTCCGCGACGGCGATCGCTACGTGAACCGCGCGGCCGCGCTCGGCCTCGACTATCCCAAAGGCCGCTCGCGCACGCTCACCATGTTCGACGCCAACGGCGACGGTCGGCTCGATGCGTTGTGCGCGGCTCTCAAGCGCGGCGATGCGCCGACCGCGCTGTTCGTGCAGGACGTCGACGGCGCCCAGCCGCGCTTCGTCGATCAGACGGCGCAAAGCGGGTTGCCGTCCGCCGACTGCGACTTTGCCCAGGTGACCTGGCTCCCCGACCGCGGCCTCATGCTGTTCCTCGACGGCTCGCCGACCAGCCTGTGCGCGCTCGGGCCGTGGCCGTGGCGCGACGTGCGCGAAGAGGTTGGGGTGCCGCGCAACTTGCGGGTGAAGGACGCGGCCTGGGCCGACTTCGACGGTGACGGTGCCCTCGATCTCTTCTGCGCTTGCAGCGGCTACGGCTCCGATGTCGTGCGCCTCGATGACAACACCGTGCGCTTCACGCTCAACGCGATGGACCGTGACCTCGGCGTGGCCGTGGCCGCGGCCGGCTCGATCACGGTGGCACTGGCCGGCAAGCTGTGGCGCCAGGAGGGCGGTCGGCCGGACCCGCTGGATCGCGGTGACGTCGCGATCGGCGCACTGAGTCACCACCCCGAGGCCCTGGTGTTCGAGCTCGATCCGCAGCGCCCCAGCAACTATGTGCTGCAGCCCACGACTCCGGTACTCGGAGTGCAGGTCGGGCTGCGGCCCGACGACGCTCGCGTGCAGGTCACCGTCGCGGCACCGCGCGCGCGGCTCGAGGGGGCGGTGCGCGGCGCGGCTGGGCTGCGCGAGTGGCGGCCGCGCGGGTTCACCGCGCAGGACCCCACCCGCCCGGACGCGTTGTTGCTCTGGCGCGACGGTCGGTTGGAACGCCACCTCAAAGCGGCCGGCCTCGATCCGCACACCGACGCCCAAGCCGTCGTCGCCGGCGACTTCGACAACGACATGGATGTGGATCTGTTCGTCGTATCGAGCCGACCGGTGAGCAACCCTCCCGACTTGTTCTACGAGAACCTCGGCGGCGCGCGGTTTCGGGTGCACGCCGACGGTGGCGGTGCCGGCGGCACGACGCGGGGGCGCGGCGATACTGTGACGACCGCGGACTTCGACGACGACGGGTTCTTGGACCTCTACGTCACGAACGGCGAGGGCGACGAGACGCTGGCCAAGGACGGCGTCGACGAGCTGTTTCGCGGCCTGCCGAACGGCAACCACTGGTTGAAGATCGATCTCGTGGGGCGCCAGTCGAACCGCGATGGGATCGGCGCGCGGGTCTGGGTGGAGGCCGGCGGCGTGCGCCAGCTGCGGCTGGCCGATGGCGGCATCCATTGCTTTGCGCAAAACCACAAGCGCCTGCACTTCGGGCTGGGGGCAAACGGGCGCGTGGATCGGGTCACCGTGGATTGGCCGAGCGGCGTGCAGCAGACGGTGGATGGTTGTGACGCGGACCAGACGCTGACGATCGAGGAGCCGGAGGGGTAGCGTGGCGGCGCCCGCGCGGACCGCGTTGGGTCACGCTTGGCCGCGACGGCCGTGGTGGGGGACGGCGTTGGTGCTGGCTGCTGCGGTCGTGGCGCTCGTGTTGGGCGCGCAGGTCCCGGTGCTGCCCTGCGCCCCGTTCTTTCTGCTCCTGTCGGCGCAGACGACGGTGGCGTGTCTTCTCGTGAGGATCCTTGGGCTCAGGCTCGGAGTCGCGGCGGCGATCAGCTACATCGCTCTGGCGCTGGCCGGCGTCCGGGTCTTGCCTTGGGGCATGGCCCTCGGCGAGGGACCGACGCACCTGTTCGCGGGACAACTCGCGGCGCTGCTGCCCGTCACCGCGCTCTTCGGTTGGTGGCAACGCGGCGAGCGCACGCCACGGACGGTGGTGGTCCAGCTGCACATGCTGGGGGCCAACCTCGTGGGGCTGCTGATCTTGTTCGGTCCGGGCCTGGCCCGAGCCGACGGGTCTTCGCCCCTCTTCCTCATTGTGTTCGCGCCGGGGCTCGCGTTCTACAGCTGGCTCGGTGGCCTGGTCGTCGAGCGGCTGTGGCTCAGCGCGCTGGCCCGAACGTCTCGGCGCTTGGTCTCGGCGTCGCCGCCTTAGCGGTTGTGGCACGGATTCCTCGACGCCACCACAGCTCTTTGGCTCCTTCTGGATCTCGATCACAATCGGCCGAACGCGGGCGAAACGAGCCTTCCAGGCGGGTTCAGCGACCGTCCTCCAGCGGCGGCCAGGCGTCAAGGCCGAGGGACGCGCGCGCTTCGTCAAGTAGGCGCTCGTTGTGTGGGCTCGTGAGGCCGCGCTCCTGAAGATGGCGCGCGATGGATCCGGCGCGGAGCGCCGACTCCTCATCCCCAACGACGAGCGACAGCCCGCATGCACAGATTGCCAGTTCGAGCTGCCAGTCCACCGGCACCGAATCGGGCTCGGCGAACGCTCGCTCGGCAAGGGCCATCGCGGCGCGGCGCGCCAGGCCGGCGCGATCGCCGAGGGCCAGCAATCCGTTGCGGCGGCGTTGGCCCCACGCTTGATTGAGCACTGCGGATGCGAACACCGAGGTGGGGTAGGCGTCCGGCTCCGGTTGCGGCAGGATCAGGTCAAGGCTCTTTTGGGCGAGGCCTGGCCGACCCGCCGCGTCATGCAAAGCGTGGAGGATCAGAGCGATTTCGCCGACCTGGTTGGCGTCGTGAGCGGCTTCAGCCGCCGCTAGAAGCGCTTCGGCGCGTTGGCGCAGTGCTTCTTGGGCAGCTGCGTCCCTCTCAGTCGCGAGAAAGTGGGTGGCGTCGAGCCAAAGCAGCCCGAACTCGGCGCGGCGTTGGTTCCAGCCGAAGCGGGCCAGGCGCGCTGCGTCGCCAAAAGCCCGCCGTGCAGCGTCCCGGTCGCGACGCTCGTTGGCGGCGTAGCCACGGCTGATGGCGAGCCACGCCGAATCGCCAAAGCGACGTCGCGCGTTGCCGTTGAGCTCGGCGTGGCGATCGAGGTCGCCGGTCGCCAGCGCGAGGTCGACCTCGGCGCTGACCAGGCGAAAAAACGGTGGGCGACCGAGCCGGCGAAGGGCCGTCGCCGCGTGCTTCAGATGTTGGCGGGCCCGTGCGAACCGGCCGTTGATCGTCGCTAGGCGCGCGATCGTGACGTTGAGTTCCGGTCGTAGCTCGTCCTCGCGCCACATGAGGCGCAGGGCCTCTTCGGCGCGCGCCGTGTCTCCGAGGGTTCGCTGCGAGAAGGCGGAGCCGAGGCGCGCGCGCCAGTGGAACGGATCCATGGACAGCGCCTGTTCGAACTCGCGCTGGATCGTGGTGGGCGTTGCCTCGGCGATCTGCAGTGCCGCCGCCGCGAACACGTGATCGTTCGGCGTCGTCGATCGGACGCCCGGATCCTTCGCCTCAAGCTCGGCCAGGGCCAGCTCAGGCGAGGCATCGTGGAGCAGCGCACCCAGCGCCGCTCGGAATCTCGGATGCCCCGGGAGCTGTGTTCGGTCCTGCAGTAGCGCGTCCACGACTTCCCGATCCCCAGCGCAGAAAGCGAGCATTAGGCGCGCGATGATCGTCGGCTCAGCTTCCGACACCGCGGGATCAGCGTTCTTCAGTTGCTCGCCCAAGGAGCGCAGTCGCCCCACGTCGCGGTAGTAGCGCTCGGTCTGCAGGTCGTCGAGCAGGCGCTCCCGCAGGAGGAGGAGCGACGCCCGCTGCTCGACCAGCACGAATCTGGCATGCCGGCGCGACAACTCGGGGTCGGCGTGGGCGAGACTACGGAGCCGTAGGACAGCCGCGGCGGGACGGACATTCAATAGCTCGAGCTCGATTTCATCGAGCTGGCGGTTGAGGCGCTCGTCGTGTTCGTTCTTGGTCCGTTGCTGCTGAATCGCCAGGACGAAGGCGGCGACGAGGGCCGTGGCGATGGCGGCGGCCGGGCCCCGGTGCCGCGCCACGAGACGGGCCACGCGCGACGCGACGCTTGGAGGGCGCGATTGGATCGACTGGCCATCGGCGTAGCGCTCCAGGTCCTCGGCCATCGCCAGCGCACTTGCGAACCGTCGGTTCGGGTTCTTCTCGAGAGCGCGCAGGACGATGATCTCGAGTCCGCGTGCCTCCGCTGGTAGCCCTAGCGGGGGTGGGTCCTGCGTGAGAATCCGCCGCACTAGAGCCTCGGACTCCTCATCGAGAAACGGCAAATGCCCGGTCGCGCATTGATAGAGCGTCGCGCCGAGCGAGTACACATCGACTCGTGGGCTCAGGGCGCCAGGCCCGCCCCGCAGCTGCTCTGGCGGCATGTACGCCAGCGTTCCCGGCACGTGCCCCTCGCGCGTCAGCGTCAGATCGACAAGGGCGCGGGCCAAGCCGAAGTCCAGAACGTAGGGGAAGTCTCCGTCGATCAGAATGTTGGATGGTTTGATGTCGCGGTGCACAATGCCCACCTCGTGCGCCGCGTGCAGGGCGCGTGCCACCTGCGCGCCCACCCGCGCCACTGTCTCGGGCGACCAGGGCAAGTTCTGGTGATCCAGGGTGTCCCCTGTGAGGCGCTTCATCGCCAGGAAGACGCAGCCGTCCGCCTCCCCCGTCTCATAGATCGGCACAATGTTGGGGTGCTCGAGCGCGGCGGTGATCTTCGCTTCTCGGCGAAAGCGCAGGCGCCGGGTTGGATCGCCGGCGAACTCGGGGCGGAGGATCTTCAGCGCAACAATGCGCTGGAGCTTGAGATCCTGAGCGAGATAGACCTCACCCATGCCTCCGGCTGCCAGCCGGCTCTTCAGCTCGAAGTGGCCGATCCGATCGACCGGCAGCGGCGCGCGGTCCGGGGCCGCTGGCCTAGGCTCGAGCAGCGCCGCCTGAAACTGAAGCAACTCCCGGATGCGTGGCACCAAGTGCGGCGCGTCGGCGCAGAGCTCCTCGACATCAAGCTCATCGCCGGCGTGAGTGCGCTCAAACCACCGCTCGAGGATTCGCTCGATGCGTGTGTCGTCGGCGCCGCGGTCCCCGGGCGTCACGGGGCTCCGTCAGAAGGCGCCGCCGGTACCGAGCCCGACCACGTAGAAGTCGATGTACCCAGCCGGTGTGCCATCGGGAGAGTCGAGCGGAGTCACGCCCCAGGCGGGGTAGTAGGTGTCGTAGTCGAGAACGAGCACCGGACCCGTCAACGCACCCATCGGCACCGTGCACGAGACATTGTGGTCGCCCAGGCTGCCGGCGGCGGTCACGTAGGTCACCCCGCCGGAGCGCGGGAACGCGAACCGGAGGTCCGTACTGGTGCGCGGTGCCGCGAGCTCGACGACGATCTCAACACCCATCGCGCCTACGTGAAGGTATCGGCTGGGGGCGCTCATTGGAAACCGCAACGTCGCTTGGCCGGAGCCGGGTTGGTCGGGTAGGTCGATCTTCAGACGGGCCAAGGGACTGATTTTGACGACCGGATCGCCGCCGCCGCTGGGCTGCTGGATGATGATGGCCGCGACATCGAGGAAGAACTCGGCGTCACCCGAGTTGATGTGGTGGAGGACCGCGTTCAGGGTGTCGTCCCCCATGGCCAGCCCAGTGTCCGCGTCGTAGCGATGCTTGATGAGGTCGCCGACGAGGTTCCGCCGGTCGAAGTCCTCATCACCCAATTCGGCCCAGTCGAGGATCGAGCTGGCCGGAGTCGTCGTCCAATAGTCACCGTCCCATGCCAGGGTGGTCGAGCTGAAGGATTGGCCGGCTTCGTCCCACGGGTCCAGTGGCGCGAGCGCCTCGCCCACGACCTTGCCGGGCATGGCGAAGCTGTTTGCAGGCACCTGCACGTCCCAGTCGTCGCCTACGGTGGCCGAACCACCCGGCACCGGCGTGCCGTCGATCTGGGCCAGGAAGTCTGCGGAGTTGTTCGAGACCGGCGCCATGGAGGGGAGGGCGTTCGCCACGACCAAGGCCCACGGGTTGGTGCCGTCGTAGGCCTCCACGCTCACATAGCCGACGACCATTCCGACGACGCTAGGAGTAGGGGCTCCATCGTACGCGAGGTCGAAATCGTAGGTGAGGGAATCCAACGCGTCGATCTCGATGGTCGGCGTTTGCGCGAGGGCAGAGGTTGCCAGGCCGGCGATGAGGGCCAAAGCGAGGCCCGCGCCGTGGGCGGGCACGAGAGGGCGGGTGAGGTGTTGCATGCTCGAGTTCCTGGGAGGTGAGGAGGGGACCGACGGCAGCCGGCCTTTGGCCCGACAGAGGTCAGAGCGAGACCCAGATCACACGGATTCCGCAGAAAACCAAAGTGACGGATCGCGCGGACAGGTCAAGGGCTCTGGGTGCGGGCTCCTGGTTGGACCCGCGCACCGGCGGTCGCTTCGCGGAAACGCGCGTCCGCGCCGCCGCGTTGCAGCGGCCGCATGGCCCGGACTGGCCCGCGGCGGTCGTTCGCCGCCCGGCGTGTTATGCTGCTGCGGTCGTGAGCACCGACCAGGCAGCTTCCGCCGTGACGCAAGACATCGTCCGCGCCCGGGCGGGTGACCGCGCCGCGCTGGACCGTTTGCTGTCCCGGCTCCAAGGCCAGTTCGAAGCCGGGGCCCGGCGGTTCGTCAGCGGCAACCTCAAGGCTAAGACCCGTGCTTCGGACCTGCTGCAGGACGCTTACGTCCAGGTCGTGCGACGGATTGACGAGTTCCAAGGCTCGACGGAAGGCGAGTTCGCCGCCTGGGTCGCGGCGATCATCGATTCGTGCGGCCGCCGCGAGTACCGCTACCTGACCGCGACCAAGCGCAAGGCGCCGACCGGGACGACCGAGCTCACGGCGCTGGCCCGCGCGTACCTCGGTGCGACGACCTCCCCGGTCTCAGAGTTGCACCACGCCGAGCGAGTCTCGCTCGTGCACGAGGCGGTGCGGTCGCTACGCGACGACTACCGCGTGGTGATCCAGGAGATCGTGCTGGGCGGGCGCCCGGTGCCGGACGTTGCGCGCGACCTCGGCCGGACGGAGCAAGCGACGCGCATGCTGCTCTGCCGCGCCCGCGCCGCGCTCACCGTGCGGCTGGACGCGCTGCGCCGGCCGACGGGCTAGGCAACCGGCGGCGCCGCGCTGGTCACGTGCCGAGTGTGACCATGTGGAAGTCGAAGTAGCCGACGGCCGGGCCGTCCGGCGAGGCCAGCGCGACGGGCACCGACGTGGGGGCATACGTGGCGTGGTCGAGGACGATCACCGGTCCGGCGGTCGCGCCTGCCGGCACGATACAAGAGATCTCCTTCTGTCCAAGGTGGCCGTCGGCGGTGACGTAGATCTGCCCGCCGGCTCCAGCAAACGCGAACTCAAGGTCCGGGCTCAGCCGGGGGCTGTCGAGCTCGACCGAGATGGTGGCCCCGACCGCGCCCGCGTACAGGTAGCGGCTTGGCGCGCTCAGCGGAAACCGCAGCGTGGCGTCTGCCTCGGGGAGATCGATCTTGAGCCGCGCCAAGGGGCTGATCTTGACGACCGGGTCGCCGCTGCCGGGCTGCTGAACGATGATCGCCGCGGCGTCGAGGAAGAAGTCGGCATCCCCGTTGTCGATCGCGTTGAGGATCGCGTTGAGGGTGTCGTCGCCGATCGGCAGCCCGGTGTCTGCCTCGTGCCGATGCCGGATCAAGTCGCGGACGAGCCGAGCGCGGTCGAACTGGGTCGACGCGCCGCTCATCTGCAGCGCGACCCAGTCGAGGATCGACGTGGAAGGCGTGGTCGTCCAGTAGCCGGCGTCCCACACGAGGTTGGTCGAGCTGAGCGGCTGGCCCGCCTCGTTCCAGCTCGCGAGCGGGGCGAGCGCCTCGCCGACGACGACTCCCGGCATCGTGTAGGTGCTGCCGGTGACCTGCACGTCCCACTCGTCGCCCACCGTCGTGCTCCCGCCGGGCACGGGCGTCCCGTTGATCTGGGCCAGGAAGTCGCCGGCCGTGTTGGAGACCGGCGCCAGCGAGGGGACCGTGTCGCTCACGACCGCCGCCCAGGGATTGGTGCCGTCGAAGGGCTCGACGCTGACGTAGCCGACGACCATGCCGACCACGTCTGGCGTCAGCGATCCGGTGTATTGCAGGGTGAAGCCATAGGCGAACTCGTTGGGCTCGTCGATCGTCAGAGTGGGGGTCTGGGCCGTGCCGGACCAGGCGAGACCGGCACCCAGGACGAAGGTGAGGCCCGCGCGGCGGGCACGAACGATAGGGTCGGTGAGGGACAACATTCTCGGACTCCCGAATTGGGTTGAACGAGCCCGGCGCGGGCGTGGGCCGACGATCGCCAGCGCACTCTCCTGCAACTTCCCGGACTCCGCGGCCGAGGTTGCCGCTGCCTCAGGTCACGGTCAACCATCGGCTCAGCGACCAACGATCGGTCGGATTCGCCGTTGCGCGGGGTCCGGAGGTGCCGCCCTGGTTGCCGTTGGCTTGGATGCCATGACCGAGCAGTCCCGCGCCTCGGCTCCACGTCTCTGCCCCCCGAGCGTGGGTTTCCAGTTTTGGTGTGATCCAGGCGCGGGTCTGGCAACCGACACGATGCCGCGCGAGCGCGGCAACTTGTATGCCCGCGATGAAGCAGCACTCGAGCCGTCCGCGCCCGAGGCGCAACGTGACGGCCGTTGCCGACGCGCGGTTGGCCCGGCGCGCCAGCTGCGGTGATCCGGCCGCGGTGCCGGAGCTGCTGCGCCGCCTGGCGTGTGTGGAGGTGGTCCTGCGGCAGCACAACCGGCGGGCCGGGCACCCCCTTTCGGGTGACGACCTCGCGGACGCCCAGCAGGAAACCCTCACCGCGGTTTGGCGGAAGCTGGATCGCTTCGAGGGCCGGTCCAGTCTCGAGACGTGGGTGTTCGGGTTTTGTCACCATGAGTTCCAGAAGGCCCTGCACCGGTCTCGACGCTGGCCCGCCGGCGTGAATGGCGTCGATCCGGCGGCGCCCAGCGAGCCAATGGACGCGGCAGGCGAGCGGGTGCGTGGCGGGCTGGAGCGGCTCGGTGCTCCCGCCGCCGATCTCATCCGCATGCGCCACTTTGACGAACGGTCCTTTGCCGACATGGCCGCCCGCACGGGCCTCGCGCTCGGCACCGTGAAGAGCCGGTACTACCGGGGGCTAGGTCAGCTGCGGGTTCTGCTGCAGCATCGATCAGAATCGTCGTGAGTCCAGGAGGGGTTTGGCATCTGCACCTTGCTTTAGCAGCGCGCCGCCAGCCCGCATGATGGGCGGGCGCATGTCCGCCGAGCGTTGCAGTCCCACGCCCGCACGAACCGAGACCGGGTCGACGCCGCGCGCGCTCGTCGACCAGCTTTGGCTGCAGCGACCCCGGTGGCGCCGCCCCGCCTTGGTTGCCGTTGGCGTGATGTTGACGGCGATCGGTGCGCGCGTAGCGATGCCGATGCACCCCGTGCCGACGACGCTGCAGACGTTGGCGCTGTTCACGTTCGCCGCCGCGACGGGACCTCGGCTTGGGATGGCGACGGCGGTGCTCTACGGCGCCCTTGGTCTGTGTGGCGTCCCGATCCTTGCCGAGGGGCGCGCGCTCACTCCGGCTGAATGGGCGACGTCGCCGTCGGTGGGCTACATCCTCGGCTTTGTGCCGGCGGCGGCGGTGGCGGGCGTCGCGGTGCGGGCGCGAGGACTCCGCGCCTTGGTGCGTGCGTGTCTGTGGCTGTTCGCGGCGCACTTGATCGTCCTTGCCGTGGGAACGCTTGGCCTTTGTCGCCTCATGGAACCGCCTGCCGCGGTCGAGGCGGGCTTCGCGCCCTTCGTTTGGGCGGCCGGGGCCAAGAGTGCGGCGGGCGCGGTGCTGCTGGCGCTCAGGGGCGGGGCTCGAAGCGTGCCACCCGTTCGTCGGTGAGTGCCGGGGGGCCATGGCCCCAATGCCAGGTTCCTCGCAAGATAGGGCGTAGGTTCGGCAAGCGCGTTGCGATGCCGACCTGTCGCCGCCGTCCGGCAGGGTTCAGGAGTTTCACGTCATGAGTGTCCCCATCGCTGTCCGCATCGTCGCCACCACGGTCGTCGTGTTTCCTGCGGCGGCCCAGTTCCAGTGGAAGCCGATTCTCGATCCTGATTCGCCCACCCGCGCGCGGGCGCACCACGGGATGGCGCACGATCCGGTGGGCGACCAGCTGGTTGTGTTTGCCGGTCAGGCCTCTGTGTCGTTCTCCGGCTTCCCACCCGCGACGAGCTTCGAGGAGTTCTCCTGGACCGACGCGGATGGCTGGCGCAGCGGTCTATCCTCGCAGCCGCCGCTGCGCGACGAGCTCGGGATGGCGGCGCATGGTGGGGCGCAGCACGTCGTGATGTTTGGCGGTCGCCAGCCCGGGGCGCCGACGGCCGCGCTCGGTGACACCTGGATCCGGGTCGGGTCGTGGCGTCAGATCGAAGCGGCGACGCGACCCTCGGCACGCTGGGGTCACACGATGGGGGAAGAGGGCAGCGGTGGCGTCGTCCTGTTTGGGGGCCGGGACGCGACCGGGGTCATGGGGGACACGTGGCGGTGGGACGGCGCAGGCTGGCTCGCGCTGACTCCGGCGACGGCGCCGCCGGCGCGCGAGGGCCATGGCGTCGCCTTTGACGCCGGCCGTGGCCGCGCCGTGCTGTTCGGCGGTCGCGATGCGGCAGGTGGCCTGCTCGCCGACACCTGGGAATGGGACGGCAATGGGTGGGTACAGCTCGCGCCGGCCGGGGTCGCGCCGTCCGCGCGCGCTGGCCACGCACTGGCCTACGACGCAGTGGCGGGCCGGGTCGTTCTGTTTGGTGGTGAGGGCGCGGGCGGCGCGCTGGGCGACACTTGGACCTTCGACGGCGCCCAATGGCGTGCGACCACGCCGGCGGTGTCTCCGCCCCCGACGTATGGCCACGCCATGGCGACGGACCCAGCATCGGGCGCAGTGATGCTGCACGGCGGCACCGACGGCGCGCTGCGCTTTGGCGATTTGTGGTCGTGGGACGGCGCGCGCTGGAGCCGCCGCTCGAAGGCCGGACCCGAGGCGCGCTCGGGCAGCGCGGTCGCCTACGACACGCAGCGGCGCGAGCTGCTGGCGTTCGGTGGCGCCATGGAGACCTACTCCGGCTACGGCTCCGTGCGCGACCTGTGGCGCTGGGACGGCGATGGCTGGGCCGAGCGGCTGCCCGTCGGCGGTCCGCCCCTCCTCGCCGGCGGCTTCGGTGCCTACGACTCGGCGCGCGACCGGTTCGTCGTGGTCGGGTCGATGCACACCGCGGAGTGGGACGGCACGCGTTGGACGGAACGCTCGTCGCCCGAGTTGCCCGGGTCGCTGCAGGTCGTCGATCGCCGTGGTCGGGGCCGCGTCATGGGCGCTCATCTGAACGGTGCCGTGTTCGAGTGGGACGGCACGGTTTGGACTCCGGTCACCGCGCCCGGCGGGCCGCCGCAAGCCTTGGGGGTCGCCTACGATTCGATGCGCGATCGTCTCGTCGTCTTCGCTGGCCCCGACATGTATGAGTGGGATGGGGCGTCCTGGCTGCGGATCCCGGCGGTGGGAGCTGTCCCCGAGTTTGGTCGGCTGGTGATGGTCTATGACCCTGTCCGCCAGCACGTCGTCGCCAGCGGGGGTGTCTCGTACGGCGGGCAAGAGACCTGGGAGTGGGATGGGGTCGTCTGGAGCCAAAGCTCGCGACCCGGTCCGGGGTCGAACAGTGGCTTTGCGATGACCTACGACCCGGATCGGCAGTGGATCCTCCAGTTCAGCGGGGTCAACAGCAGCTTCTCGTTCACCGAGGATGATCGGCTGCACGCCTACGCTTCGGTGGCGCCCGCGCAGTATGCGAGCTTCGGCGCGGGGTGCCTGTCGCTGCGGGGTGTGCCCGTCCTCGACGCGCCTCTGCTGCCGTGTGTCGGCGCTCCGTTTCGGATCAACCTCTTCAGCGTGCCCCCGGGCGCGCCCTCGTTCCTGCTGTTTGGCCGCTCGGATCAGTTCTGGGTGGGCGGCATGCTGCCGCTGGATCTCGGCGCGATCGGCGGCACGGGCTGCCAACTGCTGGTGAGTCCAGACGTCGCGGTGCCGATGGTGAGCCTGACGGGCCAGTCGTTTGTGAATGTGCGGTTGACCAATCCCAGCCTGCTCGGCGCGCAGTGGTTCAACCAGGCCGCGGTGATCGCCCCAACGGTCGGGCCGCTCGGGATCGCGTTCAGCGAAGGGCGCCGCGCCGTGGTGGGCGGGTTCTAGTGGTGTGATTCAGGAACCTGGGGCCTTATCCACGGCCCTCAGCGCCGCTCGCAGCGTTGGCTTGGGTCTTTTGAAGACGAAGCGAACGCCGCGGGGGCTTGGAGATCGGGTCGATGCCCTGATGAGTGCGCACGATCTCAGCAGTTACGACGCCGCCGATCTGGCGATCGCGATGGACCACGGTCTGCCTCTCGCGACGTCCGACGAACGCTTGGTCGCGGCGGCGCGGCACGAAGGGGTCGTGCTGTTCGCAGTGTGAGCGGCGAGCCTCCGGCTACCCCAGGCCGGGATAGGTGCTGATGGGCCGGCGTTTGCAGATCTCGAGGATCTGCGCTTCGGCTTTCTGCTTCACACCCGGGTCGACGACGTACTCCTTGTCCGCCACCTGCTGCGTGCCTTGCAGCACGTCGTGGATGATGTCGACGCACTCGACCATGTCCTGCGGCTCCATGTTGCGGATCGCGAGCCCGTTGGTCCCGAGCCGAATCCCCGACGTCACGTGCGGTGGCTTCTGGTCGTAGGGGATGCGGTTCTTGTTCACCACGAGCCCGCAGTCCTCGAGCGCCTTCTCGGCGTTCACCCCCGTGATCCCTTTCTGCAGCACGTCGACGACCACGATGTGGTTGTCGGTGCCGCCGGTGATCACGCGGTAGCCCTTCTTCATGAACGCCCCGGCGAGCGCGCGCGAGAGGTCGACGACGCGCTGCGCGACATCCTTGAACTGTGGGCTGCCGACGAACGCCAGGCCGCGCGCCTTGGCCGCGATCGAGGCCTGGTTGGGAGCGCCCTGGAAGAACGGGAAGACGCGCTTTTGGATCAGCTGCGCCAGGGTCCACTTGCCGTCGGGTGCCATGCGCTCGTAGTCCTTGCCGATCATCACCAGGCCGCCGCGGCCACCGTAGAGCTGCTTGTGGGTGCAGGTCGTGGTGAAGTGGGCGTGGTCGATCGGGTTGGGATGCAGGTCCGCGGCGACGAGCCCGGCGATGTGCGTGATGTCGGCGAGCAGGAAGGCGCCGACCTTGTCGGCGATCGTGCGGAAGCGGGCCCAGTCGACGACGCGCGAGTACGCGGTCGTGCCGCAGATGATCAGCTTGGGCTTGTGCTCGAGTGCCAGCTTCTCGGCTTGGTCGTAGTCGAGGCGCTCGTCCTTGGTGAGCCCGTAGCCGATCGCGTTGAAGACCTGGCCCGAGATCGACGCCCTGGAGCCGTGCGTGAGATGGCCGCCCGAGTCGAGGTCCATCCCGAGCAGCGTGTCGCCGGCGTTCATGACGCCGAACATCACGACCTCGTTGGCCGAAGTGGCCGACATGCACTGCACGTTGGCGAACTGGGCGCCGAACGCCGCTTTGGCCCGCTCGATCGCCAGGGTCTCGATTTCGTCGATGTGCCGGCAGCCGGCGTGGAAGCGCGCCCCCGGGTAGCCCTCGGCGGTGACGTTCATCGCCGGCATCGCTTCGCAAATCAGCGCCGACGGATCGGCGATCGACGACGAGGCGACCATGGTGAGCACGTTCGCCTGGCGGCGGTACTCGAGGTCGAGGATGCGGTAAAGCTCCGGATCCTGTTGCTCGAGCCGCTCGACCGCGGCCTGCACGAAACGGGCGAGGTTGCTCTGGGTCTTCACTTCGGTCATAGGTCCACCGTCACGCTTCGCCGCTGCCGGAGCCGATGCGGCTGCGAATCTCGTCCTCTGAGAGCTGGTCGATCTCCTTGAGCATGCCGCACACCTCGGCGGCGTCGATGCCGGCCTGGGCTCCTCGCGTCTGGATGAGATCGGCCAGACGGGAGACGGTCTTGGACTCAAACAGGTCGGGAAGGGTGATCTCGAATGGGAAGATCTCGCCGAGCCGCGCCTGGATCTGCACGGCCAGCAGCGAGTGTCCGCCCAGGTCCAGGAAAGCGTCGTGAATACCGACGCGGTCGAGGCCCAGCACGTCGGTCCAGATGCCGGCGACGACGTCCTGCACCGGGTTCTCCGGCGCCGCGAACGCGGTCTCGATGTCGGGCCGCGAGGTGTCGGGCTCGGGCAGCGCCTTGCGGTCGACCTTGCCGTTGGGCGACAGCGGCATGGCGTCCATCGGCACGTAGACCGCGGGCACCATGTACTCGGGTAGCTGCCGCGACAGCGACCGGCGCAGCTCGGGGCCGAGTTGCCGGGCGAGCTTGCCCATCATCGGGTTGTTGGCGAAGTCGGCGTCGCTGGCCGCAGCGTCGACCGCGAGGCCGTGGCCGTCGGCAAACAGCAGGGTGGGGGCCGGCACACCGTCGCGGCGGCGGTGGAACGCGACGTCAAAGCGCCCCTCGTCGAGCGACGCCGCCCAGCGCAGGTCCACGTCGTAGCCGAGCTCCTCGCCCAGCTGCCACAGGTCCTCGGGATTGAGGCCGGCGCCTTCGGTCTGCGCGGCGGCGTCGATCCGTGCCTCGACTGCGCCGGCGGTGCCGTCACTGCTCGGGGTTGGCTTGGCGAACGCAGCGACCGCGCGGACGTCGCGGCAGACGCGGGCGTTGCGGACCTCGCTCGCGCACAGTAGCTCGACGCCGTTGCCGAGGGACTGGCGCACGGCGTCGAGAGTGACTTCGTCCTTCTGCCCGTCGATCACGGTCGGCGTCGCGGTCGGCACGGTGGTCTGGTCGCCGATGTGGATCGTGACGTCGTAGCGGAACTTGTTGAGCTCGTTTTGGAACGCGCCGCGCTTGAGCTGCACCTGCACCTTGCCGATCTTCGGCAGCCGCTCCTGCAGCCAGGCGAAGTAGCGTGGATCGATGACCAGCTCCTCCTCCTGGCGGATGAGGCGCTGCACCCGGCGCTGCAGCTGGTCGACGGGCGTGTCGGCCGTCGCCTGAAAGAGCTGCACCGACGTCTGGTACGGCTCGAGCAGCGGCAGGCTGCGCACGTCGCCGACGAACACCACGCCGCCCGGGCGCACCGCGCGCACCGAGCCCTCGAGCACCTTGGTGAGGTACTCCATGCTCGGGAAGTCGAGCACGATGGAGTTGAGCACGATGGCGTCGAGGCTGTCGTCGTCGATGCCGGAGAAGTCGTCGGCCCAGCGACTCTCGAGCTTGACCTGGTCGAGGCCGCGCGTGGCGCTGTGCCGCTGCACGTAGTCGAGGGCGACCTTGGAGAAGTCGGTGCCCATATAGAACGAGCAGTGCGGGGCGATGCGGAACAGCAGCAGCCCCATGCCGCAGCCGATCTCCAGCGCCCGGTTTGGCGCGCCGCGGCGGATGCGATCGACGGTCTGCTCGACCCAAACCCGCATTTGCTCGGCCGGGATCGGCTCGTTGGTGTAGCTGGAGTCCCAGCTGACGATGTTGAACGTCGGGTCGTCGCCGCCGTCGGCGGCGTTGGCGCTGTAGGCGTGGTCGTAGACCGCCTGCCACTGCTCGACCTGCTCGTTGCCAAGCTCGGCCTGGTCGTCGCCCGAACCCTGCCACGATGCGTCCTGCACCACGTAGGCAACGAGGCGCTTCTCGCCGGCGGCGTCGTCGCGGGCGACGATCACGCCCTCGCGCACGGCGGGGTGCTCGCGCAGCCGCGCCTCGATCTCGCCGAGCTCGATACGGTAGCCCCGGATCTTGACCTGGTTGTCCATGCGGCCGAGCAGCTCGAGGTTGCCGTCGGGCATCCAGCGTGCCAGGTCGCCGGTGCGGTACATCTTGGCGTCGGCCGCGGCGACGAACGGATCGTCGAGAAAGCGTTCGGCGGTGAGTTCGGGCCGTTCGTGGTAGCCGTAGCCGACGCCAATGCCGCCCAAGAACAGCTCGCCCGGCACGCTGACCGGCAGGGGTTGCAGGTGGACGGGGTCCAGTACGTAGGCGCGCTGGTTGGTCATCGGCTCGCCGTAGGGAATGCTCTTCCACTCCGGGTCGACTTCGAGGACCTCGTAGATCGTCGAGTCCATGGAGCACTCGGTGGCGCCGCCCATGCTGATCACGCGGACGTCGTTCTTGAGCGCGCGCAGGCGGTCCGGCAGGGTGACCGGGATCCAGTCGCCGCCGAGCAGCACCAGGCGCAGGCCCGGTGGGGTGGCGCCGGGCTGGCCTTCGAGGTGGTCGACCAGCATTTTCAGCATCGCCGGCGCGGTGTGCCAGATCGTGACCCGCCGCGCCGCCATGAGACGCGCCCAGTAGGGCGGGTCCTGCATCTGGTCGGGGTCGGGCAGGGCGATGGTGGCGCCCGCCGCGAGGATCCCAAACACGTCGTACGCACACATGTCGAAGGACAGCGAGGCCAGCGCGATGATGGCGTCGCCCGGGCCGATGGCGTAGCGGCGGTTGAAGTCGAGGAAGTTGTTCACCCGACCGCGGTGGTTCAGCACCACGCCCTTGGGCGCGCCGGTCGAGCCCGACGTGTAGATCACGTAGGCGAGGCTCTCGGCGGTCGCGACCGGTTCCGGCCGGGTCTCGGGCTGGGCCTGCAGCGCGGCGGGATCGTCCAAGAACACGACCTGGGCGTCGCACTGCGGCATGGCGTCGGCGAGGTGGCGCTGCGTCAGCAGCACCCGCACGCGGGAGTCGGTCGCCATGTAGGTCAGGCGCTCGCGCGGATACGCAGGATCCATGGGCACGTAAGCACCACCAGCCTTGGCGATGCCGAGGAGGCCGACCACCATCTCGAACGACCGCTCGGCGCAGATGCCGACCAGCGCGTCGCGGCCCACGCCCAGCGCCCGCAGGTGGTGCGCGACGCGATTGGCGCGGCCCTCGAGCTCGGCGTAGGTCAGCTGGTCGTCGCCAAACGTGACCGCCACGGCGTCGGGCTGGGCGTCGACTCGGGCCTCAAAGAGGCCGTGCAGGGTGGCATCGTGGGGAAAATCGTGCGTCTTGTCGTTCCAGGTGCCAATGATCCGCTGGCGTTCGGCGTCCGTCAGGAGCGGCAATTGACCGACGGGTGCGTCGGGCTGCGCTGCCATGGCCGTCCAAAGCGTCTGCAGGTGCCCGCCGATCGCCGCGATGGCGCCCTCGTCGAGCAGCCCGGCGTCGTGCTCGAGCGTGACCTCGAGGGCCTCGCCGCGCTCGACCAGGCGCACGACCAGGTCGACGTCATCGGGCGCCGGGGCCGCGCCGACGGCGAGGCAGGCGTGCAGGAGCTCGCCCGGCGCGGCCAAGCCGGCCGCCGCGAGGATCTCCGGCAGCTCCAGCGCGCCGGCGGCCCGGCCGCGCGTCCGCAGCTCGCGGGTCTGCATCACCAAATCGCGGGCGCTCGGCGGGGCCTCGAACTGCCGCAAGCGGAGCGGCAGCACCGGCGCCTGTGGCTCGGCCAGACCGACGATCACATCCGTCTGTCCGCCGCTGATTCGGTGCAGCAAGCCGGCCAGCGCGGCAGTGAACGCGTCCACCGCGGTCGCATCGGCGGCGCTGGCGACGGCACGGAGGGCGTCGGTCAGCCCCACGGATAATGGAACCGCATAGCTGCCCCGAGGGCCCCCTGCTGTCGAGGCTCGGCTGCGCGGCGTAGGTAGCTGCAGGGCCGGCGGGGTGCCCGCCAGCTCGAGGCTCCAGAACGACGAAGGGTCGTTCCCGTCTAACTGTCGGGATTGCGTCATGGCAGGATGCGCCTGGCCGCATGACGAGGTCGCGCCGGGCGCGGTGGTGGAGTGAGTCGCAGGGAGCCGCGATCGGCGCAAGCGCGAGCGGTCGGCGAAATCTAGCTCGCTGTTGAGAGGTCCGCAAGGCAGCCACCTGGCGCACTGGCCTACCGCTCGGGCAGTTGCGATGTATTCTACTTCCGCACACTGTCCGTGGATTGCGACGGCACCGCGATCTTGCCTCGTGGCCGCCGCACTCCAACCACCTACCTCTCTCTCCTTGCCTAAGGCGTCTCGCGCCGCCGCCCCTCGCGTGCGCAGCGCCTCACAGCGGATCCCGGGTTCTATGAACGAAGCCACCCCCAAGAAACCGCGCCCCACCATCGCACGGCGTCGCGGCATCGCGGCGGATGGGTCGTGGGTGCGGGGGGCCGCGTTCGCCGACGGTCAGCCGACCCCATTCGTCGTACAGCCGACGGTGGACGGAATCGCCCTGGACGAATGGGCCAAGCGAGATCGCCCGCAGCTCGAGTCTTGGTTGAGCGAGCACCGGGCACTGCTGTTTCGCGGCTTCCCGGTCCAGGACGTCGAGGCGTTCCAGCGCTTCGTCATGGCGGCCTCGGACGGCCAGCTCCTCGAGTACCGTGATCGCACCACGCCCCGCACGACCGAGGGTGATCGCATCTACACCGCGACGGTGCATCCCGCAGATCAGCGAATCTTCCCCCACAACGAGGGGACGTACTGGACGCGCTGGGCCATGCGGCTGTTCTTCTGCTGCCTGCGCAAGCCGGCGTCGGGCGGCCAGACGCCGATCGCGGATGTGCGTGCGGTCCTCGCGCGCATCCCGGCGGCGATCCGGACACGCTTCGAACAGCGGCGCTTCATGCTCGTGCGCAACTACAACGACGGCTTCGGCCTGCGTTGGCAGGAAGTCTTCCAGACCGAAGATCGGGCCGAGGTCGAGCAGTTCTGCGTGACCAACCGGATCGAAGTCGAGTGGAAGGATGGCGACCGGCTGCGGACGCGGCAGGTGCGTCCTGCGGTGCGCATGCATCCCGGCACCGGCGAAGCCGTGTGGTTCAACCACGCTGCCTTCTACCACCACAGCACACTGGAGCCGACAACCCGCGAAGCGTTGCTGCGCGAGTTTGGCGAAGAGGGCCTACCGTACAACACCTACTACGGCGATGGCTCGCCCATCGACCCGGCGGACGTGGCGGAGATTCGCCGCGCCTACGAGGCGGAGAAGGTGATCTTCGACTGGCGCGAGGGCGACGTGATGTTGCTCGACAACATGACGTTCGCGCACGCGCGTGAGCCGTTCGAAGGCGACCGTTTGGTCCTCGTGTCGATGACCGACGCGGTGGACGGCGAGGCTTGCAATCTTCCCCAATGACCGAATCGCACGAGACCGCTGACTTGACCGAAGGGTTCCGGTTGTCACCCCAGCAACGCCAGCTCTGGCGGGTGCCGGGTGACGGTGCGGCGACCCTGGGCGCCCGGTGCTGCGCCGTGGTCACGGGGCCGCTCGATCGGGCCACGCTGCAGCGCGCCGTGGACGATCTGGTGCGGCGGCACGAGATTCTGCGTACGTCGTTTCGCTGCTTGCCGGGCACCGACGTGCCGGTGCAGGTCGTCGACGACCCCGCGCCGGTCCCGGTCGCACCGTTGGAGCTCGATGGCGACGAGGCCGGCGGGATCGCGGCGGCGCTGGACGCGTTGCCGGCAGGAGCCGCCGCGGCGTTCCGCGTGCAGCTGGCGACGCTGGGGGCGGAGCGACACCTCCTCGTGCTGACGCTGCCGGCACTGTGTGCCGACGCACTCGGGATCGTCAACGCGCTCCGCGAGCTGGCGCATTCCTACGAGGTCACCCAGCGCGGCGAATCCCTCAACGGCGAGGCGATGCAGTATGCCGACCTCGCCGAGTGGCAGAACGAGCTGCTCGAAGAGGGCGATCCGCAGGCGTTCCGCTGGTCGTCCAGCAGCGCGGACGTCCGCCTCGGGGCGGCCGCGACCCCCGGGACCGCGCCCCAGGTCGAGGCGTCGGGCTACGCGCCGCGCTGTGTGCGGCGACCGCTCCCCGCGGCGTTGAGCACCGCGATCGACGGCGCACCGCAGGGCGCGGCGGCAACGCTGTTGGCGGCCTGGGCCGCTCTGCTGCATCGCCTGACGTACCGCGACGAGCTGGTGATCGGCGTGTCCGGTGCGGGGCGTTCGTACGAAGGCCTAGATACGGCGATCGGCTTGTTCGCGCGCGATCTGCCGATCACCGCCCGCGGCTTCGACGGCTCGTTCGATGGCGTGCGCCAACAGCTGGCGACAGCGCTCGAGGCGGCGCTGGAACAGCAGGAGTACTTCTCGCTCGAGCGGGCGACGCAGGCGGCGACGGATTACTTCCCGCTGGGCTTCGCGTTCGAGGAGCGCCGTGTCCGCGTGGAGGCCGGCGGCCTCGCCTTTGCCGTGGGTGGGGTGCGCGCGTTCTCGCAGCGGAGTGACGCCCGGCTGGTGGCGGCGCGCGAAGACGACGAGCTGGTGCTCGAGCTGCACTACGACGCGGCGCGGTTCGACGCGGCGCAGGGTGAGGGCTGGCTGGCCGGGCTCGAAGTCTTGCTGCAGCACGCGGTGGCCAGTCCCGCGGTCGAGATCGCTGAGCTCGAGCTCGCTTCGCCCGCGGAGCGTCGGGCGGCAGTGGCTCGTGCCCGCGGCGCCGCGGCCGAGATCGATGCGGCGCGTTGTGTTCATCGTGTGATCGAGGGCGTGGCCGACGCGACGCCGGAGGCGGTCGCTGTGGTGGCCGGCGCGGCGCGGCTGACCTATGCCGAGCTCGACGCCCGTGCCAACCAGCTGGCGCATCGACTGCGTGCCGCGGGAGCCGAGCCCAACACGTTGATCGGGCTGTGCGCCGAGCGGTCGCCCGCGATGGTCGTGGGCATGCTCGCGGTGCTGAAGGCGGGGGCTGGCTACCTGCCGCTCGACCCGGCCTACCCGGCGGACCGACTCGAGTACCTGGTCCGCGACAGCGGCGCGGTGCTGTTGTTGGCCCAGGACCACCTGCGCGATCGGCTACCGGCCGCGGGCACGATGGTGTTGTCGCTGGACGCGCGCGACGAGACGCCGGCGGCGCGGCCGAGCGGTGTCGCGACCCCGGACGATCTCTGCTACGTGATCTACACGTCGGGCTCGACCGGCAAGCCCAAGGGTGTCGAGATTGCCCACCGCAACCTGGTGCATTCGACGAGTGCCCGCGCGGTCCACTACGACGTGGCGCCGGGGCGCTTCCTGTTGCTGTCGAGCTACGCCTTCGACAGCTCGGTAGCTGGGATCTACTGGACCCTGTGCAGCGGCGGCACGTTGGTCTTGCCCGGCGACGGCCAGGAGCGGGATCTGCACGCGATCACTACGCTCATCGCCACCGAGCAGGTCACCCACACGCTGATGCTGCCGTCGTTGTGGGGCATGATCCTGCGCGAAACCGACCCAGCCGCGCTGCAGTCGCTGCAGTGCGTGGTCGTGGCCGGTGAGGCCTGCACGCGAGATGTCGTCGAGCTCCACCACGAACGACTGGGCCGGGCTCAGCTGTGGAACGAGTATGGGCCGACCGAGGCCACGGTCTGGGCCACCGCGCATCGCTGCGATGCCAGCATTGCCGGGCGCGTGCCGATCGGGCGACCGATCGCCGGGGCCTTGGCCTTCGTACTGGACCGGGCTCGTCGCCCCGTCCCGGCCCATGTCGCTGGCGAGCTCTACCTCGGTGGTCCAGGCCTCGCGCGCGGCTACCTGGGCCGGCCGGAGCTCACCGCCGACCGCTTTGCCACGGTGTCGATCGACGCCGGCGGCGATGAAGGCGCGTCGGGCCTGCGCCTCTACCGCACCGGTGACCTGGTCCGCAGCCGTGAGGACGGCGTGTTGGAGTTCCTCGGGCGCGTCGACCACCAGGTGAAGATCCGCGGGCATCGCATCGAGCTCGAGGAGATCGAGCAGGTGTTGTCGACGCAGCCAGACGTGCGCGAAGCCGCCGTCGCCGCCCATGCCAGCGAGGCGGGCGATCTCCAGCTCGTCGGCTACGTGGTCGGGCAGCCGGGCCAAGAGGTCTCGGTGGACGCGGCGCGCGCTTTCTGCAGCAGGCGTTGCCGGACTACATGGTGCCGAGTCGGTGGGTGGTGCTGGACGCGCTGCCGCTGGGCCCGAACGGCAAAGTCGACCGCGCGGCGCTGCCGCCGCCGGCCGCCGAGCAGCTGTCGCGGCCGGACTACCAAGCGCCGCGCGATGCGCTGGAGGAAGTGCTGGCACTGATCTGGGGCGAAGTGCTGGGCGTCGACGCCGTTGGCGTGAACGACGATTTCTTCCAGCTCGGCGGCCACTCGCTGCTGGTGACGCAGTTGGTCTTTCGGTTGCGTGATGCGCTGCAGATCGAGCTGCCGCTGCGTGCCGTGTTTGAGGCGAGCACGCTGTCCAAGCTCGCCGATGCGATCCGCGAGGATCCCGAGCGCCGGACGCGGGCCGACAAGGCCGCGGCGTTGTTGGTCCAGGTGGCGGACCTGTCCGACGAGGAGGTCGAGCGCATGCTCGGCGCCGGAGACGAAGGAGGCGCGTCGTGAATCCGTTCTTCTTCGGCACGTCGCAGCGCCAGCTGTTCGGCATTCATCATCCGCCCGAAGGCGTGGAGCTGCGCGATGGCGCGGTGCTGATCAGTCCGCCTCTGGGGCACGAGTACATCGCCGCGCATCGCCCGCTGCAGCAGCTGGCCGTGCGGTTGGCGCGTCAGGGCCTGCACGTGCTCCGGTTCGACTTCTTCGGCTGTGGCGACTCCGCCGGTGATCTCGAGGAGGCGACCGTGGCGCAGTGGCGCGATGACGTGCAGACGGCGCTGCAGGAGCTCCGCGACATGAGCGGTTCGCGCCGCCTGTCCATCGTCGGGTTGCGGCTCGGCGCGACCGTGGCGGCCGCGTCTGCGGCCGCGGCCACCGGCTCGGATCTGCGGTCCCTCGTCCTGTGGGAGCCGGTCGTGAACGGGGCCGACTACGTCACCGAGATGTTTGGCGAGCAGCGCGATTGGGAGCGGCGCACCTTCCCCAAGCCGCGGCCCGAGACGCTGCATTGGCCGGTGCCCGAAGTGTTGGGCTTCCCGATCACCGAGGATTTGCAGCGCGATTTGGGCGCCTTGGATCTGCTCAATCTGCCGGGTCGGCTCGCCGACCGCGCGCTGGTCGTGCAGAACGAGGAGGAATCAGACTACGCGTCGCTGCGGACCAGCCTGACGTCGCAAGCCGGCGAGGTCGAGCTGTCCATGGTGGAGCACGAGGCGTGTTGGCGTGGTCATCGCGGCGGCACGATTGCCCTGGTGCCGGTGCCGGTCAATCAGGCGATCAGCGATTGGATCGCGGAGGGTTACCGGTGACGGAAACCGCGGTGCTGCTGGGCCCCCGCACTTCGCCGCTGGTCGGTGTGGTGTGCGACCCCCCGGGCGGGGCGGGCGCGACGCACGACGTGGCCTGCCTGTTCCTGAACGCCGGCTTCACGCACCGCGTTGGGCCGCAACGGCTCCACGTGCGCGTGGCCCGCCGCCTCGCGGCGATGGGCGTGCCTTCGCTGCGCTTTGACTACTCCGGCGTCGGCGACAGTGGGACTCGGAGCGACGCGACTTCGATGGAGGACAGCACCATCGAAGAGGCGCAGGAAGCGATGCGCTTCATGACGGCGACGCGTGGGGTGCAGCGCTTCGTACTCATCGGCGTTTGCTGGGGCGCGGACAACGCGCTGCGCGTTTGCGGCGCCGATCCTCGCGTGGCCGCTGTGGCGGCGATCGATTTCTACTCGGTCTACTCGTTCCGCTACTTCGTCCGCACGCACAAGAGCCGACTCCTCGATCCGCGCAGCTTGGGCAGCTTGTTCTTGGGCCGTAGTGCGGCGCCTGCCCGTCTTGTGGCTGGTCTCATCGAGATCGCCAAGAGCCGGCGCGCCAAGCGTCGCGCGCCGACCGCGCAGCCCCAAGCCGCCGACGCCGAGGACGGCATGTTGCCGGTGCGGTCGCCCGACTCGATCGTCAAGGGCTTGCGCGGCTTGGTCGACCGCGGCGCGCAGATCCTGATGGTCTACGCGCGTGGGGCGCCGAGCTTCGACCAGTACCAGATGCACTTTCGGCGGCCGATGGCCGAGCTCGAGCGCTCGGGCCGATTCCGGGTCGAGGTGTTTGCACACGCCGATCACGTTTTCACGCGGCTGCGCAACCAGGCATGGCTGATCGAGCTGTTGCTGCAGTGGGTGAGCGATATGGCCGTGGGCGCTGGGACGGACGAGCACGTGGCGCTGGAGGCGCGAGTGTCATGATGGAGCGCATCGAGAACTCGGCGGCGGGACTGCTGGCGCGGCTACGTGCGCTGGACGTTTCGCTGCGCCTCGATGGCGAGCGGCTCCGCGTGAATGCGCCGAAGGACTCGCTGACGGCGGAGCTGCGCGCGGAGATCGCCGCCGCCAAGCCGGACTTGATTCGCTTCCTGCGCGACAGTGCCACGCGCGAGCTCGATGGGGCGCCGCCGCTGCGTTTGGCGCCCCGGACTGGGCCGTTGCCGTTGTCGTTTGCGCAGGAGCGGCTGTGGTTCTTGCACGAGCTGGGCGAGGGCTCTGCGGCCTACAGCCTGATGTTGGCGCTGCGGCTGCGCGGCTCCCTCGACGCCGATGCACTGCGCTGGTCGATGCGCGAGATCGTGCGGCGCCACGAGGTGCTCCGGTCGACGGTGGGAGTGGTCGACGGCCGGCCGGTGCAGGTCATCGGCGCCGACGGCTGCGTGGACCTGGTGGCGGAGGATCTCTCGTCGGCGCCGGCGCCCATGGACGCGGCGCGCGAGCGCTTGGTCGCCGCGGCGGAGGCGCCGTTTAGCCCCTCGCGCGGCCCGCTGTGTCGCCTGCTGCTGTTGCATGTTGGTGACGACGATCACGTGCTGCTCTGCACGATTGCCCATCTCATCGCCGACGGCTGGTCCATGTCGGTGTTCTTCAGCGAGCTGTCAGCGCTCTACGCCGCGCGGGTTGGCGGCGAGGGCTCGCCGCTGGCCAAGCTGCCGGTCCAGTACAGCGACCATGCCTACTGGCAGCACCGTTGGTTTGAGCAGAGCGATGAGATCGCCGAGCTACGCGACTACTGGCGCGCCCAGCTTGCCGGTGCCGCGACGCTAGAGCTGCCCACGGATCGGCCTCGGCCAACGTCGCAGAGCTTCCGCGGCGCCCAGCTGCGGTTCACCATCCCGGCCGCGCGCATCCGAGCTCTGGAAGCGGTGGCGAAGCGGGAGGGCTGCACGCTCTTCATGGCGCTGCTGGCGTCGTTCGATGTGCTGCTGGCACGCTACTCGGGCCAAGAGGATGTGGTGCTGGGCACGCCGGTGGCCAACCGCACGGCCGCGGGCTCCGAGAACCTGATCGGCCTGTTCTTGAACAGCCTGGTGCTGCGCACCGATCTGTCGGGCGAGCCATCGTTCCTGGACCTGTTGCACCGGGTCCGCGAAGTCGCCTTGGGCGCGTTCCATCACCGTGAGATGCCGTTCGAGCGCTTGGTCGCGGAGCTGCGGCCCGAGCGGGATTTGAGCCGGAGCCCGCTGTTTCAGGTGCTGTTCAACTTCCGCAACGAGCCAAAGGTGCCGTTCGCGCTCGAGGGCGTCGCGGTCGAGTCGATCGAGCTGCCCAACCAAACCGCGAAGTTCGATCTCAACCTCGAGTTGCAGCGCGGTGCCGACGGCGTCTCTGGGTTCTTCGAGTACAACTCCGATCTGTTTGACCGGCAGTCGGTCGCGCGAATGGAGCGTCATCTCCAACGGCTCATCGAAGAGCTCGCGGCGGCGCCCGACCGCTGCGTGTGGCACGCGCCGATGCTCACGGACAGCGAGGACGCGGCGTTGGTCGAGTGCAACGCCACGGTGGCGTCGTACCCGCGGGATCGGTCGCTGGTGGCGCTGTTTGAGGAGCGCGCGGCCGCGCAGCCTGATGCCACCGCGGTGCGGTGCGGTGAGCACGTCCTGACCTATGCGGAGCTCAACGCCCGGGCCAACCAACTGGCGCGCCATCTGCGCGAGCTGGGTGCCGGGCCCGAACGCTTGGTGGGCCTCTGCGTCGAGCGCGGAGTCGACATGCTGGTCGGGTCGATGGCCATTCAGAAGTCGGGCTCGGCCTATGTCCCGCTCGATCCGACCTACCCGAAGGACCGCATCGAGTTCATCGCCCAGGATGCCGGGCTAGCCCTGCTCGTGACGCAGGAGGCGGTGCGCGACCGCCTCCCGGAGCTCGCGGCGCGGTTCGTGTCGATGGACGGTGAGGCCGAGAGCATCGGCGCGCGGGACCGCGACAACTTGGGACCCGCCGCCGCGGTGGCAGCCGAAAGCTTGGCCTACGTCATCTTCACGTCCGGTTCGACCGGGCGGCCGAAGGGCGTGCAGATCGAGCACCGCGCGTTGCTCAACTTCCTCTGCACGATGGCCGAGCGGCCGGGGCTCGGTGCCGACGACGTGCTGCTGGCCGTCACGACGATCTCGTTCGACATCGCCGGGCTGGAGCTCTACCTACCGCTCCTGGTGGGCGCGACGGTCGTGATTGCCGACGCGGATGAGACCGGCAACGGCGCTCGGCTCCTCGAGATCGTTCGCGAGCAGCGTGTCACGGTCATGCAGGCGACCCCAGCCACCTGGCAGCTGCTGCTCGAAGCTGGTTGGCAGGGCGGCGACGCCCAGCTGCGCAAGGTCCTTTGCGGCGGCGAGGCCTTCCCGCGCGATCTCGCGGAGCGGCTGCTCGAGACCGGTGCCGAGGTCTGGAACATGTACGGGCCGACGGAGACGACGGTCTGGTCACTGTGCCAACGCGTCGAGCCCGGCATCGGCGCGGTGCCGCTGGGGACGCCGATCGGCAACACCGAGGTGCTGCTGCTCGACCGCCACGGTCAGCCGGTGCCACGCGGTGCCATCGGCCGCATCTTCCTCGGCGGGGACGGTCTGGCGCGCGGCTACTGGCAGCGCGAGGATCTCACGCAGGAGCGCTTCGTCGCGCACCCGCTGCGGGCGGGAGCCCGGCTCTACGACACCGGCGACCTCGCGCGCTACTGCAACGACGGGACCTTGGAGTTCCTCGGGCGCGTGGACCATCAGGTCAAGGTCCGCGGCTTCCGCATCGAGCTCGGGGAGATCGAGCACGCACTGCTCGGGCACGCCGCCGTGACAGAGTGTGCGGTGGTGGCGCGGCAGCTGCCGCGTGGCGACTACCAGCTTGAGGCGCACGTCGTCTTGCACGCGAATGGTTCGGCGACGGTGAGTGAGCTGCGCGCTCATTTGCGGGATCGCTTGCCCGAGTACATGGTGCCGCCGGCGTTCTCGTCCCACAGCGCGCTGCCGTTGACCCCGAACGGCAAGGTCGACCGCAAGGCACTGATCGAGAGCGCCCGCGGCGAGGTGGCTCGTGCGAAGTACGAGCCGCCGTCGACGCCGACCGAGACACGGCTGGCGGCGTTGTGGCAGGACGTCCTCGAGGTCGAGCGCGTTGGGCGCGGTGACAACTTCTTTGATCTCGGTGGTCATTCGCTGCTGGCCATGCGCGTCGTGTTCCGCATCAAGAAGGAGCTCGGCGTCGGCGTGCTGCCCATGGAGCTGCTGCTCAATACGCTGGAGCAGCTGGCGGAGCTGTGCGACCGCCGGGGGGTCCCCTGTGTGCCCAGCGAAGGGGACGGCCCGCCGCTCGCCGTGGTCGATCCCGAGCTCAACCAACGGCGTCGCGCGCGGCCGGCGAGCAACGGCGTCTCAAAGGCGCGCGTTGCACCGAGCGGGGCGCCCGTCGAGGTGCGGGAGACCGTCGTGCGGCTGGGTGAGCGCGAGTCGCTCGTCGGCGTGTTGACCGAGCCAGTTGCGGGTGGCAGCCACGCGATCGCGTGCGTGTTGCTCAATGCCGGCGGCGTGCACCGTGTCGGCCCGCAGCGCTTCTACGTGAAGCTCGCGCGCCGCTTGGCCGAGCTCGGCTTTACCTGCTTGCGCTTCGATCACTCGGGGATCGGTGACAGCGCCACGCATTCGGACCAGGCCGGCTACGGCGAGCGTTCGGTGGAAGAGGCGCGGCAAGCCTTCGACTATCTCGGCGAGACGCGTTCGTTTGACCGCTTCGTGACGCTGGGTTTCTGCTGGGGCGCGGACAACGCCCTGCGCGTGGCCTGCACGGATGAGCGCGTGGTAGGGGCGGCGATGGCCGACTTCTACGCGGCGCCGTCCGCTCGCTACTTCATGCGGCTCTACTGGCGGCGGCTGGCTAGCTGGCGCAGCTGGCGCAACCTCCTGGGCGGCGGCAGCAACGTGCTGCGCGAAGCCAAGGAAGTCGTGCGCTCACGGCTGAAGCGCATGTGGCAGCGCAACGACGACCCGCTTGAGAAGGCCATCGTGTCGCTGCGCACGCCGGCGGCGATCCTGTCGGACTTCGACATGCTGGCCGATCGCGGCGGCAAGATGTGCTTCGTCTACATGCGGGGCGCGCCGAGCTTTGACCACTACCACACCAAGTATCGGGACCATCTGGCAGGCCTGGAGGCGCGGCGCGCCGTCGCCGTTCACTTCCTGCCGGACGCGGACCACCTGGTGACGCAGCTCTACAACCAGCGCCGCCTGCTCGAGCTGCTCGTGGACTGGATGCGGGAAGTGGCTCGGGAGCACGCCCACGTGGAGCTCCCCATCGCCATGGCCCGCTAGTGTTGTGTGTCGGAAGTTGGTTGCGTAAGTCGGCGAGCCATGTGTGCCGCTCGCAAGGCGCTGTCGACGCAGGGCTTGTTGGTGGACAAGTCGAGGAGACGCAACGCCGCGAGCGGCGCAGAGGGCCGTCGACA
>JBCCGH010000103.1:0-33961 GCA_039029375.1 Planctomycetota bacterium
CCGCGGCGCGCCGACGAGCGTCGGCGCGCGGGGTCGGCGGGTCGTGGCTGCCGAACCCCCGCCTAGGCCGCTCCGGCATGCTCCGGAGCGACGCGCCACACACTCAGTTCCCGACCGTGCAGAGCAGGCGGTTGGACGTGTTCACTTGCCGGAGCGACGGGCACGGGCTGGTCTGGGTGAACACCGGCCAGAACTGCACCTCGAGGCTGCCACCCACCAGCTGCGGGTCGCAGGGAATCGGCACGGAGAGCGAGCCGTTCCCACCACTCAGCGGCACCGAGAAGGTCCGCACCGGCAGGGTGAACTCGCAGCCACCACAAGGGAAGAACGCGCCGCCGAGACCCATCGACAGCAGCGCCCGCGGCGCAGTCGGGTCGGCACCGGTCAGCGTCCACTGGAAGGAGTTGTTGCCGAGCGCGAACGGCCCGTTCGCCGCCGCGGTGCCGCCGGCGCTGCAGCCGCCGCCGAGGTCGAAGATCGGCCCACCGGCACCAATCGCCTCGTAGCGCTGGTAACGGATGAGGTGCTGCGCCGAGGCCTTGAACTCCAGGTTCCAGGAGATCAGCGCCTCGTCCGAGCTGGTGTGGCCGCCCGACGCCTTGGACGCTGAGGCCGGCATCGTGTGCTCGTTATCGGTGAACACCTGGCCCACGAGCCACTCGTTGCCGCAGCGCGTGCCGTCGAGCTCGGTGGTGACCGCGTAGATGTTGGTGTCGGCGCCATCGGTGTCGGTGAACGCCACGCCAAACTTGCCGCCGCCGAGGTAGGCCACCGTGGGGTCACCCTCGCCGTCGTTGAGGTCGCCTTCGAGGATCTTCCGGTCGCGCACGGAGATGAGGCTTGTCGGGTCCGCGGGCACCAGCGGGACCAGGGAGTGGACATCCTTGAAGCCGGTCGAGTCGTCGGCCTCGTAGACGAGCAGGAAGTCGTTGCCGTCGCCGGCGACGTCGGGCTTGCCCGCACCGGTCGGACCGACGCAGCCGCCCGCGCTCAAGAAGTTGCCGGCCGCGTCGATCGCCCGCAGGCAGACGAGGTCGGTCTCTTCCCAAGCCACGAAGTAGCTCTGGGTCGGCCCACCGTTCTTGCAGATCACCGGGTTGAAGCCGGTGGTCCGGTCGTAGACCGTCACGCCCTTGACCACGCCGTAGCAGCAGGGCTGGCTCGGGATCACCTGGAACACGTTGCAGCGGATGCCCGTCGTGCTCTGGCGGAACACCACCGGCAGGTTCAGGCTGCTGGTTTCGTTGCCGCCGACGTCGGGGTCGGTGTCCTCGGCCGCGTTGACCTCCACCGGAACGATCCCGTCCGGCGTGCCGGTCGACGCGTCGACCGAGCGCCCGTAGATGTCGGCGCTGGCGCCGGAGTCGTCCTGCCAGCAGATCAAAAAGCGGTTCTGCGCGGCACAGTTGCCGATCGAGGCCTTGTACTGCAGCCCCGCGCCGTTGGCGATGCTGATCACGCCGCCGAGCTTCTGGCCGTTGGCGTCGACGCGCTGCGCGAAGACGTCGTAGTCGGTCGCCGACGCGCGGAGCTCGAACGTGCCCATCCAGACGTCGTTGGCGAGGTTGTAGGCCAGGTCCGAGTCGAAGTCGTCGAACGAGATGCCGAGCGAGTCAAACCCACCGATCAGCGGATCCAGCACCAACGGGTAAGCGGCGCGGTCGACGAAGGCGCCGGGCAACACGAGCTCGAGGTGCCCGCCGTCAAAGTTGAGGTGGCCCGGAGTGCGAGCGCCGGTGGCGTCGATGCCCGTGACGGCGCCGATGTGGACACCACCGAGGTCGGTGGCGCGGAAGTCCATCGTGTGCTGCCGATCGCCGGCGGGTGCGACCATCTCGGTGTCGATGGCCAGGCGCACGACCAGGTCGCCGCTGCCGGCGAGCGGCCGCGCAAAGACAAAGCTCTGCTCGACGCCATCGCTGCGGACGTGGTAGCGCTCGACGATGTCGGTGCCGCGGGCATAGGACACCACGTCGCCGCGGAGCGCGCCGCGTGGGGCCCGGTTGGCGGGCGCGGCCTCGTGGATCAAGGTGCCGCCGCGACGGATCGACTCGAGGCGGAGACGCAGCGGCTGGTTGCGCGGTGCGCGGTCGCCGAGGACGGGGATCACATCGACCGACCCGCGATCGAAGTAGGCCTTGTAGCCCGCGGCGGCGCCGATCGTGCGGCCATCGGTGTCGCTGACCGCGACCCAGTCGTCGCTGGACAGCGGCACCGGAGGGGCGAGGCGATCGGCCAGGGATTCGGCGCCCGTCTCGGGCACCTGGGCGAAGGCCAGGGAGGAGAACAGAGTGCCGGCGGCGAGGGCGGCGGCGAGCTTGGGCTTGGCGTGCATCGTCGGTTCTTGCTGTTGGTGGTAGAGAGGCACCCCGAGCCGACGCGGCGGGATGCGTGTTCAACCGACCAGCGCGCTGCCCTCACCGAGGATGGCTAGGTTTTCTTGGATTGCGGTTCCACACGGTCGTCGTGCAGCCGGAAGTGCCAACAGGACCGGTCTTTGGGGGCCGAGCCGTAGACCAACGACCCTTTGCCCGGTCAGTCGGCATCCGGGTCGGTCAGCTTCGCGCGCTCGGCGGCCCACGGCTCGATCTGCGCCTCGCGCCCGAGCGCGCGCAGGCTCGTCTCCATGCCTTCGGTCGTGTCGAACCACACTCGATTGCGCCGCTCGGGATCGACGTCCCGCACCGCCCATACCTCTTCGAAGAGCTCGATCGCCTCCTCGTGGCGACCGAGCCTGGCGATCGCGGTCCGCAGATGCCGCTTGGAGATCGCCACGTGAAGGTGTCTCGGGCCAAACTGCGCCACGAGGGTCCCGAGCGAGGTGCGGTGCCTGTAGAGCGAACACCAGCGACACGATCACACCAGCGATGAGCACAATGCCCGTGGCGCAAACACCACCGACGAGCGTCCGATTGCGCGTCGCGAACTTGCGCAGCTGATACCACGTGGTCTGTGGCCGCGACATGTTCGACGTGGAGGCCAAGCAGGACCTCGCGGTCTGCCAGTTCTACGTCGATCTCTTCCGCGACCGCACCACCACCTCGCACCCGATCACGATCTTCACCAAGTCGGGCACGCACGGGGGCTTCGAGACCAATCAAAGCGCCTGGAACTTCGTCGAGTCGTTCCAGCCGCAGGAGTCGGCCGGCAGCAACTTGCCGACGCGGCTGCCCGTCATGCTCAACCAGCCGATGGTGACCGGCGAGCGCCGCGCGTTCTACATCTTCCGCGACGACGCCACGGCGACGCCCACGCTCGGCGCCGGGACCGATCAGTTCGTCGCCCCCGGGCAGTCGAACGGCGTCCAAAACGGCCTCGAGGTGTTCTCGGGCACCATCCTCGATCGGCCGTTCGCGGACGAAGTGCCCGGCTTTGGGCCGATCCCCGACATCGTGATCCGACTCGCCCCCGACACGTCGACCTGCCCGCAGGCGCTGCCGGTCGTGCAGCTGCCGACCGACGTGTTCGACGGGCCGGGCGGCGGCGGCCCCCTGGTGGCGGGCAACGTCTACCAGATGACGCCGAGCCTCGGGCAAGCGCGCGTCCCGGCTGGGCAGACGCTCACCGTGGAGGAGGGCGCGATCCTGCAGTTTGGCGTCACCGTGGGCACCGCGTCCACGCTGCGCGTCGACGGCACGCTCATCGCCACCAGCGCGGCGTTTACGTCCATGTTGGACACCCGGCTCGGCGGCGACACCTCGGGCCAAACCACCCCGCCTGGCGTCGCGCCGGGTGACTGGCGCGGGATCGCGATCGTCGCGGCGATGGGCAAGGTGCTCCTCGACAGCTGCACGCAATGGAACGGACAAATCGTGCACTGCAACGTCTGGAACAACGCGCCGAACTACTGCGGCTTCGACGGCAGCGAGCTGTTCTTCTGCAACGGCGGCTTCGCCGGCCTCAACGGCTGCGTCGACGACGATCCGCGGTTCGAGTCCGGCGACACCACGCTGCGGTCGACGTCACCACTGATCGACGCTGGCGACCGCAACTTCAACCACCACTCGCTGCAGCTCGACGCGCGCGGCTTCCCGCGCTACCTGTACGGCTTCGTCGATCCGTTCACCGGCGAGTTCGTCCCCGACATCGGGGCGCACGAATACTCGCCCGGCACGCTCACGCGCACTGGCGGCAAACGCGCCGGCGAGCGGGTCTCGGTCTCGGTGCAGAGCACGCAGCCGGGGTTCGTGGTGCACGTGTTTGGCTTTGGCACGACCGCGTTCGAGATCCCGGGAATCGGCACGCTCGCGGTGGGCAACCCCGCGCTCATCATCGCGACGCCGCCGCTGGCGCTGCCGGGGACGTTGGCGGTGGGCCTGCCGAGCACGGTGTCCGGCTACACACTGGCGAACCAGTCGTTCGTGTTCGGTGGCTTCGGCTCGTTCTTGTCGAACGTCCAACGGGGAACGGTCGGGGCGGCGACAGTGCAGTAGCAAACTGCCGCAAGAACCGCCAGTGGCCCCGCGCCAGCGCCACGCTCCCGCGCGCGGGTGGCTCTCGCCGCGCACCGCGCGCGAATGCTGGAAAAGCGGGCACCGGGGGAAGCTCCACTACGGGTCCGCGCCAGCCGATAGCGTGGTACGGTGGCCACGTTGCGCGGAATTCTCATCGCCGGGGCCTGGCTGTGCCTGGTCGCAGGATGCTCGCACGCCGGGCCGGCGCCTGGGCTCTTGCGGCCGCTGCCGCACCCGGAGGCTGAGGCGCCGGCTTGGACGGCCGCAGCTCGCGTCGCCCGCTTCGAGCCGCTGGCGGAGGGCGATCGCTGGACGATCGACGCCCCGACCCGCTGCGCGACGCCGCGAACGGCGGCCGAACGCGACCACGGGACGACGGGGGGAGTGCTGACGGTCGGGGCGGAGCGCGCCGAGCAAGCCGTCACGCTGCGGCGCCGCGGCCCCTATGACCCGAGCACGTTCCACCAGCTGCGGGTCGTGGCCGGCTGCCTCGGCGGCGCGTCCATGACGGCGACTTGGCGCGCGCACGGGCAACCGGTCGCCAGCGCGACGGTCGCCGTGGAAGACAGCGGCGAGCGAGGCCCGCGGCCGGGCGACGTCCGCACCTACGCCTTCGACGTCCCGCCAGCGGCCCGGGCCGAGACCCGCCTCGACGAGCTGGAGCTGCGTTTTGACGGCGAGCTGCGCGCGCTTCGACTGCACGCGCTCGAGCTCTGGGCCCGCCCCCTCGAGGCGCTGCTGCCAGACCCGCACCTGGGGCCGGTGCCCTTCGAGCTATGCGACGTGACGCTGGCGACGGTCGGCGTGTCGACGCGGGTCCCGGTGGCGCTCGACTTGGGCGCCGTCCGCGGCGCCGACGCTCGGGTCGTGTTCTCCTACGGCGTGCCCGCCGCGGCTCGCCCCCATCAGCGGGGCGCCGCGCTCGTCGTGCGCCTAGGGGACCGCGCCGAGCCCCTCGCGCACTACACCCTGGACCGGGGCGACGAGGCGGGCTGGACGTCGGCCATTCTGCCGGTGCCGGAGGCCGCCACGCTCCGGTTCGCGATCGAGCACGCCGGCGGCGACCAGGCGGTCTGCGCGTTGGGCGACGTGGCCCTCGTCCACGCCAATGACGATCGCCCTGCGCCCACCGTGCTGCTCGTCACGACCGACACCCACCGCGGCGATCACGTCGGCAGCGCCGCGCAGAGCGTCGGCGTCGTGACCCCCAACCTCGACGCCCTCGCCGCGCGGGGCGTCGCCTTCGATCAGTGCTTCACCTGGTCGAACATGACCAACCCGTCGCACGTGGCACTCATGACCGGACACCACGTCCGCGACACTGGCATCGTCGACAACGCCCACCGCTTGCCGGCCGCAGCGCAAACGCTGGCCGAGGTATTCCGCGATCAGGGCTACGCGACATGGGCGAGCGTCAGCGCGTTTCACCTCCGCCACGTGAGCGGGCTGGAGCAGGGCTTCGACCGCATCTCGGGCCCGGTCGCCGCGCAGCGCCGCGCCGCGCCAACCGTCGATCGCATCCAACGCTGGCTCCCCGCCCGCGCCGGCCGGCCGCTGTTCGTCTGGGTGCACGTGTTTGACGCCCACTGGCCCTACGAGCCACCGCCCGCGTTCGCGCCCGAGCTCGCCGGCGAGCCCGAGCCCCTTCCGCACGCGCTCCGCGACCGCACGGCCGGTCGCTTCCCCGACGTGCGCGAAGCCCGCGCCAAGTACCGGGGCGAAGTCACCTACCTCGACGGTGAGCTGGGTCGACTCTTCGACCTGGTCGGGAGCGACGAGGCGCTGATCGCCGTCGTCGGCGACCACGGCGAGTCCCTCGGTGCGCATGGCTACTACTTCACGCACGCCGACCTCTACCCGGACACGCTGCACGTGCCCCTCATCGTGGCGGGCCCCGGCGTGCCGCCGGGACGGCGCGAAGCCGATCTCGTCGCGCAACCCGATCTGGGCCGCACCATGCTCGACTTGGCGGGACTCACGGCCGCCGCGTTTCCCGGGCGGCACCTGCTGGGCCCAGGCGCCCCGGCCGCCGCCGCGGACGACGGCCACTACGCGGTGCTGTCCTACGGCGAAGCGACGTCCATCACCAAGAACGGGCATCACCTCATTCTCCACCTCGCGGCCGGCCGCAATGAGCAACGCGAGCTCTACGCGCGCGAGCGCCACGCCGTCGAGCTGTACGATCTCCGCAAGGACCCGGGCTGCACCGAGAATCTCGTCGACCGCGATCCGGAACGCGCCCGGGCGATGCGCGCCGAGCTCATTCGCTGGATGACCAGCCCTCGCGATCTGGGCTGGCCAGAGGTCGGCGAGCTCGACGACGCGAGCATGGAGCAGCTACAGGCCCTCGGCTACGTCGGGCGGCCCACGCGCGAGGGGTTGTGGGAACCCGACGCTTGCGCCTGGTGTCAGCGCTTCCGCTGATGTGGTTCTCGCCGGGACGCTCCCTTGCGCTGGACCACGATCTCCATGTCGTGTCGGTCGCCGAGGAGCTCCAGGGATCGCGAGGTGGCGATCACGTGGTCGCCGGAGGCCTTGATGTGCCAGGTGCCCGAAGGCAGCGGGGCCGCGAACGCGAACTTGCCGTCATCGTCTGACACCGCGCGCAACGGTTGGTCGAGCGCGTCGAAACCCCAAAGACGGGTCGGGGCGCCGCGCACCGTCAGCCGCACGTCCCCGAGCGGCCGACATCGATGGTCGAGCACCCGCCCGGCGAGCCGATGGCCGGCGTGAAGCACCACGTCGCCCACGTCGATCTGCGCACCCGCCGCGATTCGTTCGTGCACACCACGCCGCGGACAGCGCCGGTAGGCAGCGACGAGCAGATCCCAATGCCAGTCGAAGTCGTTGGGACGGAACCGGATCGCGAACCGACCCTCTGGCCCCGTCACGACGTCGGGTTGGCGCTTGTAGCGAGGAAGCGCGCCACCGCGCATCCTCTGGAGACGCTTGGGGGGGACAAACAGCAGATCCTCCGCCGGGTCTCGCTTCCAGCCGACATCGGGCACATCGAGCTCGCTCGTCAAGGGCGCCGGCCAGGCAAAGGGCGCATCGTGACCGGGGAGCGCCATGCTCCAGCGGCACAGAAACACCTCGACGCCCGCCAACGGTCGCCGGGTCTCGGCCGCGACGCAGCGGCCCAGGATCTCCGCCTCCCCGCCCACAGCACTGAAACCCAGAGCACTGAGACCCAGAGCATTGAGACCCAGAGCGCTGGAGCCGGCGGCCGCAACCCGGTGCGCCGCGACACTGTGACCCCGCTCGACGGCGCCGCCGCGGCCGTTTGGGTGAGCCGTGACAGGCGGCAAGGGACGGGCGACGGCGGGCATGTCCTCGATCCCACCCCCCCGCGGCCGACCCGCGAGTGGCGCGGCCCCGTTGGGGCGCACCGCGACGGCACCGAACGCCGCGACGCCGAGCACGAGGGCAACCATCCACGCCGGGCCTGCGCTCCAGCGGACGAAACGACCAGCCATGACCGTCCTGCGTTCTACGACCCGCGCGAGAGAGGGGCGACTCCCGAGCGAACCGGAGTCTACACGACCACGGGCCCACCGGTCAGCGTGCGTCCTTCGCGCCCCAATGTCGATCGCAGCCGAGCCCGTACCCGAGCCCGAGTCGATCACGCCGAGCTCGACCGTCGCTCCATCACCGTTGTCCCAAAGCAGTCGACTGGCTCTACGCGAGGACTTGGCTCGCGGCCCGCCTGGATCCGTCGATCCACCTCAAGGCGGGCCCCGACTAGCCGAACACGAGCGGCGTGGGCACGCCCAAATGCACGGCGCCGGACGCCGACAACGACACCGGCTGCGCCACGATCGCCATCCCCACGACGACGCGCGGCGCGCGCGCGGCGATCGACCGTTGGCCACTCGGGCCAACGATGCCGAGGTCGACGACCACGGCGCGAAACCGGTCCAGCCAGAGACCCTCGGTCAGCCCGGTTGGCGCGGCCGGCGGGCCCATCAAGGTCGCCGTCGTGCTACCGATCTCGGCGTGGATCGTTGCGTCCCAGGTGCGCGTCGCCGCCACGCCCTGGGACACGATGGATGGCACCGGCCGTAGCTCGACCGCGGCAGTGCCGCCGACGCCGGGCGCGGAACCCGACATGAGCCGCGCGGTCGGATCCAGCCGCACGACGCCGCCCGAGGCGAGGATCGCCGACGTGCCACAACCGATGATCACGGCCTCGGCGCCGGTGGAGCCGCGGCCCACGACGAGCGTTGTGTCGGTCGTACGGATGGGCGGCACGGACGCCAGGAGAGGAAGCGAGCCGCAGCCGCCCATGATCGACCCGCCGCGGACCGTCAGTCGCGAGCTCGTCGCGTCGACGCCGGTCGCGAAGTCGAAACCCGCCCAGACACAGTCCACCGACGCTACGGCGGAGTCTCGACACGTCAGGCGCATCAAGCCACTGGCCCCGACCCCCCAGAACGTCGGCGGCGAGCAGGCATTGAACCCCACGTGCGCCGAGTTCAGAACGGTGGCGGCGCCCAGGCCCGCGCGTTCGACGAAGACGCTGCCGCGGCAATCGCGGATGTTCAGCCATGACACTTCGCCGCCCAGCCAGCGCAACGTCTCACCGGCGGGCAGGTCGTGGACGTCCAAGCCCACCGTCACGAGCGCCCCGGGGTCACAGACGATGGCGATGCCGCGGTCGGCGCGGAGCTGGCCCGTGTAGACCCCGGGCCGCACCAGGAACACATCCCCGACGCTGGCGTTGGCGAGTGCTTGCTCGAGTGCCGCGCCGCTGCCGGCCACGGTCACGGTGCGCTGCGCCACGACGGGCATGCTCACGGCGAGCGCGGCCGTCAGGAGGCGGAGACAGAGACGTTGCATGACCACTCCTTCCACCGCACGGACGGCAGCGAGCGACATCTCGCGGGGGCTTGGCCCTGCTTACCGTGCGTGGCACGGGCCGTCAAACAGGTGCCGCGGCGTCGGGCCGCCCGCAGAGAGAGCGGCCACATCAGTGTCGGGCAGATCGCGGGAAGTCGGTGATGCACTGTGCCCGGGCACTCATGATCCGTGCCACGAGCTGCAAATCCTTTGGGATTGCCTCCAAGAAAACTCGTGCCGCGGCCGAGGCCCGGCGCGGCAAGGAGCGGAACCGCACCGGAGTGAGCAAACGCCGCGCCTTGCGCACCAAGCAACCCGCGTGGACCCGGTCGAGGCAGGGTCGCGCGAGGCGAAGCTCCACGACCCCACACGCTTCCGCACGAGCCTTGACGCCGCTAGCATGCCGCCGTCTCGCACCTGCGAGTCCCACGGAGAAGGAGTCAGCGAGCGTGTTTCTCATCACCAACCGGCACGTTGAGAAGTCTACCGGCGACCCGAGCATCCTCGGCAAAGCCCCAAACCGAGAGGCCAACGGCGGCCCTAACGAGCTTCGCGCCGTCGAGGCAAGAAGAGTGGGAGGCAAATGGAAGCTCGTGGTCCTTCCCGACCGCACGAACCCGAAGCAGCGCAAAGAGGTCGCCGCCGCCCGGGCACGCATCGGGACGATCGTCAGCAGCGATCACGTCGTCGACTACGTCGCGTTTCGGCTGCTCGATGTGGTGAGCCCGCAGCTCATCCATCCGAGCTCGACGCGCAAGGGCAAGAACCTCCTGGTGTTCTGCCACGGCTTCAACAACGACGTCGAGGACGTCCTCGATCGATGCCACACGCTCTCCCGCCTCTACGGCATCGAGGTCCTCGCCTTCACTTGGCCCGCCAACGGCGGTGGCGCGCTCTCCGGCACGATGAGCTACAAGGCTGACAAGCGCGACGCCCGATTGTCGATTGGGGCCTTCGACCGGCTCCTGGGGATCATGCACACCTGCGTCAACGCGATCCGCGAGGGTCAGCTCGCCAAGGCACGCGAGGACGCCACCCGCAAGCACCCCGACAACCTCGAGGATCGCGACGCGCTCGTGGCACGCATCGCCGAACGCGAGTGCCCGTTCACGATCAACCTGATGCTGCACAGCATGGGCAACTACCTCTACAAACACCTGCTGCTGTCCACAGCCTCGGAGGGCAACCGACTGTTGTTTGACAACGTCGTCCTGGCGGCGGCCGACACCAACAACGAAGCGCACGCCGCCTGGGTCGATCGGATCCTGTGCCGCAAGCGCGTCTACATCACGATCAACGAAGACGACCGGGCGCTGCAGGTCTCGCGCCTGAAGGCCGGCGAAGAGCAGCTGGCGCGGCTCGGCCACTACCCGTTCAACCTGTATTCTCGCCACGCAGCGTACGTACAGTTCACGGGGGCTACGAAGGTAGGCAACTCGCACGCCTACTTCGCCGATCGCTCGACGGAGAACGCCAAGGTCAAACGATTCTTCAAGCTGGCGCTGAATGGCGAACGTGCGCACGAGAGGCTGCCGTTTGACGCAGCGAGCAACACCTATGAGGTCTGACCGCCACGACGCACGCGATGAAGACCCGGCCACCCAGTGGCCAAGCGGATGCCGACCTCTGGGAGCGCGCCGACATCATCGCCGAGGCCGCGCTTGAACAGTTTCACGAGCCCGAGCTCCCCGGACGGCACGCCGCCCCCGAGCGTCGCCATCGTCGTGGTCCACGGCATCGGCAACCCCGCCCCCGCCGAGACCATCAACGCGTTTGTCGACGCGTGGTCGGCGCACCGCGGCGCGTTCACGGCAGAGCCTGAACGGCGCGCGATCGCCCTGCCGGACTACGACGGCAGCGACCGCGACGCGCTGCGCACGTTCCCGTGCCATTTGCGCTACGGCCGGCTGTTCGAGCAGCGCGCCGTCGTCGCCGAGGTCTGGTGGGGTTCACGGTCCCGCACCCGCGACTTCCTCCCGGAGTTCGCCCGCGCCGTGATCGAGCTCCTGGGACTCATGATCGGCCTGCGGACGGTCGGCGACACGCAGCGCAGCCCCGACGCGCACCCGGCAACGCGCCGAGCCGGCGTTCTGGCCCGAAGCTTGGCGGCGGTCCTGATTGGACCGGTGCTCGCGCTCAACGTCCTGCTGCTGATGACGACCGCGGCCCACACAGCCGTCGAGACCTGGGTCGGGCAGGATCCCGACGAGCACGCGCTCGCTCGCCGCGTGCTGTGCGCGCTCGTCTTGGCCGGGGCGGCGGCGCTCGGCATCCACCGCGCGCGGCAGCTCGCGAAAACCGACCGTCGACCGTTGCGAGAGCAGCTGCGCGAGCGACGCTACGCCTCACTTTACCTGCCGCTCTGGCTCTCACTCGCCGGCATCGGCGCCGCCACGACACTCTGGGTCGCCATCACGGACCCGAGCTGGGACGAGCTCGGCCGCGCCCAAGTCGGCTTGGTGGTCGCGTCGTTCGTACCGGTCTCGATGCTCCAGGTCGCCATCGCACTGCACTGGTTCGCCACGCGGAACGTCGAGCGCACCGAGCGGGGCGGGCGCCAGCTGCTCGCCGTCGTGCCAACTCTGCAGTGCGCAGTGTGGGGGCTCGTCGTGCCCTTGACTTGGCGTGTGCTCACGACGTCGTTACCCAAGGCAACCGCGGACCGGACCAACGAGCTGCTCGCCGCCGCCGTCACCGTCGACGGGCTCGCGTGGGTTCTCCTGCTCATCGTCGGCACCATCGTCTGGTCCGACGCACGCCGGGCGCGGTCCGCCAAGGAGAATCCACCGCGTCTGATCGTCTCGGAGCGAGCGGCGAAGTGGGGCCTCAGCCTCGCCGCGCTGGCCTCGGTCATCTCGATCGCGGTCTACCTCGGCTGGGTGCCTGACGCCATCGTGAACCTCCAGACCAACGGCGCCTGGCGCGTCTATCTCGGAGCGGTGCTCGTGGCGCTCGCGCCGATGTTGCGGGTGGCCCTGCACCTGGCGGACGACGTCCTCTCCTACCTGCGCAAGTACACCGCGGCGACCCATCTGATGCAGGCGCGACCGATCCGCTCGCGCTTTCGGCGGGTGATCGAGTATCTGCACACGCAGCATGGCGTCGACCATGTCGCGATCCTGGCCCACAGCCAGGGATCCGTCATCGCGATCGACGAGCTCGCGGTCCCGACGGACCAACCACAAGGGATCGGCGTTTTTCGCCGGTCGTTGGGAGAGACGACGCTGCAGGCCTACGAGGCCTTGGCCGGCAGGACGACGCTCATCACGATGGGCTCGCCCTTTGGCCACCTCTATCAGCACTACTTCCCTCAGCACTACCCGGGCAGCGCGAGCGCCGAGTGGATGCCGTTGCGGCGGCGCGTGTCGCGTTGGATCAACCTGTACCGCACCCATGACTACGTGGGCACGACGGTGCACCCGCTGGCCGAGGGGTTTCCGGAGAACGTGCGGCTGGGGGCCGGCGGGCACGTGGGCTACTGGACGAGCAAGAAGGCCATCACGCAGATCGAGCGGGCTCTGCGCGCGACCCAGCCTTCCCCCACTGCCCGGTAGCTCGGCCCCCCGCAAGGCCTGGCCCTCCGCGAGCCGTCGACGCAGCGTCGCGACCGCTCCCGCGCATCCGCTCAGTTGAAGATCGTGTCGGCGATCGCCGTCAGTGGCACGGTGTAGCCAATCATGAGCGACCACGGGTGCACATCGTCGCTGTCGGTGAGGTCATCAAAAAACCGCCCCTGCAACACGAGGTAGCTTTCGTCACCCAAGGGGAAATGCACTTGGGATCAGACCGGTCGACACCGCTCTCCTTGGCACTAGCGCCCCCTTCCCCGAGAGAACCAAAGAGGCACCACTCGACCGACGCCTCCCCATACACGTCGCCACTTCCGGTGATCGCCGCGGCCGACCGACTGCTCCCGCCCGCGGTCACGCCTAGGCGCGCCTCAATGTCATCGATGCCCAACCCCGGCTCGTACCGATGGCTCGGCTCGAGCCACGCCTTGCGGTGATAGAACTTGAACTCCGCTTAAAAGTTGGATTCGGAGTCGCTCTCGTCCTGCAGCACGATCGTCGGCGGGGATCCGGCACGTTCTTCCAGCTCGAACGGATTGACCAGCGCGGCGCCCACGTGAAGCGTGAAGTACTCGTTGGCGGTATGGGTCACCTGATCGTCGACGGTGATGGACTGGTCCGGCGCATAGAAGACCAGAGTCACGTCACCAGCTCGTCGCGCGACGGCGACGTGGTAGTCCCCGGCCGGCAGAGAGGCGGCAGAGATCGTCGCCTCGTAGCGCACGCGGCCAGGTAGCGGCGGGTCGGCGGGGGCGCGCGTCGCCGTCTCCCACCGCTGCGCGACCACGTTGTGATCGCGCATCAGGATCAGCCCGATGACCTCCGGGGCCGGCTGCGCAGCGTCGTCCATGACCTCCGCGTAGACTGCCATCTCCTCAGGCGCCTGATCGTCCCGCGTCGCGCCACCGATCAGCCAGGAGGCGGGCGCCACCTGCACTTCGGGAGAACTCGTGGGCGTCTCGGGCACCTCAGTGGTCGGCGCGCTCGTCGCCGGAGCACCGGTGGCCGGGGGATCTTGCCGAGTCGGCTGGGGATCGGCGAAGGCTCGCAGGTGCGTGGGACGCACCTGCCAAGCGGTGGTCGGCACGCCAGTCGCGCAAGCACTCAAGATCGAAACCAACGCCCAGGACGTCAGCGCACGAACGCTACTCATGTCTTGCTCCTTCTCCTCGGCCGCGTCGGTAAGGCCGCGGTGTCTTCCCGACGCTCGCCGCAGTCTACGCGCAAGCGCGCGCGGGCGCACTTTCGATCGATGGGCCAGATGGCGCGGCTCGCCCGCAAGCGTTGGCAGCACAAAAGTGCCCGACTAGCATCTGGGCCTGCAGCGTCATGGACCTGATCGCCGCAATTCGCGAGCTGCCGCCCAGCAGCTGGGAAGACTTCGAACGCCTTTGCGCGGACCTCTGGTCCTCGATCTGGGGGGCTCACGCCGAGCGGCATGGCCGGCGCGGCCAAAACCAGCAGGGCGTCGACGTCTACGGCCAGATGGCCGACGGACGCTGGGGCGGGGTGCAGTGCAAGCTCAAGAGCCGCGTCACCGGCCGCGCTCCTCGGCTGACGGAGGATGAGGTGGTCGCCGAGATCGCCGCCGCCAAGACGTTCCGCAGTGGCGACAGCAGCCTCGGCCTGCTGATCCTCGCCACCACCGCGCCCCCAGACGCGTCGGCACAGGCCGTCGAACGCGCCCACAACGACGCCAAGAACCGACCCTTCGAGCTGCAGATCCTCGGCTGGGACCAGATCGTGGACCAGCTCGCCAACCATCCAGCTGTCGCGCGCAGCCACTACGGCTTCCTGGGGTTGTCGGAGGCCACCCGAAAGAAGATCCACAGCTACCTGGAGACGGTCTGGAACCGGTGTCTGCCGCTGCCCAGCGGCCCGGCGCTGGGCCGAGACGCTCACCCCCCGGAGCTGCCGGCGGTCTACACCCGACTGCACGTGGCCGAGCGCGTGGACGAGCGCGCCTTCGAGGCCTTCTGCCACGACTACTTTCGCGCCGCGTGGGACGACGACGGCGCCATGCTCTACGGCTCGATCGGTCGCACGCAGCACGGCGTCGACGTCCTCGGCTCCGGCGCCGGCGCGGGGAGGGCGGGACAGTGTCTCGCGGTCCGAACGCTGGACCGCGACGTCGTCCGCCGCGCCGTGGACCAAGCGAAGACCTTTCACACACCGCTCGCGGAGCTCACGATCGCGACCACGGCGCCGCCGGCCGCCGACGTCCAGGCCGAGATCGACGCGCTCAACGCAGACCCGGAACGCCCCTTTGACGTCCAGGTTCGCGCTTGGCCCGACCTGGTCGATGCAGCCTGCCGGTGGCCGCACCTGTGGCGCCGGCACTTCCCGCTGTTCTTGCGCAACGGCGCGATCGGCTCCCCCCTAGAAGTCTGGGAACATCTCGCCCGCCACGAGCGCGTCGTGCTGCAGGGCGAAGGCGGCAGCGGCAAGAGCGCGTTTGCCCGCTATTTGACGCTGTGCTTGGCGGGCGAGGCTCTGCATGAGCCCCGCGCGGGTGCGTTCAAGAAGGCCACGTTGGCCACCCTCGCCGGGCCGGAGGAGGGCGACCGCGACCCACGCTGCGACGGGCTGCTCGGCGGTTTGATCCCCGTCCTGATCGAGCTGCGTGCGTTCGTCGCCAGCGACGCCTTTCCCCACACCGGAACCCCCAACCCCAATCACCTCCTCGCCTACATCCGCAACGAGTGGCGCCTGGACAGCGACGTGGTGGCCGAGCTGCAGCTCATGCTCGCAGCCACGCCGCCCCACCGTGGCGTCATGTTGGTCTTGGACGGCCTCGACGAGGTCGCCAACTCTGCGAAGATCCGCACGCCGCTCAAGCAATGCCTGCGCGCCTTCCTCGACGCGTATCCGGGCTGCCGAGTGCTGGTGACGACGCGGCCCTACGCCTACCGCCGGCCCGAATGGCAGCTCGACCCCGACCTCGGCTTTGTTGAGACCGCACTCCAGCCGTTCGATGCCGACCACGTCCGCCGCTTCGCGCACGCGTGGTTTGCCGACGCGGGCCGGAGCTCCAGCGTGGCCGAGGACTTCGCGCGCATCGTGCTCGGGCACCGCCACTTGGCGCGGCTCGGCCGCCGCCCGCTCTTGTTGACGCTGCTCGCCTATCTTCACGACTCGGGCCAAGTCGATCTTCGCCACGGCGATCGCGGCACGGTGTTTCGCGAGGCGGTCGAGCTGCTGTTTGACCGCTGGAACCAAGCGCGCGAGGGCGTGCCGAGCTTTGCCGACCAGGCGGCGCGGATCTTCGGCGGCCCCGCGACCGAGGCCGCGACGGTGGAGCAGCGGCGCGCGCAAGTGCTCGCCGCGCTCCGCGACCTGGCCTTTCACGCGCACGGGCGCGACCTCGACGGCGACCGCAAGCGCGTCACGGTCGAGGACATCTGGTCCGCGTTGGCCCGACACCTGAGCGACCCGGACGATGAGGAGGCGGAGCCGAACTACCACCAACTCATGAACTACCTGAGCCGCCGCTCGGGTCTTCTGCTGGCGGTGGGCGAAGAGACCCCGAGGGCAAGCCGCTACGAGTTTCCGCACGGCAGCCTGCAAGAGTCGCTCGCGGCCGAGTACTTGGTGCGCCTCGAAGGGTATCCGGCAACGGCGTGTGGCTCCGGTCTACACGCCCTGATGTGCGGCGACCCCAACCGCTGGCGCGAGGTCGTGGGCTTTTGCGCGCTCCACGCGCCGGACCGGGTTTGGAATCTGGTGGACGAGCTGGTCCCACTACCCGGGTCCAAGGGCCCGAGCGCCGCGGACCAGCGGTTGGCGATCCACGCCAGCCTCGCCGTGCTCGAGACCCGGGCGCACGAAACCGCCCGCCGCCACGAGCAAGCACTGCTCGCTCAACTCCTGGCGCGGCTGACCTCGTGCCTGACGGACGAGCGGCTGGCCGCGGCGGAGCGGATCGAGGCGGGGGAAGCGCTGGGTGTGCTGGGCGACGAGCGGATTGGGCACTGGCTGGAGAACTTCCGGGAGATCGAGGCAGGCTCGGACAAGCTGCTGGGGCTGTACCCGGTGACCGTGCAGGAGTACGCGGAGTTCATGAAGGACGGCGGGTACGACACGCCGGAATGGTGGACGCACGAGGGCGGTGCGGAGCGGCGGGGGCACTTCGGCTGGTCCGAGCCCGAAGGATGGGAGGGGCAAGAGGCGCACGGCAACCGGCCGGTGGTCGGTGTGTCCTGGGACGAGGCGATGGCGTACTGCGCGTGGTGTTCTAAGTGCAAGGAGATCGCCGGCTACGAGGCGCGGCTGCCAACGGCAGAGGAGTGGCAGGTGGCAGCGTTGGCGGGCGACCAGCCTTGGCCGTGGGGCGAGGAGGATCCAAGCCCGGAGTTGGCGAACTACGGCGGGAGCGTCGGGGCGCCGACCCCGGTGGGCGTGTATCCGCTGGGCCGTGGCCGCTTTGGCCACTGGGACCTCGCGGGCAACGTGGACGAGTGGTGTGCGGACGAGCAAGGGCCGTCGCCGAGAGGGCCAAGGCACTACGGGCCGCGGAAGGCAGTGCGAGGCGGCGGCTGGGCGGACTCCGCCGAGGGCCTCGGCCACTGGTTCCGCGGCGGCAGCGTCCGCCTCGCCGCCTACCGCAGCGTCAACCTCGGCTTTCGCGTGTTGCTGTCCCCCGCGAGCCCTTGATCCTTGGTCTGGCGGGGTCCAGGGGCGGCAGCCCCTGGTCGCGCGTACTGACCATCTGCGACATTCTTGTCGTTCACCTGACAATAACGTCACCCGAGGCGACCACGCTGCGGTCATGAACCTCAGCCTCGCCGACACCGCGACCGTTCTTGGTAAGTCCGAACGACAGATCCGCTACCTAATCCGACAAGAGCGCCTGCCGGCCCGCAAGGTCGGCGGTCGCTGGGTCATCGACAGCGCCGATCTACCGCTCACGGAACGCCAACGCGCCGAGATCGCCCAGCGCACCGAGACCGCGCGCCAAGCGTTCGAGCAGGGCATCGCCCCCGCCACCAAGGCGACTCGGGATGAACGGAAGTCCTATTCGGTCACCGATCTGGACGCCTTTGGCATCGGTCTGCGCACACTCCGAAAGATGCAGAGCACCCACACGCCAGAGGACCACACGCACAGCCTCGTACTCACAGCCCTTGAGGATCTCGCACGCGGGTGTCACGCATTTGATCCCGATGCCAAGTCGCGGCACTTCTCACAAGCGCGCGACGCCGCGGCTCGGCTGCTGGTCCACCTTCTGGTGCCGGCGACCGCGAGCGAGTGCAGTCGAGAGCTGGTCCAAGAGATCGAAAGTCAGTGGATCCCCAAAATCTCTGGGCTCATTGCGGCCCAGGAGAAGCGGGCTCGACGGACCGGCCTCGGGCGCCTGCGCCGCGCGACCCGCGAGGCTCGAGTATGAACACCGCACCGCTCTACGACGACGTCGTGACCCTTTGCGCCACGCTGATCGACCAGCTCGAGCACACCGAGCGCTCCGCCCCCTTGTCCTTGCAGCTCCAGCACTGCGCTCTGCAGCTCCTCCGGCACGTCGCCTTGGTGATGACACGCCGCGACCGCGCCCAACTCCTCGACGCGGCGGACGTCGAGCTGCAGGCGCTGCGCGCCCAGTTGGAGGTGGCGTAGGAGCTCCAGCTGCTCGAGGACTCCGTGCTGCTGAGCGTGGCTGACCTGACCGATGAAATCGGGCGACAGCTGGGCGGCTGGTCACGCCGCGTGCGCCGCGATACCGTGCGATCGGTGCGTTCCGATGGAACCGCAACAGCGAACGACGGCTGATGGACGTGACCCGAGCGGCAGCTGGGCGAACTCCGCCGAGAACCTCGGCCACTGGATCCGCGACGGCAACGACAACCACGCCGCCAACCGCAACGACAACCTCGGCTTTCGCGTGTTGCTGTCCCCCGCGAACACGCCGGCCGCGAGCCGCCGTGCAGGAAGGCACCGGGCGCCGTCGCGGCGCCGAAGCGTCCTCGCCCGCCCGTTCTCGTAGGCCCTAGGGCCGAGCGTCCGGGCGGGCCCTTTGATCCGAGTGGCGAGCGACGAAGGACGAGCCCGAGGCGATGGTGCGAAGCATCAACAACGTGTTCGGCGAGCTGACCGCAGCCGCGAACCTGGGGGCGGCATGGGAGACGTTCTGCCGCGGCAAGCGCGCACGGCCGACGGTGGCCGCTTTCGCGCGTGAGGCACCGCAGGAGCTCCAGAGGCTGCGGCGGGAGTTGATCGAGGGCAGGTACCGGCCCGGACCCTACCGCGTGCTCTTCTTGCACGAGCCCAAGAGACGGCTCATCGCCGCTGCCGACGTGCGCGACCGAGTGGTCCACCACGCCATCCACCGTGTCCTGGCGCCGAGGCTGGATCGGAGCCTGGTGGACCAGACGTACGCGTGTTTGGAGGGAAGGGGCACCCATCGCGCCGTCCTCGCATTCCAGCGCGCGCTGAGACGGCATGCATTCGTGCTCTTGCTGGACATTCGACACTACTTCTTGAGCATCGATCCCAGCGTGCTCGAGGCCCTGCTCCGGCGCCGGATCAAGGACGAGCCGACGATGGCGCTATTGACCCGAATCATCGAAGGAGGTCGGGGGTTGTACGACCCGCCCGAAGTTCGCTCGTGGCTCGGCCTGGACGAGGGGCGCGCCCTGGGTCGCGGCCTGCCGATCGGCAACTTGACCAGCCAGTGGTGGGGCAACCACTACTTGAGCGGGCTCGACCACTTCTTTCGGCGAAACCTCGGCGTCGAAGCCCTGCGTTACATGGACGACATCGCCATCTTTGGCGATCAGGCCGGCGCGTTGGTGAACGCGCGCGACGCTGCGGCGCGGTGGCTTGCCGAGGAGCGGCACCTGAATTTCAAGCACCCCCGTGCTCCGGCGCGCTCGACCCGCGGGGTGTTCGGCTACCTCGGCTGCCGCGTCAGCCGCGATCGCGTTACGTCGTCTCGGCGCGCCCTCACGCGGTTCCGCCAGCGGCTGGGGGCGCTGATGATCGAGGGAGAGACGGAGCAGATCGAGCGCTCGATCGCGTCCTACGCTGGCCTGCTTCGTTGCCGGTGAGTTGGGCGGGGCGTCGCGGGGCCATGACACATCTGTCACTCATGTGACACTCCGGCGACCAGGGGCTGCCGCCCCTGGACCCCGCCGGAACCAAGGGTCAACGGCTCGCGGGGGACAGCAACACGCGAAAGCCGAGGTCGACGCTGCGGTCGGCGGCTCGGTAGACGAAGCCGACGCGGAGCCAGTGGCCGAGGTTCTCGGCGGAGAGCGCCCAGCTGCCGCCTCGCAACTCCCTACGGGGCCCATACTCCTCGCGCCCCTTGAGCGGTGGCCCTCGCTCGTCCGCGCACCACTCCTCCACGTTGCCCGCGAGGTCCCAGTGGCCAAGATCGCCACGGCCCAGCGGATACACGCCCACCGGGTTGGGCGCCCCGACGCTCCACCCGTAGTTCGCTCGCTCCTCGTCTAGATCTTCTGAGCCCCACGGCCAACGCCGGTCCCTGGGCAACGCTGCCACCAGCCACTCCTCCGCCGTCGGCAGCCGCGCCTCGTAGCCGGCGATCTCCTTGCACTTAGAACACCACGCGCAGTACGCCATCGCCTCGTCCCAGGACACACCAACCACCGGCCGGTTGCCGTGCACTTGTTGCCCCTCCCATCCCTCGGGTTTGGTCCAGCCGAAGTGCGCCCGACGCTCCGCACCGCCCTCGTGCGTCCACCATTCCGGCATGTCGTACCCATCCGCCTTGATGAACTCCTCGTACTCCTGCACCGTCACCGGGTACACCCCCAGCAACTTGGGCGAACCGGCCTCGATCTCCCGGAAGTTCTCCAGCCGGTGGCCAATCCGCGCATCGCCCAGCACACCCAGCGCCTCGCCCGCCTCGATCCGCTCCGGCGCTGCCAGCCGCTCGTCCGTCAGGCACCGGGTCAACCACGTTCGCACCCCATCCCGCTTGTTCACATTGCGCCGGCCAGGCTGCCGGTGCAGTCCCGACTCGACCAACGCCGCGCCCGCGACGATGGCAGCGCGGAGCTCGGCTTCGTGAGGCAGAGCACCTTCCGGCGGTCCGCTCGGCACCAGCTCCTCTACCGCAACCCAGGCCATCGCCGGATCCGCAGCGAGCACGCAGAAGATGGCGACCTCGCGCCAGTGCGCGACATGCCCGCGGACCAGCTCGCCAAACTCGTCGGGAAAATCGGGATCCCGCAGCAACCGCCGCGACGCGAGGTACTCCTGAAAGCTCCGATGTGGAAACCGATAGCGATGGCGCTGCTCGTCCTCCGTCAGCAGGATGCCGGAGCGGTCGCGGAGGTACTCGATGACTTTGCGATCGTCCACCGGCACCGGTGTGTCGGGACCGCGCACTGCGCCGAGCGCGTCCCAGATCACCTCGAACGGAATCAGCGCCGCCCCATCGCCCGACGACGCCTCGCGGTGCACGCGCAGGGCGACCTCCTCCAGGGCCCGCAGAACCTTGGCCCGCGGCAGGCCGAGATCCTCGGCGAACGAGTGGGCCCCGGGCTTGTCGTAATGGCGATTCCACCGATCGAAGAGGAGCTCGACGGTCTGTGCGTAGAGCTTGCTGCGGCCGCCGGACACGTCGTGGCCAGCGGCGTGGAGATTGGTCAGCAGCGTGAGGAGCAGCGGACGCTCGGCCAAGGGCTTCAGGTAGGCGTGGGCGGCGACCGCGCGCTGCAGCGACTGCGCCTGCCGAGCCCCCACGCCGGCCGGACAGTGGCCGCGCGCCTCGAGATCGGCGCACCACGCGGCGATGAAGCGCTGTGCCTTCGGTGGATCAAAGGGATCCAGCGAGCGCGCCCGGAACCCGAGGTCATCAAGGCGACCATCGGGATGCTCGTACGCGTGCGGACGACTCGTCACCAACACGCGGCAGGCCGGGTAGGCCTGAAGAAACGCGCGCAGAACCTGACGCAGCCGCTGGCGCACCTCGCCAGGATCCAAGTCCGGGTGGGTGCCCAGCTCGTCCAGACCATCGAGCACGAGCTGGACGCCGCGGCCCAAGGGGTCGCCGCTGAGAAGCGCACGCAGCTCCCCCATCACGTCGGCCACCGGCAACTTGGGCCGTCGGCGCAGATGGGCCATCAGGTTCTCGGCCGTCGGTGTGGCGCCCCGACCCGGAAAGGCCTCGGCATCGGCGACGAAGGCGCGCAGCTCGACCCAGACCGGTACCAGCACGCCATGCGGCCACACCGTGGCCAGGCGCGCCGCACGGGACGGCGGCGATTCGGGATCGCCCGACCCGCTGTCACCGGAGTCGCTCGCAGCAGCTGCCGCAACCTCGCCCAACGCCACCAACGTGTCGAGGTTGGTGGGCTTGCCCAAACGCTCACCGCTCAGACACAGCGCCAGGTACTTGGCGAACGAGCTCTTGCCACTCCCCGGCCCACCAAGCAAGACGCAGCGGTCTTGGGCCGCGACCAACTCGAGCGCCGTCAGGCGGCGCCGCGACGCGTCCGGGGTCTCGGCCCGGCGCAGCTCGGCCAACGTGCGGTAGTAGTCGCCTGGCAGCACCTCCGGCTCCGACGGGTCCGAGCGTGACGGAGACCAGAGGTCGAGGTCCACGTCCAGCGCCGTGTAGACCGCGGGAAGGGTCGGCGCGTCGTGGTCCTGACCGTGCACGGCGAGCATCGACAGCGGCAGAAACTCCCTCCACACACTGTCGAGATAGTCGTCCAGGCGCTGCCGACGTTCGCCGCCAAAACCGAGCCACCCATAGTGCAACGCCAAAACGTCGGGCTGTCCGGCGAGGCGCTCGACCACGTCGTCCCACCCGAAGATCGCGAGGTCGAAGGGCCGGTCCGGATCGTCGTTCCACTCCCGCTCGACGCGTTGATCGGCGGCGCTGCGCGCCGCCGTGGTGACGATGGTGAACTCCTGCAGCAGTGGGGCAAACTGCCGCGCTTTTGCCAGCTCGGCGCGGATCTCATCGGGCCGCAGGCGCGCGCCCGCGATCTCGCTCTTGAGCTTGCACTGCACGCCCGCGCGCCGACCTCGAGCCGTGCCGTAGACGTCGACGCCTTGCTGCGCTTCGCCGGGGCGCCCGTGCGCCTTGGCCTGGGGGTCGTCCCACAGCGCCGCAAACAGATCGCGACAGAGCGACTCGAGGTCCTGCCACCGAGACGGCGGCGGCAGCTGGATCGCGGTGACGGCGGGCATGACAGACGGTGACTCCACATCAAGGTCGGCAGCGACGACAGGTCTCTTCCCTCGTTGCGATCGGCCATGCTAGCCCCGCGGCCGGCCTCACCCAACGCCTCTGACCTCGACCGGTGAATCGCTTTTCCGGCCCGCGGCATCCCATAGGCAAGCCGCGACTTCCCGCCAAACATGCCTTCCATGCCCCTCGACGATCGCCTGCTGCGCGAGCACTCCGCGCGCCTGCGCGCCCTCGCCCGAGGGTTGCTCGGCGACGGCACCGCCGCGGACGACGTGGTGCAAGACGTGTGGCTCCGCACACTCCAGCAACCGCCGCGCGACCGCAGCCGGCTCGGGCACTGGCTCGCCAACGTGACGCGCAACCGCGCCCGCGAAACCGTGCGGGCCGCGCGCCGCCGGCGCGCTCGCGAGCAGCGCGTCGCGGTGCCGGAGGCGACCGCGGCGACCGCGCCCGAGGGCGAACACCTGGCGCTGTGCCGCACGCTGCTCGACGCGGTGGACGCGCTCGAAGAGAAGTACCGCCGCGTCGTGTCGCTGCGTTACTTCGACGAGCTGCCGCCGCGCGAGGTGGCCAAGCGGCTCGATCTCTCGGTCCACACGGTGCGCACCCAGCTGCAGCGCGCGCTCCGACAGCTTCGCGAACAACTCGACGCCACGACTGGCGATCGCGGCCGCTGGTCGGCGGCACTGCTCGCGTTCGCCCGCCCCGATGCCGCGGTCCCACCCGCGGCCGTCACCACAGCCAGCGCGGCCTCGACCGCAGTGTTCTTCATGGCCAAGATCAAAGGTTGGACCGCCGCGACCACCGCCGCGGTCGTCGCGCTGAGCGCCGCCACGCTCCTGCTCGCTCGCGGGACCTGGGGCGAAGGCGATCGCCCGGACCCGGCGCCGACGCCGACGGCACCGGCGCAGCTGACAGCCGTCGCTCCCGCCGCACCTGCGACCCAACGCGACACCGCCGCGGCAGAGCCGGCGAGCAGCGGCCGCACCGAGCACCCTGCCGTGACGGCCGCGCCGCACGGCTGGATCGTGCGCGGGCGCGCGTTGCTGCGCAGCCGCGGCATCCCGGCAGCGGACGCCCCGGTCCGCCTGCGGTTGTTTGCCGGCGCCCTGCCCAACGGCGCACCATGGGCCGAGGACGAGGTCACCACCGACAGCGCCGGGACCTTCACCTGGTGCCCGACCACGGCACCCGACGGCCTCACGGTCGTCGTCGCCGACTGTCAGGGCGAACGGCACCTCGCCGACCCAGAGTCGCTGGTGGTCCCCGCCGGCGCCACGCCGTCCCGCGACCTCACACTGCAGGTGATTGCCCTCGAAGTCGCGATCGAAGGCACGATCCGCGGGCCGGACGATGAGCCCGTGGCCGATGCTTGGGTGCGCCTCGGCCAGCGAGGCGACGCGCGCTCCGACGCGGCCGGTCGCTACGCCGGGCGCCTGCCGGCGAGCGACGACCGCGTGGTCCTCCACGTCGCGGCCGCCGGCTACGCGGTGCAAACCGAATCCATCGCGCAGCCACGCGCCGGCACGACGGTGCGCCGCGACGTGCGCCTACGCGCCGGTTTCTTGCTCGAGGGCACCGTCCGCGATCCCGACGGCGCTCCCGTGACGGACGCCCAAGTCGAGTCGTTCGCGCAGTTCTTCTTTCCCACGACGACCGACGCGGCAGGCCACTACGCGCTGCCCTACCTCGATCCCAACCAGGGCATGGTGATGGTGCACGCCACCCACCCGAGCTACCGCGACGCGTCCGCCGAGGTCGCGATCCGCGGCGAACGCGCGACCTGCGACCTCACCCTGGAGCGCGGGCAGCGCGTCTCGGGCCGGGTGCTGACCCCGGACGGCACGCCGGTCGAAGGCGCGCTCGTCCACCTGCAACCGGGCGCGCTCAACAACCGCGAGCCCGACGCGGCGACGGGCCCGGACGGCAACTTCGAGATCCCCGCCGCGGGCGCGGATTGGCGCACGCTCTCGGTGCGCGCGGCGGGCTATGGCGTGACGTTTCAAACGATCGAGGCGCCGCCGCACGCGGCCGAGCGCCGCGACGTGATCGTGGTCCTGCAGCCGGGTCGCCGCGTGCACGGGCGCGTGCTCGACCCGGCGGGCACGCCGCTCGCCGGCGTCGCGGTGTTCGCCCGCCGGCAGAGCGAGCCCCCGGAGGGCCGGGTGGCCGCGGTGCTGGATCGCCACGCCAACGACCTGGGCCTGCTGACGCACTCCCGCGACGATGGCACGTATGAGGTCCTCGACCTCCCACCCGACCCGGTCAGGCTTACCTTCGCCGAGACCGGGTTCATGAACGCGCGGATCCTCGATGACGCCGGTGGCCGAGAACGCGAGCTCGACGTGACGCTGCGGCCCGTGGCCGGCTTCGCCGGCAGCGTGGTCGACGACGCCAGCGGCCGTGCCATCCCCCACTTCTTCGTGCGCTTCGTCGCCCCAGTGCTCGAGCCCAACGACCAACGGATCGGCGCTTGGGGCGCGGGCTGGACGCACGGGATCGAGTTTCGCAACGCGAACGGCCACTGGCACACCCCCGACGAGCAGTTCGAAGTCGGCCGCGTCACCGGCCTCGAAGTGCGCGCCCCCGGCTACGCGCCGACGCTCGTGCCACGCTTGGCCGCGCGCGTGGCGCCGCGGCCCGAAGGCTTGGTCGTCCGTCTCGGCCCCGGCGCTGAGGTCGCAGGCACGGTGCGCGACGGGGCCGACCAGCCGGTGGCCGGCGTCACCGTGTTCTTGTTCTCGGACGTCGACGAGGTGCGTGGCCTCGACGGCTGGACGCCGTCGGCCGCGGTGGCGCGCCGAGTGACCGACGCCGCCGGCGAGTTCACGTTTGCGCACGCCCGCCACGGCGCGTCGCGCCTGGCTACGCGACACCCCGATCTCGAAGCGATCGTCGATGGTCCGTTCGACGTCCCGCCGAGCGGCAGGGTCGTGCGGTCGTTGGTCGTCGAGCGCTAGTACTAGTACTAGAACTCGCAATCGTTGTGATTGGTGTCGTGGCTCCATCGGCCGAGCCATCGCTTCGTGCGGGCGCGGCGTCGAACCACCGCGCCTCGGTGTCGGCCCGCCCACGCCGCGACGGCGGGCGACCGCTGCAATGCGCCTGATCGCACCGCGAACGTGCGGCAAAGCACCCAGCGAACACCGCGAGTCGCCCCTTGACCGTCCGCGGCACGGCATTCGCGAGCAGCGCACCTCGGCCGTGCGGCCTGCGTTGCCAGATCGCGGCATCGCGAAGGAGAGACGACCAGTAGCGTCACGCTGCGCGGCGACTCCGTGTTGGCAGGTCGCACTCGGCCATCACCGCTTCCCGGGTCGCTGCCCATGGCAAATGCACGTCGCAGCTGTCACAGGCCCCACCCCAAGCCTTACCAGAAGCCCCACATGCACATCCCTTCTCTGGCCCTTACCCTGACGATCGCGGCGATCGCCGGCACCTTGCCCGCGCAGATCACCGCACTCGTCAACGACCCGATGTCGCACGGAACGCTGGGCGACGGCGCGCTGTCGCTCGACGAGGCGATCCGCGTCGGCAACGGCGAGCCGCTGTTCACCGAGTTCAGCGCCGCCGAGCTGGCACAGTTCCGCGGGCCCGTGCCCGCGCCGGCCGAGGTCATCGAAATCGATGCGTCGACCACGCCGACGATCACGCTCGAGCGGCAGCTCTCGCCCGTCGCTGGCCCCGCGCTCTCGCTGAACGCCGTCGAGATTCGCGGTGTCAACGGCAACGTCGTGCTCGACGGCGGCGGGGTCCTCGAGATCGTGCCCCTGCACACCAACCTCGTGGTGCTACGCCACCTCACCTTCCAACGTGGCGGCATCGGCGTCACGTTCGACACCCGGCAGCGCTACCTGCCCGGTGGTCGCGCCACGATCGAGGACTGTGTCTTTACCGGCCAATCGCAAGCCGGCCTGGAGGTCCGCAGCACGCCCTTGATCCCGGGGGGCATCGAGCCGATCGACGTGCGCCGTGCGCGCTTCGTCGGGCAGCCGGTCGGCCTGCGGGTTCGCCAAGACAGCTTCGCCGCCTCGATCGACGTCAGCTGCGCCCACGCCACGTTCGAAGGCTGCGGCGTCGGGCTGGAGATTGATCTGCGGGTCGATGGCCGAACGACAGTCGCGATCACCCGCACCGACATCGTGGGTGGCGACTTTGGCATCCGTTCGCTCGGCATCGGCGCGGGCTCTTTGGATCTGCAGTACGTGCATGGCAAGGTCCACGCCGCCCGGAGTGCGTTTGATCTCCTCGGGGCGTCGGCAGCACCGACGTCGATCGGCCTGTACCACCTCGACGTGCGCGGCGGCGGCGCGCCAGCGGACTACGCGCTGCGCCTCGAGCCGAGCAGCGCCGCGTTCGCGTTGCGGGTCGGCGAGAGCGTGCTCGACGGCAACATCCTGGCGCAGTCCGGTCCCTCAGGCCTGGACCTGCGACTGGACAACAGCCACCTGCGCAACGGCGACGTCGCGATCGAGAGCACCGGCCCGGAGCCTCGCCTCGAAGGCAACGTCTTCGAGAGCGCGCCGATCACGGTCCGCCCCGGGACCACGGCGACGCAGAACTTCCGTCATTGCGAGTTCGTGCGCAGCCCGATCGACAACCAGAGCGCGGTCGCACCCATGTTCGTGACGGCGAGCCACCTCACCTCGACGTTCACGACGGGCGTCGTCGTCATCCAGCAGCTGGTGCCCACGCGCTGGATTGGCCGCGCCAGCGTGACGCCCAACGACCCGCCGATCGGCGGCAGCGTCGACCTTGCCGTCGACCTGCAGCCGCAGACCGCGGCCGCGTGGCTGGTGGGCACGTCGCTCCTCGGGCCACAAGAGGCGCTCGGCGCGCGGTTCTATTTCGACATCACCGGCGCCGTCGCGCTACCCGGCCTCTTCGTCCACGCCCAGATCCTGCGCCTCGCCATCCCCGACGTGCCCGCGTTGGTCGGCACCGAGCTCTACGCACAACCGGTGGTGGTCCCGAACGGCGGGCAGCCGTTCGTGCCGCCGTGGGCGTTGCCGGCGGGCGATCGCATCGCGATCCAGGCGCGGTAGATCTCTACGAGCGCACCTCCTTGCAGTCGCCGTGCGTCAGCACCAGGGCGGAGCCATCGGCGATGACCGCTTGCGAGGTGAACTCGACGCCGATGAGGCTCGGGATCGTCGGCATCTGGAACCGAAACTGAAACCGGCCGATCGCGCTGATCGTGCCCTGCGCCATCAGCGCGAAGTTGCGCCCCAGGATCCACGCGCCGGGCGCGCCCAGGCCGACATAACCGGTTTGGGAGCGCGCCGCCAAGAAGACCCCGGTGGCGGCGCCGGACGACCAAAGACCTCCCAGGTCTCCGAGCGACCAAAACGCAGGTTGCCCATGTCGAGCGTCTCGGGGATCTCCACGGCCGACAACACATCGAGAATCGGCGCGCCGGGGGTGCCGATGTTCTGCACGCTCATCTCGTACTCGATGTCCTGCTGCCGGCTGGCATCGTGCAGCGCTTGCAGATTGACGACCGAGCTGACCAGAGGCACCTGGGTGCACTCGAGCTGAAAGCGCGGCGTGCCCCCGGATGTCGTCGACGTCGCCGCGGACGACTTGGGTCTGCGCAGCGGCCACCGTGACGAGGAGGAGCGGGGAAAGTGGGAGGAGGTTCTTCATGGTCAAACAGCTTGTGACGAGCTCCGGCGTGGTGCCGAAGCGACGCGAGCCTCCTTTCACCAAGTGTGCCAACCGCGGGGCACCCCGTTTCGTGCGCGACCCGCACGGTGGCCGTGCGCGTTGCGCACGCGCGCACCGGACTCCGCGTCGACCGGCGCAGCCGCGCCTACTCGTCGCCCGGCGGGTCGGGGGCGCGCTTGGCGTCTCGGATCCTGCCGAGCTTGGCGTAGATCGCGGTGCGCGAGATCCTGAGCAACCGCGCCGCCTTGGTCTTGTCGCCGTTGGTGGCCGCCAACGCGGCTTGGATCGCCTGCTCCTCCGCCTCGGCGAGTGTGAGCACGCGGGTCGGCGAGCCCGCGGCGTCACTGGGGAGCACCGGCTCAGGCAACTGCAGCGCGTCGAGCGTGTCGCCGTCCACCAGCAGGAACGCGCGTGACACCACGTGCTCGAGCTCCCGGACGTTGCCGGGCCACGGGTAGCTCTGCAGTTGCGCCCAAGCCGCGTCACTCATCGCCACCTGGCGACGGTGTCGCTCGTTGAGCTGCGCCAGGAAGTGCTCCGCCAACAGCAGCACGTCCCGGCCGCGCTCCCGCAACGGCGGCACCGCGACCTCGGCCGCGGCGACGCGATAGAACAAGTCCGCGCGAAACCGCCGATCAGCGACCATCTGCTGCAGGTCCTTGTGCGTCGCGGTGATCAGCCGAAAGTTCACCGGCACGCTCGCCGACGCACCGATCCGGCGCACCCGCCCCTCCTGCAGAGCGCGCAGCAGCTTCGCCTGTAGCTCGAGCGGCATGTCGCCGACCTCGTCGAGGAAGAGCGTGCCGTCCGACGCGAGCTCCAGTAGCCCCGCCCGGTCCTCGTCGGCGCCGGTGAACGCGCCCTTGCAGTGGCCGAAGAGCTCGCTCTCCATCAGCTCGCCCGGGATCGCCGAGCAGTTCTCGGCCACAAAGGCGGCGCCGGCCCGCGCGCTCTGCTCGTGCAAGGCGCGCGCGACGAGTTCCTTGCCGGAGCCGGTCTCGCCCTGCACCAAGACCGGCAGGTCCGAGTCCGCCAACTTCGCGATCTGCTTGCGCAGCTCGGTCATCGCGGCGCTCTTGCCCAGCATGCGCGGGCGCGGCCGCCGCCACAGCGCGCGTTGCGCCACCTGCAGATCGCGCCGGCTCTTCTCGAGCTCCTCGGGTCATCCGGCCAGCTCTTGGTGACGGCACCCGATGCGCAGCTGCGCGGCGCCCATCTCACGCGCGACGGCGGCGTGCTGATCGACAGTGGCGCGCTCCGCTACTACTGCGCCGGTCATCCCGCGGCCGTGCTCAGCCAGCAGCCCGTGCGCATCGTCGCGCGCTGACTCCCTCGGCTATTGGGCTTCGCACATCGACTTGAGGGCTGCTAACGCCTTGGGCCAAACGGCGCCCATGTAGCCCTCGACGCTAGTCATGACCTCGTGCTCGACCATGACGACGGTGCCGCCGGGCACCGAGCGGAACCGGTAGTTCTCGTAGGCCGGCGCCCAGCTGCGGACGCCTTCACTGGTCAGGTCCTCGACGCCGTTGACGACGTAGCCAAGGTGCTTGATGGACAGGAACTCGTGCGGACGGTTCGCCGCGATCTCCGCGACCATCCCACTGCCGCCGGGCGCGAGAAAATGGATGCGCTCGCCCTCGGCCCAAGAGCCCTCGAAGTACGAGCCCGCCATGAACGGCGCCGTCCATTGCGTGTAGCCATCCCGGCTGAACATCGCGTCCCACACCTGCGCGACGGGACGGGCGATCTCGGTCTCGAACTCGAGCGTGGTGACGTCGACCTTCTCAACGGCGGCATTCTGGGGAGAGGCCGCGGCGACGCTCGGGGTGGTCGCCGCCGGCGCTTCACCCATCGCGGCGGGCGTGGTCGATTCGGGCGCGGTGGCGCAGGCGCTCAGCCCGAGCAAGAGAGCAGTGGCGGTAAGACGGCGGCGCATGGGTCAGAGCTCCTTGATCAGCCGGTCGAGTTGTGTGTACGAGGCCTCGTAGCCTTCGGCAAACCCGGGCTGCATCGCGGCGTCGCGCGCTTCCTGGGTCAGGTATTGGAGATCGATGGTGACCGTCGTCTCGCCAGCCGCTTCGACGAGCTGCGTCGTCACTGTGCAGCGCCCCTCCGGCCATCCGTCGAAGTCCTCGGTATGGACGATGCGCGTGGGCTCGACGATCTCGAGAAACTCGGCGGTCATTCCCATTTCGAACTGTGGGTTCTTCCAGACATACCGCGCGGTCCCCCCGACGCGGAAATCGATCTCGCAAGTGATGAGCTCGTGGTCGGCGGGGCCGGACGCCCACTGCTTGACGATCTCGGCCTCGGTGTGCGCCCGCCAGACGAGTGCAACGGGGGCGTCAAAGGACCGCACGATGCGTGTCGAGGTGGACGTCGGCGTCGTCATCTTGAGGGGCTTCACCTTCGAGTTCCTCTCTTTGGTTTCTTCAAGTTGGGTTTCTTCAAGTCCTCGAGGACTTGATCGAGTCTCGCGTAGTTCGCTTCGTAGCGAGCGCGCAGCTGGCCCAACCAGGCGTTCAGAGCGCGCAGGCCCGCGGGCTCCAGCCGGCAGGGCCGGGTCTGCGCCACCCGAGCCCGCGAGATCAGCCCCGATCGCTCCAGCACCTTGAGGTGCGAAGAGATCGTGGGCTGCGTGAGATCGAAACAATCGACCAGCTCAGAGACGGTGGCCGCCCCGCGGGCGAGCCGGTCGACGATGCCGCGCCGCGTCGGATCGGCGAGGGCGGTCAGGGTCACATCCAGGGACACCACATAGATAGCATGTTGTCTATATAGATCTCTGTCAATACTTCATCGTCGCACCCATCGGAGCTCACTCGCCGACGGTCGCCTGGAGGCGGTTGGAGAACGACAAGTCGGGAGCCAAGGTGCACCCGCTCGGGGCCACCACCCACCACTGCGCCTCCACGGCACCGCTGATCAGGCTCTGCACGCACGGGACGGGCACGTCCAACCTGGCGCCGCCATAGGTCAACGGCGCGCCAAGGGTCACGATCGGCAGCGTCACTGTGCACGGGCCACAGCTGATGGGCGCGCCCGTGCCGCCCAAGGCCAGGTAGGCGACACCGGTCGTCCCGCCGGCGGCGCCCGTCAGTAGGAACGCGAAGTCGGTGCTGCCCACCGCAAAGGAGCCGACCGCCGACGCCGCACCGCCCCCGCCACAGCCGCCGCCCAGCCCCACGACGGCACCGCCCGCCCCCGTGGCCTCGTAGAGCTGCGCGTGCACCTCGTGTTGGAACGGCGGCGCGCTATCCGCCGACATGTAGACGAGCAGAGCGCCGTCTTCGGTGGCCCCGCCCGACACCTGCGACGCGATCTGCCGAGCCCAAGCTGGCTAGCAAGGTCGTCGACGGCTACCAGCTGTTCGCCGGTTGCGCCGCGCTCCTGGCGAGCTACGGCATCGGGCATGACGGGGTTGCCGATGCCGCGGTGCGCGCGACTTGGCGGCGGCGGGCGATCGACTGGCTCCACGCCGACGTTACGGCATGGGAGGCGGAGATCGACCAGGACCCAGCGCCGCGCGGCCCGGCGTCACGCCGCATGCAGCTCTATCAGCAATTCGAGCTGCTGCACGGCATCCGGGCCCCGGCACTCTTGCAGTGGCTCAGCGACGACGACCGCACGCGCGCCGAGGCGCTCTGGGCACGGATCGCGGCGCTGCGCGCGACGCTGTAGGGCTAGGAGCGCAAGGAGTTTGGGTTCGCATGACCATGAGCAATTGCGGGCGGGAGTCGTCGTGCCCTGCCCAGGCCGAAAAGCCATCACGCAGCGAGCGGCACCCTGCATTCGAATCCCGGCACACGAGAGCCTCGCTGCATCCACTGATTCCTCGGTGAACCGGCCCGCTCCGTCATTCACGAACGCTCGGTTCATCTCGTTGATGACGGTGCTCGACGAGACCAAATCCAGGTCGCTATCCAGGTCGAAGTCGACCAATGCCAGCGCGCTGACGGATCCCGGGAGGGACAGCCGGGTGGCGGTTGCGTCCACATAGACGCCCTCGCCCTCCCCGTTGTCGAGATACAGGCTCTGTGAAACCGTAGCCGAGCCAACGACCAGGTCGATGTCGCCATCGCCATCCACGTCACCAGTAGCGAGCGCGACGGTGACTCCAACGAATGCCGACGTTGGCAGGTGCTGCTTGAGACTCTCGGAGAACTGCTGCGCCAACGCGCTGTTGGCGACGATCAGCAGCGCGACCGCGAGCGATCTGATGGTCTTCATTGGCGTTTCAGTTCTTGTGGCCATGGGCTGGGAACTGCGCGCAGCCGGCGCCGCGGACAACGCACCTGACACGATCCCGGCCGGAGACTAAAAGCAAAGGGGTCGCAGCCACCCCTTGGGCCACGGAAGGGGCGATGCGACGAATCCAGTGAAGCGACGAGCCATCAGGTCGCGACCAGGGACCGCTCCCCGTCGACGCACCGTGCGGAGAGGCGAGGATGTCGGCCATTGGGCGGGTTCCTTCGGCCGCGAACGCGCCGATCGACGCTCAGCGTCCCATCCGGGCCATCCCGAAGCCTAATCGTCGTCGCCGCACGTGCCCAGCCCTGGTGGGCCGGCGCCCATCCCACCTGTGCGAGATGCTGGCCCCACGCCTTGTTCCGGCATGGAGGGGCCGAGATCGACCCGGACCCAGCGGGGCGCGGCTCAGCGTCGCACCACATGCAGCTCGATCAGCGATTCGGGCTGCCGCACGGCATCCGGGCCTCGACCTCTTGCAGCGACTCAGCGATGACGGCCGCGCGCGCCGAGGCGCCTCAAGCTCGGTGACAGCGCGCTTCCAGCACTTTCCGCGCTGGAGCCGGTCATTTGTGCAACGATCGGGACAGTCCCTGACGGTGCCTGGTTGTTCCCCGCCACCCCGCCAAATGAGCCAAGGAGCTTGCCCATGATCGCCCCCCTTCCCCACGCCGCGATCGCCGTGCTGGGAGTCACCGCCGTCTCGGCGCAAGTCGTCTGGACCGAGCGAGAGATCATGCCCTCGCCCCGGGATGCGGCGATGGCCTACGACAGCTCCCGCCAGCGGATCGTCCTGTTCGCCGCGAACAAGACCTGGGAATGGGATGGCAGTCGGTACATCCGCCGGGCCACCAGCATCGAGCCCAACCTGCGCTGGCTGCCGGGCCTGACGTATGACAGCGCCCGCGGGGTGACGGTGCTGTACTCCGGCTTTGGCTCGACGCCACCGCAGACCTGGGAGTGGGACGGCTCCGGCTGGGCGCAGCGGACGCCCGCGCAAAGCCCCAACAACTCGACCG
>JBCCGH010000104.1:0-33934 GCA_039029375.1 Planctomycetota bacterium
ACCGCGCCCGCGCCGGCCGCCGGGGGCGTCGCCGCCGTTGCGACCACGCGGCTGGTCGCTGGCCTCGGCGTCGTCGCGATCGCCGACGATCGGGTGCACCAACCCGCCCAGGGCCGCGCGAAAGCCGTCGTCGAGCGCGAACTCTGCGCCGACCGTCACGGTTTGCGCCGGCAGCAGGCGACTCAGGTCGACGCGGGTGGGCAGGTTGCGGGTCATGGCCGCCGGCAGGGCCTGGCCGTCCTCGCCGTCGCCCTCGACGGCCAACGTGGCGCCGTCGTCGCCTTGCGTCACCCGAATCGTCTTGCCCTCTAGCGCGCCGGTCGTGGCGCGCTCGACCGGCTCGCCGTCCCGACCCATACGGAGCGAAGTTGCTTCGAGCGTGTGGTACTTGCGCCAGTTGGCGTCCGCCGGCCCCTGCTCGAACTCGATCTTCTGGCGCAGCTCAGACGCGCCGCGCGGTCCGCCGCGGCCACCGCCGCGCTCCTCGCCGTCGATCAGCATCTGGCGCTCGGTCTCGCTCTCGAGCTGCGACTCGATCGTGAAGCGCAGCACCTGATCGGCGGGCTGGGCGATCCGCAGCTCGACCTCCTGCGCGAAAACGGGGGACAGGGAAAGCGCTCCTACGAGCGCCGAGCGGATGCCAAGAGTGACGTTGTTCATGATGATGTCGTTTGCGAAGAGCGCAGCCCTTTCAAAGGCGGCGCAGCCTCAGCGAGGTTCTTGGGTTGTGGCCGGCGAGACGTCGACCGTCGCGGCGACGGGGGCGCCGAGCGACGCAGTGAGCTCGCCGGTGACCGTGGTGATGTCGCGCCCGGAGACGGCGAAGCGATAGGCCCCAGGCGGGACCTCCTGCGCCCCTGTGGTTCCTTCTTGGATTGGGAGGCTGACGGCGGACGGCAACCGGCGCCAGCGCTCGGGCGGTTGCTCGCCAACGTCGGCGACCGGCACCAGCGTCGCCGACGCACGCTGTAACTCTCCGGTGCTGCGCACGCGGATCTCCACCTGCGCGGTGCGGATCTCGATGCGCCGCGCGGTGGGGCGACCCGTAGTCACGAGGACCGTCTCGCGGTGGAGCGTGCCGCGGCTACCGCCGCCGCGGCCCCCGCGGCGGCCGCTATCGCGCTCGACGAGCAGCTCGTAGCTGCCTGGTGGCACCGCCTCCACGGCGAAGCTGCCGTCCGCGTCGGTGCGATCCGTCCACAGGCGCTGCGCCAAGAAGCGCGCCGCACTACCTTCGGAGTTGGCGGTTGGCTCTGCCGTCGGCGCGAGGCGCACGCGCATCCCGGTCGCGACGTTGCCGTTGAGCCAGATCGTCCCTTCGACGCTGCCCACCTCCGCGCCGTCGACGTTCAGGTCGTGGCGGACGATCTGGCCTTCGCCGACGTTGACATCGGGTCCGCCGCTTCGCGGGGTGACCAAGCGGGCGAGCGCGCCGCGCATGCTGCTGCCGTTGCCGGGCTCCATGAACGTGACGAAGTAGCCGCCCGGCGTGAGACCGCGCAGCTCATACTCCCCGGTCGCTGGGTCGACACGCGCCATGGATCGACTGCCGGGGCCGTCTTCGCCAAGCGCCATCACCATCCCGCCCTGGCCCGGCGGCAAGCCCAGCACGACGCCTTGAATCGTGGCGCCCTGCGCCATGGTCACCGTCAGTGGCCGGCCCAACCCGCGAGCGGGTAGGTCCACCTCTTCGCGGTGATCGAGCAGGCCGTCGGCCGTGACGCGCAGCTCGAACGCCCCGGCGCGCAGCGGCGGCAGCTCGAACGCGCCTTGCGCGTCGGTCCGCGTCCGCGCCAGGGATCGGAAGCCACCGCGCCGCATGAAGCCAGGGCGGCGGCCTCGCTCGGGTTCGGCGGTGGCTTCGCGCCCCGGCGGCTCGGTCAGCCGCACCTCGACCCGCGCGCGCGCGACGGGTTCGCCGTTGGCGAGCTGGACGCGGCCGACCAGGACGGCACCCCGCTCGACGCGGAGCGTGACCGGGGCGTTGATGACGCCGCCGCCGAGCTCGATGCGGGCTGCCGCGACCTTGACGTAGCCGGGCGCGGCGACGTCGAGCACGTACTCGCCGGGCTCAAGCCCGCGAAGCTCGAAGCGACCGCCTTCGTGGCGGGTGGGCTCGGGCGTGTCGCGCGGGATCTCGCCCACGCCACCGAGCCGCTCCTGTTGCCACTGCTCGTCGGCCTGGCGCCGCGACTCGTTGGCGCCGTCGCCGCGGCCCCCGCGCGAGCGTCGGCCTTCGCTGGGATCGCCGCGCCCGCGGCCGCCGCGCTCCTCGCCGTCCGCTGGCCGCGCGGCGATCGCGAACATCTCCACTGGCTGATTGGTCGCCGCATCGAGGACCACACCGGAGGCCACGGCGGCGGGTTCGAGCGTGATCTCGAGCCAGGGAGTTTGCGCCGGCTGGATTTGGTTTAGCGTCGCGGCCTGGAAGTCGGGGTGCTCGATCTCGATGCGCACCGCGCCGGGCGGGACGCGAGTGAGCTCGAACTCACCGCCGGGGTTGGTCACTGCGGAGTCGCGCGGCCCGCGCGTCCGGCCGCCGCCAAACCAGCGCCCGCGGCCGCGGCCGTCGCGTTCGGCATCCTCGGTCGCCGGAACGGCGACGACCCGAGCCTTCGCCACCATGCCGCCCGAATGGTCGCGCACGACGCCGCGCAGCTGCGCGGCGACGGCGAGCATGATCTCCGCGTCGGGTAGCACTCCGTTGACGTCCGGCTCGAGGCTCTCGCTGCGGCCGGCCACGTGTCGCGGTGCTTCGGCCCGCAGCTGGAAGGCGTCGGCCGGTAGCGGCCCGAGCGCGAATCGTCCGTTGGCGTCGCTCTCGGCGGGCTCGACCAGTGAAGACAGTGTGTCCTGGTCACCGAAGCGGCGGCCGCGGCCGCCGCGGCCACCGGGCCCACCGCGACCGAAGAACCCGCCGCTCTCCGCTTCGTAGGCGACCTCGGCGCCCGCGACCGGCTGGCCGCGGTCGTCGACGACCGTGCCTCGGACCGTCAGCCCGCGGCTCAGGACGACGTCTCCGATCGCCAGCACGCCGTCGGCCGCGCGCCACGTCTTGTTGAGGAGCTCTGGCGCGTGGTCGCGGTGCTGGACCGTGACGACCAGGTCCGCCTCGGCGGACGAGGCCCCCTCGAGGCGGAACGTCCCGTCTGGCGCCGAGTGCACCGCTGGCCCCAGCGGGCGCCGCCGAAACAAGGCCCGCCACTGCGACCGGTCCCCCGGGGGCGGTCCGCCCCGGCCGCGTAGGGCGGAAAAGTCGATGGTGCCCCGGTGGAGGACGCGGATGCGCGCCCCCGTCACCGGCTGATTCTGCGCGTCGACGACCCGACCGCTCACCGCGAGGTCCTCGGTGGCCGGGTCGGCGTCGGGGTCGCCCGCAGCCGCGGGCATCAGGGCCGCGGTGCGGCCGGTCGGCGCGCCCGGGCGCGATGGGCCGGCAGTGAGCTCTGCCGCCGGCGCCTCGTCGGGCGCCGCAACAGCGCTGGGGGGAGCGGGCGGGGTCCAGGGCGTGCGCTCTTCGCCCAGGGCGAGCCAGGCAACGGCGGCGGCGCCGACGAGCACAGTGCCGATGACGACGGCAGTTGCGGATTTGGGCATCGAGGTGGTGATCGGTGTCGGAGGTCGGTGGCCAGAGGCCCCCGCGCTGGTGGCCAAGAACGGCCGCGGGGCCACTCATTCCACAGGCGACCCAGGCTCCGAGCGAGATGGGGCGAAGAATTCGGGCGGCGTCAGAGCAGCCTAATCGCGGCCGCGGCTACGGTGCGTCGGGTCCAGCGCCTCGGCGCGCTCCCGCGCTGCCAGCGCGCCTGCTTCGTCGCCGCCCTTCTCGAGCTCCCTCGCGTGGCTTTGGTGGAAGGAGCTCAACAGGCGCGCGATCTCCCCGCGCACGTCTGTGGGTAATTCCGCCGCCAAGAGAGTCGTTTCGGCCGCGAGCAAGTCGTGGCGCCCTGTGCGCTGGAGGCGGCCGACGAAGCGGCGGAGCATCCACACCGATTGGCGGACCTGTTGGTGCCCGGTCGGAGTCCCCGCCCATTCCAGCTGCTCGTGCAGGACGTCACGCATGGCCGTCAGCGCCTGCGCCCGGGGTGCCTCGGAGGTCTGCGTCGTGGATTCGAACTGCGCGCGGAGCCGACCCGCGCGGTAGCTGGGGATGTTGGGGTGCTTCTCCTCGAGGTCGCGAAACAGCTCGAGAGCCCGAGCCACGCGTTGCCGACGCGCCTCGTCGGTCTCGCGGCTGCGCTCGCCGCGCGGCTGCCGCCGCGGGTGCCGGAGGGTCTCGGCGAGTTCGAAGCGGTACGCGTCGACGTCGGGAAACTCGGCGGCCAGGCCCTCCAGGAGGGCAACGGCCGTCCGGTCGTGTTCGGCCGCCGCCTCGGCGTGCTCACGGGCGGTCACCCACGAGAGAAAGCGACGGCTGCGGGCCTCGACAAAGCGCATTTGCGGATGACGCTCGGTCGAGTTGTCCTGCAGATCGGTCACGATGGCGAGCGCCGCACGATGGTGCTTGGCCGCATCGCGCAGGCTCTGGTGGCCGGCCATGCGACGCTGGTCGGCCTCGGCGGGCGTCCGGGCCTCGCCGCGACGCCAGCGCCCGCCCCGGCGACCATAGTGCGCGCGTGGGCTCCATTCACACGCGCCGAGGGAGTTCAGGGTCCTCGCCGTTTCGAGGGCCACCGTTGTCGAGCGCGGCGACTCGACGTTCTGCAGGATGTCGAGGGCGTGCTCGTGAGCGGTCTCGGCGGCCTGCCGCTCGCGTTCGTCGCGGAGCGTCTTGCCGAGGCCATTGTAGGCGAGCGCGATGTCGACGGCCCGATCGCCGATGGTGTCGGCCCCGTCCGGCGCGAGGCCGCGGTACAACTCGATGGCTCGCTCGTACGCGCTCCGCGCCTCTGGATACCGGCCGAGCCGGCGCTCAATGTCGCCGACGCGGCGTCGGGCCTTGGCCGCTTCCCAGCGCAGGGACACGTCCTCCGCGTTGCGCTCGGCGAACCGCTCGTAGAACTGCGAGATGTGGCCGAGGAGCTCGGCGTCCTCGGGGGCGACCGAAACGGGGCCGAGCGCGGTGAGCTCGCCGGTCTCGGGATCCTCGAGGTGCGGCAAAGCCAGGTCGGGGCCACTGAGTTGGTCGAATACATCGGCGAACGCCTGCAGGCTGAGCTCGAGGTTGCCCGCGGCGCGGTCCTTGGCCGCGCGTTCGCCGTCGAGCGCGCGCGAGGTGATGCCGTAGCCGATCCAGCCGCTGATCCCCGCGGTGAGCGCCGCGCCGACCGCGCAGGCCGCCAACGCCGCGGTCGCGCGGTTGCGCTGGCACCAGCGCCATACCGTCCACACGGCGCTGACCGGCCGGGCCTTGATCGGCCGTCCATCGAGGAAGCGCTGCAGGTCCGCACCGAGCTCGGCTGCGGCCGCGTAGCGATCCGTCGGTTCGGTCGCGCAGGCCTTGGCGATGATCGTCGCCAGATCGATCGGCGCGGCGTCGTCGATCGAGCGCAGCGGTGGCAGCCCGCCGCTCAAGATCTTCTGCAGCAGCTGGCTCTTGCCGTAGCCGGCGAACGCGGGTTGCAGCGCGACCATCTCGTAGAGCGTGAGACCGAGCGCGTAGATGTCGCTGCGGGTTTCGCACGCGCCGCGCGTTTGCTCGGGCGCCATGTAGCGCAGCGTGCCGACGATGTCGCCCGAACGCGTCAGGTCCTCGTGCTCCAGCGCCTTGGCCAAGCCGAAGTCGGTCACCCAGATCGTGCGATGGGTGTCCAGCAGCAAGTTGGACGGCTTGATGTCGCGGTGCAGCGTCCCTTGGAGGTGTGCGTGCTCCAGCGCGTCGGCGACCTGGACGCCGAGGCGCGCGACGTTGCGGTAGTAGATCGGGTTGCCTCGGTACGAGCGTTGGGTTTGGCCGCGCGGACTACCCTCCCGGCCGAACTCCGCGGGCTCGGGCGTCAGCAGCGACCGCGCCACCTCGCGCGCCAGGCGGTCCCGCGGCTCATGCCCGTCCGTGGCATCGACGTCACCGCGCACGACGGCCATGACCTGGTCGAGGCCGACGCCGCGAATGCGCTGCATCACATAGTACTCGTAACCGTCGTGCGACCCGGTCCCAAAGATCGGCACGATGTTGGTGTGGTGCAGGCGCGACGCGGTCTGCGCTTCGCGGCGAAAGCGCTCGCCGCGGGTGCCGAGCCGGCCGCGCGGCAGCACTTTGACCGCGACCGTCCGGTCGAGACTCTCCTGCACCGCTTCGTAGACCACGCCCATCCCGCCGCGCCCAATTTCGTCGATCAGGCGCAGGTCGCCGAGGCGCGGCGGTGGTGCCGGACCTGGCGCGGCGCGTTCCGCCGCCGAGGACGCGTCGCGCTTGAGGCCTTCGAGCGCCGCCACCGTCGGAAAGAGCGCGCGGATCTCCGCCGCGAGGTGTGGATGCGCGCGCGCATACTCATCCACGGTCACGCTTTCGCCGCGGCGTTGGCGGGTGACGAACTCATCGGCCAGCAGCTCGACCGGATTGCGTTCGTCGGTCATTCGTCCTCGGTTCCCATGGCGTGCCGCAGCCGGGTCACCGCGCGCACGTACCGGTTGCTCGCGGCAGTGCGGCTGAGCTCGAGCACCTCGGCGACCTCGTCGTTCGTGAGCTCTTCGAAGTGGCGCAGCATCAGCACCTCGCGATCGATGGGCGCCAGACCGTTGATCGCCGCCAGGAGCTCCTCGCTGGCCTCGCCGCGCATCGCAGCCTGGCTCGGGGACGTCTGGCTCGCGCTGAGGTGTCGGGCCAAGCACTCGGAGCTCACCATCGGTGCGGCGAGCAGCAGCGGCACCTCGCGTGCCGCGGTGCGGGCGCGCGTGCCGAGATGGCGGCGGTGCGTGTCGATCAGGGTTTGCCCCACGATGAGGCGCAGCCACAGGAACGGCGGCAGATCTGGTTGCTCGGCGAGTTGGCCGCGGCGGGTGTGGGCCGCCAGCCAGGCTTCTTGCAAGATGTCGTCGGGGTCGACGCGGCCCGTCAGGCGGGGGTCACAACGCAGGCGGACCATGTGCCGCAGCCGCTCGCGGTGGCGTGAGAACAGCTGCGCGAGCGCTTCGTCGTCACCGGTGCGAAGTCGCGTCGCCAACTCGACGTCGTTGTGCGAGTCGGACGGAGTGTCCATTCGCGAGGATCATAATGCCTCCGTGGTGTCGCCGCGGCGTCACGCGCCGTGGCGGCGGCGGCGGCCTCTTTGCGGTAGCTTGAGGGCGGCCCGCGTGGCCCTGTCGCATGAACCTCCGCCTCCGCCTTCGCCTTGCCGCGGTGCTGTTTGCCGCACCGCTCGGGGCTCAGACTCTGCTGAAGGATCTGAACCCGACGCCGCCGAGCACGGCGCCCAGCGCCAATCCCATGTCGCTAACCCCCGCCGGGGGCGGCGTCTTGATGGCGGCGGAAGCTCCGGGGCTCGGCATCGAGGCTTGGCTGAGCGACGGCACCGCAACCGGGACGACGCTGCTCGCTGACGTGTTCGCCGGCTACGGCAGCGCCGCCCCGAGTGACTTCGTCGAGCTGCCCAATGGCGTGATCCTGTTCGTCGCGACGACGGCGGCAGAGGGGCGCGAGCTCTGGGGGACCGACGGCACCGCCGCGGGCACGGCGTTGGTTGCCGATATCTACCCCGGCGCTTCGAGTTCGGCGCCGAGCAACCTCATCGAGGTCGGCGGCGCCGCGTTGTTTTTCGCCAACGACGGCGCTTCGGGCTTCGAGCTGTGGCGCTCCGACGGCACCGCCGCGGGCACGTTCCAGGTGGCTGAGATTCGACCCGGCCTTGGTGGCATCACCAACGGCGACGCGGAGATCGCGCGGCTTGGCTCCGGGGCGGTCTTCACCGTCATCGGCACGGGTGGCGGCTGGGAGCTTTGGGCCACGGATGGCACCGTCGAAGGCACGGCCATGGTGCGGGAGCTGTCGACGTCGCAGATTGGTCGCTTCCCGCGCCACCTCACGACCCTCGGCGGTGTGGTGGTGTTTCGCGCGTGGAATGAAACGTCTGGCGAGGAGCCGTGGGTGACGAACGGCAGGACCGGCGGCACGAAAGTCCTCGTCGACCTCGAGCCGGGCGTCGCCGGTTCCGGCAACGAGCCGTTCATGGTGAGTGGCAGCGAGGCGTTCTTCGCCGCGTCGGAGCCGGCGACCGGGACGGAGCTGTGGGCGACCGATGGGACCGCCGCGGGCACGCGGCTCGTCGCGGATCTCGCCATGGGCAGCGGTTTCCTCTTCAGCTCACGGCCGGCGTTGGTGGGCGTGTTGCCCAACGGCGACGTGGTCTTCGCGGCCACCGACGGCGCCGGCAGCCGCGGCATCTATGTCACCGACGGCAGCGCGTCCGGCACCCAACTGCTGACGAGCTTTGCGGTGGCCTACTTTGTCGCCGGACCGGAGCCGGGGGTGATGCTCAACGGCAAGGTGTTCTTCGCCGGGCCTGGCCCGGAAGGCACCGAGCTCTGGTGCTCCGACGGCACGCCCGGGGGCACCGGCTTGTTCGCGGACCTGCGGCCCGGGCCGCGCAGCTCGGCGCCGGACGGTTTCGTCGTGGTCGGCGGTAGCGGATTGCTCTTCGCCGCGGACGACGGCGTGAGTGGTCGCGAGCTCTGGTATAGCGACGGCACGGCGGCGGGAACCGCGCCGGTGGTGGATCTGTATCCGCCGGCGACGAGCGTTGGCTCCGACGTGCAGGTGCACGGGGCCTTTGATGACCTCGCCTGGCTCACCGCCACGGACGGGACAGGGGCGCATCAGCTTTGGGTCAGCAACGGCACGGCGGCCGGCACGGCGCCGTTTCTCGATCTCGGCGCCAACGGCAACGTCAACGCGCGCGCTGGCATGGCGTTCCTTACCGATGGCTTCGTCTTTGCCGCCGACGACGGAGTCAGCGGCGATGAGCTGTGGTGCTCGGACGGCACGGTTGCCGGCACGCGGCCGCTCCTCGACGCGCGGTCGGGCCCACTCGGCTCGAGGCCGTCATCGATCCAGTCACTCGGTGGGCGCGCTTGGTTGGCGCTGAATGACGGTGTGTCGGGGCGGGAGCCTTGGATCAGTGGCGGCAACGCCAGCTCGACGCGGCGGCTCCTCGATCTCGAGCCTGGTCCGGGCTCGTCCGATCCGAGCAACTGGTTCGAGCTGAACGGCAACGTGCTGTTCAAAGCGACGACCAGCGCGGCGGGCTCCGAGCTCTGGGTTAGCGACGGCACCGACACCGGCACGCAGCTCTTGCGCGACATCTACCCCGGTCCGACTTCCTCGGCGCGCTACTTCGAGCTCTGTGCGTTTGGCGGCGCGGCCTACTTCGCGGCCGACGACGGGTTGAACGGGACGGAGCTGTGGGTGACCGACGGCACGCCGGCGGGCACGCGGCTCGTCGCGGACCTGCTGGTGGGGTCGGCGAGCGCCAGCCCCACGGGCCTGCGCGAGGTGGGCGGGCGATTGCTGTTCGTGGCTCGCTCGGTTGGCGGTCCGGCTCTGTGCGAGTCCGACGGCACGCGTGCGGGCACGGCGATCATCACGCTGCTGCCGAGTGGGGCGGTCGATGGGTTGCATGTGGTCGACGACGACCACGCGGTGTTCTGGGTCGACAACGGCGCCACGCAGGGGGAGCTGTGGGTGACCGACGGCACGCTCGCCGGGACGGGCCCCATGGTCGTCGTCGAGCCCACGGGCAGCGTGTTTCAGAATCATACCTACGCCAAACCCGGCGCCACGCGGTTGCTGTTTACGGCGGACGATGGCGCGACCGGCAACGAGCTGTGGGTGACCGATGGCACCACCGCGAACACGATGCTGCTCGCGGACATCGCGCCCGGGAGCTCCAACCCGCGCGACCTTGTTCGGCTGGGCCCGCTGGTGTTGTTTGGCGCCGACGACGGCGTCCACGGCCACGAGCTGCATGCGATCGACCTGGTCGTCACCGGTGACTACGCCGCCCAACCCTACGGCTTTGGTTGCCCCGGGACCGGGGGGCTGGTGCCGCAAATCTCGCTGGGCGCCGTGCCGCCGCGGGTGGGGATCGGCCCGCGCTTCCCGGTCGTGCTCAGCCAGACTCCGCCGTCGGCGCCGGCTGCGCTCCTGATCAGCGGTGCGCCGGCGCGGTTTCCGGTGGGTGGCGGTTGCCGCCTCTGGGTCTTGCCGCCGTTCTCGCCGCTGCTGACGCTGACCGACCCGAGCGGTGTCGGCTCGATCGCGCTCCCGACGCTGCAGCCGGTGTTGGGCGGTGCGCGCCTGGCGTTCCAGTATGTGGTGTTGGATCCGGCGGGCCCCTGGACCGGGATGCTGAGTGTGTCTGGTGGTCTCGAGGTGGTTGGCGGCACGTGAGTGTCCGGGCCCGGGAGCGCAACTAACACTGGGCCTCGCGCGGTGCCTTGAGGATGCTCTTGGCTTGGCGTTTGCCGACTCACCCATCTGCCCCACCACGAGGATCTCGATGATGCGCATTCTGACTTCGCTGACGGCGGGCCTGCTCGCCGCCGTGCTGGGCGGCCCTGCGTCCGCGCAGCGGCCGGCCGATCTGGTCTTGAAGAACGGCCGCATCCATACCGTCGACGAGCGGTTTGGGACGGTGGAGGCACTCGCCGCTCGCGGCGACCGGATCGTCGCGGTGGGCAGCAACGCGGAGATCGAAGCGTTGATCGGGGCGCGGACCGAGGTGCGCGATCTGGGCGGGCGCACCGCGATCCCCGGGTTTATCGAGGGGCACGCCCACTTCGTCGGCATGGGGGACGCCCTGCAAGTGCTCGACCTCATGCAGGTGCGCAGCTGGGAAGAGGTGGTTGAGATGGTGGCCGAGGCGACCAAGACCACGAAGCCGGGGGATTGGATCCTCGGTCGCGGCTGGCATCAGGAGAAGTGGGACGCCCCGCCGCCCGGCGCGGTCGAGGGCTTCCCGGTGCATGAGCAGTTGAGCGCGGTCTCGCCGCGCCATCCGGTGCGGCTGACACACGCGAGCGGCCACGCTTCGTTCGTCAACGCGAAGGCGATGGAGCTGTCTGGCATCGGGCCGGACACGAAAGACCCCGCCGGTGGCGAGATCCTCCGCGACGCGGATGGCGCACCGATCGGGGTCTTGCGGGAAACGGCGCAGGGCCTGGTCGCCGCGCGCGAGACGGCGGGCGCGCTGCGGCGCTCCGCCGACGATCAGCGGCGGGCGATCGAGCGCTCGGCTGTGCTCGCCGACCGCGAGTGCCTCAGCAAGGGGGTGACCTCGATCCAGGACGCCGGCTCGACGCTGCGCACGATCGACGTCCTGCGCGACATGGCCGAGCGCGGCGACCTCGGCGTTCGACTGTGGGTCATGATCCGCGACCGCAACGAGCGCCTAGCGCGCGAGCTGGGGGCCTATCGCATGGTTGGCATCGGCAACCACCACCTGACGGTGCGGGCGCTGAAGCGGTCGATCGACGGCGCCCTTGGGCCGCGTGGCGCGTGGCTCCTGGAACCCTATGAGGACGCACCTGACAGCACGGGGCTCAACACGGCCACGGTGCCCAGTGTCGAAGAGACGGCTCGGCTGGCGGTGCTGCACGGTTTTCAGCTGTGCGTGCATGCGATCGGCGATCGTGCCAACCGCGAGGTCCTCGATCTCTTCGAGCGCACGTTTCGCGCGCACCCCGACCTGCACGATCCGCGCTGGCGCGTGGAGCACGCGCAGCATCTCTCCGCCGCCGACATTCCCCGCTTCGCCGGGCTCGGGGCCATCGCCTCGATGCAGGGCGTCCACTGCACGTCGGATGCGGTGTACGTCCTAGCGCGGCTCGGCGAGCAGCGCGCCGAGGAGGGTGCCTACGTGTGGCGCTCGCTGATCGACAGCGGTGCTTTGGTCATCAACGGGACCGACGCGCCGGTCGAGAACGTCGACCCCATTGCCTCGTTCTGCGCTTCGGTGACGCGTCAGTTGTCGGACGGCTCGACCTTCTTTCCCGAGCAATGCATGACACGTCAGGAGGCGTTGCGGTCGTACACGATCGACGCGGCGTACGCGGCGTTCGAGGAGGATCTCAAGGGGTCGCTGGTGCCCGGCAAGCTCGCCGACATCACGGTGCTGTCCCAAGACCTGCTGAGCGTCAGCGACGAGCAACTGCCCGAAACGCGGGTGGGGTTGACCATCGTGGGCGGCAAAGTCCGCTACGAGAACTGACCGCGTTGCGCGACGCCCCGGAGCTGCGGCGCCTGGCCGGCCAGCTCGGGATCCTGTTGCGCTACCGCGCGGCCGACGGCGCGGTGCGGGAGACCTCGGCGGCGACGTGCGCGCAGCTGCTCGCGGCGATGGGGGTGCCGGTGGCCGACGAGGGGCAAGCGCGCCGCGCCCTTGCGGCCCGGCGCGCCGCGCAGCGCGCGCGGCTAGTGGCGCCGACCCAGGTCGCATCCGCGGGGTCCCAAGTCTGTGTGACCGTGCGCGGCGCGGCTCCGGCGCAGGTCGCAGTGCTGGACGGCGCGGGCGGCGTGGTTGCGCAGCGCGACGCGCAGGGCGGCGTCGCGGTGTTCCCGGACCTGCCGGCGGGCGTCTACCGCGCGCGCGTGGTGGTGGCTCGGCGACGGCGTGGCGGTGTGACCGCCGCGGAGCAGGCTCTCCTGGTGGCGCCGCCGAGCGCGCGCGACGCGGCCGGGGCTCTCGGCGACGCGCGCGGGGTCGGAGTATGGACCAACCTCTACTCCCTGCGCCGCGAAGGCGACGCGGGGATCGGCGATCTCACTGCGGCTCGTGAACTAGCCGAAGCGGCGGGGCGCGCGGGGGCGGCGTTTCTCGGCCTGAGCCCACTGCACGCTTGCCGCAATCGCGGCCTCGAGGTGAGTCCGTACTCGGGGACCAGTCGCATCTTTCGGAACGCGATCTACCTCGATGTGGAGCAAGTGCCCGAGTTCGCCACCTGTGACGAGGCGCGGGCGTTGTGGGCGGCGCCGGCGCAGCGCGAGCGTCTCGGCCAGCTGCGCGCCGCCGCGCGGATCGACTATGCGGCGGTCGCGGCCGCGCGTCTGCCCGTGTTGGTCGCCCTACATGAAGCGTTCCGACGCGGGCGCGGGGCGCGCGCGGAGTATCGCGCCTTCTTGGCCCGAGACGACGGTCTGCCACTCGACTTCGCCACCTTCTGTGCGTTGGAAGAAGACCTTGCGGCCACTGGCTCGCCGCGCGATTGGCGTGCCTGGCCCGAGCAACTGCACGATCCCGATGGCGCTGCCGTGCGGTCGTTCCGCGCGCGGCGGTCGCGGGAGGTCGACTTTCACGCCTTCTTGCAATTCGAGCTCGAGCGCCAGCTCGGCGTGTGTGCGGCGGCAGCGCGGTCGGCGGGGATGGCCCTTGGCCTGTACCAGGACATCGCCCTCGGCGCCCTGGCCAGCGGCTTTGACGCATGGCGGTTCGGCGAGCTGATCGTGACGCAGGTCAGCCTGGGCGCTCCACCCGACGCCTATGCGCAGGATGGCCAGGACTGGGGGATCCCGCCGCTCGAGCCACGACGTTTGGGCAACGATGGCTTTCGCTACCTGCGCGCCGTGCTGCGCTCGGCCTGCGAGCACTCCGGGGCGGTGCGCGTGGACCACGCGATGGGTCTGCAGCGGCAGTGGTGGGTGCCCGGCGGCAGCTCGGCCGGCGAGGGCGCGTACGTGCGGTATCCGGTCGATGCTCTGTTTGCGCTGTTGGCGATCGCGAGCCACGAGCACGATTGCGTGTTCATCGGCGAGGATCTCGGCACCGTGCCGGCTGGTTTTCGACGCCGCATGACCCGGGCCGGAGCGCTGTCGTCCCGTGTGCTGTTGTTCGAACGCGGCAAGCGGGGCGCGTTTCGGGCGCCGTCGCGCTGGTCGCGCCATGCTCTGGCGACGGCCAATACCCACGACTTGCCGCCGCTCCACGCCTGGTGGAGCGGCGCGGACCTCGAGCTACGTCGGGACCTCGGCATCCTCGCGTCCGACGAGGCGCTGACTGCTGCACGCCTCGAGCGGGCCGACGATCGCGCGGCGCTGCTGCGGCGCTTGCGGGCCGAGCGCCTGCTCGGTCGCGCCGAGCCGGATGCGGCGGCCTTGACGGTGGCCGTGCACGCGTTCCTGTTGCGGACGCCGGCCGTCTTGGTGGGCTGGTCGCTGGACGATCTCGCGGGAGAAGTCGTGCCAGTGAATTTGCCAGGCGTGCCGCAACGGGTGTATCCGAGCTGGACCCGGCGGATGCAGCGGGACGTTGCGGCCCTGGCCGCGCGGCTAGCGAGCCAGCGGTCGGCCTGAGCCCAGCGACCCACTAGGCGCGACGGTCAGAGCGAGCCAATCGCTTCGAGCAATTCGGATTGGGTGGCTGGCTTTTGCAAGTACGCCTCGGCCCCGGCGGAGAGCACCGAGTCCATGTTGCAGGCGCGGTCCTTGGCGCTGAGGACGATGACCGGAATGGTGTGCGTCTCCGGCAGAGCCTTGAGTCGTTGGATGACCCGCAATCCCCCGCCGCCCGGCAGACCCAGATCCAGGAGGACCAGGTCCGGCATCGATGTGCGCGCCTTGGCGATGGCGGAGACCGCGTCCTCCGCGAGTACGACTTCGTAGTTCCACTCGCGCATGCGGACGCCGAGCCCCGCTCGCAGATCCGGATCGTCATCAACGATCAGGACGCGGCGGTTCTGTTCTGTGCGTCGCTCAGCGAGCTGCTGCACGGCGTCGACCACGTGCGTCAGCTCGTAGGGCTTGTGATACACCGCGGCGGCGCCAGCTCGCAGGGCGCGGTCTTCGGTGTGCGCATCGATGCCGGTGGCGAACACGATCGTTGGGATCGAGCTCAGCTCCGGTGTCGCGCCGAGCCAGTCCAGGACCCCGGCGCCACCGGACTGCGCGGGCCCGAGTCCCAGCACGATGACGGCTGGTCGCTCGGACTTGGCGGCGGCAATCGCGGCGCTCTGACCGGTGGCACCAACGACGAGGTAGTCTCCCCCCAGCCGGCCCGTGAGAGCGCGCTGGAGGTTGGGACTCGTGTCGACGACTAGGATCTTGTGTCTCCCCATGGTCTTTCCCCTCCTCTTGCCGTCTGCTGCTAGAGCAGCTCCTCGATGATCGAAGCGAGGCGCTGCAGGGACACCGGTTTGGCGAGGACCGCTGCCGCGCCCATTGACTTCGCCCGCAAGTAGGTCCGCGACTCGGGCGAGGCTGTGATGACTACGGCTGGCGTGCGAAGGCCGCGCATGCGCATCTCGTGCAGGACCTTCAAGCCGTGCATCCCGGGGAGGCCGAGGTCGAGCAAGGCCACGTCGGGTGCCTCTGCCTCCATCGTGGCGAGTCCGACGGCTCCATCGGTGGCGGACAGGACCTCGAAGCCTTGGTGTCGCAACCAGACGGACCAGCCTTCCTGGCAGTCCGGGTCATCTTCGACGATCAAGATCCTGGGCGAGTCGCTGAGTCTTGTGGCGGACTCGGACGTCCAAAACTGGCTCAGCGCGTCTGGTTGGCGCGGTGCGGTGGCAGTCGCGATCATGGCACCTCCTTGATCAGAGTGGGTTACGAGCCAGATCGGGGACCGCTGATCGGCGGCTGAAGTGCACTCGCTTGGTCGCGTCTCAGGGCGAGGCACGCGACCATTTGGGGCCGTCGCCTTCGCGAGATCCCGAACGCCGAGGCGGTGTAGAGGGAGGCGCTTCAGAACGGTGTGTCGCCGTCGAAGTCCCAGCAGCGAATGAGATAGAGCGGTCGCAGGTCGAGACGGTCGATGCGGATCGACAACTCTTCCGGGGGATCGACGCGAGCGAAGTGGGCGCGCGCCTCTTTGAGGGCGACGTCGAGCCGCCATTGACGTTTGGCCACGAGGACGGCGTTGGTGCCGCGCAGCGCCGGAAAGTCGTCCCACTGAAAATAGCTGGCCCCGTGGTCTCGCGGCGGGGACCACAGGTGCGCTTGCGGTCGGCCCGGCGTGTAGAACGACGCGATGGCGGCAACGCCGTAGTGCGCGCCCAGCAGGATGACCTCGCGGCTCGGGTCCTCGTCCCGCATCTCGGCCATGGTTCGATCGACCGCGGCACCGAGTTGTTCCCAGCCGTAGCGCTCATCAAACGCCTTGATGCGGATACGCTCCGGCCAACCCACGTAGGCGAGATCGAAGTCGGTCCACGTCGGTGGGACGTGCGCGATGAAGTGCATCAGCATGGTGACGCCGGCGGTCGTGCCGATCGTCCAGCGCATTGCGCGTCGTCGCCCGGCCCCTGGTCCGGGGTCGCGTTGTGCCCAGTCCACCGCCAACAAAACGAGCGCCGGGACCCAACACGAAGTGGTCCAGTGCATGCCGATCCGCCGCGTGAAGCTGACGAGGCCGAACACCGTCAGAGGCACGACCGACGCCAACAACATCAGTTTCGAGAGGCCGGGTGCGCTGTTGGATGGGTCCCCGATCGCCGTGCGGCGTCCGGCCTGATACAGGGCCAGCACGGCAAAACCGAACACGAGGGGTAGCAACATCACGGCCTGGCCGCCGAGAAACTCGAGCGCGAGCAACGGCGACCACTTGATCTCGCCGTGGCGGGCGCTGAAATTGAAGTCGAACGTGCCCCAAGCGTTCTCAGCGTTCCACCAGAGGACCGGGCCGAACGCTAGCGCGGTCGCCGCCAGCGCCGCGTAGGGATGCGGCCGCAGCAGCCAGCACCGGTAGTCTCGGTGTGCCAGGATCGTGAGCCCAGCGGCGGCCGGAATCGTGAACGCCAGGAACTTGGCAGACGCGGCGAGGCCGAGCGCCACGCCGGCGCCGAGCCACGCGCTCCAGCGCCCTGTCTCGAGCGCGATCGCGAGCGCCCACCAAGTGAGCGTGGCGAAGAAGAGCAGTGGTGGATCGGTGCTGATGTAGACGCCGAACACCGCGAAGATCGGCACGAACAGCACGAGCGTTCCGGCGATCAGGCCCGCTCGGTCGGCCTGCGTCGCGGTGCAGCCCCGTTGGCGCGCGACCCGCTGCGCCAAGGCGAACGCGACGAGCGCGGTACCCGTCAAGCACAGCACCGCGGGGAGCCGCACGCCCGCTTCGCCGGGGAGCAGCTCGGTGCCGAGGCGGATCAGCCAGGCCGTCATGCCCGGGTGATCCCAGTAGCTGGGGGCGAGGTGCCGCGACCACTCCCAATGGTAGGCCTCGTCGCCGGACAGGGGCAGCGAGCCGATGAAGCCGAGGCGAATGAGCGTCATCGCCCCGAGGATCAGCCCGAACCAGAGCCGCAGCGGCGGCCCGCCGACTCCACCATCCGCGCCGATGGAGGCGTTCTGGGCTCGGGGTGGCGTGGCGAGCGAAGTCATTGCGGCGCGGGTGAGTGTGGTCAGCGGCGGCCCGCTACCGCGCTCCGCCGGGCGGTCATGCTAGTGGGGTGTCTCCCAAGTTCGTTGCATAAGTCGGCGAGGAATCTGTGTCGATCGCAAGGCGCTGTCGCCCGGGGCGTCCGCGGGCGGCCCGGCGCGACGGTCAGTGCGGCTGATCGCCGTCCCAGCGATCGTCCCGCCAGCCGGTCCCGTCGATCCGGCGGATCTCGCCCGCGATGTCTTCGCCCTCATAGAACGACAGCCAGCCGAACGCGTGACGCGTGGCACCCGGAGGGCACGCCGGCAGCTTGGGGTTGGAGTGCATGCACGGGTGACGGGGGTTGCGGGCGAACCACGAGTGTGGCTCCCACGCGGTAATGACCCACCGTTGACCGTCGGCGCTGCCCGTCGCGGCGTACGGCGCGGTCTGGACGATGCGGCTTTGTGCGGGGTCGGCGAACGTGGGCCCCAACGCGCGCAGAAACACACAGGCCTGCACGCGCAGGTCTTCGAGGGTGAGGCCCCAGCCGTTGCGAAGCGCGAGCCGCATGCGAACGGCATGGTCTCGGGGCACGATGTCGGCGGTCAGCGTGACGTCGTGCGCGAGCGATCGATGCAGACGGAGTCGTCCGTCGTCGGCGCGTGTCCACTCCAGATCCTCTAGCTCGTGCTGCTGCTGAAAGCCGCCGCGGCGAGCTTTGTGGTCTTGGTGCGCGAGGTACATCAAACCGAAGTTGCTCCACACTGCCTCGGGCACGTCGAGCACGACGTAGGCAGCGGGATCCCATGGCGCGAAGACGGATACCTTCGATTCGCGGCGCCGACTCGGGTTGAGGATCTCGTTGCTCAGGGCCCGGCCACCCGGCCATGGCATCACTCGAAGTGGGGCGCGACCGTCCTGCGGCTCCGCGGGCCTGGGCGCATCGCGCGTCCAGCGCTCGAGGGCTCGGTCGATCGCCGCCGGCGCTTGGCTGGTGGCCGCAGCGATCTCGGGAACCGCGAACCCGTGGGCGCCCACCATGTTATCGAGCCAGCGCCACATCTCCGCCTCGCTCGTCGGCGGCCGTCCCGCGAAGCCGGGGACCGGGTCGCCAGAAGCTCGACCGAGCAGCGCGGCGATCGCGGTGGTGGCCGCCGCTCGGTCGGCGTCGCTCGCCGGCGCGTCAGTGGGGCTGAGTGGGCGGAGCTCGATCGCCCCGGGGGCGCCGTCGGCTGCCACGGAGCGCTCCCCTAGCCAACCCTGCCAGAGCGCGGCCTCGCCGCCGGGCCAGATCCAGCGGAGCGTGCGGCGCGGTGCTGGTATCGAGGGATCGCGGACCACTGGTACCAGCGACGGGCCCGCCAGAACCGGCGCCGCCACCGACGTCAGCTCGGCGACCGTGGCAAGCAGATCGGCTTGGCTCGACCGCGCTTCGCACCGTGTCCCACGCGGCAGATGCCCCGGCCAGCGGATGACGCCGACCGAGCGTTCCAGCGCCGGCGCCCCGGGCGCTGGGACACTTGCGAAGATGACGATCGTGTCGCTCTCGAGGTCTCGCTGTTGCAGCGTCGCCAGTGTGTCGGCGACGCGTTGATCGAGGTCGGTCAGTGGCTGCGGCGGCGGCGCGTAGCACAAGAAGAACGGTTTGGTGTGGCGGCGTCGGAGGTAGGCCAGCGCCGCATCATGGAGCTGGTCTGGCAGCGGCTGGGGGGTGGCGACCACGCGCCGCAGTTGGCTCGCCAATAGCTGGGGCTCGCCGTCGTCCTGACGCTCGAACGTCAAGAAGTAGCTGAACCCGTTCTGGCGTGGCCCATCGGGTGGCATCGGCGGACCCATGTCCCACTTGCCGACGTAGCCAGTCGCGTATCCGGCGTCGCGCAACAGCTCCGCCACCGTGATGTCGTGGCGGCGCAGTTGTGGGCGGCCCGACGCGCGTTGCGCCGGGCTGATGCGCCACGGGTGGCCGGTGAGCAGAACGATGCGCGCGGCCGAGCCGAGAGGTGACCCGGGGTAGTGGTCGGTCAGCGTGACGCCGTCGGCGGCCAAGCTGAGCAGGGCGGCGGGCGGTGTCGGCTCGATCGCCGCGGCGGTCAGGCCTTCGCCGACGATCAGAACGACATTGGGTCGCTCGTCGTCGGTGTCCTGAGCGCGGGTTGCCGGCGCGACCAGGAGCGCGGCCAAAGCAGGCGCGAGGGCCGACAGAGTCAGAGTCCGGATTCGCACAGGCTCATAGTGTACGCCGGAGCGCGGCGGCCGGTGCACCGGTCACCGCACGGCGTCCCACTGTCCGAAGCGGTCGAACCAACCGTCGGGCGGCCGGCCCCGGTTGCCACGCAGGGCGGCGAGGATGGCCTCGGCGCGCGTGCGCAGCTCGGCGTCGTGGCGGCGCTGGGCGGCGCGCATGGCGATCTCGACCGCCCCAATCGACCATGAGGCAAAGTCGGTGTCGTCGGCCCATTGCACCATGGTGGCGTCGGCCTCGGCGAGCTGCGCGGAGGTCAAGGGGACGCCCTCTTCTTGCCAGCGCACCGCGTGCGCGACCACGGGCGTCCTGCCTTCGTCGGTCCGCCAGCCGTGGCGCACGGCGTTGCTCGCCAGCGCTCCGGCGAGCTCGCGGGCGGTCTCGTTGCCGGTGAGGCGGTGGAACGCCGCGAAGCCCACCGCAGCCAGGCTGTCTTGCCACGGCGACCAGTAGCGCCACTCTCCGTGCAGGATGCGCGGGTCCGGCGCCATGATCTCGTAGGGCCGCACCCGGTCCGCGCCCAGCTCGCGCCCGGCCCAGCACGGGTGATAGACCTGCTCGACCCTGGCGTCCATGCGCGCCAGCAGCTCTTCGTTGCCGGTGCACTGATACAACCAGCAGGCGGTGAGCAGCACGCGGCCCGCCGCTCGCGGTGCGCCGGGGCCGGACGTCGTGAGCTCGGGATCGAGCGTCTGGCCGGCGAGGTAGAGCTGTACCTCGTTGTCGATCTCCAGGCGTGCCCAGGGCGCGCCCGTGAGGAGGTAGTAGCCGCAAAGGTAGAGACTGCTCCAGTGTTGGCGGTCTTTGCCAAACCAGCCGTGGGTTTCGAAGCCCGGCTCCGGACAAGGCTTGCCCAGTCGGTCCCTGGACACCTCGCAGTTCCAGTGAGTGCGGCCTGACCACACGACCCAATCGGGGTGAGCGGCGGCTTGCACCGGGGCGCCATCGGCCTCGAAGAAGTGCACCGGCCGACATGCTTCCTGCAGAACGGATGCCTCGACCTCGAGGAGGAAGGACGGGATGCCGGTGCCAGCCACCGGGTCGACCTTGACGACGCCGAAGTCGTTCTGGTCGCCGCTTTGCCCTGGGGTCTTCGCGAGCCCGAGCACCGGGGCGGCGAATGGGTCTTGGCTCTGGCCGCGGCTACGCTGCGCGAAGCCGGCGTGGCGTCGGGCCAAGGCCGCGCGCAGCCCCGGTCCGCGCAGCCAGCTGGGCGTCTCGGGCAGGACGCCGAAGGGTCCATAGGCTCGCCGGCCGCGCCAGGAGGTCGCGGCGAGAGGCGGCGCCGTCGCTGCGGCGAGTAGCGTTTGGTCTGATGCCCCGCCGTCTCCACGCAGCGGCGGCACGAGCACGCCGGCGCGCCGGACGCCCTGACCATCGCCGATGACGGTCCGCTCCAGCAGAACGGTGCGGCTGCCCTGCTCGGTCAGCTCCGTCTGCACGGCGAGCGGTCCGGAGTGGCGCACTAGCCACGCCCTGCCGTTGCTGATGACCTCGGCGCGCGCGATGCCGATTTGCAGGTCGGCGGCGCCCGGGTCGCTGAAGAAGAGGCCGAGCTCGAAGCCGGCGTGTTCCTGGTCAGCCCAGCGCGTTAGGGTGCCCTCTGCGACCAAGCCAGACGGTCCCACGCGCGCGCGCAACACGTCGATCCGGCGCAGAGCGTTCTCCTCTAATACCGCCGCGGGTTGCAGGCTGGTCCGATGCGCCTTGGCGCCGACCCACACCGCGATCTCCAGGTCGAGCTCCGGCGTCGACCAGGTTCGCGCCGGTCGTTCTGGCCCGGCGCCCTCGACCAGGCGCAGCCGCACTTCGCCGTTGGCCGGCAGAGCGGTGCGAAACAGGCACAGAGCCTGCCGCAGGCTGCCATCGTCCCAGCGCGCACCAAACGGTTGCCACACCGTCGCGGTCTCCTCGACGTGTAGCTCGGGGAGCTCGGGCACGTCGCCGGCGGCGAATGGCACCACCGCCGCGCAGCCTTCTTCGCGCGCGTAGGGGGTCAGGTTTTGTACGGCGAGGACTCGATCCTGGGCGGCTCCACGGGCCGCGCTGACCAACAGGGATGCCAGTAGGCAGAGCGTTGTTGCGGCCCGGCGACCAGCGCTCGCCTGATTCCTACGGGCGCGTCGGATCTCTGCCGTCGGTGTTGCCGGCGCTTCACAAGTCCAACGGGACGCCTTCAAGACAAACCCTACCTGGCTCCGACACAACGCTCGGGTGCGCCTGGTGTCAACGGCGCCAGGAGGAGCACCCATGGGGGGGAGGATGGAGAGCGTCGTCAATGAACTCGAGGCTAGCGCTCGCGGTCTCGGCACGACAGGGCTCACGCGGGTTCTGCTGATCGAGGACGATCCAGCGGATGCCCGTTTGGTGGAGTTGTGTCTGGACCGGGCCGCGACTCGGTGCGCGTTCTCGATGGAGCACCAAACGCGCATCGCGGACGGCATTGAGGCCGCGCGAGCCACGAAGTTCGACGTCATTCTCCTGGATCTGAGCCTGCCCGATGGGGTCGGCTTGGACAACCTCGAGCGACTCCTGGTCTCGGTGGCGACGGTCCCGATCGTAGTGCTCACCGGCTGCGACGACGAGGCCGCCGCGGACGAAGCGCTGCGCGCGGGCGCGCAGGACTTCTTGGTCAAAGGGGCCTTCGATCGGCGCGGCCTCCTGAACTCGATTCGCCATTCGATCCAGCGGCATCGGCTCGTGCAGGAGGTGACCGAGGCGCGGCGGCGTGAGACCGAGGTTCGCAATGAGCTGCTGTCGCACGTGTCTCACGAGCTGCGTACGCCGCTCACTGCGGTGCTGCAGTTCGTGACGATCCTGCAGGATGGGATCGGTGGTGAGGTCAGCCCTCAGCAGGCGGAGTATCTCGGGATCATTCAGCGCAACTCCGAGCAGCTGAAGTTCATGATCGGCGAGCTGATGGACGCGACGCGCGCCGAGACCGGCCGGCTGATCGCCCACAAGACGGTCGTCGATCTGGTGCCGGCGCTGGAGGCGGCCGTCGAGGATCAGCGTCTGGCCGCCGAGGAGCGCGGCGTCGCTTTGTCGCTGCGCTCGGTTCCCTCGTTGCGCATCATCGCCGACCCAACGCGCTTGGCTCAGGTGATCGCCAACCTGCTCGGCAACGCGCTGAAGTTCACGCCAGCGGATGGGCGCATCGAGGTTTCCGCAGAGATCGACCCCGGCAACCCGTTGCTGGCGCGGATCGCCGTGCGCGACACGGGCTGCGGCATCCCCGCCGACGATGTGCCGCACGTTTTCGACCGGCTCTACCAATCGCGTTCGCCCGACCACAGCAGCCGCCGCGGCTTGGGGCTCGGTCTGCATATCAGTCGCGAGATCGTGCGCCAACACGGCGGCGAGATCCACGTCGAGAGTCGCGAGGGACGCGGCTCGTGCTTTCGGTTCACGATGCCGGTCTACTCGTTGGATGCGTTGATCCAGCGGTTTGTGCCGGCGGTCGGGCAGCCGCCGAGCGAGATCACGCTCATTGCGGCCCAGGCCTGGCCCAGCGGTCCGGCCGCGAATGCCAAGACTCCGGCGTTGGTGTTGACCGAGCTCCAACGCCTCGTCGCGGACTGCATCCTCGGTGTCTGCGACGTCGTGCTGCCCTCTCAGGTCGGGCGTGGTTGCCAGACGGTGTTCGCCGTGGCGCGTACCGGGCTGGAGGGGGCGACGGCAATCCGCGAGCGCATTCGCGGCGCGTTGGGCGCCAATGACCGGCTGCGGCGTTGGGGGTTCTCGACCGACGTGTCGAGCCACGCCTTTGGGGTCGTCGCTGCCGAGGACGCCGTCGGCGAGCTGTCCGACGAGCTGACGGCGGCGATGCGTTCGATCAAAGAAGCGCCGGGTGGGGGAGGGGTGCTATGAGTCGCCAGAAGGTCCTCATTGTGGAAGACGACGACGATCTCCGGCGTGGCTTGGCTGCCTTGCTGGGGCGTGACTATGAGGTCTGCGTGGCCGAGGATGGCATCTCGGCGATGGTCCTGGCCCGCCGCGAGCGACCTGCCGCCATCGTGCTCGATCTCGGCCTGCCGGGCGGGGACGGTTTGACTGTCCTCCGCTGGCTGCAGGAGATTCCGGCGCTGACGTTCACGCCCAAGATCGTCGTGACGGGCCAGTGCGGCGACGCCATCACCAACGCCTATGACGCCGGTGCTTCGTTCGTGTTCGAGAAGCCCGCCGACATGGCGGAGCTGGTCGGGGTGCTGCGGCGGTGCACCGAGCTGGCCGAGCCGGTGCGCAAGAACCTGTTGATCGTCGACGACGATGTCGACGTGCGCGCAGGTTTGGCCGTGCGTCTGCGCGCTCACGACTTCCGAGTGTGGGAGGCCGCGGACGGCGCTGCCGCCGTGGCCATGGCGCGCAAGATCGTGCCGGACTTGGTCCTTCTCGATCTGCACTTGCCGGGTGGCGACGGCCTGTCGGTGTTGCGGCGTCTGCGGGCCCTCGATGGGCTCGGTGACGTGCCCGTGATCGCGCTCAGCGGCATGCAGGCGGAGACCGCGGCGAGCGCCGTGATCGAAGCGGGCGCCGACGCGTTTTTGACCAAACCCACCAGCGATCTTCAGCTGATGGAAGCCATTGGAGCGATGCTGTGACGACACGAAATCTGAGGACGCGATCGCAAGTTCTGTCTCGCGCGAGTCGCGAGACGCACCGTAGCAAGCCACGGATTCTCGTCGTCGAGGATGACCGCGATACGGCCTACGGACTGCAGGTCGGTCTGTCCGCGGCCGGCCACGAGGTCTTCCTGGCGCGCGATGGGGAGTCCGCGGTGTCGCTCAATGCGAAGCTGCGACCGGACCTGATGGTCCTGGACCTGGGGCTCCCCGGTTGCGATGGCCTCGAGACCCTCGAGCGCTTGCGCCTGCTCGCCTCCCGGACACCGGTGCTCGTGCTCAGCGCGTGGGACGAGGAGCGCTATGAACCCAAGGCTTTGGAGGCGGGCGCCAGGGGCTACTTGCAGAAGCCGGTTCTGGGCCAGGAGCTGCTGGCCGCAGTGGAGTCGATCCTCGGTACCAGTTGAACGACGGCCTGCCTTGTTCGCGTAGGGGAATCCGCGCACTCGTCTCGCGGACGTAGATGGCGTCGCCTCGCTCCAAGACGGAGCACTCCGATCGCTTCAAGAGGACGCGGGCCCGAGCCGAAACTGTGGCGAACGGGACCAGGAGATTCCATTGACCCCACACGCACCGACACCGCTGCAACGCGTGAGCACGACGCCGCGCCGAGATCGCGCGAAGGTCCTCATCGTCGAGGACGACTCGGACTGCAGCCAAGGATGGTCGGTCTGGCTGCGGCACCGGGGGTTCGCGGTGAGCGCGGCGATGGACGGCACTTCCGGGCTTGAGGCCATCGAGACGTGGGGCCCCGACGTGGTCGTGCTCGACATCCGGCTGCCGGGGATGGACGGCCTCGAGGTGCTGCATGAGGCGCAGGCCCGGGGCTTCCGGGTGCCCATCGTCGTGGCCAGCGCCGAGCTCAGTGCGCAAACCAAGCACCAGGCGCGCGTGCTCGGCGCCGAGGCCGTCTTGGCCAAGCCACTGAGCTTTGAGCACCTGGCCAGCGCCATCGAGACGGCGTTGGGCTGAGGGTGTGTGACGTGCTCAGAGCCTGTAACGAATCCACGATACAGGCTTTCTTCGATGCTGCTGGCGCCGCTCCGCGGCGCGTTCGGGCTTGTCACTTCAAAAAGTAACAAGCCCTCAGAGCCGTCACGAGCCCTCAGCTTGTCGCAATTCGCGCCGATCGACCGCCGGAATTCAAGCCGACCCCCCGGAGCACCGACGGTGACTCGGGCACCTTCTGCGCCGGGTCATTTGCGGCGTCTTCGGAAGAACCGGGAGTGACTTCGACAATGAGCGATCAGCGTTCCGAGCGACTGCGGTTCTTACTCGTCGAGGACAGCGCCGCCGATGCCGCTCTCATGCAGCGCTTCTTGGAGGCGGCGAACGTCGAGCACCGGTTGCATCGCGTCGAATCGGTGGAAGAGGCGCGCGTCTGGCTGGACTGGAACACGGCCGATGCCGTGCTCCTCGATCTGCATCTGCCCGACAGCAAGGGCCCGGACACCGTCGTGAAGCTCCGGCGACTGGCGGGGGAAACGCCGATCGTCGTCTTCAGCAACGCTGAGGACGATGACACCGCCATGCTGTGCGTGCGGCAAGGCGCGCAGGACTACATGAGCAAGGCGCGGCTGCGCCCGGTCGACTTGCGGCGGGTCGTGACCTACGCCGTCGTGCGGGCCAAGGATGCGCGTATGCGTGCCCTCGAGGCGACGTTGACGGCCTATCGGTCGATCGCTCCGGCCTGCGCCGTGCAGGGTTCGGCGGCGGTGGAGTCGCTCCGGGAACGAGACGAGGCGGTGTTTCGCGGGCTGGTGGATCAGTACGGCCCGCTGATGGGTGAATACATGGGCTTCCTGGCCGCGCTGCTGCCCGAGCCACGGTCTGCGGTGGCGTCGATGGCGGATGCGCTCGCCGAGGTCGGGGCGACCGCCGCGGACGTCATGGAGCTACACGCCTTCGCATTCGAGAAGGCGGCGGGCTCGTTGTCAGCGCCGCGGACCCAGCTCCTCGCCGGTGAGGGCCGTCAGCTAGCCTTGTGCGTGATGGGACGCTTGGTCGACCTCTACCGCGCGCGCGTGCCGACGACCGCGTCGGACGGGCGGTTCGAGCTGGCGGCCGTCTAGCGGGGAGCGGCGCCAGGGGCGGATTTAGCCGTCGCGCTCGTCGCCGTTGGTGCCTCGGGCGCGAATCCTAGCGCGGTCGCGTCGGGATCGGTGCGAAGAGTTCGTCGAGGTGGCTACCATGCCCGGTCTTGATGGACCCCATCCTCGACGACCTCAACTCAGCGCAGCGCGCAGCGGTCGAGCACGGCGAAGGCCCGCTGATGGTGGTCGCCGGCGCCGGCTCGGGCAAGACGCGCGTCATCACGCGCCGTGTCGCTCGGCTGCTGCGTGACGGTGCGCCCAGCGAGTCCATTCTGGCGCTGACGTTCACCAACAAGGCGGCCGGGGAGATGGCCCGTCGCGTGCTTGACCTCGACGGCCGGCACGTCCACGTCGCCACATTCCACTCGGCGTGTGCGCGGTACCTCCGCCGCGACGCCGAACGTCTCGGCTACCCGCGCAACTACTCGATCTACGACACCTACGACCGCGACAGCTGCATCAAGGTGCTGATGCAAGAGCGGGGGTTGTCCCTCACGCCGGTCCGGCCGGCGCACGTGGGCTCGGAGATCTCGCGGTTGAAGAACCTGCAGGTCGACCTCGCCGAGTACCGCGACGCCGCGTCGTTGGGGCCCAGCGACGCGCTGCCGGCCATCGCGGCAGAGCTCTACGAGCCCTACTGCGAGCGGATGTTGCGACTCGGCGCGATGGACTTCGACGACCTGCTGGTGCTGTTCCACCGGCTGTTGGTGCAGCATCCGGACGTCGCTGAGCGCTATGGCGAGCGCTTTCGCTGGATCTTGGTGGACGAGTTTCAGGACACGAATCGGATCCAGTACGAGCTGGTCAAGGCGATCGCCCTGCGGCATCGCAACATCTGCGTGGTCGGCGATCCAGACCAGTCGATCTACCGGTTCCGCGGCGCCGAGATCCGCAACATCCTCGACTTTCAGCGCGACTTTCCGGACGTGCGCACGGTGCGGTTGGAGGTCAACTACCGCTCGACGCGGAACATCCTGCAAGCGGCACAGGGTGTCATCGTCCACAACACCGAGCGCCTCGATCGGGACCTGGACACCGAGAATCCAGCGGGGGAGCCCGTGCAGTACCGGCGGTTCTCGACCCCCTTCGAAGAGAACGACGCCGTCGCCCGAGGGATCCTCGACCTCATCCAGGATCGCGTGCCCGTCGACGAGATCGCGGTGTTCTATCGGTCGCACTTCCTGTCGCGTGGCGTGGAGGAGGTGTTGCGCCGTCAGGGAGTCCCCTACCAAGTCGTCGGCGGACTGTCTTTCTACGAACGACGCGAGATCAAGGATCTGCTGGCGTATCTACGCGTCGTGATCAACCCGCTCGACGACGTGAGCACGGAGCGCATCATCAACGTGCCGGCGCGACGGATCGGCGAAGCGTCGATCAAGAAGCTCCGCGCCGTCAGCTCGCGCGAAGAGATGTCGCTCTACGAGCTGGTGATGGACCCCGAGTTCCATGACGCGGTGCCCAAGGGGGCGCGGAAAGGACTCGCCGAGCTGCGTGAGGTGTTTGTCGCCGCCGCCGACGCGGGCGAGCGCGGGGCCTGCGAGGCGCTGCGGGCGGTGTTGGAGACGACGCGCTACGTGGAGCACGCGGCCAAGCTTGGCGACCCACAGGAGGCGACCCGTGAGGAGAACATCGGCGAGCTCGTGGCCGACGCGATCGACTTTGATCATCGGTTTGGCGGGGGCCTCGAGGGCTATCTCGCCCACGTGAGCCTGCTGACCTCGCAGGACCGCCAGGCGCAGACCGGGCCGACCGTGTCGCTGATGACCGTCCATGCCGCGAAGGGGCTGGAGTTCGATCACGTCTTCGTTCTCGGCCTCGAGGACGGGTTGTTTCCCAGCAGTCGGTCGCTTGAGGACGGCGACTTGGAGGAGGAACGACGGCTCGCCTACGTGGCACTGACGCGGGGCCGGAAGTCGGTCTCGCTGAGCGGCTGCCGGCGTCGGATGGTGCAGGGACAGGAGCGGGACCAGATGAGCTCGCGCTTCGTCGACGAGATCCCTGCGGGATGTCTCCAGCGTGTGGGCAAGGGCTCGGCGGTGGAGCATCACTGGCACTCGTGGGACGCCGACGGCGACGAGGATGACCTCGGCGATTTTGGTGAGGTCGAGCCGATCGAGGTGCAGATCGGGGCCCGCGTGTCGCATCGCGAGTACGGCGAGGGCGTGGTCGTGCGGGCGTCGGGGCGCGGCCGCAGCGCGCGGGTCGTCGTGCGGTTCGCCGAGGGCAACGAGCGCACGCTGCTGTTGGAGCACGCCAACCTCGAGATCGTGCCTGGCGAGGAGGAGTGGTGAGTCCGCGGCAGGAGTTGCTCGACCGTCTCCGCGGCCTGATTGACGAGGCGCGCGAGCTCGACGACGCGGCGCTCTGGGCCGAGATGCGGGCGTTGCTCGATGGGCCCTTCGCCGCGGCCGCCGACGACGAGGACTTCCCGATTTGGCAAGGCATCGTCGGCGCTTGCCCGCCGTTGATCGAGCTGCGTGGCCGGGTCGAGAAGTTCGCCCGCGTGGCCGCACCGGTGCTGATTCGCGGTGAGAGCGGGACCGGCAAAGACCTGGTCGCGCACGCGTTGCACGACCTCGGGCCGCGCCGCGAGCTGCCCTTCGTCGGGGAGAACTGCGCCTCGATTCCGGAGACGTTGCTCGAGTCGGTTCTGTTTGGGCACGTGAAGGGCGCGTTCACCGGCGCGGTTCGCGATCACCCGGGCCACTTCGTGGCGGCGCACAAGGGCACGCTGTTTCTAGACGAGATCGGCGACATGCCGCTGGCCATGCAGGTCAAGCTGCTCCGGGTGCTGCAGGAGGGCGAGGTGCGGCCAGTAGGGGGCAGCAAGACCCGGAAGATCGACGTTCGCGTCGTGGCGGCCACCAACAAGGACTTGGCGGCGATGGTCGGCGCCGGTGGCTTCCGCGAGGATCTCTTCTACCGATTGAACGTTCTGGAGCTGACCCTGCCGGCCCTGCGCGAGCGCGGCGATGACGCGATCCTCTTGGCACGGTGGTTCTTGCGTCAATCCGCCGAGCGCGGCGGGCGCCGGCTGGCCCTCTCCCCTGCAGCCGAGCAGGCGATCGGCGCGGCGCCATGGCCGGGCAACATCCGCCAGCTGCAGAACGAGATGCAGCGGGTCGCGGCCCTGTGCGATGGTGACGTGGTCGAGCCCAAGGACCTGTCGTTGTGAAACCCGGCGGCCCAGACGTCGTATTGTCGGGCCGCTGTCCCTGCTCCAACCTCGCCCTCTCTTCGCCATGATCTCCCACCGCCTCCTCACTCTGGCCCTGCCATTGGCGCTCGCGGCCTTCGCACCGGCGCAGAACTGCTCCCAGACCTCGATCGGCGCGACGCCGTTGCTCGACCTCGGCCTCGGCAGGTATCAGGGCTTTACTGGCGGGCTCTATCCCGACGGTGCCAACGTGCCTCCCGCGGCACACGCGGCCCTGGGCCAGACCGCGACGCAAGCCGTGCAGCCTCTCAATGCGCTCGGTCAGCCCAGCCCCACCGGGCGGATCGGCCTGATCTCGATTGGCATGTCCAACGCGAGCCAGGAGTTTTCCGAGTGGGTGCCGATCAGCAACGGCGACCCCGAGCGCAACGCCGCGGTGCGGGTCGTCGACGCCGCCGTGCCCGGCATGCCCGCGTCGACCATGTCGACGCCCACCGCGCCGTACTGGAACGAGGTGGATCGCCGGCTCGGCGTCGCCGGTCTCAGCGCCGAGCAGGTCCAGGTCGTTTGGCTCAAGAACGCGATGCGACGGCCGACGGCGCCGTTTCCAGAGCACGCCCAGCAGCTGCAGGGGCTGCTGGGGGACATTGTGCAGATCCTTGGGCAGCGCTTTCCCAACCTGCAGATCTGTTACCTGGCGTCGCGCATCTACGCCGGCTACGCGACCATCACGCTGAATCCCGAGTCCTTCGCCTACGAGAGCGGTTTCTCGGTCAAGTGGCTGATCCAGCAGCAGATCGACGGCGACCCGGCCTTTGCCTATGACCCGCGGTCCGGCGTCGGCAACGCGCCTTGGCTCGCCTGGGGACCGTATCTCTGGGCCGACGGCCTGCGCCCGCGCAGCGACGGGCTGATCTGGCGGTGCATCGACTTTGAGCCCGACGGCACGCATCCCAGCCTCGCCGGCGAGCGCAAGGTCGCCGCTGCCCTCGACGCGCACTTCCGCAGCGACGTCACGGCGACGCCGTGGTACCTCACGGGCGGCGGCGGCGTGCAGGCCGCGATCACTTTCGTGGGGGCCGGCTGCCCCGGCGTCGCGGGTGCCCTGCTGGAAACGACGGTGTCCACCCCGTTCCTCGGCAACCCCGAGTTCGTGCTCGGCGCGCGCAACGCGCGGGCCTCCAGCCCGGCGTTCGCGCTGCTGGGCAACGGCGGCCTGCCGATCCCGATCCAGGGCTGCACGCTGCACCTCGATCCGACCGCGCCGTTTGTGACCTTGTCGGCGTCGACCGACGCGGCCGGCCGCGTGCGCACGATCTTCCCGGTTCCGGTGCTGCCGGCGCTGAGCGGGGCCCGCGTGATGGCCCAGTGGCTGGTGCTGGATGCGGCCGCGCCGGGACTGCAACCGCTGCTCGGCGGCGCCGCCATGACGCGCGGCTACGACCTGCTCTTCGGCCGGCGCTAGCCGCGCGCCGCTAGCCGTTGGGCGCCAGCTCCAGCGCGACCTCGACGACCCCGTCGCGCAAATCGATGACCCGTGCCGATCCCTGCATTTCGGGGATCTGGCGCAGCGGGTTGCGATGCAGTCGGGTCGCTTCGAAGCGAAAGTGGCCTGGCGGTAGCCGAACGGGGAGGGCGAAGGCGCCGTGCGCATCGGTCGTCACGCTTTCGCCCATGACGAAGCGGACGAGGTTTGGGAAGGAGCATGCGCGGACGTGGACTCTTGCCCCCGGCACCGGATGGCCACGGAGGGTGACCGTCCCGCGGACGACCGTCCCACGGTGGTATCGCATCCTCGGCACTTCGACCGTCTCGCCGGCATGGACTCGGTGATGCAGCCAATACCGGGTGGCGTGGCCTGACCGCTCAAGCCGCAGTTGGTAGTGACTTGGGCGCAACCCGACCAGGCGGTAGCGGCCCTGCGCATCGGTGTTGGCTCGCGCCGTCGTCACTGGTGCCGAGAGGGACCCCCGCCCAAACCCAAGCGAGCCGATGATGTGGTTGCGCAACGTGCTCACGCGCACGCCCGCCAGCGGCTTGCCTTGGTCGTCGAGCACGATGCCAGTGATCGTGCCCGCATCTGGCGGGAAGATAGAACGAGCCGGCACTCCAGCGCTGAGCGCGACGAGCCCGATGACGACGACTCGCAACATCATCCCGCCCCCGCAGACGGCAGGACCGGCCGTCCTCTTCCCGGGATTCTCGAGTTGCGCCAACCCGCTAGCCGTTGGGCGCCAGCTCCAGCGCGACCTCGACGACCCCGTCGCGCAGTTGGATGAGCTGCATCGATCCTTGACTGCTCCGGGATGCGTCGCAACGGGTTGGGATGGGCTCGGGTGGCGCAGATGCGAAACGCGCCGCGCGGAAACCGAAGGGGCAGCTCGAACGCGCCCTCTCATCGGCTGTCGCCTCGTCGCCTAGAACGAAGGGGCGGCGACCTGGGAAGGGGCGCGGGCCTATGCTGACCAGTGCGCCGGGTACGGGGACGCCGCGGAGGGTCACAATTCCGCGCACGACCGTGCCGCGGTTGTAGCGCATCGGCGGAAGCTCGACGTTCTCTCTGGCCGGCACTTGGTGATGGAGCCAATACCTCGTGGCGTGGCCGGACCGCTCGAATCGCAGCTGGTACTGGCTCGGGCGCAGCTGGTCCAGGCGGTAGCGGCCCTTCGCATCCGTGATGCAGCGCGCTCGCGTCATGGGCGGCGGCGCCCCTGCGAAGCAGCCGCCACAGCCCAAATCGTGGTTCGGTAGGGTCCCAACGCGAACACCCGCCAATGGCTCGCCTCGGTGGTCGAGCACGACCCCGGTGATGCTGCCAGGTTCCGGCGCGTCGGTGGGCGAAACCGGCACTCCCGCACCGAGCGCGAAGACCCCGATCGCGACGACTCGAAGCACCATCCCGATGCGCAGACGGCGAGACCGGCCGTCCTCTTCCCGCGATTCTCGATCAAGGCCGCCGCGGCGCTATCCTCGCGCCGATGACCGCGTCGCCGCCGGCCCACCGCGCGGGCCGGTGGGACGGCCTGGCCCTTGCCCTGCTTGCTACCGCGCTCTACGTCGCGCTCGCGCAGCAGGCCTTCTGGGGCGTGGACGCGCACGAGTTCTTGCAGCGGCTGGGCCGCGGCGACCACGCGCATCGCTACCACTTTCTGTATCTGCCGATTGCCGGCGCGTTCGCGCAGGCGCTGGCGACGCTGAACTGGACCGCGTTTGAAGCCGCGCGGCTCGCCTCCGCCGTCGGCACGGGAGTCGGCGTGCTGCTGTGTCACGCCGCGGCCCGCGGGCTCGGCCTGCCTCGCCGCCAGGCGCTGGCCGCCGCTGCCTTCAGCGGCCTCGCCCCGGCGGTTCTCTTCTTCGCCACCGTCGTCGAGGTCCACGGCGTGTTCTACGCGTTCGTCGGCGCCGGCTGGCTCGCGCTCGCCCACCTCCAGCACCGACCCACCCCCGTGCGCGCCGCTGCGCTCGGCCTGACCACCGGCTTGGCCGCAAGCACGCACGCGACCGGGCACCTGTTCTTTGGCCTGGCCGGGCTCATGTGGCTCGCCTGCGACCGCGCCACCGGGCTCCGCACGCCACTCCCGCGACTCGCACGCCTCGGGCTGATCGTCGGCGCCGCGCACGCCAGCGTGGTGTTTCTGCTGGGGCTGTGGCTCCAGGCACCCGAAGTCGATCAGCCGCTGGGCGGCCAGGCCTGGATGCTCTTCGACAGCTTCACCGATGGCGGATCCCTGCGCCGTCGCCTCGAGATCGTCTGGACCGAATGGCTCTGGGCCTTTGCGCCTGCCTCGATCACGCCGCTCCTCGCCGTCTGGCGCCGCGATCTGCGCGCCGTCTCTTTCGCCCTCCTGGCCGCCCTCACGGTCTACCTTGTCGTCGCCTCGGCGCCGCTCATCCGCTACGGCACCATCGAGCGGGGCGCCTACTTCGTCCCCTTCGCGCTGCCCTTCGGCTGGCTCATGGCCACGCTCCTGCCGCGCGCCCTACCGATGGCGCTGGCCCTGCTCGCCACCGCGGCCATCTCAATCACCGCCGCGGTGCAGCATGACCACCCCGGCCAGCCGAACGCCTACGCGCAGGGCCTCCTCCGCGCCGCCGCCGACCGCACCCCCTCCGTGTTCATCGGCGACGTCGAGGAAGCCCGCGCCCTGCTGCGTGTCGACGCCTCCGTCGCGTGGTTCAACCTCGCCGAGATGGCTCACCACCTGCAAGCCGTCCTGCCTCCCGACCCCGAGCTCGGCTACCGCGCCCTGTGCGCCTACTTCGACCAGCAGGTCGCCGACGCCCACAGGCAAGGCCGTGTCTGGGTCCTCACCGAATCCGCCCGCGCCTGGATGGCCGACCCAGCCTTCCCGCTCTACGCGCGCTTCTCCGCCGAACATCTCGAGACGGCGTTTGACCTCGAGCACATCGAAGGCGAGGCCTTCACCGGCTTCCTCATTCGCCCGCGCTAGCCGGACCTCTAGTGTTGCGTGTCGGAAGTTCGTCACATATGTCGACGGCCCTCTGCGCCGCTCGCGGCGTTGCGTCTCCTCGACTTGTCCACCAACAAGCCCTGCGTCGACAGCGCCTTGCGAGCGGCACACATGGCTCGCCGA
>JBCCGH010000105.1:0-33863 GCA_039029375.1 Planctomycetota bacterium
AGAAATCTGGGGCATTCTCCGCGGCCCTCAACGCCGTTCGCAGCGTTGGGTCGTCCTCGCCGTATCCACGAAGATGCCTGCGGCGACCCGCCTTGCGACCGGCGCCGATACCTCGCGGTTAATGCCCCATCTGTCTGAATCACACCACTAGACTCTGGCGCCCCGCCATGAAGGCACTCGACCCCTCGGTGCGCGAACGGCTCAGCTTCGTCCAGGTTGGCACGGACCGTGTGGACCTTCGGCTGTTCCCGGACTTCCTGCTCATCGGCCCGCAGCGCACGGCCACCACGTGGATGCACGACTGCCTCTGTCGGCACCCACAGGTCTTCATGCCCGATGTGAAGGAGATCTACTACTTCAACGCCCTGGAGTGGCCTGGCGCCTATCCGTCGTGGATGAAGCCCTTCTCGCCGGAGCTCAGCTGGTACCTGGACCATTTCGAGCCGTCGCCCAAAGAGCGACAACGACGCGAGAAGGAGTGCTTGGCGGCCTGGGGAGAGGAGTTCGCTCCGCAGGCCCGCGGCGAGGCAACGGCGTCCTACGCGGCAGGGCTGTCGGAGAAGGTGATCGACGACATCGTCGCCCTGAATCCGGCGATCAAGGTCGTGCTGGTGATTCGCAATCCGATCGAGCGCGCCTGGTCGCACGCCAAGAAGGATCTGGCGCTCGAGCGAGGCCGCAGCGCCAGCGAGGTCAGCGACGAAGAGTTCATCGAGTTCACCAGCCAGTACTACCAGGTGGCTTGCGGGCGCTACTCGCGGATCCTCGACCTCTGGCGACCGCGGCTACAGCCAGACGCGTTGCTGATTGAGCGCTTCGAGCGTGTCGCGCAAGACCCGCAGGGTCTGCTGCTCGACGTGCTGCGGTTCTTGGGGCTGCGTGCCGACCCAAAGTATGTTGGCCTCGAGGCCGAGCGGCACACCAACCCGACCGCAGCGTCGCCGATTCCCTCGGCAGTGAATGCGGTGTTGCACGAGCTCTTTGCCGGCGAGCTGGAGTGGTTGGCAGCCCAGGGTTGGCAATGGCCGGAGAACGCCAGGACCCTATGATTGCGGGTTGCCCTGGCGTGCATCTCCAGCCATGAACCTTGCCCTGCTGAGCTTCGAGTATCCCCCCGAGACCGGCTACGGCGGCATCGGCACCTATTCCTACTACCAGGCGCGGGCGCTCGCCAAGCTCGGCCATCGGGTGCACGTGATCGCCGGCTCGGTGGAGAACGGGATCTACCACTCCGAGCACGAGGGAGTGCGGGTCACGCGGATCAAGCGCGACGGTTGGCTGCAGCACTTGCTCGGCAACGCCAAGCAGAAGCGCTGCGGCTGGTTCGCCAACCGCGTGGAAACCGCGCACGGTGCCTACGAGGCGTTGGTGCACCTCCTCGACAAGGAGCACTTCGACATCGTCGAGATGCCTGAATGCGGCGCCGACGGCATGGTCGTCACGACGCTCCTGCAAGTGCCCACCGCGATCAAATACCACTCCCCGGCGCGCTTGATTATGGACATCTACGACGTGCCGCGAATGGACCGAGAGCTGACCGCGTTCGCCGAGCAGGTCGCGATCAATCAGGTCGACGTGCACACGTCGTGCTCGAAGTTCGTGGCGGACGAGGTTGCCGCCAAGATGGGCGTGCGGGATCCGATCCACGTCGTGCCGAACGGCATCGACCTGGAGCTGTTCGACCGCGACGAGGGCATCGATCCGCACGAGCGCTTTGGCGTGCCGAAGGACGGGGTGACGATCTTCTTCGCCAACCGGATGGAGGAGCGCAAGGGCGTGCATCTGGTGGGTGCGATGGCTTTGGCCATCCTCCAGAAATACCCCCATGCGCATTTCGTGCTCGCCGGCCGCGACCTGTTTGGCTACCTCGAGGGGCGGGTGCTGCCAGCAATTCGCGACCGGGGGCTCGCGGACCGATTCCACTATCTCGGCGGCCTGGATCTGCCTTCGGTGCGGGCAATTCTGAAGGTCGTCGACATCTTTCTCATCCCAAGTCTTTGGGAGAACTGTCCCTACTCGTGCCTCGAGGCCATGACGGCGGGGCGGGCGATCGTCTCCTCGGACTGCGGTGGGATGCCGGAGCTCATCGTCGATGGCGTCACGGGTTTGCTCGCTCAGAGCGGTGACGCCGCGTCCTACGTGAGCGCGCTCGAGCAGGTCATCGAGGACTCGGCGCTTCGGGAGAGGCTGGGCGGGGCGGCGCGGCGTATGGTGGAGGAGCGTCTGAGCGACGTCTCGATTGCCGCTTTGGCCGTCGAGACCTACCAGCGCTCTCTGGATACCAAGTGAGCCGGTTGAGCCCAGCAGGCCGGGTCGTAAGATGCAGGCCTCGCTCGGTCCCGTCCCCCGCTCCTGCGTTGACCACGCAAGATGACCGATCGCCTCCCGCTGACACTCGTCCTCGTCTCGTACAACAAGGCTGACGTCATCGCGCTCGCAATCGAGTCGGTGGCGCGGGGTAGCGTGCGCCCCGACCTTGTCGTCCTGTCGGATGACGGATCGACCGATGGCACGCCGGAGGTCGCCGAGGAGGCCCTACGCAAGTGCGGGCTGCGCTACCGCATTCTGCGGCACTTGCGCGTGGCGCGTTATCGCCTGCAGACGATGCGCAACGCGGCGGTGGCCAACGCGCTCGATGGCGCGATCATGGTGTCCGACTCGGACTGCATCTTCGGCCACCATTCGCTGGAGTCGCACTACGCGATTCACCAGACGCCAATGCGCGTCGGGACCGGTCCTCGCTACGAGTACCTTGAGGGCTCGAACGGACCGTTCCAAAACACCTTCTACACGCTGGAGTGCTCGCACTTTCAACACGGGCTCTACGTGGTGCCCGTGGGTGCGAACCTGTCGTTCCGCAAGTCGTTGTGGCGCCTCATCGGCGGCTTCGACCGGGCCTATGAGGGCTCGTACGGGATGGACGAGTACGATTTCAGTTTGCGGGCGCAGCGAGCGGGTGCGCAATGCTACTCCGACCCGGGCGCGTACATCTTCCATATCCCGCACGACACGATCTTTGGTGGCCGATCGGCGACCCGGAACATCAAGATCTTCGATCGGGGACTGCGCCACGACCACGCGCACCAGGAGTGGTACTACATCACGCGTCGCGTGATCCCCAGCTACCTCCGCGGCAACCGCAAGCAACCTCTGCTGGGTGACAAGGTGGCCCTTGACGAATGGGGCGCGCCGGCGGGCTTCGTGCCGCCACCGCACTTCGAGTTTGTTCGTTCGCGCGCGGCGCTCATCGAGGTGGTCGACGAGTTCGTCCAGAAGCCCGATTGGAGCGTCCATCCGAAGATCTGGAAGCGATTGGGCTCGCTGAACCCGTGGCTGGTGGGCAAGACGACGCCGGCGGCGGTGATGATCGAAGAATTGCGCTGGGCGCTGGACAACATCGGCAACCTCGGCAAGTTGACGAAGCGTTTGACGCGCTGGCGCGACGCGGCGAAGGCTTTGGAGGCGCAGGATCTGCGGCCCACCGAGCCCGCGCCGCAGGAGCGGCAGCCGTCTGGCGCCGTCCTGCCTTGACGCCATGAAAATCTGCATCATCTCCCACGAGTACCCGCCCTTCCCCGGGGGCGGGATTGCGACGTATCACGCCGCGGCTGCGGCGGAGCTCGCGGCGGCAGGTCACGAAGTGCATATCGTGACCAATCGGGCAACGTGGGGGCGGACCGAGTCGCGGCACACCGAGCGGTTGTGGCGCGAGAACAACGTCACAGTTCATCGGCTCAAGTGCTTCGACGAGCAACGTGAGCCGCCACGCGAGGCGCGGTTCTTCGATGTCAATCCGCGCGAGTACCGGGGTGATGGACCACTGTGGGCGCAAGAGGTCGCCAACCTCACGGCGCATCGCGTCGCCAATTTCGTCGAGCTCTTGCACGACGAGACGGGGCTCGATGTCATCGAAACGCCGGAGTACTTCGCGGAGGCGTTCTACATCATCCGCTGCCGGCGATCGGGCGACCGCCATCGCTTTCCGCCGGTCTGTGTCCACGGCCACACGAGCTCTCGCTTCGCGTTTGGTAGCAATCGACACGTGTGGGAGTTGGGCTATCCACCCCACCGCCAGCGGATGCTGCGCGAGGAGTATTGCGTCCGCAATGCCGATGCGCTGATCACCCCGTCGCGGTCGCTGATGACCATGTACGAGGAGCGCTTTGCGGGGCGTCTGCCAAAGACCCGCGCCGTAATCCCGTACTTCCTCAACATGCCGGAGGAGCCGGGGCAGCCGCCGGCCGAGCTGGGCGGCGGTCGGCGGTACTTGGTGTGCATTGGTCGTATCGAGCCACGCAAGGGCTCCGACTTGGTGCTGCGCGCCTTCGCGCGGTTGGCGTCGGAGCACGACGATCTGTTGCTCGCGTTCTTGGGCAGCGAGATGTGGCACCACGGCGAGAAGTTCGAGAACGTGATCAACGCGTTGGTGCCGCCCGCGCACCGCAATCGCGTGCTGCGTCTCGGCAACGTACCGCGGGAGCAAGCGTTGGCCGCCGCGCGCGACTCGGTCGCGTTCGTCCACGCCGCACCGTGGGACAACTACCCATGCGCGGTGCTCGAAGCGATGGCCGCGGGCGCCGTTTGTGTGGTCTCGGACAGCGGGGGTCACGCCGAGATGGTCGAGCACGAGCGCAGCGGCCTCGTGTTCCCGGCCGAAGACGCCGAGGCTCTGATCGCCACGCTGCGTCGAGTGGTGGCCGAGCCGGGCCTCAAAGCCACGTTGGCCGAAGGCGGGCGCGCGCGCGTCGACGAGATCACCGATGCGGCCTCACTCGCCGAACGAAAGGTCGAGGTCTTCGAGGCGATGATCGATCAGGAACGCGCGCGCCCGACCGAGGCGTCGCAGTTCGATCTGCCCGTGGACCTGCAGGCGGACCCGCACCCGCCGACCCTAGCCGGGCGCGGCGTGCTGGTGATCGACGCTGGGGGGGCGACTCAGGAGCAGCTCGACCGCTCGACGGAATCTGTCGTGCGCGAGCTGCGCGGCTCGGAATGGGAGATCGTCGTCCTGTGCGATCCCGGCCAGGGGCTGCAGTGGCACGGGGGTTGGCGGTCGATTTCGATCTACGACGCGCCACCGTGGACCGAGCTCGCGGATGCGGAGCCACTGGCGTTGCTGCGCGCGGGTGTCGCGCTCGATTGGGGCAGCGCTCATCGGCTCGTGACGCAGCTGTTCGAGGGCGCCGATGAGTGCGGCGCGTTCCTGTGGCTGCGGCCGCCGACGGCCGAGGTGTTTCCGTATCGGCCGGACTTCGGTGTCCACGATCTGTTGGTCGCGGGCCTCGTCGTGCCACCCGCGTTCGCGGTGCGGGCGCGGGCGCTGCGGCGGTGTCGTTCAATGGCCGGCCTCTTTGAGCCCGACCATCGGCTCGCCACGCTGATGGCCACGGCCGTGGCTTCGGGCAGCTTGACCATGCGGCACGCGGCTGGCGTCTGCGGCGACTACTACCGCGAGCTGCCGATCATGACCGACGACCTGCAAGCGCGGACGGTCGGGCACTTGGATCGCATCGGCGCCCTGGATCCAAGCGCCGCCGTGTTCGGCGCGCGGACCGTGCACCGGCTGCGGCCGACTCCCGAAGAACCGCCACCGCCCGCGCCTGCCAAGAGCAAGAAGAAGCCGGGCCAGCCCGGCCAGGCGCAGAAGCCGCCTGGTGGTGGCGGCGGCCAGGGCAAGCAGGGGCCAAGCAACAAGCCCGCCGGTGGCCCGGTCAAGGCTCCGGCCAAAGCCGGAACCATCAATCACGTGGCGAAGCCGCCGGCGCCCACGAGCGCGGTCGCCGCCGCGCCGAGTCCGAGCGTCGACAATGGGCGGCTCGCCGAGCTCGAGCGTGTGTACCGTGAGCACCAAGCGCTCAAGCAGATGAAGGTGGTGAAAGCGATGCGCCGGCTGGGGCTTTTCTCGATGGCGCGCACGCTCTTTCCGCGCGCCAAGCGGGCGATCGGCGGTGGCCGCGCCGCGCCGTGAGACTGCTCTACGTCGTGCATCAGTTCTTCCCCGAGTGCTATTCGGGGACCGAGCAATACTGTTTGGCGGCGGCGCGTGAGGGTCGGCGACGCGGCCACGATGTCGTGATCCTCACGCTCGACCCCGACTTTGGGCAGGGGGACGAGCCCGTGTTGGTCGCGGATCGGCCGTTCGACGGCTTCCAGGTGTTGCGCCTCCGGCACTGGTGGGCGCTGCAGGCCAACGAGGTGCGTCTCGACTACGAGAACCCGCTGGTCGCCGCGCGGTTTGGCCAGCTGCTGCGCGAGCTGCGGCCGGACGCGGTGCACTTCTTTCACCTGCGCCGCCTCGGCGCCGACTGGATCGAGGTGGCGAAGGCGGCCGGCGTGCGATCCGTCGTCCACTTGATGGACTATTGGTATCTCTGCCCGCGCTACACGCTGCGGCGCTCGGATGGCTCGCTCTGCGAAGGGCCGCCCGACGGCGGCCTGGGCTGCATCCCGTGCCACCACCCCCAGCTTGGCGCCTGGCTGGATCCCGAGGCTGGCCCGGCGGCCGTGGCGCTGGCCAATGCCCAGCTTGGCGGCTCGCTTTATAGCAATCGTCCCGCGCAGGTCGCGGCGCTCTTGCAGCGCCCGACCGCATTGCGCCAGCGGCTCGAGCGCGCCGACGTCGTGATCGCTCCGTCGCGCTTCTTGGCGTCGGTCTTTGAGCAGAACGGGTTCCCGCGCGGTCGGATCGAAGTCGTGCCCTACGGGTTGGAGCCGGGGCGCGTGGATCGAGTTGCGGTCGATCGGCCGCGGGCACCACTGCGCCTGGGGTTCTGTGGGGTGCTCTCGCCGTGGAAAGGGCTCGACGTCGCCGTCGAGGCCGTTCGTACGATGGCGGGCGACTTCACGTTCACTGTGCACGGCCGCACGTGGGAGCCCGAGTTCGGTGACTACATCAAGCGGCTGCTTGCGCGCGCCGAGGCGGATCCGCGGATCACGTTCGCCGGCAAGTATGACCTCGGCGAGCTCACCGCCGTGTTGGCTGGCATCGACCTGCTGGTGGTGCCCTCGACTTGGTATGAGAACACGCCGTTTGTGATCCTTGAGGCGTTCGAGGCTGGGGTCCCGGTCGTCGCCTCCGATTTGGGCGGGATGTCCGAGCTGATCCGGCCGGGCGAGAACGGCTTTCTCTTCACCGCCTCGGACCCGGGGGCGCTGGCCGCCGTGCTCCAGCGGTGCGTCGATGACCCGAGCACCGTGGCGGCGTTGCAGCCCGCGGCGCCCGGCACGATCGCCGACAACTTCGAGCGATTCCTGGCGGCCTACCGGGCCGCCTAGCCGGGCTCCTCTAGCCCGGATCATGCACGAGGGTTGGCGTCCAGTGCGTGAGAGGACCGCTGTGGCAAGGAAGACGAGCGACCGACCGCGGAGGCGGGGTGACGCCCCGTCGAGCAGTCTGTCGCTCGCCAGCATCAGCCGGCAGGCGCCTCTGGCGCCTGTCTGACGCTGCCAGAGCGGCTCTGGCGCGTGCTGGGCGTGAAGACTCGTGCATGATCCGGGCTAGGGAGCTATGGACAGCGAGCCCATGCTTCGCTTCCCAAATCCGAAGCCGACGCGTGCGATTCGACTCGCCCTTTGCGGCCGCGCGCACGGCGGTGTGGATGGGCGGCTGTTGGTCGCTTCGATGAGCGCCGATCCGGACCTGGCCGTGCCGCAAGGCACGCCCGTCGCGCCGATCCCGGCGTCGAGCTCGTTCATTGGCGCGTCGCGACTGGACCAGGGGCTGACCCTCGGTGGGATCCTCCGGTCCAAGTGAGCTTAGCGTCCGGGCGGAGTCCCATCGGGCTTACGCTCAGCGCCACGGCCGGCTCGCCAAGCAGCGAGTGGTGACAGCTCCAAGAACGGTGTGCCGGGGTCGACGATGCGGTCGATGCCTTCGCGCGGCTGCAGTTTGCCGCGCGCGCGGTGACGTGCCACGGCTTCCGGTGAGGCGCCAGCGCGCACGGTCTCCACCGCATCCTGGAGGGGACGCAGCAGCTCGAGATGGTGCGCGAGGTTGGCCTTGAATTCTGGGGCGCTGGGGCGAAGCCGCGGCTGCAAAGTTATCCGTCATGGGCGGGCTCACTTTAGCAGCGATGCCATGGGCGGAAGAGCGTTGGCGGGTGGCGTCGCGCGGTTTGTGCGGTTTGACCGGCGTCGTGCGGTCGTGCAGAGTGCGCGTGGAGGTTGGTTGCCAAGTGGTCTTCATGCCCGAGCCGCGACGGCCGTGGCTCCGCCTCACCGAGCTTGCTTGGGGCAACCCCGTCCATGATCAACACGTCGGCCGCGATTCGGGTGATCCGACCCCTCCTGCAGGATCGCCCCCGCCTGAAGGCAGCGCTCAAGCGCGTCGATCACGGTCTCGGAGTATTGCGCCACTCCCTGGCGCCAGCGGTGCCCGGCTTGATCCGACCGCAGCCACGCCAGATCACCATCGCGATTACCGCCAAGTGCAACCTGCAGTGCGAGGGCTGCAAGTACGGAAGCCGCGAGTTCATGACCGGCGCGCAGCTGCCGCTCGATGTCGTGCGGCACGTGCTCGACGACGCTCACACGGCGGGCGTCAACACCGCGCGTTTCTATGGCGGCGAGCCTCTGCTGCACCCCGACTTGCCGGCGATGATCGCCCATGCCCGAGGGCTGGGGCTGGACGCCTACGTGACCACCAACGGGACGTTGCTGGAGCGTCGCGTGGAGGAACTGTTCGCGGCGGGCTTGCGCTGGATGACGATCGGCTTCTATGGCGTCGGCGAGGCGTACGACGGCTACACCCATCGACCCGGACACTTCGCGCGACTGCGCGCGGGTCTCGAGCGGGCGCGGCGCGACTACGGCGCTGCCCTGGCGATCCAGCTCAACTTCGTGCTGTCACGCCGATCGGCGAGTCTGGCGGCCTTGGGTGAAGCGTGGGCGTTGGCCCGCGAATTCGATCTGCACTTCAGCGTCGACCCGATCAGCGAGACGATCCCGTTCTTCCAGAACCCGAACGGGGACCTGCACTTCGAGACTGAGCACGCTGCGGAGCTGCAGGCCGTCGTCGATGAGTTGCTGCGGCTGCGAAACGCTCATCCCGAGCGGATGCCGCAGTCACGGACGCTGCTGCGGGCGTTGCCCGATCTGCTCCTCCGTGGCGACTCGATGCGTGTGCCCTGCGATGCCTATGAGCTGCTTTGGGTAGGCGCGGACGGCACCGTGCAGCTCTGCGATGTCGCGTTTCCGCTCGGCAATGTGCGTCGGCAACGACTTGGCGACCTGCTGTTCACTCGAGATCACCGCCGCGCGTGCCAACGGGGGTTCCGGCTGCAGTGCCCCAACTGTGCGTGCAAGATCGACAGCCGCATCCGCAAACACGCGGCGAGCCTGCGGCGCTACGGGAGCTGCTGATGGCGCCGCTCGAGCACTCGTTACGCAAGGCTCTGCGGCGCGGCTTCCGTGGGCGGCCCGCGATCAAGCGCGCGTTGCTGGACGCCGAGCTCGGGCTGGGGCTGATCAAGCACGAGATCGGCCTGCGCGTGCCACAGGTGATTCGCGCCAAGTCCCGCAAGCTGACCGTGGCGATCACTGCGGCGTGCAATCAGCGCTGCATGGGGTGTCGCTACGGGCGCGACTTCATGCCTGGCCATGAATTGTCGCTGGAGATGATGCGGCAGTTGCTCGACGACGCGGCGGCGGCCGGCGTGGAGACCGTGCGGATCTACGGCGGCGAACCGTTGCTGCATCGCGACTTGCCGGCGATGGTGCGCCATGCGGTGGACCTTGGGCTGAGCACCTACTTGACGACCAATGGTCTCCTGCTGGGTGCCAAGATCGACGACCTCTACGACGCCGGCCTGCGGAGCGTCACGATCGGCTTCTACGGCATGGGTGCGGCCTACGATCGCTACGTGGGTGCCCGCGGGAATCACCGCCAGCTGGAGGAGAGCCTGGCCGCGGTGCGCGACCGGTACGGCGATGCGGTGGGGCTACAGCTGAACTACTTGATCATGCGCCCGTCGGCAACGGTTGCGGCGCTCGATGATGCGTGGGGCTTCGCGCAGCGCTGGAACATGTCGTTTCACACTGACCTCATCCACGATGCACTGCCCTACTTCACCGACGGCAGCGATCCTGAGTTGCAGATGACGGCTGCCGAGCGCCCGGCACTGCAGGAGGTGGTCGACGCCCTCGTCCGGCTCAAACGCTTGCACCCCGAAAAGATCCCAGAGAGCGAACGCAGCCTGCGCTCCATTCCCGAATGGCTCTATCGCGACTCGGGTCTCAAAGTGCCGTGCGACGCGTACAAGCTCATCTGGGTGGGGGCGGACGGCACCGTGCAGCTCTGCTACGTGACGTTCAAGCTGGGCAATCTGCACGAGCGTCGTTTGGCAGAGATGCTCTACACGCCCGCCCATCATGGTGCGGCTCGCGACGCCTTTGCCCTGAAGTGCCCCAACTGTCACTGTGAGCGCAACCACCGCGTCTCGCGGCATCTCGCGAGCCGGCGTCGTTACCGTTGAGCCGCGGTCCGCGTCGCCGCGCGCCGAAGGCGATCATCTGGTGTCGGTGCGTCGACGTTCGAGTCGTCGCGCCGACGTTTTGGCGAGTAGCGTGCAGCCACCGCAGGGCACCGCCGTCGCGGCCGTGCCGAGCACCAGCCACGTCGACGACGCAGGCGCCGCGTGCCGCAGTCCGAGCCCGAAGGCGGCCGCGCCTACCGCGGCGCACGTCGCGGTCGCGCGACCGCCCCCGCCGCAGCCACCGCCAAGATCGCGAACCTGGCCGTCGCGGGCGTGGAAGCCGCGGGCCGAGGTGAACTGCGCGTAGTAGGAGCGGGAGGTCGACCACACGGCCATCGCGTCGTGTTGGTCGGGGTCGCATTCGGCGTCCCACGAATCGGGCGCCGCACCGCAGATTCTACGAAACTCGACCCGTGCGGGCCCTGGAGCTGGAGCTCTGGAGCCTGCCGCGGCGGAGCCGCCGCAGGCGACACACACAGTCGAGTTTTCCTCGAGACATCACCAAGTCAGTCCGGATCGCCAGCTCACCACCCGCGCCGCGCCCGCAGCACCACGCCAATCGGCTCGGTGTCCCAAACCCGCAAGGTCGTGTCGCCCGACGCCGAGGGCAAGCGGCGCCCGTCGGGGCTGAAGACCAGCCGGAAAACGTAGTCCGTGTGCCCGCGCAGTTGTACGAGCTCGTCCAGAGTCTCGGCGTCCCAGATGCGCACACGCTTGCCATAGCCTCCGGTCACGATGCGGGTACCGTGCGGCGGGAACGCCCCGGTCAACTGCTGCTCATCGGCCATGCACTCCCTCAGCGTCTCGCCGGTGCGCGCATCGAGGACATGGAAGCCGCCGGACGCGTGCCTCGAGGGGTCCTTCTGCCAGGGCACGACCAAGCGTAGGCCGCCGCCCGCCGGGCGGCCGAACCCGAACTGGAGATCCCCGGTGCATTGGGTCCTGGCGATCTCCCGACCGCCGGGGGCCGTGTCGTGCAGCACGACGCGGTTTTCGTTGGCTAGGCCCTGGATCTCCTTTTGGCTAGGCGCACAAACCTCGTCCCGTCGTCCGAGACCACACCCGACGGCCGGGGCGTCGCGCAAGGCGGCCTCGGCGGCGGTGCGCTCGTGCTGCTCCAGCGCGCGGGCCGCCGCACGCAAGCTGGCCGCGTACGCCGTGCGGCGCGCCGCGTCCGCGTTGCGCTCGGCTCGGATCGCGAGCACCGTCGCCACGACGACCCCCGACACCAACACGGCGAACGTCGCCAGCGCGCCGGACGTTCGGCGAAGGACGTGATACCGCCCCACGCGCTCGGGGTCGGGCCGTGGGACCGAAGCCATGCCGACGGGGGGACGTCCACCGCCAAGCCGGGCCACCGGGCCGCGACTGGGATGTCGGCCAGGCCATCGCCCGCATCGAGCTCCGCAAAGAGCTGGGTGACCTCGCGCTCCAGCTCCTCGTCCGACCCGCAGAGCGCGCGCAGGTGACGCATGCGTGCCTCGCCCGCCAGATGCCGACAGGCTTCGAACGCGGTGAACGCGCGCTGGTAGAGCTCGGCGTCCATGGGCTCAGCCAACAGACCGCCTTCAGTTCGCGCTGCAACCAAGCTCGCGCCATCGACCAGTCCGACTCGACGGTCGAGTGGGAAACCCCCAGGGCTGCTGCCGTCTCCTCGATGGTCAACGAGCACAGAAAACGCATTTCGACGACGCGCGCATGTCGGCTGTGGAGGCCGGCGAGCCGGTCGAGCGCTTCGTGGAGCGCGAGCGCGTCGAAGGCCTGCACTTCCGCGGCGTCGACGTTCGACAGCGTCGTCAACTCGCCGTGCCGGCCGCTTCGTTTCACGGCTCGCGCCGCGTTGGCATAGTCGGCGAGCACTTGCCGCATCGCCCGGGCCGCGGTCCAAAAGAAGTGTTTGCGGCCTTTCGAAGCGGTGGATGTGTCGGTTGAGCTTGAGCCAGGCCTCGTTCACGATCGCCGTGGGCTGCATGGTCTGCCCGCTGTCGGGCCGGAAGGCCGCCCGGGCGACCACGCGGAGCTGGTCGTAGACCGCCTCGAACAGCGCCTGGTTTGCCGCGACTTGGGTGTAGTTGACCTTCCCCAGTTCGGTGGACACGCGGTTGAGTGTCGCCCGGAACAAAGCCTAGACGACCACCATCGTCAAGCTCTCGCGTTGTCCCCGGGTGCTCCGTCGCATCGGCGTCGGTCACCCTGATCTTCGACGTCGACGCGACGGAGCGCACGGGGACGCCCCCCCGGAGCTGCTCTTGAGCGGAGGCCGAGGGGGCTTTGGCGCAAACATGCTGGTTGCCGGACGGAGTTCGGTACGACGACCAGCCAGGCAACAAAGTGGTCTCGTCGGGAGCCATTGCTGACTTCGCCAAGATGCGGCCTCCGAGGTTTCGGGTGATCGTGCTTCGAGTCCGTTGTCGTTGGACGGAAGCACTTGCGCACCTTCCCGGAGAGGCCCGTAGCACCCATGAGGCGCGCTACGCGCTTGCTCGAGGGCGCGATGAATCCGTGGCGCTCCGTATGCACCACGACCCTCCTCGTGGATCCGCCGGATCAGCGCTGTGAGTCGCTGGTCGTCGGCGTCACGAGCGCTCATTGTCCGGCTCAGCCAGGCGTAGAAGCCGCAGCGGGAGACCTCCAAGATCTTGCACATCAGGCCTACTTCGAAAGTCCCCCGATGGTCCCGGATAAACCGGAACCTCAGCCCTTGTCGTTCGCGAAGTAGGCCGCGGCTTTCTTAGGATATCGCGCTCTTGTCGCGCGACCACGAGCTCGCGCCGCAGCCGGCGCAGCCCTTCCTCGTACTCGTTGCGCTTGCCCTGTGTCAGGCAAGGAAGTCGTGCGCTGGCGCCGTCGACGGCGCGGCCCGGTCCGGGTTGCCCGACAATGCGCAGCGGCTTGTCGAGGGCGAAGGCAGGGTGACGCGGCCAGGATGGCCCCGGATTCTGAGACAACTCGCGCGCCTCAGGCGAACAGCCGCAGCCCCGGCCACGCGACCACGCCGATGCCAGGCGCCATCGCCCCGTGCAACACGTCTCTGGCTCGGGCGCGGAGGCGTCGCGATCCGCTAGCCTGGTGCTGTTCGGTGCTGTTCCCACGACGAGGAGATCGGATGTCCCGCTTCCAAGGTGCGTATTGCTCCCTCCCCCTGCGCTCTCTGGCGAGCGCGCTCGGTCTGTTGCCCGCGGCCGCCGCGGCTCAAGCGGAGGGAGGCCCCACGACGACCGCCGCGCCGCCGTTCCAGGAGCTCCGCAAGTGGCACCTGCCACCCAGCCGCGGCAACACCACATCCATCGCCACGGGCGATGTGGACGGTGACGGCGACGTCGATCTGCTGCTGCCGAACGGGCTCCTGGCTCCGCCAGAGCGACAAGCACGGCTCCTGCTGGGCGACGGGGCGGGTAACTTCACCGACGTCACGGCCACTCACCTACCGCCCGCCATGCGAGAGGTCGTCGGCGCGGGCCTAGGTGACGTGGACGGCGACGGGGATCTCGACGCATTCGTGGGTCTCCAGTACTTCAGCATCGGCGGCGGCAACCGTCTGTTCCACAATGACGGCACCGGGCATTTCGTCGATGCCGGCCCGCTGCCGAGCCCTGGCCTTGGCCCCACGCAAGTGTTCGAGCTCTTTGACTGGGACGGCGACGGCGACGCCGACTTGGTGACCGGTGTCAAAGACGACAGCAACGCCGTGTTGGAAAACGACGGTTCCGGCAATTTCTCAATCCTCCACCGCGGCATCAGCCCCCACCTAAACACCATCGACGTGGCGGTCGGCGACGTCGACGCCGATGGGGACCCCGACTTGGTGTTTGCCAACGGCACGGACGGAATCCGCTACTACCTGAACGAGGGCGCGCTGGGGTTTCGCAACGTCACGTTCCAGCGCCTGCCCCTGTTGGGCTTCGTCTACGGGGTCGCGCTGCACGATCTCGACGGCGATGGGAGCCTCGAGCTGGTCGTGGCCACTGGGGCGGGGTGGCCCGACCGCGTCCTGCGCATCGACCCGCCGGGCTGGTTCAGGGATGCGACCGGCCCGGCGATGCTAGCCGACCTCGCCGACTCAAGCTCGCTGGCCATCGCGGACGTCGACAGAGACGGCGACGACGACCTCGCGTTCGGAATCCAGGGGGCGAGCGGCGATCGACGCTGCCGGCTCTACCTGAACGACGGCGCCGGCGGGTTCTCGGCGGCTCCCGCCGCGGCCATGCCCGCCGTGAGTCAGGACACCCGTGCGATCGCGCTGGTCGACGCGGACGGCGACGGTGCGCCGGACTTGGTCGAAGGCAACGCGACCGGGCAGCAAGACGGGCTTTTCTTCAACGACGGCCGCGGCTCGTTTGTGTACGCCTCGGCCGGGACCATGCCCACCGGGAAGAGTGATCCGACCGCGGCGCTGGCCCTGATCGACGTCGACGACGACGGCGACCTCGACCAGCTCGTGGCGAGCACGCAGTCGGCGGCTGGCAGCGGCCGCAATCGCCTCTACCTCAACGACGGCTTCGGCGGTTTCGCCGACGCCAGCGACAGGCTGCCCGGAGACCTCCAGGACTCACGGGGCCTCGTGACGGGCGACTTCGACGGCGACGGCGACATCGACGCAGTGATCGCCAACGACGGCGGTTTTGACCGTTACTACGCCAACGACGGAACCGGCACGTTCGCCGACGAAACCGGAACGCGCATGCCCGAGCGCCGAGATCCCACGGTGGCGATCGCCCGCGGCGACGTGGATGGCGACGGCGATCTCGATCTGCTGCTCGGCGTCCGACAGATGCAGCATCGGCTGTATTTGAACGACGGTGCCGGCCACTTCACGGACGGCACCGCGGGTCGCTTGCCAGGATCCGTCGACCCGACTGTGGACGTGGCGCTCGCGGATCTCGACGGCGACGGCGATCGAGACGCCGTCGTGCTCAACAGCTTTGGCCCAAGCCGCGTGTACACGAACGACGGGGCGGGCACCTTCACCGAGGTCACCGGCGCGCTACAGGCGCTCGTCCCTCAACCGTACAGCGCACTGGCTGCCGATGACGTGGACGGCGACCGCGATGTCGATCTGCTGATCGGCGGGGCATCGTCTCGGTTTGCTTCGTACAGTCCAGACACTCTGCTCCTGAACGACGGGACCGGCGGGTTCGTGGACGCGACGGCCGCGCTCATGCCACCGGAACCCGCTCGAGCAACCCGAGACGTGGCGATCGCCGACCTCGACGGCGACGGCGACGCCGACCTCGCGTTCGCCGAGGGCGCGCTGGCCTTCCGCGTCTACCTCCAGGATGGTGGCATCTTTGTCGACGCGACCGGGACGCTGCCGCCGTTCAACGGCGCGGGCGCGGTCGTGGCCGTGGGCGATGTGGACGGCGACGAAGACACCGACCTCGTCCTCGGCACTGTGGTGACCTCCGCCGAACAGGTGCTGCACTCCCTGCGCTGGCAGCTCGATGCGCCGTTCTTGGCGCGCGTGGGCCGCCCCTATCGGCTCGACGTGTACGCGCGTCTTCCCGCCGGCACCGTGAACACCGCGATCCCCATCCTCGGAACGCGGCGGGTGCGCGTCCCACTGCCGCCGTGGGGCACGCTCGGCCTCGACCCGGCTTCCCTGGCCGTTCTCCCTCCCGTCGCCGTGGATCCCGCGGAAGGCCTCGGATCGATGGCCTTGGGCATTCCAAACGAGCCGAGCTTGGTGGGGTCCACGTTCTTCGCGCAGGCCCTGCTGACGAGCGGCGCCGCGCCCGTGCGCCTGACCAACGTCCTGGCGGAGACCGTCATACCGTGAAGCGCCACCCGCCGTAGACTCCGGCGCGTTGCCAACGAACACCTCTACCCCGAGATCCACCCGTTCGTGCACGGTGAGCCGAGCTTGGCACCAGCACCACAGACGGCACGAGCTGACTCTCCGCGGAGTGGAAATCGCGCACGCCGCCATCCCGCCAGTCGCTCGCCAGGAGAGGGCCCCTTTGCTGAAAGAAGAAGAACGTCTGAGCGCGCATCTGCACGCTTGAGGCCAGATCCCCGATCCGGCGCCGTAGGGGGGACCCCTCGCGCGCGAAGCGCGTGATGGGCGCGTACCTCGTCAGATTCACCCGAGGCCGCGGGATCAACGCTGCCAGCCTCCCGATCAACGTCAACGGATCCAGCACCACGTGCGTCGAACCATCGCGCAAACGCCGCTTGAACCGATACACCACTTTCCAACCGGCGGGGTGGACGTGCCGGCCGGCAAGTACTCGGCCAAAGCGCGAAAGACCGACGACGCGCACTGGGAGTTGGTGCTGGACGCGCCATCGCGCTTCTCACGCAAGCTCAGCGACGACGCCAAGCCGCTGCAGACCCACTTCGCTGCCGACCACCCAGACTTCGAGCACCTGTCACTCGACATCCATCCGGCCGGCGACAAAGACCAGGCCAAGCTGTTCCTCGACGCCCGCTTTCACACGCAGCTGGCGCGCGTTGAGATCGTGCTGCCCGGGTAGCGGCCGGGACCTGGTCGGGTGGCCCCGGGCAGTTGCCTGCCCAGGGCTCCCACAGATCCGGTCGTGCGCGATTGACGCATCCGGCTCCTCGGACCTACGGCTTCGCGAGTCGAGCCAGCGCGCCGAAGGCGACGGAGATCCAGGGTTCAGGGGGACGGAGGAGTCTCACTCTTCGGCTCATCGGACCAGCCACCACCGAGTGACCGATAGAGCTCCACGATGTCCAGCAGGACAGCAAGACGGGATTGCGCGCCCTGGTCCTCGAGCGAGAACAGGCTCCGCTGCGCATCCAGGACGTTTTGGAAGTCCGACTTCCCCGAGGAATAGAGGTTCCTGGCGAACTGCACCGAACTCGCTGCAGCCTGCGCTGCCTCGCCCAGCAGGGCAACGAGCTGGCGATCTTGAATGACCGCGATCAGCGCGTTCTCGACCTCCTCTTGAGCGATCAGCACTTGCTGCCGGAGCGCGAGCTCCAGCTCGCGGGCACGAGCCTCCTCCGCACCAACTTGGGACCGAAGACGGCCGTTGTTGAAGATGGGCACGCTGATCAACGGACCGACGGATCCGAACTCGATCGCGTCACCAAAGACGTCGCTAGGTGTGTTCGCAAGCCACGTCCAAGCTCCGCGGAGGTTAACCGAAGGGTAACGCTGAGCCTCAGCGACACCGATCCGAGCCGTCTGCGCGGCAAGACGACGTTCCGCTGCGCGGATGTCCGGTCGGTTGCGGAGGAGATCTGCAGGGACGCCAACCATGAGCTCCTCGGGGACCTCGGGAAGGACGACGGCATCGGGCAGCAGTGCCTCGACTCCAGAAGGGTCTTCACCGAGTAGCACAGCAAGGCGATTCAGTGACCTACGCAGCGCAAGCTCGAGACGTGGAACGATCGTTTGCGTCGAGAACAGGTTCAGCTTCGCTTGTGCAGGGTCGAGTCCCGCAGTCACACCCGTCTCAAAGCGGTTGTCGGCAATCTCGCGGCTTCGCCGCTGAGCGCCAACGTTGCGCTCAGCGATAGCGAGGCGCTCCTTCAGGGACACGGCCTGCAGGTAGGTGCTTGCGACCTCCGCCACGGTCAAGACCTGCAGGTCTCGCATCTGCTCCGCTTGACCTTCAAGGTCAGCGGAGCCGGCCTCCACCGAACGACGAATGCGCCCGAAAAGGTCAATCTCCCAAGAGAGGCGCCCACCCAGGGACCACTGGTTCTCTGGCTGGGCGCCGGGGAAGAAGTCACGGGCTCTCGCGTACGAGGTGTTGCCGCTCACCGTCGGGAGCTGGTCAGCGCGCGCAATCCCGTAGAGCGCATGAGCTGCAGAGATCCGCTGGAACGCAGCCTTCAGCTCCATGTTCGCCTCGAGCGAGTGCTCGATGAGGTCCGTCAGGTGCGGGTCATCGAAGGACTGCCACCACTTCGAGAGACGACTCGCCTCGATGGGGGAGGAGTTTTGCTCCGTGAAACTGCCCGGCAAATCGATCTGCGGAGGGCTGTAGTCAGGCCCGACCGCGGCACAGCCAGCCGTCAGGGCCAGCACCACCATCATCAGGATGTTGCGCATCAGGCCAACGCCTCTTGGACAACCTCCACTCCCAACCAGGAAACGAACGCCACGTAGAGCGTTGGGATGACGACCAAGGTCAAGACCGTCGAGAACAGCAGCCCAAAGATCATCGCGTAGGACATCCCGGCCCAAAGAGGTCCTCCGAAGAGGGCGAGAGGCGCCAGGCCTCCGACGGTCGTCATCGTCGTGAGCACGATAGGACGCATCCGAGCCTTGCCCGCCTGCTCCACAGCTTCAGCCAGCGTGGAGCCCGCCTTGACCGACGACTGGATGAAGTCGATCAGAATGATGGCGTTGTTGATGACCACGCCTGCCAGGGAGATGATCCCCAGCATCGGCATGAAGCCCAGGGACCATCCCGTAACGAACAGGCCGGTGAGAGCACCGATCAGGGCCAAGGGGATCGCTGAGAGCACCACAATCGGCTTCGCGACCGAGTTGTACTGCGCGATCAGCACCAAGAAGATCAGCGTCATGCTGTAGAGCAACGCCTTGCCCATGTCGGCCGCACCCTTCGAGGCTTCCTTCACTTCGCCAAGCTCCTCGAGCTTGTAGGCGCTTGGAAGCTCCGCCAAGACCGCTTCCATGGCGGGCTTCGCGTTGGCAGAGACCTGGGTGGCCAGATAGCCGTTCTCAACCTGTGAACCGGCAATGATCGAACGCCTCCGGTCAAAGCGCGTGATCAGGGCAGGCTGCCACGAAGTTGTGATCGTGGCGACCGAGTTGAGCGGGACCTTGTTCTCTCCCGAGCCCACATAGAGCTCCTCGAGGACCTCGAGATCCGATCGCTCGCTAGCATCCAAGCGAAGGATCACCGGCACCGAGTAGTCGCCTTCGCGGTAGTCCGTCAGCGGCGTGCCGCTGAGAATCCCGTTTAGTGAGTTGGCCACCGACCGGTTCGTCAGCCCAGCAAGCGTGACCTTCTGAGGGTCGATGTCGACTTGGACCTGATAGGTTGAGTTGCCCCATTCGTGATAGGGATCGAGCATGCCCTCCACCTCGCGCATCGCCGCGACCATCTTCTCTCCGGCCTCACGAAGCACCTGCGGGTCCGGTCCAGAGATCCGGTACTCCACCGGCCGCTCAACAGGCGGGCCGAGGACGTAATCCCGCACTTCAATGCGGAGACCAGGGATCTCACTCAGTTGGTCACGAAGAGAGATTGCCCAATCGTCGGAAAGCGCCTTGTCGGTGGTGTTGATCACCATGAACGCGTAGTGCGGAGCCGGGTCCTCCGGGTCCATCGTCAGGAGCAGCCTGGGGCCACCGGACCCGATGATCGTGAAGGCGTTCTCCAGCCGCTCCGTCGTCTCGCTGTCAATCTCGATGGGAGAGGTCGCCACAAGGACGTCTTCAATCTTCTGGACCGCTTCGTTGGTCTGCTCGATCGTGGCCCCGTAGGGCAGCCGCACGTGGACGAAGATCTGATCGCGGACGCCTTCGGGGAAGAACTGGCTTCCGATGAAGGGCACGAACAGAGTCGACGCCACCACCGCCCCGAACCCTGCGGCGAGGGTGCGCTTCTTCGCACCAAGGCATGTCCGGATCACGCGGCCGTAGAGACGCAAGACGATGTTCTCCCGCACCTCCTTCTCCTGCTTTGGCTTCAAGAGCCAGGAGCAGAGAATCGGGGTGACCGTCATCGCCACGAAGTAGCTCGCGAGAAGCGTGACCGAAACCACGATAGGGAGGCTTCGGATGTACTCACCGCTGTCGCCGGGCACTGTCAGCAGCGGAAGGAAGGCCGCGACCGTCGTCAGAGTTGAGGTCAGGATCGGGATCGCCAGGTCGCTTGCGCCTTTGATGGCTGAGCGCATGCGCGTTTCGCCCTGACGGACGAGCGTGCCCGTCTGGTCCGAGACCACGATCGCGTTGTCCACGATCATGCCCAGAGCGATGATCAGGGACGCGATCGAGAACTGCTCGAGTTCGACGTCGAAGACTCGGACCACACCGACCGCGGTCACGATGCAGAGAGGAACCGCTGCCGCCATGACGATGGCTGGACGCCAGCCCATCATCAGAAGCGCCACGACGAGAACGATCAGGATGGCCTGCCAGAGGTTATCCACGAAGTTGAGGACCAGGTTGTCCACCTGCCTCGGCAGGTCGTTGACCGTTGCGAAGACGAGATCTGGCGGGAGCATCGACGCGCGGAGCTCGTCCAGTCGCGTCTGGACGTCTGCACCCATGGTGACGACGTTCGCGCCGCCCTTCATCTCGACGCTGAGCAGGACCGAGCGATCAGAGCGCGAATCCTGATCGATGAACCGGACCCGCTCAGATCGAGGGTCCTCAATCCCGCGCCGTAGGCGGAAAGGAAGATCCTGAAGGAGTAGAGGAAGTCCATTGGGATCGGTGCCCACGACGACATCTCCGAAATCATCGAGGGAGTCGAGAGAGCCGCTTGCCCGAAGTAGGAACCGTCCCTTGGCGGTCTGCACCTCGCCGCTTGCGACCACGATGTTCCGATCATCGAGTGCGATCCGCAGGTCCTCGGGGATCAAGCCAAGCTTGGCCCACTCGGCTGCCGAGATTTCGATGTAGATGCGCTCTTCCGCGATCCCGTGAAGCGTCACCCCACCGACAGACGGCAGGGCCTCGAGCTCGTCTTCGACCAGCTCGGCAAAGACCTCCATCTCTCGGTCGGTGTATGTCCGGCGGATTCCATCCCCCGTGAGGGAGGTCTGGTGCATCACCAGGGCCACCGATGCCACGTCTCCAAAGTTGGAGTTCAGGATCGGCGCAGACGCACCAGGCGGAAGCTCTCCGGCAATGGCCTGCAGCTCGCTGCGAACCTCGTCCCACACTTGGTCGACCTGAGTGATCCTCTGATCCAGGTCGACCTTGACGATCCCGATACCGGACTGCGCCTCGGAGCGGATGTCCGCCACCTCATCGATGGACTGGATCGACTCTTCGATGACGTCGACCACGAGCTCATCGACGCGCAACGCCGAGGCTCCAGGCCATGCGGACGTGATGATCGCCGTGCGGATGAGGATCTCAGGGTCCTCCCGGCGCGGCATCGTGAGGAACGTGATCGCTCCGTAGAGCATGGCCACCAAAGCCAGGGCCATCACGAAGACCCTGTGGCGAAGGGCGAACGAGGTCATTGGTTCGATCCTCCTTTGGCGTTGACCACCCGCAGGAGGTCGCCGTCACGCAAGTAGTGCGAACCATCGGTGACGATGCTCGCTCCAGGCTGGAGCTGAGGCGCCTCGACGCGCCGACGCTCACCGGAAGAGTCGCGCACGGTTACCGGCACCTTCACCGCGCGGCCGTCTTGGACCATGAACACGAAGGTCTCGCCGTTGATCTCCTGGATCGATTGGACCGGCAGGTAGAACCCTTTGCTCAGGCTTGGGCGATCGAGCGAAACCTGGACCAAGTCGCCAGGCCGCAGCACCCACCGCGTCGTGGTGACGAAGAAGCCGTCCGTGTGTTGGAGGGTCGGTTGTCCGACGAGCAGGTCGCTCGGACCGAGGTCTTCGGTGGGTTGCAGCTCAACAAGCGTGAAGCCCGCGAACTTCAAGGTCGAAGGACCGCGGCGGACTGCGACGCGCGTTGCTGTCAAACGCTGCGTCAGAGTGTCCGCAGTGCGAGAGCCCTGCTGCACGTCGTTCACGCGGAGCGCGTACGTCTGGCCACTCTCCTCGCCAAGCGCTTCGATCATCGTGTAGATGATCTCATCGCCAGGGATGTCGAGCGGGTTGCGAAGGACCGGCACCAGATAAGGCGACGTCGGAAGCCCGTCCGGCGTGGGGGAGGCGTTGCTTCTCTGGTTTGTCGTGATCAACCCGACCGTGAAGGTGCTGGAGCGCGAGTTGGCGACCCCAGGCTTTTGGAAGATGGTCGAGGGCAAGCCGCGATCGAGCTGAGGGCTCGCTCCGTCCATCGGATAGATCACTGCGTCTGAGCCGAGCACGAGCGCCTTCTCGAGTGACGATGAAACCGTGAGCTCCACCTCGATTGGCGTCATCATCGTGAGCGTCACGATCGACGTGCCTGCTTGAACCACGCTCCCTTCGCCCACGTGGACGGCAGTCACGCGACCCCCAAAAGGAGCGCGCAAGATGCAGTCCTCCAGGTCGCTCTGAGCTTCGAGCAACTGCTGCTCGAGCTCCGCGATCCTGGCGGCCTGGGCGTCGACAGATGCGCCTTGAAGAACGACTGCTCCTTCTGCCTCAGCAACGGCTGCGAGGGCAGCTTCATGCTCGCGGCGCCGCGTCGTCACAAGCGTTCTTGCCTGCGCGAGGCGCGCCTCCATTGACGCGACCTCGGTGCGGCTCTCTCGAACAACCAGGTCCGAGACGGAACCGCTCGGAAGTAGCTCTTCGTTCTTCTGGAGCGTGGTGCGCGCCAGATCCAGAGCAGACTCTCGCGATGAGAGATCGTTCTGGGCGAAAGTGATGCCTTCTTCGGCGGCTGCAGCAGAGGCGCGTGCGCTCGCGACACGTGAAGGCAAGACCTGCTCCAGTTGGGCGGAGAGTGCCGTGAGCTGCGCTCGAGCAGACGCAAGCCGCTTCTCGGACTGCGTCAGGGCGCGCTCGTAGGGCTCGGGCTCCAGCTTTGCGAGCACGGTTCCCGGCACGACCACGCCTCCCGTCTCATCGATGCGGGCACCTTCGACATCGTCACCCACCTCAAGGAGCCAGATCACCCGACCTGGAACCTCGAAGGACAGCGGGTTCTGGCGGTAGGGCGAGACGACGCCAGGGATCAAGCGACCCGGACCTGGCGCGGTTTCTTGAAGTGTCGTGACCGAAACGGAGCGTAGCGAAGCGCTTCTCTGAACCGCTTCATCGGAGCAGCCAGCAAGCGCTGCGGCAGCCAGCAGGGGAAGAAGGAAGCGTTGCATTGCTAGTTCTTGTCAGGTGGAGCTGCAGCTCCCGAGTCGGCGAGGACTTGCTCCAGCATGGAGCGAAGTGCTGATTGGGTCTTCGCGATGAATGCGGCGTTGACTGGCACAAGGCCCAGGAGCCACATCAGCCACAGGCCATCCGTGGCAGCGACAAGCGCTTCTGCAACACCGGGCGGCAGACCGTCCTGCTGCAGCTCCTCGTAGAGACCGGTGTAGACTTCGCGCAGCGGCTGGATGAGGTCCGGTGTGGCAGCGAGCGCCGTCACAATCGCGAGCGAGGTGCCGCGCATCGATTCGGACCAGATCTCCTTGTCCGAAAGCTGCTCGACGGGCCCGCGCGTTAGTCGACCCGGGCCCTCCGGCAAGCGGTCCCGCGCGCACTGGATGCCCGCCTTGAGCTGCTCCGCGCAGCGGAGCAAGAGAGCTTCGATCAACTTCTCTTTCGTCGGCAGGTGGTAGAGAAGCCCGCCTTTGCTCATGCCAGCTTCGGCCGCGACCGCGTCGAGGGTGAGCGAGGCCACCCCTGACCGGAGGATCACAGCCTCGGCTGCATCGAGGAGCCGTTCGGGTGCGTTGCTTGAGGGTCGCGCCATGGTAACCGTCCAGACGGTCCGGAATTCGGACACAGTGATCTTTTGGATGCAGGGCACCCTGCTGTGCAGGTCCCTTGCCTTGCGATGGTCTTCATGCTCGCCGAAGCCGCAGGGAAGAAAGGGCGCCGCCTCAAAGGCGCAGAACTCATCCGCGACGTCATCGACGGAGTTGCGCCACAGGCAGCATAAGCTGCCTCCCGGGAGTAGGATCCGACTCAGCGAACGCGTGGCGAGAAGCCCTGGCGTGTCGGAGCACGCAAAGCGCGACCGCCCCAGGCAATCCGCCCACAACTCCGAAGTGGGTACGGACCCCGCCCACTCCCTGGCCTTCGCCCACGCTGCCCCCTACCCAAGCGGCAACACGTCGGGCGGCCCACGGGCCGGCGCCACGACCGGCGCCTCGAGAGGCTTCCCCAGATGCGCTAGCACACGCCGCACCGCCGCCGCCGCCATCACAAACGCCAGCACCTTGCGCACCCCACCGCACGGTCGAAGCCGCCGACCCGCCCGAGCTGCCGCAACCCCGCTCGCGAGCGGCGCCGTGCGGCCGACGCCCGGCCGCACTCCGATCACGGGATCCCGATCGTAACCGCCAGACCGTTGGACACGACGACCGTGGGTGACGTTCCCCCGGAGTCGAGCGCCAAGCCCTGCAAGTAGAACGGTACGCCGGCGAACGCGGGGTCGGCGGGAATCGGCACGGACCAGCTTCCCGTCCCGGCGGTGATCGCCAGCGATGCGAAGGCGTCGAGACTCACCAGAAGCGAGCACGTCGGGGCCCCCACTAGGCCCAGGCCGAACGGCAACCCCACCGTCCCCCACAACGTGTCCGACGCGCCGAGCGCGACGACACCGACCTCGGGCGCCGGGAGGTTGCTGACCTCGACCGCGAGCTCGCCACCGATCCACGCGAGCGCGCTCGCCGTGAGCTGCGGGGTGCCATTGCTGCCAACGCAACCGCTGCCAAAGGCACTCTGCGAGGCCGGCTCCTCGGTGTAGTACTCCCACGCGTCAAAGCTGTGGTAGCCGCCGAGCATCACCATGCGGCTCCGGCCGGCGTCGTACGCCATGACGGGCTCGTTGCGCGCGCCGGGCGGGCCGGTGTAGCGAAAGTCCCAACCCGTTCCGTCGTACTCGTACGTGTCGTTGCGGAAGTCGCGATTGTCGGAGCCACCGAACATCACGATGCGGCGGCGCGCCGAGTCATACGCCATGGCCTGCGCCTTGCGCTGGGGGCCGGTGCCCTTGGCGGTCCAACGGCTCCCGTCCCACTCCCACGTGTCGAACTGCGTCGCGGCCTGGGTCTGCAACCCCACCGGGAAGACGTAGATCTGGAAGGTGAACCAACCACCGTGCATCACCGCCACGCCGCGGTCGGGGTCGAACGCCATCGCCGCCCAGCTCCGGCCGATCGGCCCGCCGGTCGCGCGGAGCGTCCAGGCGCTGCCGTCCCAGGCCCACAGGTCGTTCATGTACTCGCTCCCGGTGGCCAACGCGGGGTCGTAGCCGCCGAACAGCAGCACCTCCTGGCGCACCGAGTCGTAGGTCATCGCCGGGTTCTGCCGATCGCCGGGCCCCGTGGCGGGCGTGCGGTCCTCCCAGGCACTGCCGTCCCATTCCCAGGTCTCGTTGCGATTCGTGAACAGAACCAGGCGGCGGCGGTCCGAGTCCCACGTCGCCATGCCGGCGTCGATCCAGCCGGTCGGTGGGTTGGCGCCGGGGAGCAGCGACCAGTCTGTTCCATCGAACGCCCACACTTCGGCCACGCGCGATGGGCTATCGAAGCTGACGTACAGCAAACGCTGACCAGCCGCGTCGTACGCCGCGCCAACGCCCCACCGCGTGGGATCGGTGGCGGTCGCGAACGGCGACCAGCGGGCTTGGGCCGTGAGGTCCATCCCGAACAGGGGCACCAGCGCGATGCCAGCGCCGGCCAAAACGTGCGTGCGAGCCATGCAGAACTCCTTCAGAGAGGGGACGACGGAGTGCGAGCGCCGATGCGCCGCGACCTCAGCATACGGGACGCACCGCCTCGCACTGCGTCACCGGCGTGCGGCTTCTCTCCTGCGCCGATGCGGCAACGGCCGGCGACGCGCGGCTCGGCGTCAGGACGGCCCTACTTCCGCTCGGTGAACGCGGCGCTGATCCCCATCCCGACGTACGCGGTGCCCGTCGCGTAGCGCGGCCACGGACTGGCGCTCACTCGACCCATCAGCCAATGCCGGATGCGGCCGGCCAGCAGCGCGTACGCGCCATCGGTCACCAGCGCCAAACCGGCGTAGCACGTGCCGAGCAAGAGGATCTGCAGGGCGACGACCCCACGTTCGGGTTGCACAAACTGCGGCAAGAACGCCAAGAAGAACATCGCGATCTTCGGGTTGAGAACACTGACGACCACGCCGTCACCGAACAGCCGGATTGCCGCACGCGGAGTGGGAGCCGGCGGGGTGGTCGTCGGTCGCGGCGCGTCGAGAAACGCGCGCACGCCCAGGTACATCAGGTAGATCACGCCCAGCCACTTGACCACGGCGAACGCGGTGGCCGACGCGAGGAGGAGTGCCGACAGCCCCACCGCCGCCGCAAGGACGTGCACCATCGCGCCGGTGGAAAGGCCGAGCGCGGAAACGAGCCCCGCTCGGGAGCCTTGGCTCACGCTGCGCGCGACGATGTAGACCACTCCCGGACCTGGGATCACCAGCACGATCAGCGCCGCGGTCATGAACCCCAACATCACGGTCAGCTCAGGCATCGACGTATGATGGCCGCCGGCAGCCAGCCTGTCCGAAGGAATCAGCCACCTGGCTGCGACCGATGCGCCTGGGCAGCTGCGTGTTGGTCACCTCGCGGAACGCCCCGGTACCGTCGTTAGCGCTGCGGTAAACTCAGCGTCGGCCGGCAGCCGGCCGCGGCCGCATCAGTGAAGAGGCCGAGGCCGTCGTTCAAATACGGCCGATTGCGTTCGAAGCGGTCGTTGCCGCAGACGAGGTCTGGGTCGCCATCTCCATCGACATCTCCGAACACCAAGGCAACGGTGTAGTCGGCGTCGGCGGGGAGCTGCGCGCTGGCGTCCGTGAACGTGCCGGCGCCATCGTTGAGGTAGAGCCGGTTGGTCTGCGGCATGAAGATGTTCGCGTCGCCGAATGCGAGGTCCAAGTCGCCGTCGGCGTCGACGTCGGCCAACGCCACCGCGAACGTCAGTCGCTGCGATGCCGCGGGGAGCCTCGGCTGGCTGACGTCCGCAAAGATTCCAGCGCCGTCATTCAACAACAGGCGGTCTGCACCGGCGTTGGCGACCACCAGGTCCAGATCACGATCGCCGTCCAAGTCACCGAGTCCCAAGTCACGGGTGATGTCATTGCTGCCCGGGAGCTGTGGGGTCGCATCCACAAACATGCCGGCGCCATCGTTTAGATACAGTCGGTTCTGAGCGCCCGACGACAGCGCGCCGTGGTTGCCGACGATGAGATCGAGATCGAGGTCGCCATCCACGTCGCCGAGAGCCAGCGCGTGCGTGATATCGACAACTGACGGCAGCTGCCCGCTGGCATCGATCATCGTTCCCGACCCGTCGTTGAGGTAGAGGCGGTTCGGCTCGCCGGCGAAGTTCGCGTTGCCCACGATCAGATCGGCGTCGCCGTCGCCGTCCACGTCGCCGAGCACGAGCGCCATCGAGGCGTCGGAGTCGCCGGGAAGGCTTGCCGCCGTGGCGTCGATGAAGCGCCCCGACCGGTGGCTCCGTTCAGGTGAACTGGAGTGGCTCCGATGAGCCGAACTGGGGGTGGCTCCGCTCAGGCGAACTGGAGTGGCTCAGATACCCCGGTCTGTGACAGCGCCCCACGGTCACGTGGCGGGGCCGTGACCCGTGTTTTCCGGCTGTCCTCGCAACAGGCGCGGCGCGGATGGCGTTTTGACCTGAGATGTCTTTGCTTCGCATTCCCTCCGCGCTCGTACTCCTGGCCGCTGCGTCCCCGGCCGGGCTTCGGGCGCAGGTCGAGTGGCTCCAGGCACCGGTTGCCGGCACACAGACCGGGCACGCCTTGGTGTACGACAGCGCGCGGCAGCGCCTGATCATGGTGACCGGACAAAGCGACTCGTTGTTCGTTCCGTTCGGGCTCACCCATGTTTGGGAGTGGCACGACTCCGAGTGGATCCTCTGCCCCACGGCCACAGCGCCGCCGGCGCGCACCGATTTTGCGCTGGCGTATGACAGCGCGCGCGGGCAAGTCGTGATGTTCGGCGGCCGCTCTGCATTCGCCACCTTGGACGAAACTTGGGTTTGGGATGGCATCAACTGGACTCTGCGGGACCCCGCGATCCGGCCTTCCCCGCGGTGCGAGACGTCGATGATCTACGACGCGGCGCGCGATCGGGTGGTGCTGTTTGGGGGTTTCGATGGCTCCCGACAGATCCAGCACGATACGTGGGAGTGGGATGGTCAGACCTGGTCGCTCATTCTTGGCGTCAGCCCGCCGGGGCGCCTGTATCGGCACGCAATGGGCTACCACAGCGCTCGGCAGCAGGTCGTGCTGTTCGGCGGGCGGCGCGGCTCGTTCTTCTCCGATCAAACATGGACCTGGGACGGCTCGAGCTGGACCCGGCTCCGCCCGGCGACGACGCCGTTGGAGCGCACGTTTCACGCCATGACCTACGACTCGGCGCGGCAGCGGCTGGTGATGTATGGCGGTCAACGTTGGCCCACAAAGCTCGCCGATACCTGGGAGTGGGACGGCGACGATTGGCTCGAGCGGGTCCCACCGGCCGGGCCAACCCCGCGGTCCCACCCCGGCATCGCCTACGACCCCCGCCGCGGCCAGGCCGTTCTCTACGGCGGCGAGGGCGACACCACCAGAATGGCCGACACTCGGACTTGGGAATGGGACGGTGCGGTGTGGCGGGACCGCGGAGGATCTAGCCCGACGCCGCGTTACTCGGCCGCCACGGCGTACGACGCCGGCCGCGATCGCGTGGTGTTGTTCGGTGGCGGCGGGCGGGGTGTGCCCACCGAAACGTGGGAGTGGGACGGAGACGGGTGGACGGTGTACACACGCCGCCAGTCTCCGTCGCAGCGGGACAACGCGGCCATGGCCTACGACAGCCGTCGCGGGCGCGTCGTGCTGTTCGGCGGTACCGATGGTGCGGTGCAGCTCGGCGACACTTGGGAGTGGGACGGCGCGACTTGGCAACCTGTCGTGCCGTTGTCCAGCCCGCCACCACGGCATGGACACGCCATGGTGTTCGACACCCGCCGCCAGCGGCTGGTCTTGTACGGCGGCATCGGCGCGGGACAGCGCCTCGACGATACATGGGAGTTCGACGGGGTGACGTGGACGCTCGCACTGCCCCTCGCTTCGCCCCCGCCCCGGTCCGACATGGCGATGGCGTTCGATGAGCGCCGCGGTCAGACCGTGCTCTGGGGCGGCGATAGCGGACGGGGGTATCTCAGCGACTTTTGGCAGTGGGACGGCACAACGTGGATCGAGCGTCGTCCGGCCACGCGCCCGCCGCCGGGCGAGCATCCCGGTATGTGCTACGACGCGGCTCGCGACCGCATGGTCCTACCCGTCTCGGCCAGTTCCGCGTCGGGGACCTGGGAGTGGGACGGGGCGGCGTGGTTGGAACGCATCCCAGGTTCGGGGCCGAACTCTTACAACGGCCTGCACTTTCAGGCGGGCTCAGGCCAGATGGTTCGCTTCTCGCCCGATGGGACGACCTGGAACTACCGCCCAACCAACCCCGCCGTAGCGGCCAACTTTGGCAGCGGCTGCCGCGGCGCCGCCGGCGTGCCCCGGCTGCGCGCGCGCACCGCACCGTACGTTGGTAACGCCTACACCCTCGAGCTTCAAGGATTGACGGCGGCCCCTGCCTTCACGGTCCTCGGCCTCTCCAGCACCACGTGGAGCGGTGCGCCGCTGCCCCTGCGCCTGTCATTCGCGGGCATGCCGGAATGCGAGCTACTCGTCGCCCCCGATGCGGTGCTCCCGATGGTTGGCGGGGCGGCGAGCGCAACCTGGACCGTGCAACTGCGGGAGCCGGCGCTGCTGTCGCTGTCGTTCTTCAACCAGGGCATCGCGGTCGATCTCACCGCCGCCGGGGGCCTGGTTTGGTCGAACGGCGTGGCCGCCACGGTGGGGAGCAAGTGACGACGTCGTAGCCACTGGCCTCGGCGTGTTCGCGCATGCCAGCATTCGTCACGGGCAAATCGGCGAAGACAAAGCTCTGCTTGACCTGGGGCACGGGAGCGTCGGGGGTTCGCCTCGGAGGCGCAAACGCAAGGTGCACGACCGGGTTTGCGGTCCCTCCGCAGGAGACGGCGGATTCCCTACATCCCCTCGATGGTGACGCGAATCGCGTTCGAGAGATCGACGTCGACGATCGAGCACTGCGGGGTCGGCGACAGCGTCAGCCACTGGTCCAGCAGGGACGCGCCGATGAAGGCACTCGACGCCGGGATCGGCGTCCGCAGGGCGGCGTGCCCAGCGGCGCTCGTCGTCGTGGGCAGGGCCACGCCGCTGAGCGGATCGGGGACGATCGAGCAGGGCCCACACGGCAAGCCCAGCGTTTGCGCGCCGAGCAACAGGAGCGTGGGAGCCGCGGGGAACGTGTCGCGAGCCCGATGATAGAACTCGGTTTTGCCGGTGAGCGCGCAGGTCGCCACGGCCGTGCCGCCGCGGCCACAGCCGCCGCCGAGGTCAGAGACAGACCCGTCCAAGGAGCGGAAGGGCGCGACGAAGCTCGACGTGGACGACGTGAAGGGGAACCCGGAGCTGTATCGCGTGCGGTTCCACACGGCGAGGCCCCCACTGCCGCCCGCGAGGCTGCCGCTCTGCTCACCGGCGAACGCAATCGAGCCACGCGTAGCAAACGGGTCGTGCGGATCAACGCGGACCTCCCCCTCACAGTCCAAGCAGGTGAACGGATCGATCCCGCCTAGGTAGCCGTCGTAGAAACCACGGCCGAACTCACGCCGATACGCGACCACCACCGATCCACCCAGCCACGAGATCTCCGAGATCCGCTCGTCCGCACCGCTGGCCGTCAGCTCCACCGGCGGCGAAACAGCAACGCTGCCCACGAGCTCGCTCCAGGTCACGGTTCGGCACACGACGTCGTACTGGCGGCCGAACAACCGTTCGAAGGCGACGACCCAGGATCGCCCATCCCCATCGACCCTCACTCCCGTGATCGTTCTGCTCGAGAGGCTGAGCGGGGGCGCGACGGTCATGGTGTTGACGTCGATGACCGCTCCCTCCAAGCCGATTCCTTGGCCCCAGACCAACAAGAACCGACCGTCCTGGCCGCCGTGCGCGGGAAGCCGCGGCTCGAAGTGGTAACCGCCCCAGGCCACCGTCACTGGCGCCTCCACGGTGACGTCGGCGCCCCCCGGGGTGACGTTCAGCCGGTGCACCACGACCGTGCTCCCCGAGCGGGCCACGGCCAAGGCCTGCGTGCCGCTCAGCCGGGCATCCCCGGCAACGTCGGCGACACGGGCCAGAATGCGCGGCGGCGACGCTGCGCCCGTCGCTGCGCCTACCGCTCGGACTCCGTCACCGTAGCCCACGACAAACGCGTCGGCGCCATTGACGTTCGCGACGCTCAACACACCCCGCCACATCGCTCCCGGCACGCTCAACGTCATCAGTCCCCCCACCCGCGTGCCGTCGCCGCGGAAGCGCTGACCGAGAGCGTCCGTCAAGTACCCGGCGTGGATCCCTCCCGCGACCACGCGGAGCCAAACGACGAGGTACACGTCGTGGGTCTCGTCGTAAGCGACGTCGAAACCCGTATCCTCGAATCCAGTCGTCAGCCCGGCGGCCGGGCCGATGAAGGGGTCGAGGACGAGCGGCGCCACGGCCCGGTCGACGAATTCGGCCGGCAAACGCATCTCCAGCACGTCGCCCCGCAGCAGCAAGGTGCCGGGCACCGTCGCACCGGTCGCGTCGACACCCACGACGTCACTGACGCGCAGCAACGGCCGCGCGTAGAAGCCGAGCTCGACATGATTGGGATCCGCACGGTGCAGCCGCGGGGGCGCCACGATGCGGCCGGTCACCACCAGATCACCCTGGCCAGGCGGCACCGCGGGGAACACGAAGCTCTGCTTCACGCCCTCCGCGCGCGCTTCATAGCGTTCAACCAGGGCACCGCGGTCGTACACCGCCCGGCCGTCGGTGCAGTCTGGGTGGGCGTCGCGGATCGCCAAGGCGGGGCCGCGTTCCCGGCCTGCACCGGTGAGCTCAAACCGCAGACTTCGATCGCCTTCCCGTCCGGCCGCAAGACTGACCGTCACGGCGGAGCGCTCGAAGGACGCGCGATACCCAGGGCCCACCCCCAGTACCGCGCCATCCAGAACGCTGATGCCGGCGGCGTCCGCCAAGTCGGTGCCGGGGCCGGGGATGACGCGCTCGTGGCTCTGGCCGAGCAGTCCGGCGGCGAAAGCCAGGAAGACGGCGACACAGATCGTGTGTTGAGTCTGCATGGGTTGCACTCCCGAGGATCTAGTGCGGCTCACGGCGAGCCCTCGATGATGACACGGATGGCGGACTCCGTCCCGGCCGACGCTGACGAGGTTCCCGGTCCAGTACATGCGTGTCCCCGGCTGCGCCGAGTGATCGACGAACCGGTCGCCGTCCCGCGCGGCCGCCCCCGACGTAGCCCCGCGCCAGGGTTGGCCCGCCGACGCACAACTCGCCGCGCTCGCCCGGCGATACCGGCCGGTCGCCGCCATGGCCCGAGACCAAGCGCGCCGTCAATGGGCCGGCCAGTGGGCACGCGCCCCAGGGCCCATCGGCCCGGCAGGTCATAGAAGGCAATGTCGATGGTCGCCTCGGTGGGTCCGTTCAGGTTGCTCAACGCCGTGCCATGGGCGGCGCCCAACGTTTCGAAGAATTGCGTCGCGAGGTCGCGATCCAGTTGCGCCTGGATCAAGGCGTGCTCCGCCCAAAGGACATTGCCGGTAATCTCCCGCCGCTGCGCGAGGCCGGCCTCGACGAGCTCACCATCGTCCTCGACGCCGAAGGCGTGGCGCACCCAACGGTGCGTCGCCTTCTGGCGCGGTCTCAACACTCAACCCCCACTCGGAGATCGAACATGAATCGCATCCTCGTCCCTGTTGCGGCGGTCGCGCTCGCCGCCTGCGCGAACCACGAGACCGCACTGGATCGGCAAGCCGACACCGGACGACAGATCGTCGGCGAAGAAGTCTGCTACGAAGCCGGTGGCGTGACGCTGCGGGGCTACATCGCCTACGACCGCAACCTGGACGGCCTGCGCCCGGGCGTGCTCGTGGTGCATGAGTGGTGAGGCCACAACGAATGCACGCCTGATCGAGCACGCCAGCTGGCCGCGCTCGGCTACACCGCACTCGCGGTGGACATGTACGGCGACGGCAAGCAGGCCGACCACCCCAGCGACGCCGAGGCGTTCAATGATGGATGTGTTCAACAATATGGACGCCGGGGTGGCGCGTTTTCGCGCCACAGGCAGCATAAGCTGACTCCTCCCGGGAGTAGGATCCGACTGAGCGAACGCGTGGCGAGAAGCCCTGGCGTGTCGGAGCACGCAAAGCGCGCCGACCCAGGCAATCCGCCCTCAACTTCGAAGTGGGTACGGACCCCGCCCACTCCCTGGCCGTCGCCCACGCTGCCCCCCTACCCGAACGGCAACACGTCGGGCCCACGGGCCGGCGCCTCGAGAGGCTTCCCCAGATGCGCTAGTGGTGTGATTCAGGCAGATGGGGGCTTATCCGCGCGACAACGGCGCCGGTCGCACGGCGGGGCGCCGCCGGCCAATTGGTGGTTACGGCGAGGACGACCCAACCCAGCGCGCGGCGTTGCGTCACCACGACATGTCCACCAACAAACCCAGCCTCGACACCCCCATGCCAGCCGCACACCAAGCACGCCGAC
>JBCCGH010000106.1:0-33834 GCA_039029375.1 Planctomycetota bacterium
GCGCCGCTCGCAGCGGGGACCCACTCGACGCTGGCGTCGAGTGGGCGCGTGTTGCGTCTCCTCGACTTGTCCACCAACAAGCCCTGCGTCGACAGCGCCTTGCGAGCGGCACACATGGCTCGCCGACTTACGCAACCAACTTCCGACACACAACACTAGTGCTGCTCCGTCGACGGAGCGGGCTCGAGTAGGGTGACCCGCAGGCGGCCGATGCGGCGGTCGTTCGCGCGCAAGATCTCGACCTCGATGGGGCCTACATGCACCGTTTCGCCGGCTTGGGGGATCCGCCCCAGGCTGGTGAAGACGTAGCCTGCGACCGTGTCGTACTGACCGTTCTCGGGGATGTTGCCACCCAGCACGTCGTTGACTTCGTCTACGCGCGCTCGGCCGGAAATCTCGGCGACGCGACCCTCGGTCACGACTTGGATGGGCTCTTCGTTGTCCGCATCGAACTCATCCGAGATGTCGCCCACGATCTCTTCGAGGATGTCCTCGATCGAGATGAGTCCGGCGGTGCCGCCGTACTCGTCGAGCACAATGGCCATCTGCAGCTTGCTGGCGCGGAACTGCTGCAGCAGGTCGCTCACGCCCATCGACTCCGGCACGAACAGTGGCTTGCGCATGAGGTCACACACCACGACTTCGCGGCCCGAGCCGTTGCAAAGGCGCGCAAGCGCATCACGGGCATAGAACACGCCAACCACGTTGTCGACCTTGCCCTCGTAGACCGGGTAGCGGGAGAAGCCGGTGTCGATGGCTTTCTGCACGGCCTCCATGAGCGGCATCTGTGCTTCGAAGGCGACGATGTCGGTGCGGGGCGTCATCGCCTCCGACACCTGCAAGTCCTTGAGCTCGACGATGTTCTCGATCCAGTGCCGCTCGTCTTCGGCTAGGGCGTTCTCCTCGGCCGAGTCGGTCACGGCGGCCATGATCTCGTCGGCGATCTCCTCGGGCTTGCGCGGCGCCTCGTCGGTGATGCGCAGGACGCGCAGCGCCGCGCGCGACACCGCGGCGAGAGGCACCAGGATCGGGATCCTGACGGCGAGGCGCAGCGCTCGGAGGAGTGGCAGCGCCCAGAGCACCAACCGCTCGGCCCGGTGTGTGGCCAGGGCGACGGGCAAGGCGGCGCACAGGAATGCGACCGCGGCGGCGACCAGCAGGAGGAGTGGCCAACCCATCAGGCCGGTGACGCTCCTCGCGAGCAGCGGATAGGCCCCGGCGAGTCCAGCGGGGACCAGCAGCCACGACAGCAGTGCGTATTCGCGCTCGTGCGAGTGGAGGTCTTCCGTGTAGCGCTCTCGCAGCCGGCTCAGCTTGGTGGGCGAGTACAGCAGCAACGCGGCTGCCGCATGGGCTCCGAGGGATGCGACTGCCAGGCAGCAAAGGCCGGCCCCGAGCTGGAGGGGCCAAGACTCACTGAGAGGTGCACTGAAGATGACCGATGCGGCCGGGAGTGTCACCATCTCAGGCGATGCCCTCCCGGTCGGACGAACAGTCTGATTCCGACACGGCAGCCCAGAGCATACGGCGCAGCGCCAAGAGGCGGAAGGGGTCGCGTTCCGCATGGCTTCGGCCTCTGGCCGCCGCGTGCGACCCGGGCCGGTGCGCCGGGCGGGCCTTGCGGTCGGGGTGGGGTCACTCTCCGTCCACCGAGAAGCGGTTGCGGCCCCGCAGCTTGCTCGCGTAAAGGGCGCGGTCCGCCCGGCTCAGGACGGACTCGACGTCGTCGTCGGCGCGCACCAGCGCCAGCCCCACGGAGATCGTGAGGGGCAGGCTGAGAGCGTCGCCGGCCTGCTCCACGGCGGTGAAGATTCGCGTCGCGGAGATCGACGCTTCCTCCACCGAAGTGGCGGGCAGCACCACCAGGAACTCTTCGCCCCCGTAACGACAGACGATGTCGCTCTTCCGCAACGTTTTGCGTAGGACGTCGGCGGTTGCCCGCAGCGCCTGGTCCCCTGCGAGGTGGCCGCGGGTGTCGTTGAGGCGCTTGAAGTCGTCCATGTCGAGCATCAGCACCGTGAACGGGTCGCCGCTGCGGTTGGCGCGGGCGATCTCTTGGCCCAGGCTCGAGATCCCGACGCTCCGGTTGTAGAGGCGCGTCAGGGGATCCGTCAGCGAGAATTTCTGCGCCCTCGCACGCTGCTTCTTGAGCAGCAGGTTCTCGGTGAGGATCGACGCCGTGCCGGCCAGGGCCTGCGCGCCGGCGCGGTCCTGCGACAGGCGGATCGGGCTGCCCGAAAGGGCGCGGTCCATCACTAGAAAGGTGGGGATGCGGAAGTCGCAGTTGATGGGCGTAATCAGCACATCGTCCGCGCCTAGCAGGTGCAGCAGCCCTTCGCCCGCGTTCCGATCGTTGACGAGATGCTGCGCCTCACCCGTTGCGACCGCTCGCGCCATCAGCTCGCGCTCCGGCTCGGTGGGCTCCAGGCGCGTTGGCGTCAGCGAGCGCGGCGACAGGTCGGCCTTGGCTCGGACGTAGCACGCGTCGTGTTCGGCGGACCATTGGACCGCGTAGGCGCGCTCGAACCCGAGATAGCGCAGCGCCGCGGAAGTCGTCGCCGTGACCACCCCGCGGTAGTGGGACGAGTCGTTGCAGCTGAGCAGGCTCAGCACGAGGTCGGCCACGTCGCCCTGTGCGTGGACCCGAAACAGCGAGAGGCTGTGCGTGGGCAGGGCCTCGGCTTGCTCGGGTTCCAGCGGCGACTGATTGAGGCCGACCGTCTCCAGAGCGGCGATGACGTCCTGCCGCAGGTTGTGCGCGGCGACGAGGTCATCCTTGGTGACGACCGACAGCAGGAGGTTGCGGGAGAGCTGATCGCCGTCGTCGGGGTGCCAGAAGTCGGCCAGCTCCGCCAGCAGCTCCGCCGCCGCGATGACCGAGGCGGAGCCCGAGCTCGTGACCAGCGGCGGGGTCTGGCCCATGCCGAGCATGATCTGCTCGACGACTTCGCGGAGCTCTTCAGGCAGATGCCAATGGGTGATCCAGCCACGCACGCCGGCGGACGGCGCCACGCCGGTGCGACGCAGGCTCAGGTAGTGCAGCCAGAGCGGCAGGTCGTGCAGCAGCCCAAGGACGTAGGCCTTCTCTGGGTCGTACTCACCAGAAGCCTCGGCCAGGCTGCGGGCGGCGTGGGCCGTCGCCACCGCGTGGAGCCACAGTCGGCGGATGGGCTCGGTGCCGGCGATGTCGCACGCGGGAGTGTTGAGGGCGCGGCGGACCATCGCGCGGCCCAGCGTGCGCCGTAGCTGGGGGATGGTCAGGAGCTCTCGGCCCGACCCGTACACCGGCGAATGCGCCATGCGCATGCAGCGCAGGACCGTCAGCGGATCGAGCGCCAGCAGCCGCTCCTCCCAGCCGACCGAGTTGGTCGTCAGCGACTGCTGGACGCGGTGCCGCAAATCGCGGATGGCCAGCACCGAGGATAGACCCTCGAGCGGGTTCCGGATGGTCTGTAGTCGGGTGGCCAAGTGGCGGTGCGCTGCACGGCGGCCGGGGTTCGGCCGGGGGCCGAGATGCGGCCCTTCGTATGGATCGGGTCAACGCGGCAAATCGCTCAAACGATGTTCGGTTTGTGTCGGCGGCGAACCGTTGAGCGCCCCTGGCACCGGCCCGTCGACCTCTCTAAGTGTCCATGAAATCGGCGTTTGCCTGAATGCTGCGCCGGCGAGGCCGGGCTTTGCCAGCGTTTGGCCCGGCGTTCGCTATGCAGGGTTTCGCGATGACACCGCTGCCCCTCACCGCTCGCGACGAGCGGCCCACTGCCCCTGGACCGGTCCGTCCGGAGTCGCTTGCCGCCACGGTGCCGAGCGAGCCACTGGACCGTGCCACCGAGCTGCTTCGGCGCGATGCTGGCGACGCCAGTTTCGCGGCGCCCTCCGGGGACGCCGTCGCGACGGCCCTCATGGACCTCTACCGGCGAACGGGGTCGGCGGAGGTGTTCGAAGCTCTGGTCCAGCTGGCGTACCAGCCAATGTTGCGCCGCGTCCGGGCTCGGACGCGCTTCATCAGAGATGGCGTCGACGCGGAAGAGTTGCTCCAGGACGCGATGATCAACATCTATCGCTACCCGGATCGCTTTGATGCGAGTCGGCCTGGAGCCTTCAAGGCGTGGTCCTCGACGATCGTGGACAATGCGATTCGTCGCTATCTGCGTCGCTCCCAGGCCGGTCCCGACGTGCATCTTAGGCCGGTCGAAGTGCTGGCGCGAGAGCCGGACCGGCGCCACGCCGAGCCCGGCCAATCGGTGGCGCACGCCGAAGAGTGCGATCGCTTGCGCGAGGCATACCGGGTGTTCTTGGGGCTCTACCTGGCGGCGTTCCACCGGCTTGGTGCGCGTGAGCGCTTTGTGCTGCAAATGGTGGAAGTGCGTGGCATGCGGTATGCCGAGCTCGCCGGCGCGCTCGGCTTGCGCCCCGAGGCTCTCAAGATGGTCGTGTTTCGCGCGCGGCGGCGGATCCTTGGGCGGATCTCAGCCGTGCTCGGTCATCCGGCGGCCGTGCCCACCAAGCGGCCGCGCCCGTTGCGATCGGCCCGCGGCAGTCTGCGCCCTGCTTCCGCGGCCGCGGTGTGATGAAATCGGGCGCGTGGAGTGCGTGCCCAACTTCTCCGAAGGTCGTAGCCAGCGCGTGATCGACGGCCTTGTCGCCGCACTGCAGCAACCAGCGGGTGTCGCTTGCTTGGATCGCTCCGCGGATGCTTCGCACCACCGCTGCGTCATCACCTTGGCGGGGCCCGCGGACGCGCTCGTCGAGGCGGCGATGGCAGGCGCGCGCCAAGCCGTGCGGTCGATCGACTTGCGCGCGCACCGCGGTTGCCACATGCGCATGGGAGCGCTGGACGTCTGCCCTTTCGTCCCGCTCGCCGGCGAGTCGGAGGCGGCGGCGGTGCGGGCCGCCCATCAGCTCGGCGCCCGCCTGGCGGAAGAGCTGGAGCTGCCGGTTTACGTGTACGGGCTCGCGGCGCGCCGGTCTGAGCGGCGTGTGCTCGGCCACGTGCGCAACCTGGAGTTCGAGCAACTGCGCGAGCGGGTCGGGTCCGATCCGGCCCTGGGCCCGGACTACGGGCCGCACCGCCTTCACCCCAGTGCCGGCGCGGTTGCGGTTGGCGCGCGCCACATCCTCGTGGCCTACAACATCGTGCTCACGACTGGAGATGTCGCATTGGCCCGCCGGATCGCCCGCGACGTCCGTGCGAGCGACGGCGGGATCCAGGGGGTGCAGGCGCGGGGCTTTCTGCTCGAGGCGTCGGGGCAGGCTCAGGTCAGCATGAACCTCCTCGGGCCGCGCCACCCGTCGCTCGTCGAGGTCTTTGATCGAGTGGTGGCGATGGCTCAGCGGAGCGGTGTCGATGTGGCCAAGAGCGAGCTCGTTGGCCTGGCGCCACGCGCGGTGTTGACCGCGGCGGCGGCGGCGCACGTGCGGCTACGCGGCTACGACCCTGCCGCGCAAGTCCTCGAAGAGCGACTGGCGGCCTGCGGCTTGTGAAGAGCGCGTGACTTGGTTCAAAGCCACGCGCTCGCCGCGCCGCGGGTCGGCCGGTCAGCTCTTCTGTGGGAGCACCTTGATCTTGACCGGCTTCTGCTCGGGAACCTTCGGCAGCGTGAGCCGCAGGATGCCCTGATCGAGCTCGGCCTGGATCTTGGTGCCGTCGACATCGATCGGCAGCTGGAACGAGCGCTCGAAGCGCGCCGCGCGGAGCTCCCGCCGATGCTGGGTCGCGCCCTCCCTGGTGGGCTCGCCGCGGCTGCCCTTAATCGTGATGCGATCGCCGAGCGCACTCACGTCGAGATCATCAGCGGCAAACCCAGGGACCTCGGCCTCGAAGTGGAACGAGTCTTCGTCCTCCCAGATGTTCACCCTTGGATAGGCGGTGCCCTTCTTGTCGACCGCCCCATCCAGCATGCGATCGAGCTCCTGGCCGATGGCGTGGAACGGCGCGAACGGAACTGCGGCAAGTCGATTGACCAACATTTGATGCGTCCTCTCTGCTCTTGTCTTTGACGGTTGTGGCCCTCTGTCGGGCCGATCGCTCGTCACAGAGCAGAGAGTGTGCCAGTCTCTGCCAATCGCGGTGTTCTGCTGTAAATCTCGCTGGTATCGGTGTTTGAGAGCGGGCTATGCGAGCAGATCTGTCCCCGCATAGTGTCAATAAGGCAGTGTCTTGCGGAAAACTGTCATTGTGGCGCGGCGGAAAGCTCGACTTCGACCAGCATGGTCTCGGTGCCGCGCTGCAGCTTGACGGCCACTCGGTCGCCGGGCTCGTGCGGGCGGAGTACGTCCCAGACGTCCTCTTGATGCCGGATGGGCTTGCCCTCGACCTCGAGGATGAGGTCGCCGGGAACGTAGCCGCCGGTGCGTCGCGAGATGCCGTCGCCGCGCAGACCGGCCCGTTCTGCCCCGCTCCCCGGCGTCACGTCCCGCACCATCACGCGGTTCAGGTAGTAGTCGACCTGGAACCCCATGATTGCCCTGGGTAGCCCCCTCTCGCCCGCGATGAGGCGCGGCACGAGGCGGTTGATGCGGTCGATCGGGACCGCGAACCCAATGCCGGCGCTGGCGCCGCTAGGACTCTTGATCGCTGTGTTCATGCCGATCAAGCGGCCGGAGCTGTCCAGCAGCGGGCCGCCTGAGTTCCCCGGGTTGATCGCGGCATCGACCTGAATGACTCCCGGGATCGGCTTGCCCGTCACCGACTCAATCGTGCGGTCGAGGGCGCTGATGACGCCGGCGGTCAAGGTCTGGTCAAGGCCGAAGGGGTTGCCGATGGCGAGCGCCGCTTGGCCGACTTGCAGGGCCTCGGAGCTCCCGACGTCGACGGGTCGCGGAGCGGCGGATGGATCGCGCAGACGCAGGACGGCGATGTCTAGGTCCCGCGTGCCACCGACGACATCGGCGACGTGCTCGCTGTAGTCGGCCAGTCGCACGTAGACCTCGTTGCGGCCGGCGATGACATGGTAGTTCGTGACGATGAAGCCCCGCTCATCCCAGACAAAGCCAGAGCCCGTCCCTTCCGGCAGACGGCGAGTGGTGTAGCCGTAGCGCGACTCGAGCGGGATGCGGACCGAGGGGCTAGTGATGTGGACCACTGACTCGGCGCACCGCCGGTAGACGTCGATGATGCGCTGCTCGAATGCCAGCAGCGCGCCAGGTTCATCGACGGGACGTGGTGTGGCGGGGGCGTGGAGCGAGGGACTCGTGCTCCGCTCCCAGACCCAGTAGGCGGCGAGGGCGCACGTCGCGCCCACCAGCGCCATCGGCAGGGTTCCTAGAACGCGGGCGGCAGGCGACGCGGTACTCATGGTGCTGTTGCGCTGGGACCGTTACACGGGGTCGGGCCACAGCTCTTTCCAGGGAGTCGCAGCGCTGCCCTGTTGGGCCTGGAGACGCTGCAGCGCCGCGGGACCGAGCTGGACGCGCTCGAGAGCTGACTCGGCCAGCGCGCGTCCGCACGCTTCGGCGATCGAGTCGGCGTCGAGGTCGTGGTAACCAAACACGTCGGTGGGTGTGCCCGACTTGCTGAACTTGTGGAGGGCCAGCGTGATCTGGCGACAACCGACGATCGAGCCGATGTTGTCCAAGAGGCCCAGCTCGCCGTCGTGGACACTCACCACGGGGATGCGGCGTCCGGCCAGGTCCACGACGTCGGCCTCGCTTTGCGGGCCGGGTCGCAGATGAAGGCTGCCGTCGACGGCGAGGCGTTGTCGCAGGGTCTGGTAGCCGTCGGCGCGGCCCAGGATCCCCAGCAGCAACTCGGATGAACTCACGACGATCACGTTGGCGTAGACGCCGCGCTTGAGTAGCGCGTGGCTGGCCTTGGCGGCCTCCTCCACGAGCGCGCCCATGACGAAGACGTGCACGACGTTCTCGCCCGGGTCGTAGCCACGGTAGCCGCGGTAGTCGATCAGGTAGTAGGCGCCCGCCAAGACGTCCTCGCGGAGGGAGGCGTAGATGGCGGCGTCGGGGATCGCTGGCACCTCCGACTCCGGCAGGCCGCCGTCCGCACTGGTCATGCCGAGTTGGGCGCCCGCGGGAATCCCCTGCTTGAAGCGGGCTTGGCGCCTCAAGTTGTCGAGGAGGATCTTCTGTGGCAGGCCAAGGGTCACCGCGCGGATCAGCACGCCGGTCCGCCCTTTGTTGTTGCCACGGAAGTGGCGTTCGATCGCGTCGCACAGGATCCAGTCCAGCTCCACGGCGAAGCTCGGCTCCCATGTGATGAGGTTGGGGATCTGGATGTCGGACTTCCAGCTGTGCTGCGCCCCCTCCGGCGCCAGTGTCACGCCCGAAGGAGTACCCACGAGGACGAAGCTCGAGCCCCAGTACAGGTCGTAATAGAGCTGGTCGAGCGCTCGCTTAATGAAGAAGTCGTAGACCGTCATCATCGGCAAAAACGGGATGCCGATGAGGTCGCCCATCTTGCCGAACGAGCCTGCCGCCGACATGCAGTTGGCCTCGGCGATCTCGAAGCGGATGTGGCGCGTCCAAGCCTCGTCGGTGGGGGCGAGCTCCGGCCGTAGGCGCTCGTGCAACTCGAGCGATTTCTCCCAGTTCTGCTCCGACTCCGGCCCGAAGACCTTCTCGTCCATGGCCGGGTTGATGTTGGTGCTCGTCCCAACGTCGGGGGCCATGGTCATGATGAGGTCGGCCACGCTGTTCCAGCGTTGCTCTTGCGTGGAAAGCTCGCGGCCTGGATCGCGGCCAGCCCGGCTGAGTTCGTCATAGACCCCGATCCGCACCAGCTTGGCCGCGATCTGACCCCACATCCACTGGGTGTGGGCGATGGGCGCCAGCTTCAGATTGATCTCGAGGCTGCTCGGCAGGCCGCCGGCGGTGTCGATCGCTGCACCGACCCGCTCGCGGTTCTGCGTCGCCAGAGCGTCGGTCTGCTCGATGCCTGCGCGCATCTCCTGGCCGCGTTCCGCCAGGTAGGTCGCCTCGTCGGAGTTCGGCGCGAACGCCGAGAAGGGCTCGTCCCAGGTCAGGTCGCGCGCCTCGAGCAGCGCGCGAACTTCGGCTTCGTTTGGGATCGCCGAGTGGTTGCCCGCCGCTGCCGAGCATTCCAGTCCGCGGCCCTTCAGCGTGTGGACGACGAGCAGACAGGGCTGGCGCTCGTCCTTCTTGCTCTCCTCAAGTGCCTCGATCACCACCTTCAGGTCGTGGCCGCCGAGGTCGCCGAACAGGCGGACGACATCGTCGTCACTGAGGTCGGTCAGCACTTCCTCGCATGCCGCATCGACCTCCATCGCCGCACTGCGCATCAGGCCCCCGTCGCTCTTCCACAGCAGCATCTGCAGGTGGTAGTCGGTGAAACCGAGCTCGAGAACGTCCCGCAGAGCATCGCCACCGGGGCGGGCGAACACCTCCTGGCGAAGCGAGCCGTGGCGAACCTGGATCACCCGCCAGCCGTTGGCCTCGCAGGTGCGTTCGATGCGATCCGCGTCGGTCCCCTGCAGGCCGCGCTGGTTGGGGATGCGCGTGCCGTCCAGGTTCTGCCGGTTGTAGTCCACGATCCAGGTGACGTTGCCGAGCTCCCGCTCCGCCACGTCTGGGAGCACCTCCATCAGCGAGCCCTCGCGGAACTCGGAGTCACCCATCAGCGACCAGAAGTGCGGTTGTGGGGCGTTGGGCCAGCCGTGCGCCTGGGCATAGCGGTGCGCCAGAGCCAAGTAGGCGGACGCGACCGGGGGGATCCCGACCGAGCCCGACGGCAAGAAGTGGAACGAGTCCGGGTCGCTCTCGGCGTGGTAGGACTGGAACACCGGCCCACCATCACGCGAGAACGCGCGGAGCCGATCCATGACTCGCTCGCTTGCCGCGTGGTCCAGCCAGCCGCCGTCGGGGTCCCGGAGCAGCCCAAGGAGGTGGTGGAGCGCATGGTCGGCGGGCGAGGCGTGCGGCTTGCAGCACACGTAGTCGCCCGGCTGGCGCACCACCAAGTGGAGTCCCGCCAGGATCTCGATGCAGGAGGCGCAGGCCGCGGGATGGCCACCCACCTTGGGGTCACCCTTGCCCTGGTCGTCGCGGTGGTTGGCGCGGTAGATCATCGCCACCATCTGCGCGAAGGCGCGGCTGGTGATTTGCTCGAGCACGCTGAGGTTCGGCGTCATCGTCGGTTCGGGTCTCCGCCGCACAAAATACGGCTCGGTGGAACTCTCTTCTACCAGGGCGTTGAACAAGTGCTGCGCCTCGCCAGCATCGCGCGAGTCCCGGTGAGCCACTGCGGGCGAGGAGCGCTTCCCTTTCCCCTTGGGCCCGGGCTGCCGGCGGCGCGTCGGCCCCTCGCCAGGCCGCGGCGCTCGTGTCCGGCGGGGGGCCGACCGTATTGACTCCTGCGGCGAGATCTTCGAACCTGCCCCGCCCGTGGACCTGTGGCGATGGATGGATACCGCCGCGGCCCGCCTCCTCCGACGCGCCAGGGTTCTCGCGGCCGCCCTGCCGGCCGTACTGGCCGGTACAGGACTCGCTCAGCAGCCCCAGCCGACCGATGGTGAGGCCGCGCCGCCGCTGCTGCTGTTTGAGGATTGGACCGACGCGTCGGGCGTGCAGCGCGCCGGCCAGTCCTACGGGGCAGCGTGGGGCGACATCGACGGCGATGCTCGGCCGGATCTGTACCTGGCGAGCCACAACGCGCCCGAGGGACCGGCCCTGTTTCGCAACCTGGGCGACGGGGCCTTCGTCGACGTCACGTCGGAGCGCATCAACGCCGAGTTGCGCGACTTGCTAGCCGACCGCCATGGTGCGTCGTTCGCCGACTTGGACAACGACGGCGACCTGGACCTCATGTCGGCCGTCGGCGCGCATCGGGGAGTCGGCGCCGGGGCCAACCTGGTCTTCGTCAACGAGGGCGGCATCCTCCAGCTGATGCCCACCGAGCTCGGCCTCGCGCACCCGCTGGGGCGAAGCCGGATGATGCAGGCCCTCGACCTCAACGGAGACGGCTGGCTCGACGTGGTCTGTTGCGCGGTGGCGCGGCCGGACGACGGCGTCGCGACGGGCGTCTTCGTGCAGCGGGACGCCGATCCACGCTTTCTCGACGTCTCGTCGCAGCGCAACCTGCCGCCGGGTCGCGCGCGCTACCTCCACGAGCTGATCCTGCCGAAGTGGGGCTTGGCGGCGTTGGTCCGCGACTGGCGGCCGCGGGTCTACCCGATTCGCCGCTTCGGCGTGCACGACCTGAGCGAGCAGCTCGGCCTGGACGGGATCCGGTCGATCATGGACAGCGCCGTGGCCGACTTCGACGGCGATGGCGACTTCGATTTCTTCTGTGCGCGGGGTTACGACCGGAGCGAAGTCGTGCGCGTGACGCCTCTGCAGGCGAAGTTCGCCGTGATCGCGGGGCAATACACCGAGAGCCTGCGCATCAAGCACTGCGACGGAGCTGGCAAAGTGCATCTCGAGCTCTACGGCTCGGCGCTCCGCGAGCGGATCTACCTCGGTGCCGGTGGCTACCACCCGCAGCGCAAGGGCGGAGTCGTCGATGCCACCCATCTGACTCTGACCAAGTTCGATGCGCGTCTGCGGGGCATCTACGCGCCCCCTGGGTTGAGTCAAGCGGTGTCGATCGGATTCCTGCCGGAAACCGATACTTGGCAGATCACGCAGTGGGGCCCGCGAGCCCGACTGCAAGGGTTTGTGACCTTGCCCAGCCCAGCCGTGGAGTTCGAGCTGGAGAACCGTCATCCGCGGCAACCGCCGGACGGCCTCTGGCTCCAGGACGACGATCGCTTCGTCCAGGCGCGCCGCGCTGGTGTCAGCGGTCAGGATTCGGTCGGCGTCGCCGCCGGCGACTTCGACAACGACATGGATGTCGACCTCTATGTGGTGAGGACGGGCGCGGTCTCGAACCTCCCCAACTACTTCTACGAGAACCTGGGTAGCGCCCGTTTTCGCCGTCACACGGACGGCGCGGGGGCGCCGGGCAGCTCGCTGGGGCGCGGCGACGCGGTGGCGGCCGCAGACTTCGACGGTGACGGATCCTTGGATCTCTGCGTGACCAACGGCCTTGGTGAGCCCCCGTTCTATGACGACGGCCCGGTCCAGCTCTACCGCAACCGGGGCAACTCCAACCACTGGCTGAAGGTCGACCTCGTGGGGGTACGGAGCAATCGAGACGCCATCGGCGCCTGCATTACCGTCGTGGCCGGCGGCAAGCGTCAGGTGCGGATGGTCAGCAGCGGTGTGCACGGCGAGTCTCAAGATCATCGTTGCGTCCATTTTGGCCTGGGGCGCCACCGCGCCGCGAGTCATCTGATCGTGGAGTGGCCTTCTGGTGCCCGGCAGGTGCTGAAGGGCGTGCTCGGCGATCGGCGGGTCCGCGTGCGGGAGCCGGAATGAGACGCTTGAGGCAGACCGCGACGCTGGCCTTCGCGCTCGGCTTGTCGGCGCCTGGCGTGGCGCAGCGCGGCGGCACCGTGCCCCCTGGCTACGAGCGCGGCCCAGCGCCGAGCGCCGTGGAGTTGCAGCAGCCCTGGGGCGCCAAATCGACACGCTTTCAGTATCGTTATGGCAGCTTGCGCCAGCCGTTGATGGCGATTCGCGGTATGGGGATGCGCCGCGATGATTCCTGGACCGCGAACTCCGTCGCCAGAGTCTCGCACGTGAAGATCATGATGGGGGCGTGCCGCGACGGCGGTCAAACCAGCCGCTTCGACGCGAACTACGCCGCGCCACCGACGATCGTCTTCGACGGCCCGGTGGCGCTGCCGAAGACTGACCCCCCGGCGGCGCACTGGGGGCAGATCAACTTCTTGCCGTTTGACGCCCTCTACCAACATCCCGGCCAGCGCGATCTGCTGATTGAGCTGTGCTGCCGCGAGACCAAGCCAGCGGGGCGCTACTCGCTGGATTGTGTCGATGGCGATTCCGTCGGGCGGGGCACGGTGCGGTACTTGGATATTGCGGCGGGCTGTCGCGACGAAGGTGGCGGGTTCGATGCGTTCTTTCGGCCGCCGGTCACCGACGCGCGCGGGCGAGTTGTGTTTGAGGCGTGCGCTGGGCGCGCGCCGCGCCGCGGGGCCGCCGCACTGCTGTGGTCGCTGACCGCGCCGGTCGCGCGGCCGTCCTCGGTTTGCGCCGGGCTGCGCTTGGGGCAACCAGAGCTGGCGATCCCGTTGTGCACGGACGCCGAGGGCGGTGTCGCATCCCTGGCCCAACCGCTGAGATTTTGCTACTCGGTGCCGCCCTCGGCGGGGTTGCCGGTGGTGTTTGCGCAGTTCCTAGCGCTCGGCGCGGCGGCGTTCCCGGCGCAGCGGTCCGACGCGGTGCGGCTGGCCACCGCGGCGCCGACCGCGGGAGCGGACGTCTCGGCTCTGTATTCGCTCCAGTCGCATCGTGCCGAAGAGGGCCGTCTCACGCCGTATTTCGTCCCGGTCGTGCTGCTGGTGTACGATTGAGAGGCCCGCTGTGCCCCTGCTTACCGTGACCATGCCGCGCGTTGTCATCGTCGGACGCCCCAACGTGGGGAAGTCGAGCCTGCTCAATCGCATGGTGGGCCGCCGCGTGTCCATCGTCGAGCCCACCGCCGGCGTTACGCGCGATCGGGTCGCCGTAACGCTCGAGCACCAGGAGCGGCGTTTCGAGGTGGTCGACACCGGGGGCCTCGGCCTAGTCGATGAGGCGTTGCTCAAGCAGCATATCGAAGCCCAAATCGATGTGGCGCTCCACGACAGCGACCTCATCCTCTTCGTGGTCGATGCCAAAGAGGGGCTCGTCCCGGGCGACCAGATGGTGGCCCAGCGCCTCCGGCGGTTGGGCAAGCCGGTGCTGTTGGTCGCCAACAAGGTCGAGTCGCGCTGGGATGAGCTGGCCGTCCACGAATGGGCGGCGTTTGGGTTTGGCGAGCCGTTTCCCGTGAGCGCTCTCGAAGGCTTCGGCATCACCGATCTGCTCGACCAAGCCGTGGCGCGGTTGCCCGAGCGTTCGCTCGCGGAGGATGAGGCCGACACCGGCGGGCTGAAGTTCGCGGTCGTCGGCAAGCGCAACTCCGGCAAGTCGACGTGGATCAACCGGCTGGTGGGCGAGGAACGGGTGATCGTCTCGGAGCTGCCGGGCACGACGCGAGACTCGGTCGACGTGGTGTTCGATTGGCAGGGCAAGAGGATGACGGCCATCGACACCGCCGGGGTCCGCAAGAAGCGCAGCATCCAGGACGCCATCGAGCTGTTCTCCTACGGCCGCGCGACGACGAGCATTCGGCGGGCCGATGTCGTGGTGCTGCTGTTCGATATCCGCGCCGACCTCAGCCAAGTCGACAAGAAGGTCGCGGCGTTTTGTGTGGAGCACCACAAGCCCGTCCTGCTCTGCGGCAACAAGATCGATCTTGCCGACGACCTGCGGATCGAGCAATGGGACGCCTACATCCGGCAGCAGCTGCCGGGATTGTCGTTTGCGCCCGTGTCGTTCATCTCGGCTCTAGAAGGGCGGAACGTCGACCCGACCCTCGATGTGGTGTTCGACTTGCGCGACCAGGCACGGACGCAGATCCCGACATCGAGGCTCAACGAGATCCTGCAGGAGGCGCGGACACGGCTGACGCCGCGATCGCCAGGCAAGATCCCGAAGCTGTTCTACGGGACGCAGATCGACGTCGAGCCGCTCACGATCTTGATCTTCGTGAATGAGCCCGAGCTGTTTCGCGGTCAGTACACCCGCTACCTGCAGAACCGACTGCGCGAGGCCTTCGATTGCGAGGAAGTGCCGCTGCGGCTGATCTTCCGTCGCCGCAGCAAGGTCGAGCTGCCGCCTCTGGCGCAGGACTGATGACCGTCACCGAGAGAGCGGCGCCGGCGGTGGCGCGGTCGCGCGTCGCGGTCGTGATGCCCGCGTACCACGCCGCGGCCACGTTGGAACGGACTTTGGCGGAGATCCCCAACGGCTGCGCCGATGATCTCGTGCTCGGCGATGACGCCAGCACCGACGGCACGGCCGAGTTGGCGGAGCGGTTGGGCGTCCACGTGGTGCGCAGCTCGCAGAACCGCGGCTACGGCGGCAACCAGAAGCAGATCTACCAAGCCGCCCTCGATCGCGGCGCCGACATCGTGGTGATGCTGCACCCCGACGGGCAGTACGACGCATCGCTGATCCCGTCGTTCGTTGGCTTCGTCCGCGCTGGTGTCGCCGACGTCATGCTCGGGAACCGCGTGCGCACCCGGCGTGAGTGCCTCCGTTGCGGGATGCCCTTTTGGAAGTACGTCAGCAACCGGCTGCTGACAATCATGGAGAACGTGGCATTCGGGCAGAACCTGGGCGAGTTCCACTCCGGATTCCGCGTCTACCGACGCGAGGTCCTAGAGACCGTGGCGTTCCACGAGAACAGCGAGGATTTCGTCTTCGACTCCGAGTTCTTGGCTCAGGCCATCTATCACGGGTTCAAGGTGGCCGATGCCCCGATGCCAGTACGCTACTTCCCTGAGGCGTCGAGCATCAGCTTTCGGCGCAGCCTGCGTTATGGCGCGACCACGGTAGTGACCGTCGCCAAGTTCCTGCTGCAACGCATCGGGCTGGGCCGGTTCCGGATGTTTGAGCGGCGCGCTCCCACCGGCGCTTGAGCGAAGGACTCGCGTCGGGCGCGACCCGCTGCCGAAACGGCGAGCGGGACCATGGACGGAGAGCTCTGGTGGGTGCTGGGGGGCGTCCTCGCGGTGGCAACACTGCCGGGAACGCTCGTCTTACTGATGCTCAGTCTGGCGGCGTTGCTCCCGCGTCGCCGGCCGCTCGTGCCGGCGCGCGACCCGGCAACGCTGCGGCTGTGCGTCGTCGTACCCGCCCATAACGAGGAGTCGGGGATCGGTCGCACGGTCCAGAGCCTGCTGGCCTGCGAGGGCGCTGACGTGGGCGTCGAGATCGTGGTCGTGGCCGACAACTGCGCCGATGACACCGCCGGAGCCGCGCGCCGGGCCGGGGCGCGGGTGATCGAGCGGCGAGACCCCGAGCGGCGCGGCAAGGGCTGGGCCCTGGACTTCGCCTTTGCCCAGCTGGGCGAGGAGCCGTGGGAGGCCTTCGCCGTCGTGGATGCCGACACCGTGGTCGAGCCGCATCTGCTGCGGCAGCTGCGTGCCGCGTTCGTGGCCGGTGCCGACGCCGCGCAGGTGCGCTACTCGACCTTGGACCACGAACGCTCGTTGCGGACGCGGTTGCTGCACATCGCCTTTCTTGGCATCAACGTGGTGCGGCCACGCGGCCGGGAGCGTCTCGGGTTGTCGGCGGGGATTGTTGGCAACGGCTTTGCGCTGAGCCGGGCGACTCTCGACCGGGTGCCGTATCGCGCCGCAACGTCGATTGTCGAGGACCTGGAGTACCACCTGCGGCTGGTGCGGGCGGGGCAGCGCGTCCGCTTCGTCGACGACGTGGCGGTGCGCAGCGAGATGCCATCGGGCGGCGCCGCCGCCGAGAGCCAGCGCACGCGCTGGGAGGGGGGGCGTCTGCTCGTACTGCGCGAGAACGCGGCCGCCCTGCTGGGTGACTTGCTGCGCGGGCAGTGGCGGCTCCTGGAACCGCTCGGCGATCTGCTCTTGTTGCCGTTGGCGTTTCACGTGCTGTTGCTGATGCTCACGCTGGCCGTGCCCGTCGACCTGATCCGCCTCTACGCTGCCGGCGGTCTGGGCGTGGTCGCACTCCACGTCCTCGCCGCCGTGCGGGTCGGTGGCGGTGGGTTGCGCGACCTGTGGTCGCTCGCGGCCGCGCCGGGCTACGTCGTGTGGAAGCTGCTCATCCTCGGCCGCATTGGTCGGGCCGCGCGCCGTAGCCAGGAGTGGGTGCGCACCGAGCGCGACCGCTAGTGTTGCGTGTCGGAAGTTCGTCACATATGTCGACGGCCCTCTGCGCCGCTCGCGGCGTTGCGTCTCCTCGACTTGTTCACCAACAAGCCCTGCGTCGACAGCGCCTTGCGAGCGGCACACATGGCTCGCCGACTTACGCAACCAACTTCCGACACACAACACTAGGAGCGTGTGACTTTTTCGAAGTCACGCGCTCCTCCGCGACGCGGAGCGGCGCCAGGAGCATGGATCAGAGCCTGTAGGTTGGATTTAGTTACAGGCTCTGAGTCCAGCCTAGTGGGGCGATTCAAAAGTTCGCCACATATGTCGCTGGCCCTCTGCGCCGTTCGTGGCGTTGCGTCGCCTCAACTTGTCCACCGACAAGCCCTCCGGCGACAGCGCCTTGCGAACAACACAGATGCCTCACCGACATCTGCACCGAACTCTTGAAGCACCCCACTAGAGGACAACGACGATCTTGCCGAAGTGGCTCCCGGCGGCCATGTGCTCGAGGGCCTGGGGGAGCTCGTCGAAGCCAAAGCTGGCCTCGATCACGGGCGTGATGCGGTGTTGAAGGACGAACGCGAGCAGCTCCTCGAACGCGCGCCGGTGATTGACCATGATCCCCTGGACGCGCACCCGCTTCATGAGAATCGGCGCGATGTCGATCTCGGCCCGTAGTCCGGTCAGCGCGCCGAGCATCGCAACCGTGCCGCCGGCGCGGACCGCGCGCAAGGACTGCGTGAGGGTGCCGGCGCCGCCGTTCTCGACCACGACGTCGGCACCGCGACCGTCGGTTCGCGCAAGAACTTCGCGTTCCCACGCGGGCTGCGAGCGGTAGTTGATGCCCGCGGTGGCACCGAGTCCCCGCACTTTGTCGAGCTTGGCCTCACTGCTGCTGGTCACGATGACGTCGAGCCCCATCGCTCGGCCGAGCTGCACGGCAAAGATCGAGACGCCACCGGTTCCCAGCGTGAGCACGGTGTTCCCAGGCTGTGCGCCGCCGTCCGTCGTCAGCGCGCTCCAGGCCGTCAGTCCGGCGATGGGCAGCGTCGCGGCGGCGGCGAAGCCCAGTTCGGCGGGGATCGGCAGTACGGCCTCTGCGTTGAGGATCGCGTGATCCGCCGCCAACCCCGGGCCCGGGGTGCCGAGCGTCGTCGCGAGGTAGTCGGCGCGAAAGGACCCTTCCAGCCAGTCGGCGACGAAGTGCGTCATGACCCGATCGCCCGGCGCGACCCGGGTCACGCCGTCGCCCACTGCCTCGACCACTCCCGCGGCGTCGCTGATGGGCACCGCCGGCAGCGGCAGCTTCGGGTTGTAGTGTCCCCGGACCACTAGGAGATCGCGGTAGTTGAGGCTTATCGCCTTGACCGCGAGGCGCACGTGGCCGGGTGCGGGGTCTGGGAGCGTGACCGATTGGCGCGCGAGGTGCTCGAGGCCGAACTCCGATAGCTCCCAACGTCGGGTCTCCATGGCGCCCAACGTAGGTGGGGGCGTTGGCTCCGGGAAGCGCGCCGTCCGCGGGGCCCCTCACCGGCCGAGATTGCATGGTCATCGTGCCGGTGCCACCACCAGGCGCTTTGCTGATTGCGTGCGCCTGCTCTGCCCGACGTCTGGGCGACTCCCTGCCCGGGCGTGCCGGCGCGAACTATCATCGCGGGGTGATCAACTCTCGGTTGCGGGTCGCGCGTTGGGTGCGGTTCGGCGGGCTGGCTCGTGCGGCAGTTCTGGGTGGCATGGCGGGCGTTGTCGGGGGTGACCGACTCGCCGCGGCGGCGGCCGACTCGGCGCCGGCCCCCGCGGCGACCACGGCGCCGCGCGTCGTCTCGCTGCTCGGTGCTGCGGGTCTAGCCTTTGGTTGGCTGGCCCTGCGAGGTCGGATCCGCATGTCTGCGCGGCCGGCACCGCGTCGCGACCGCGCGCCGCCATCGGCCAAGTCCCGCGACGGTTCCCGTCCAGATCTTGACTGAGGCCTCGGTTCGCCGATCCTTCGGTCGTGTTCACAGGCCTGGACTCGATTCTGAGGCGACTCGGCGCCGCGGCGCTGCTCCTCCTCGCCGGCGGCTGCGCGGCAGAACGCGAATGGCGCGACGTGCCCCTCGGCGACGTCGCTTTCGAGGACGCGTGGGACGCGGTGGAGACCGCTGCCGCAGTGGACGGCTTCGCTCTCAACTTGGCGTCCTCGGATCGCGGCTTGCGCGTGTTGGAGACGAACTGGCGCGAGCGGGCCATGCCATTCCGCGGCAGCGTGCGGCGCCGGATCCACGCCGAATTCGATCGCGGCGAGGCGGCCGGCTGGAACGTGCGCTTCTACGCCGAGAAGCAGACCGTGACCGACATGGCCAAGGGGTTCGAGCCCGAGGACGAGGACTGGGTCGAGGATGGCCAGGACGCGGACCTGGAAGAGCGAATCGCTGCCAAGCTGATGCTCAAGTTCCACGGCAGCCTCTCCGGCGCGGGCCAGTAGGGGCGCTGGTGTCCGACGCCGCACGTCATGCCGGAGGCTCGGCGGCCGCGTCAACCGACGCGCCGGAGCTGTCGGTTTTGATCGTGAACTACAACTCCTGGCGCGTCTGCGTGGACGCCGTGCAGTCGCTCCTGGAGAACCCGCCGACGCGGGCCGACGGCGCCCAGATGCCGTTCGAGGTCATCGTGGTCGACAACAACAGCCCCGCCCGCGACGGCGAAGCGGAGTCGCGGCTGCGCCAGGTCCTGGATCGCTGCGGCGGCACGCTCGTCGAGCACGATGAGAATGGCGGCTATTCGAAGGGGATGAACCTCGCCTATCGGCACGCGCGGGGCCAGTGGCTCCTGGTGAGCAACCCCGACGTCTTGTTTCTGCCGGGGACTCTCGACGAGCTGCTGCGCTATGCCGAGACCCACGCCGATGCGGGGGCGGTGGCGCCGGCAGGCTATTGGGACCGCGGTCTCGAGTGCAGGTTGCCACCCAACATCCTGCCGACGCTGGGCGACCTTTGGGCGGTGACCCGTGCCGGGATCAGCCCAGCGGCGGCGCGGCGCTATTCGACGCGGCGCTGTCGCGATGCCGTGGCGGTGTGGCGGGAGGACCAGGCGACGGACCTGACGATGCTCTCGGGCTGCTGCTTTCTGATGTCGCGAGCGCTCATCGAGCAGATCGGCTTCTTCGACGAGCGGTTCCCGCTCTACTACGAGGACACCGACATTTCGGTGCGCATTCGCCGTGCCGGTCGCCGAGTCGTCCACCTGCCGTCGGCGCGGTTGGTGCACCTCTACAACCGCTCGGGCGAGACGGCGCACGGCGAAGCGATGGCGCGCTACTGGGTGAGTCGGCGCGCCTACTATCGCAAGTGGTACGGGCCAGTCGGCGGTTGGCTCCAGGATCTGAGCCGCTGGTTTCTGGCGACGCGACGCGCGCAGGCCTGGGCTCAGCGGCCGACGCACGAGAACGTGAACGTCTTGCCGACGTCCCAGGATAAGCCGGTCATCGGGCTACCGCGGGTCATGCCCTATCTCGTCGAGATCTCGCTGGATCCGCGCTTCTATCTGGCGGCGGGCATTCTCGGCTCGGGGACAGAGTGGTCGCCCTCGGACGCGTTGTTCGCCAACTTCGGCCCGGCGACCTACTACTTCCGCGTCTGCGATCTCAGTGGCGATGAGCCGCGTGAGATCGGCATCTGGCGTTACACGCGCGTCTATCCGGACGAATGGATGCAGCCGCCGGGCGGCGGCTCCGAGCAGGCCGAGGAGTCGGTGTCGGGTGAACGGTCCTGACGTCTCGCTCGTGGTCCTGTCGTGGAATACGAAGGACCTGACTCTCGCGTGCCTCGCAGCGCTGCGGGCGGAGACTCCCCGGTACTCGCGCGAGGTGATCGTCATCGATAACGGCAGCCACGACGGCTCGGCCGACGCGGTTGCCGAAGTGCCGGACGTTCGGCTGATCCGCAACGCCGACAACCGGGGCTACGCCGGCGGCAACAATCAGGGGGCCGAGCTGGCCGAGGGCCGGTTGGTGTGTCTGCTGAACTCAGACACCGAGGTGCGGCCCGGCGCCATCGATCATCTGGTTGAGTTCCTGGATGGTCACCCGGAGTATGGGGCCGTCGCGCCGAAGCTGCTCAACGTCGACGGCACGATCCAGACCGCGTGCATGCGTTTCCCGGGCCTACTCGTGGCGCTCTGCTACGACTCGATCTGGGGCAAGTTCTGGCCCGGCAAGTGGGTCGACGATCGCTACTACATGCGCGACTTCGACCACGAGCACAGTCGCGATGTGGACCAGCCGCCGGGAGCCTGCTTCATGATGCGCCGTCGCGAGTACCTCGACATGGGCGGGCTCGATGCGAAGCTCTATCTCTTCTTCAACGACGTCGACTTGTGCCGGCGACTGTGGAAGGGCGATCGCCGGATCCGGTACTTGGCCGCAGCGGAAGTTGTGCACCATGGCGGGGCGTCGACGCAGAAGTTCCACGGCTTCGTCATCACCTGGTTTCGCAATCGGATCGCCTACTACCGCAAGCACTACGGGCCCCTGGCCGTGCCGTACCTGCACCTGATCTTGCGCATGCGTGCGCTCGAAGAGTGGTTCAAGGCGGGCTCGCGCTGCGCCGACCCCGAGGCCCGACGGGCTGAGCGGGCCGAGATTCGTCGCTACGTTCGAGAGATTCTGGCGCCGTGAAGCTGGCGTTGGCCTGCAACAACTTCCCTCCCGAGTTCAATGGTGGGACCGAGCGGGTCGTGCTGGCGCTGGCGCAGGCCCTCATCGCCCAGGGGCAGGATGTCTGCGTGATGTCAGGGAGCGACGTCGCCCACAGCGGCGCCGACGTGCTCGAGGAGGAGACTAAGGGCGTGCAGGTGTTGCGGTTGCCTCGTGTGCCCGACGAAGGCTACGGGCTCGAGCTCGGGCGGCCGCGGCTCCTGGCGTTGGCGATGCGGCTGCTCGCTGAGCGGCAGGTGGACGTTCTGCATCTACACCATTGGGCGACGTTGAGTGTCCGTACGCTGCGGGCGGCGCGCGGTGCTGGGATCGGCACCGTGGCGACGCTTCATGACATGTGGACGACGTGCCCGCGCTTCTTTCGCCGGCCGCCGCTCGGGATCACCTGTCCGACGGGTCGTGACCGGGCGAGCTGCGGGCCCTGTGCGCTCCCGTCGTTGCCGACCCAGCCGGTGTGGAAGCTGCGCCTCGGCGTGCTCGATCGCGATCGGCAGGTTCGCGCCGAGCTCGCCGCGGCTGGTGCCATCACGGCTCCGAGCGAGGCCTGTGCGGGCAGCGTGCGGCGGAACTTGCCATGGCCGGGGGAGATCGAGGTCGTGCCACACGGGTTGCTCGAGGCGCCCTCGAGGGCCGTTGCTTCCCCCGCCGCGCCATCGTCCCCGCCGCGCCCGATGCGAATCGGCACCTTCGGCAACCTGGTCGTCGACAAAGGGGTCATGGTGCTGGTCGAGGCGATGGCCGGAGTCCCCGATGCAGAGCTGCATTTGTTCGGCCCGTTCTTGCGGGCTGACTTCGAGCGTGAGGTGCGGGCGCGCGCCGAGGCGCTGGGGGTCGCGCTCACCTGTCACGGCGAGTTCGATCCACGTCAGCGCCATCCGGCGCGGGCGCTCGACCTCGCCGTGTTCCCGTCGCTGTGTGAAGAGACCTATGGGTTGGTCGTGGAAGAGGCGTTGGCCCGCGGTGTTCCGGTCGTCGTCTCGGATCTCGGTGCCTTGGCGGAGCGGATCGGCGGGGCCGGTATCGTCACGCCCGCTGGTGACGTCGCGGGCCTGCGAGCAGCCCTGGGCGAAGTGGCGCAAGACGCGTCCCGCTATGCGGCGCTGCGGCGAGCGATCCCGCGGACGTTTCGCACCATCACCGATGCGGCGCGACGCTACGTCGAGCTCTACGATGCCGTGCGCAAGGTCTCCCCGTGAAGCATCGGTTTCCCCCACTCTTCGACAAGGCCGCCTTGGCGCCGCCGGTCCTGGTCGTCGTCGCGCATCCGGATGACGAAGTGATCGGCTGCGGCGCCATGATGGCTTGGCATCGCCGCAGCGGGCATCCGGTGACGGTTGTTCACGTCACCGATGGTGCAGCCGGTGACCCCGAGGGCAAGTTCGGCGATATCACCGAAGTGCGCCGGCGCGAGGGTCGCGCCGCGTTGGCGGCGCTTGGCGTCGACGACGTCCGGACGTTGGGTCTGCCCGACGGCGGAGTCGCGGAGGCGGCGGGCCGGCTGGATGGCGACCTGCGCACGCTGTTTGCGGCACTTCAACCCGCAACGCTCTACAGCTTCTTCTATGCCGAGTCGCACCGGGACCATCGGGCAGTGGCGCGCGCCGTCGCCGGGGCTGCCGACGCTCTGCCGCCGGCGTGCCGGGTCCTGTTGTTCGGCGTGAATCAGCCCGTGAGCGGCGGCGTGATGTTCGACGTTTCCGAGCTGGCGGAGGAGAAGCGCCGGGCGCTGGCGTGCTATGCCAGCCAGCTCGCCTACAACGACTTTGCCGCCAAAGTGCTGCACCGTGACCATGCCGCCACGGTCAATGTCGAGGATCCGGCGGTGCAGCACGCCGAGGTCTTCGCGGACTTGGTGCCCGGCCGCCTGCCGGCCGTCCGCGAAGCGACCGAGTCCGTTTGGACCGCGCTCTATGGCGCCGACCCGGAGGAAGACCCGTGACGCAGGCCGACGTCTCCCTCGTGATCTCCGTGTGGAATCGCGTGCATGACCTGCGGGAGAATCTCGCCGCCATTCGCCGCCAGACGGTGCCGCCGGTGGAGATCATCGTGGTCGACAACGCCAGTACCGACGGCACGCCGGAGATGGTGGCTGACGAGTTTCCGGAGGTGAAGCTGATCGGCATGCCGCACTCGCGCTACGGCGCCTGTGAGACCTTCAACATCGGCTTTGCCAGCGCCCGCGGCGCCTTCACCGGCATCCTCGACGACGACGTGGTGCTGCCCGAGGACTGGGTCGAGTCGATGATGCGTCAGTTCGAGCAAGAGCCGCCGACCACGGCGATCCTGTCGTCGAAGGTGGTCGAGCCGGGGATGCCGGACTGGTATCGGGAGTCCGAGGCTGTCAACCGCCCGCGTTTCATGTCGACGTTCCGCGGTTGCGCGAGCGTGGCGCGCTCGGATGCACTGCGCCAAGCGGACTACTATGACGAGCGGCTCTTCATCTTCGGCAACGAGCGCGACCTCACCGCGCGGCTGTTGAACCTCGGCTACCGCGTGAAGATGCATCCTGCGGTGGAGGCGTTCCACAAGGCGCCGTTTGGGATGCGGCACGGCAAGCGCAGTCTGTACTATCACGTGCGCAACTTCTGGATCTACGCGTTCAAGTACGTGCCATGGGGGCAGGTCCTGGCATTCCCGTGGCGATTGCTCGGCAAGGGGGTCGGGCGCAAACAGAGCGGCGAGCAGGTTGTCGACGCCGTGGGGACGATCGGGCTGTTTGACTCCATCAAGGCGGTCCCCGGTGGCTGGTGGGTCTGCATCCGCGCGACCTTCGCGGCGCTGTGGCAGCTGCCGTACTGTCTCCGCCACCGCCAGGTTTGCCGCGCGGACGACTTCGAGCTGCCGCTGAAGTAACGGGGCCCTGGCTCGTCGGGCCCTTCGCCACGGTCCTGACCCGGCGGAAGAACCCGGCGCAAACGGTGGCTTCTTGCTGGCGGGCGAGCGGCCTCGATGCGACGCTGCGCGACCTGATGTCAGCTTCCAATCTGCTCGGGCGCGTCCCGTCTCGTCAAGAGGCCTCGCGCCCGCGGACGCCGATGCGTTGGCTCGCCACGTTGGCGACGTTCTGGCGGGGTTGGTTGACGGAGCGGCGCTTATCGCGCCGGGACGTGCGTTTTCGCAGCACCAATCCCGACATTGTCCGCCGCGCCTACGCGGCGATGAGCGCCATGGAGTTCGAGGGGATCAACGGCGCGCAGCACTGGGCCAACCACTTGCTGATTCCCCGCGCCTTGCGTGGCTGGTCCCTCGGCCGGCCGTGGCGGATCGTCGACCTCGGCTGCGGCACCGGCGGGTCAACGGGCATTCTAACGCGCCACGCGGTGCCGGGCTCGACCGTCATCGGCTACGACATGTGCGCCGGTCTGCTGGATCACGCTAGGTCGCGTACCTACTGCGATCGGGCGAACGGCATCGTGCCTTCCGAGTTCGTCCGTCAGTCGATCGTCACGACTCTGCACGACCAGCAGGGCAAGCCGCTGCCCGCTTCGAGCGTCGATGTCGCGCATTCTGCGGGTGTGGTCGGGCACCACTTGAACGAGGACGCCGTGCGCGTGTTGGCAGGGGAGTTGCGCCGGGTGCTGACGCCGGGTGGGGTCGCCATCCTGGACGCGGGCCCTCGCCTCCCGGCGCACCGGCTTCAGCAGGCGATGGCGGCGAGTGGCTTCGAGGTCGTATCGACGCATCGCCTGGTGCCCTTCGCAAGCCGAGCCACGATGGTGTTTTGCCTCGCGGGCGCCATGGCGTCACGTTCCGCGTAGATCGGCCTGATTCGGTGAAAAAGACGTTTCAGCCCTTGCGACGGGCTGAACGGCGTCGGACCCACGAACGGGCGGATGATCTACGACCACACGGACAGCCCGGACGCCGGCGCGGCAGCGATGCCGGAGCCGCGCCGCGACGCCGACGCGCGAGGCCGCGGCGCGAGTCGCTCGGCCAGCGTGGTGGTCGCCCAGCGCGATGCCGCGACCCGGTCGATGCTCATTGCCACCCTGCGCGGCGCGGGGCATCGGGTCTGGGCTTGTGCGTCGACGCGCCGAGCGGCGACCCTCGTCGCGGCACGGCAGCCCGACCTGGTGCTGTTGGATTTGGCGGATGGGGCGCCCGCGCTGGGCCTTTGCGGCCGCCTGGCGATGGAGCCACCGCCGGCGCCACTGGTCATCTTTGTGGCCACCGGCGCCGACCGGCCGGCGCGCATTCTCGGGCTCGAGGCCGGAGCCGCGGACTGTATCGCTGGGGCGCTTGATCCCGACGAGGTGCTCGCGCGAGCTCACGTGGCGCTGCGTCTCAAGGCGCGTCTCGACGCGCTCGCCGCCGTCGCCGGCACCGATCCGTTGACGGGCCTCGCGAACCGCAACCAGCTCGATCAACGCTTGGATGCACTCGTCGCCGCGGCAGCACGGCACGACCGTCGCTTGGGCTGCCTCCTCCTGGATGTGGATCGGTTCAAGGCGATCAACGACCTGCACGGCCACGGCGCCGGGGACGCAGTACTGTGTGGCGTCGCGGGCCGGTTGCGTCGCACCTGCCGCGCCTCCGATCAGATGATCCGCTATGGCGGCGAGGAGTTCCTCGTCGTGGCGCCAGAGACCGGCCTGGCGGCCGCGCGAACCTTGGCCGAGCGCGTGCGCAAGGTCATCGGCAGCCGCGCGTTCGCGGCGCCGTCGTTGGTGGGCCGAGCCCGCCTCGCGGTGACGGCCAGCGTGGGGGTCGCGGAGTGGCGACCCGGCATGACGGGGGCCGACCTCGTGCGACGAGCCGACGCCGCGCTGGTTCGCGCCAAGCGCTCCGGCCGCGATCGCGTCGTCGTCGCGGCGTCGCGTTCAGTCGAGTAGGCGCGCGAGCTCGAGCATCGCGCCGAGCCGGTCGCGCTGGCGCCTCTGCAGGAACAGGCTGTGCAAGTTGCGCAGCACCCGGCGAATCCAGTCCCGATGCGTGGCCGGGACGAGCAGATGATCGCCTGGTTGCGGGCAGCGGCCGGTCGCGACGGACACGCGTTCGAGGGCTTCGGCACGGCTGAGCACGCGACCGCGATGGAACGGATCCACCAAGATCTGTTTGCCGTGCTCGCGGACCGACACAAGGAAGTGCCCAGGCGCGTTGATGCCTTCGACCACGATGCCCAGCCGGTCGAGCACGACTTTGTAGATCATGCTGAGCGCGATGGGCAGGCCACGGCGACGGCGCAAGACGAGCGGCAGATAGGAGCTGCCTGGATCGCCGAAGACGTGGTCGTCCCCACCGAAGCCGAGTTCGTCGAACAGTACCGCGTGCGCGTGGGCGAGCAGCGCCGGCTCGCTGCCACTTGGGGCCCGTTCGCGCACCGTGTCGGTGATGTTCTGCAGTGCACTGTCGACCCCCGCGACATCAACGTCGGGGAGCTCGTGCATCGAGATGGCCACCGCGGCCATGAGAAGGCCGTAGTTCGAGTCGAGCCGCTCGACCGATTCGGCGAACAGCTCAAAGGCCTCTGGCCGGCAATAGGTCGGGCTCGGAACTTGCATTTGGGGGCCGGACCGCAGGTGTACGAGCTGGTGGCGTTGCTCGCAAGCTCTGGGCTCGTCAGGATCCCGCCTCCGTCCGCGGATCGGGTCGCACGGGCACGGGAGGGATTTGGTCGGCCGGGACCTCGCCCTCGATTTGGAGCTCGCTGAGCTCGGCCTCTAGGCCCCCTGTGATTCCGCTCGACCAGATCTTGGCACCGATGATGAGGTCCGCGGCGGCATCTCCCTCGTGGGAGCCAAGGGCGACCCACGGTGCGTCGCCATCGCGGTGCCACACGGAGAACGAGCCAGCCTTGCGACGCAGGCGGAAGGCGCCGTGATTCGCCGTCACCGCGACGGAGTCAGTGAATGACCGGTTGTGGAAATTACCGATGACCTCGGCGGCGCCGGATCCGGCCGAGCGGCGCTGCGCGTAGTAGCGCAACGTGGAAGGCTCGTCCTGGGCGAACAGGGCAAACGACGCGGCGGCGGCTCCAGGTCGCCACTGCGGCAGCCGGTAGCGCGCCTCCACCTCCACGTCGCCGCGCACGCGGGTTGGCACGTAGAACCCCGAGGAAGTGACTTCACCGAGGTCGCCGGGTGCGACCGCGATGCGCACCAGCCCCGGCTCCATGGTGACGTCGACGCCGCCGTCGCGCGGAAATCGATACACCGCGAGCCCGCGCTCGCGGAGGCGGCCGCCACCGGTCGTGAACACCCACGGTCGTCCGCCGGTGAGGTAGGAGTTGTGCTCGACGAGCAGGACGCGTAGGCGTGCGGCCCCGCGGCGCAGTGCGTCACAGGTCGTCTCGACCTCTGCGTCGCTCCAGTCCGGGTCGACCCACAGCCCGCGCTCGGCGCGCACGCCAAGCTGGGCCAGCTCTTGCACGAACGCCTCGTGGATCTGGGCGCCTGTCGCGCGCTCTTGCCCGGCAAAGGCGAAGTCCATACGCGCGGCGGGCCCGAGCAGCTGCGCGGCGATGTCTTGCTCCTGGCAGCTCTCATGAAAGGTCTGGCGCAGCTGTTCGCCCAAGGCCTCGGCGCGCGCGGGTGTGCGCTCGGCGCGGATGCGGTCCAGGGTCGGCAGCACCAAGCGCAGCGCCTCTGCGTCGGGCGGCGTGGCTTCGCCATCGCCGCGTGGTCGCCATTCTGCGGCCCCGAGAACGGCGCCGAACGGGCACCCCGCCGCCAGGCTCTCGCCCACGACCAAAAGGTCGCCCGCGAGTCCGAGTCGGTCGGCCGCGGATCCCGCCGCGGTGCGTCCAGCGGTCTCCCGCTCGTCGAGCACGACGGGAATCCCCGCCGTGCGCGCGTGGTGAACGAGGTCGCGCAACGCCGCGTTCGGCAGGGCCACGTCCGGGACTGGGGCGATGATCCAGGCCGCAATGTCGGTGCGGCGGTGCGCTTCGGCCGCCGGTGTGCCGGCGGCCAGCGTTGGCCCGGGCGGCGGTTCTTGGCCTGGCGCGAGCGCGACCCCCAGCAGCTCGTGGCCGGAGCGGGCTCGGGCCAGCGCCGCCGCCAGGGCCAGGGCGTCACTGCCGCTCGCACAGACGACGGCCTGGTCACGCCCGAGGCGCGCCGCCAGTTCCGCCGCCAGCGCGCTCGGCGTGATGCGAGGCCCAGGCGTGCTCGGCCGGCCGAGCAGACGGGTGCCGCGGTCCGCCGTCCAGTCGAGGGGGGCGGGGTTGGAACCTGGAGCCATGGCATTGGATTTTGCCCGGGGTGGGGTTTGGCGCCAGGTTTGCGGTTGGTGGGCAGGGCCACGGCCGGGCGATCGATCGGCAACCTCGGGAATCTGTAGCGCCGCGGCGCGCCTGCGGTTAGGCACCGCAGCGTGATCTCGGCGGTCGTCGTGAACTGGAACGGCAGGCACTACCTCGAGGCCTGCCTTGCGTCCCTATTGGCGCAGGATCCGCCGCCGGACGAGATCATCGTCGCTGATAACCACAGCGACGACGGTTCGCGGGAGATGGTGGCCGCGCAGTTCCCGGGCGTCGTGGTGGTGGACACGGGCCGCAACGGCGGGCCGGGTCTGGCGCGGAACGTCGGGGTCGCTCTGGCGCAGCACGATCTCGTCCTGCTCGTGGACAACGACGTCGTGCTGCAGCCCGGCGCACTCCGAGCTCTTCACGCCGAGCGGGAGCGGCACCCGACGACGGTGCTAGTCCAGGCCCGTTCTCTATGCCATGACCGCCCTGACATCGTGCATTACGACGCCGCGCGTCTGCACTTCTTGGGGCTCCTCGTGCTCGACCACTTCTTCGAGCCTCTGGCGCAGGCCGCGTCCGCGGACCGGCCGGTCGGAGCGGTGGTAGGGTTGTGCGTCTTGGTCGGGCGCGCCGACTACCAGCGGGTCGGTGGATTTCATGAAGAGCTGTTCTTCTACTTTGAGGACACGGAGTTTGCCTGGCGGCTGCGCCTCGCCGGTGGCGAGCTGCGAGTCGCGTCGTCAGCGCATGTGCTTCATCGCGGTGGCACAGCCGACCTCTCCCTCCGCAAGGGGCGCGCCATGCCCCGCGCCCGCACCTACTACCACAGCCGCAATCGTCTGACGGTTTGCCTGACGTGTCTCTCGTGGCGATCGATCCTCCTCTTGCTGCCCGCGCAGTTGGCCTACGAGGCCGTCCAGTTCGCGTTCGCCGTCAGCAATGGTCATGGGATCACGTGGTGGCGAGGCAAGTTCGGGCTCTTGCGCCTCGTGCCGCGGCTTTGGACGTGGCGTCAGGCGGCGCAACGCAGCCGCGTGGTCTCAGATCGCGACCTGTTGGTCGGCGAGGCGCTGACCGTGCATCCCGGGGTGGCCGATCGGGGCGCCGCCGCCGCTCTGCGCCGGGGGCTGGATCGATTCTGGCGTGGCTATTGGCGGTGGGTGGGGCCCCTGTGCCGATGAGGAATACGAGGACCTGATGCTCCGGACGTTCCAAGACCCACCGCGCGTCGCGGCGCTGATCCTCAACTGGCGTCAGCCGGAGCTCACGTTGCAGAGCCTGTCTGATCTCCGCGAGTGCGGCTACCCGAACCTCGACATCCTGGTGATGGACAATGGTTCGGGGGACGACTCGGTCGAACGGTTGCGAACCGCGCGCGCCGAGGTGATGGCGTTCGACGACAACCTGGGCTACTGCGCCGCGATGAACCTCGGGATCGAGTGGGCACAGCGGCGGGCCGCAGACCTCGTGCTGTTCCTCAACAACGATGTCCGCCTGCCGGCGGGCTTCCTCGACCCCATGGTCGAGGTCATGGCGCGCGATAGCAGCGTCGCCTGCGTTGGTCCGACCATGCTGCGCCCCGACGGTCTCGTCTGGTGCCAGGGCGGCGCGATCGCGTTCCACCCGAACATGCTCAAGCTGCGCGGTGAAGGGGGGCCGCCGGCGCCGTCGAGCGAGGGGCCGGTGGCGGTGGACTTCATGCCCGGCGCGTGCGCGCTGTATCGGCTGGACGAAGTGGTCGCGGTCGGTGGTCTCGACGAGAGCTACTTCATGTATTGGGAAGACGTCGAGCTCGGTTGGCAGCTGCGCGACCGCGGCAAGACGATCGTGTGGCTGCCGTGGTCCCGCGTGACGCACCTCGTGTCGCAGTCGTCGGGTGGCGGCCGGTCACCGGTCCGCAAGTACATGTGCGCCGTCAACTCGGTCCGCTACCTCAAGCGTCACGGCACCGTGCGGCAGTGGTTTGCGTTCGCGGTCTTCGAGCTGGTGCTGTGGCCGTTCACCTGGCTCGGCGGCACCGCACCCAAGGCGATGTTTGCGAAGGGGCGCGGCCTCGCCGCTGGCTTGCTTGGTCGGCGCGTGACCGCCGCCGACGTCCGCAGCGCGACCTAGTAGGCCGCGGCGAGGGTCGCGGAGCCCGTCGGGTCGCCTTGCGGGGTGACCTCGAGGTCGATCTCCCAGTGCCAGTCTTCGCCGCGATGCGCCCCCCAAGTCGGCGCCTGGATCTCGTCGGAGAACATCGACCCCGGCCGTAGTGGCCAGCCCCACGGGTGGGTGAGGCGCACGCGGGAGGCGGCGACACGCTGCCCGTGCTCGTCCATCACGTAGAGCACCACCCGGACCCGCTCCATGAACTTGTCGGTGGTGTTCTCGTAGGTGAATCGGGCGCGTAGCGACTCCCAGCCGGGGCCGCCATCGAGCGACCAGCGGCGGACGGTCACCTGACCAGCCTCGGGGAAATCAAAGGTGACAGGGTCGTCCCCGATCCACGTGACGTGGCCCTTCAGCGCTTTCAGCTCGTCCCACTCCCGCTGCCGCTCGGCCCCGTATTCCGCCAGCTCCTGCCGCGCGGCCGGCGGATCGTGCCAATCGATGCTTTGGCAACTGGTTGCGCCGAACAGGACGGGTAGGGCGAGGAGCGGGGTGATGGCGTGGCGCTTCATTTCGGTTTCTCGGTCTTCTGCCTACCAGTAGCAAATGTCGCACCAAAGAGAAGGCGATGTCTCGACGCCGGCGGCACGGCCCGTTCGGGGCGACCCGCCGCGCGCCGGCCCGCCGTTGTCCTCTGCGCGAGACACCGCGGTGGCGGTCGATGCGCCGGCAGCGCTACTCGAAGCGGAGGGGGCGGGCGCTGCGCTTGTCCGTGGCGATGAGGGCCAGCGCGGCGATGGCGCCGCAGGCTGCCATCCACACCATTGCGTGGTAAGCGTCGGTGCCGCCGCGGTCGACCAGTCCGCCGGCGATCAGCATGGAGAGACCCATGAAGCCGCCGTGCGAGAGGCCGGCGTAGATGGTCTGAGCCGTGGCCGACAGGCTGGGGCGTACCCGGTCGGCGATGAAGCGGATCGCGCCGAGGTGGGTTGCGCCGAACGAAAGCGCATGCAGCAGCTGGGCCGGGATCAGGGCCCACAGACTGGCGGTCGCCCCGGTGACCAGCCAGCGCGCGATCGCCGCGCCGGCACCGATGAGCAGCAGGGTGGTTGGCTGCAGGCGGCGCGCCAGCCACGGGCCGCTGGCAAACAGCCCGATCTCGGCGATGACCCCGACGCCCCAGAGCGCGCCGATGAGGTCGTCGCGATGTCCGGCCCGCTGCCACAGCAGCGTGCCGAACCCGTAGTAGACGGCGTGGCTCGCCTGCACGAGGCTGGCTGCCACCGCGAAGCACCAGAACGCCGGTGATGCCAGGAGCTGCAGCGCGGGGGCACGCGCGGCCGTATGTCGCTCGGTGGGCCTCACATCGGGCAGCCGGTAGCAGGCGACCGCCAGTGCGAGAAGCAGACCCAAGATCAGCCAGAACACCGTCGGGGGGCCGTAGCTCTCCACCAGCGATCCGCTCAGTGCCGCGGTGACGATGAACGCGGCCGAACCCCACAGCCGGATCCGGCCGTAGTCGAGTCCGTGGCGGGTGGCGCTGAGCACCGTGAGGCTCTCGCCCAGCGCGCCGAGGGTCGGATGGCACGTGCCAAAGGCGATGCTGACCAACAGCAGACCCCAGAAGCCGAGGCCGGTCCCGAAGAGCGCGAACAGCACGGTCCCGGCGCCGGCCAGCCACAGCATCGGCAGGCGGCGTTGGCCAAGCCGGTCGGCGGTCTGTGCGATCCAGGGGCTGACGACGGCGCGCACCAGGGCGGGCATCGCCAGAAACAGCCCGATGTGCGCGGCCTCGAGCCCGGCGTGCTCGAGCCACACCGGCCAGAACGGCATGAACACCCCGACGACCGCGAAGAACGCGACATAGAACCACGCCAGGCGCGTGGTCGTCGAAGCGGCGTCTGCAGTCATGGGGCGGCGACAATGGAGGAGTCGCGCGGTCGGTGCGCGGGGCCGGCGACTCCGGGGCTGCGGGGGCGCCACCATGCCGTGCTGGCCCCGGACCGGCGAGTACCATCCCGATTGGGGTGCGGCTCCCGCCGGTCGCGTCGGTGAGGGCTTCCGCTCTTGGGCTAGTGCAGCTGGCCGACTAGGACGCGGGCCGTCTCGGGCGCGACGGGCTTGCGCAGCAGGCCGACGGCGCCGAGCTCGCGGGCTCGCGTCTCGAACTGGGGGGCCTGCGATCCGGTCATCCCGATGGTGCGCGTCGACAGGCCCAGCGCCTGAACATCGGCGAGGATCTCAAAGCCGTTGCGGTGCGGGAGCATGCCGAGGTCGACCATGACGATCTCCGGCGTCAGCTCGACCACGCGCCGCAACGCGACCGCCCCGTCGCTCTCGACCACGACATCGTGCCCATCGTCGCGCAGCGCGGCGGCCAGGTGCGCGGAGCGGTCTGGGTCATCCTCGACCACCACGATGCGGCGTCGGTGTGGGGGCTGCGGGGGCACGGGCGTGAGAGAAACCTGTCGCGTGAGCATGGCTTTGGGCGCAGGTGCGTGCGTCGTGATCATCGTGTGGTCTCCGTGGCGGTTGCTAGGACCAGCAGTCGACGCCGTCACCGGTCGACTGGAGCGACGGATCGGCGGTTGGTCTCGAAACGAGGCTTTGGTCCGGTGCAAACACGCACGCTATTTTGCTGATGCTGCGTTGTATTCGTTTGTCACTGCGTACTATCACTGTACGAATCTTGCCCTGATCATTAACACTGTAGTTTCATGACAACTCTTGAAAGCATATGATGTTTTGTGTATGTTTTGAGTAGGTGACTACGGTTGAGCCATTTATCACGGCGAAAAGAATAGAAATGTCATAGCTAGGCTGTTGACTGTGCTTGCACGAACTAGATATGACAACTTTGTTGAAAGTTTCTATTTTTAACTCAAGATGGATTGAAAAACTTTACGATTTTCACCTATCAGCATGGAAATTTTTGCTTATTTAGATTTTCTGATAGAGAGGTAAAATTTGACAGTTTTTGCATTGGAAAAGTAGGCCAGAAATGTTCCCTGTTCACTTCATACGCAATGCTAATTAAAGATTTTTGCGCTCTGTTCATTCAATCATAAGATTAGCTGAGCGGCTTAGGGCCAGCGCCCTGCTTCAAC
>JBCCGH010000107.1:0-33514 GCA_039029375.1 Planctomycetota bacterium
GGTGGCGTGATTCAGGAATCCGGGGCCTTCTCCACGGCCCTCAGCGCCGCTCGCAGCGTTGGGTCGTCCTCGCCGTATCCACCAATATGCCTGCGGCGACCCGCCTTGCGACCGGCGCCGATGTCTCGCGGATAAGGCCCCCTCTGCATGAATCACACCACTAGCCCAACTGCCCCTCACGCAGCATGCGGCTCATGGCCTTGAACTGCGCGTGGTCTTTGTCGCGCGCCCACTCAAAGGCGACGGACTCGTGGTTGGTGATCTGCGCGCCTGCCTGCTGCATGCGCTGAAGCGCCCACTGCCGATACTCTTCGCCCCGACCGCTGACGCACTCCCAGCACAAGAACACTTGCTGCTCCTGATGCAGGAGCTCGAGCACCGTCTGCATCACGCAGATGTGCGCCTCGATGCCCGCCACCACGACCTGGCGATCGCGCGCCGCGACCCCGGGCCGCAGCTCGTCGAGCGCGTGCGCGAACCCAACATCGCCGCAACAGCCGAACGACGTCTTGGTGACGTGGCGCTTGCGCACGGTCAGAGCATCGTAGGCGGCCCGCACCTCCGGGTGCGTCGCGCCGAGGCCCTGCGGGTACTGCTCGGTGAGCACCACCGGAACGTCGAAGATTTCCGTAAGCTGCAGGAGGCGGACCGTCGCCCGGCGCACGAGCTCGGGGCGAAACACCATGTCCATCAGCTTGCCCTGGAGGTCGATGACGACGACAACACTGCGCTGGAGGTCGAGGAGCTCGGGTTGGGTCATGGGGAGTCCTTGGTATGCTCGGAGAGAAACGCCAGCGCGTTGGCGGCGTGCTCGATCTGCATCCAGGTCGGCTTGCCGGCGCCATGACCCGCGCGCGTCTCGACGTGGAGCAGCACGGGGTTGTCACAACCTTGCGCCGATTGCACCGCCGCGGCGAACTTGTAGCTGTGCCACGGCACGACGCGGTCGTCGTGGTCGGCGGTCGTCACCAACGTCGGCGGGTAGCACGCCGCCCGGGCGTTGTGGACCGGCGAGTAGGCGTATTGCGACGCGAAGTCCTCGGCGTTCTCGCTGAGGCCGTAGTCCGTCGACCAGTTGCGCGCATTGGCGCTGGCGCGGTGGTAACGCAGCATGTCGAGCACGCCGACCGCCGGTAGACACGCGCCGAACAAGTCCGGGCGCTGCGTCATGCAAGCGCCGACCAACAGACCACCGTTGCTGCCGCCCTGGATGCCGAGGTGTTCGCGGCTGGTGTAGCCGCTCTCGATCAGCCACTCAGCGGCGGCGATGAAGTCATCAAACACGTTCTGCTTGCGGTCTCTGGTCCCGGCGAGGTGCCACTCCTTGCCAAACTCACCGCCGCCGCGCAGGTTGGGAATGGCGAGCACGCCACCCCGCTCCAGCCACACCATCCGCACCGTGCTGTAGCTCGGCGTGAGCGAGACGTTGAAGCCGCCATAGCCGTAGAGCAGCGTCGGTCGTTTGCCGTCGCGCGCGAGGTCACGCCGGCACGTAACGAACATCGGCACGCGCGTACCGTCGCGGCTCGCGTACCACACCTGCTCGGTCACGAACTGCTCGGGGTCGAAGGGCACGCTCGGCCGCTTGAACAGCGTCGACTCCCCCGTCGGGATGTCATAGGCCCACACCTCGGTCGGCGTGGCGAAGCTGGTGAACGAGTAGAAGGTCGTCGTCTGCCCCGACTCGCCACCAAACCCGCGCGCCGAGCCGACACCCGGCAGCTCGATGTCGCGCTCGACGCTGCCGTCGGTACCGAACACCCGCACCCTGGTCTTGACGTCGTGCAAGTAGGTCGCGATCAGCCGCCCGCCGACGAACGACACCCCGCGCAACGGGTCGTCATCTTCGGGCACGACCTCGCGCCACTTGGCGCGCTCGGGGCTGTCGACGTCGATGGCGACGATCCGCGACTTCGGCGCGCCGTCCGTGGTCTCGAAGAAGAACTGCGTGCCGTCGTTGCCGACGAAGCTGAACTGCGCGCTCCACGCGCCGACCACTGGCCGCGGCGTCCCGTCCGGGTCCTGCAGATCCAACACATGAACCTGGTTCTCGTGGTAGCCGGCGCGCACGTTGAGCACCACGTAGCGCCCGTCCTCGGTCGCGCGCGCGTTGGTGTTTGGGCGTAACCCGCGATGCCGGGCCATCGTGCTGACGTCGTGCACGAGCACGTCCTCGCTCTGCGGAGCGCCCAGCCGATGGAAGAACACCGACGTCGGCTGCGCGTCGTCACCGGCGCCGTCCGGCCCTGCTGGATAGCGGCTGTAGTAGACGCCCGAGCCATCACGCGCCCAGCTCAGGCTGCCGAACTTCATGAACGACAGCCGATCGTCGAGATCTTCGCCGTCGTCCACGCGACGAAAGAACCAATCGCGCCAGTCGGAGCCACCGTCCGACTTGGCATACGCGATGAGGGAGCCATCGGGACTGATCGACTGGCCCGCCAACGACACCGTGCCATCGGCGCTAAACGTATTGGGGTTGATCAGGACGCGCGGCTCCGCGTCGATCGCGTCGCTGACCATGAGCACGCTGTGATTCGCGAGGCCCGGATTGAAGGAGTAGAAGTAGCGGCCGCCGCGCAGCGTCGGCACGCCGTAGCGCTCGAAGTTCCACAGCTTCTGGAGCCGCTCAGCAATGGCCGCGCGGTCGGGCAACGCCTCGAGGTAGGGCGTCGCAACCTTGTTCTGCTCGGCGATCCACGCGTCGACGGCGGGGGCCCCGAGCTGCTCGAGCCAACGATACGGGTCGGCGACGCGCGTGCCGTGGTAGTCGTCGTGCTGGTCGCCCTTCGGCGTCACCGGTGCCGCCGGTGGCGTGAACGCCGCCTCCTGGGTTCGCGGTGGCGCGGACGAGCCAGACTGACCCGAGGCGCTCCCACCAAGCGCGAGAGCGGCGAAGGACGCGGCGGAACCGGCAACGAGCAACTTGCGCATCCCGCCAGCCTAGTGGGTCGGGGCGGGTTCCCCCAAGCGCACACCCGCCGACGAAGCACGGGTGCCCGAGCCCGCTCAAAGGAAGCCTGCATCGACCTGGCCGATGCAGGCGAAACCCCTGATCCTGTGAAGCGCTACACCACGACCTTTGCCGGCCTGGTCGCCCTCGCGCTGCTCGCGCTCGGGCTCTCCTTCATCCCGGCCTGCTCCTCGACCTACCCGCGCCGCGATCCGACCGGCGAGACTTTTCCCACGGTCCGCGGCGAGTCCCTCGCCGGCGACGACGTCGAGCTGCCCGCGATCGCCGCGGGCCAGCCCCTCCTGCTCCTGATCGGCTACGACCAGGACGCGCAGTTTGACATCGATCGCTGGCTCCTCGGCCTCACGCAAGCCGAGGTGGGGGTCCGCATGCTCGAGCTCCCCACGATCCCCGGGATGTTCCCGCGGATGTTTTCGGGCACGATCGACGGCGGCATGCGCCGCGGGATCCCGCGCGAGGACTGGGGCGGCGTCGTCACGCTCTACGCCGATGCCGAGCCGGTCGCGCAGTTCACCGGCAACGCCGACGGACTGACGGGCCGGGTCGTCCTGCTCGACGGCGAAGGCCGCGTGCGCTTCTTCCACGACCGCGGCTACTCGGTCGGGTCCCTACAGCGCCTCTCGTCGACGTTACACGAGCTATCGCAGGAAAGCCGAGGGGAGCGGGGCGAGTAGTACGAGTGGAGCGCAGAAGTCGCCCGCCCTAGTGGTGTGATTCAGCCAGATGGGGCATTACCCGCGAGGTATCGGCGCCGGTCGCAAGGCGGGTCGCCGCTGGCATATTCGTGGATACGGCGAGGACGACCCAACGCTGCGAACGGCGTTGAGGGCCGCGGAGAATGCCCCAGATTTCTGAATCACACCACTAGAACTCACGCGTCCGTGGAACACCCCGCACCCGCTCGATGATCGGCACTCGCCGCGTCACCCCGTCGCGCTTGCGTTGCAGACGGGCGCGAGCGGCTTCCAAGCCCTGCCGCGCGGCGTCGAGCGCGCGCCGGTTGCCGTGCCGCTCGCGTAGGGATGCCTCGTCGAACACGGGACGCGCCTGAGTGAGAGCGTGCGCGCGCTGGGTGACACGCGCCAGCTCCGCGCCCAATGCCGCCAGCTCGGCCTGTTCGTCTGCAGAGAGCGGCTGGGGCGGGACGACTTCCTCCCGATGCGCCGTGCGCACAATGTCTGGGCGGCCGTCGCCCTCCCAGTCGACCACGGCTAGCAGCACTCGCTCAGCGCTGGGGTCTTCGGGCACCAGCCGCTCGGCGGGTCCCAGGACCGGGGCCCCGTCGCCGCCACCACGCAGAGCCCCCACACCCCGGTAGAGGACCAACGAGGCGCGGGGTCCCGGCACCACGAGATCTCGTCGGCCATCGCCGTCGAAATCGCCCACCCAGGGAGCCCCCCAGCCCCCGGTGCGAATCGGCTGACCGTTCGCCTCGAGGGGCTCGGCGGCGCCAACCCCACGCGCACCGCCGCGATGCAGCACAAGACACGCCGAGTCCACGTTCACCAACAGGTCGGGGAACGCGTCGCCGTCCCACGCCACGGCCGCCATGCCAGAGGGCCGGCCGTCGCTCTCCAGGGGTCGGCCATCGCGAGCCGACACGGTCTCGGGCTCAGCAAAGCGACCGCCGCCGAGACCGCGAAACCAGCGCACGGCGAGGCCACCCAGCACCAAGTCATCGACTCCATCACCATCGAAATCGGCCAGCTGCGGGGCGACCGCGACCGGGCAACTGCCGAACGCGCGAGCCCGGCCCGCCGCCTCGAGCCCGCCGGCGGTGGACCGGTAGATCGGCAACGGCACGGCGTCAGAGTAGCTCGGCGCCGCGTCGGTCCCGTCATTGCGCAGGACCCAAACGGGGTTGTGGTCGACCAAGACATCGCGGTCGCCGTCGTCGTCGAGATCACCAACCCACAGCGCCAACGGGCTCAGCGTGCGGGCCGGCAACGGCAAGTCCACAGTCTCGAAGCGTACCGCGGCCTGGGCGACCGCCGCCGCGGCCAGACCGGCGAACCCAGCGGCGGGAACGAGAACAGAACGCAGTACGGGCCACATATCGTCGCGACGTCGCGGACACGGAGGAACTCCCGCGCCCCATCATGGGCTGCCCCCTGGGCAGGCAATCGGGCACCGCCATCGTAAGCTCCTCCGCATGCTCGACGCTGCTTTCGCCCGGCCCTGGTTTCCGGCCCTCGACACTCCTTGGGCGCTTTTCGACAACGCCGGCGGGAGCGTGGTCGCGCGGCCGGTCATCGAGCGGGTCACCGGCTACCTGAGCCGGCTCGGCGTCCAGCTCGGCGCCAGCTACGCGCTGTCGCAGGAGGCCGGCGAGGCGGTGGACAACGGCCGGCGCACCGCGGCACGACTGCTCGGGGCGCAGCCGGATGAGACCGTCCTCGGCTCGTCGTCGACGGCGCTGGTGCAGCGGCTGGCCAATGCGCTCGCCGCGCAGTGGCACGAGGGCGACGAGGTCGTGGTCACCGATCTCGACCACGAGGCAAACGGCACACCGTGGCGGCGGCTGGCCGAACGAGGGATCGTGGTGCGCACCTGGACGGTCCGGCCGGACACAGCCCGGCTGGAGCTCGAAGACCTCGAGTCGCTGCTGAACGACCGCACGCGCCTGGTGGCCTTCACGCACTGCAGCAACGTCGTGGGCAACGTCCACGATGCCGCGGCTGTCGCGGCGAGGGTACGCGCCGCCGGGGCACTCTCGTGCGTCGACGGTGTGGCCTATGCACCGCACCGCCGCGTCGACGTGGCGGCCCTGGACTGTGACTTCTACTTCGCAAGCCTCTACAAGACGTTTGGGCCGCACCTGAGCGCGATGTTCTGCCGACGCAACACGTGGGCGCAGCTGCGCAACCAGAATCACGACTTCGTCGGCGAAGACGAGTTCCCCTACAAGCTCGAGCCCGGCAGCATCCCGCACGAGCTGGCCGCCGGACTAATCGGCATCGGCGAGTACCTCGAAGCCGTGGCCGCGCACGATGTCGGCAGCAACGGCGCCGGCGAAGCCAGCACGGATCCGTTCACGACGGCCTTTGCTGCGATCGCCGCCCGCGAGGCCGAGCTCGCGGCACCGCTGTTGGGGTTCCTCGCTGAGCAGGAACGGGTGCGTGTCATCGGCGAGCCCAGCGCGGACCCGACGCGGCGCGTCGCCACCATCGCGTTCGCGGTCGACGGCGTCGATGCCTCGCGCATTCCCCCACTCCTCGACGCGCGGCAGGTCGCCGTGCGCTACGGAGACTTCTACGCGCCTCGAGCGATCGCGGCGCTCGGCCTCGAGAAGCGCGGTGGGGTCATCCGCGCGAGCCTGCTGCACTACAACAGCGAAGACGAGGTCACGCGGCTGATCGAAGGGCTCGACGAAGCCCTACGCATCGTCGTGTAGGGCGACGCCGCGTCACCAGGCGATCTCGGCGATCATGCACCGGGCGCTGCCGCCACCGAGCGCTTCGATCGTCGCGAGGTCCGGCGCGACAATCGACCCACCACACGCTTCGAGTTGCCCGCGTTGCGCCGCGTCGAACGAGCGCCACGCGGCAGCCGACATCACGATCACCGGCGCGCCGTCGGCGGCACGCAGCTCGATCAAGTTGCCCGCGAAGCAGTGCATTTGATCGAGGCTGATCTCGACCACGGCGCGCCCCGTTGCCCGCAACGCCGCGAGCAACCGCGACCGGTCTCGAGGCTCAGACACCGCCTCGGCACACACGACGACAAAGCCGCTGCCGATCCCCATCATCACGTTGGTGTGATAGATTGCGGCCCCCGTCCGGTCGACGGCGGTGAACACGTGCGTCCGGTAGCCAAGCTCGGCCGCCCACTCCGCCAAGACCCGCGGGCTCGTCCGCGCCGAACGGCACGCGTAGGCGACGCGGTCGCGGCGGTCGAGCACGAGCGAGCCCGTTCCTTCGAGGAACCCATCCGCCGCCTCGTGATGCCGCAGGTCCAACGTGCGGCGAACCTCGACGAACCCGTCCGCCTGCAGCTGTGCGACCAAGTCGGGCCGCACCTCGCGGCGGCGGCTGGGCGCGAGCATGGGATAGAGCACCGTGGTGCCGTCGCGGTGGAACGACACCCAGTTGTTGGGAAAGACGGCGTCCGGCGCATCCGGCGCGCCGTCCACGACGGCCACACGAACCGCGGCCGCTCGCACGACGCCGACCAGGCGCTCGAACTCCGCCAGAGCGTCCCGCCGCGCGGTGTCCGGGTCACGGGCGTCGGGCCGTTGAAACGCGTTCGTGGCGGCGGTCTCGGCATTGTGGGCAAACCGCGACGGCCGAACCATGAGGACCGTGGCGGCAGCCGTGGATCGCGCCGGGCCACCCTGTGGCCGGTCGGACTCGGCGAGCGTCATCCGCCCGGGCCGGGCGCATGGCCGACCTTCTCCCGCAAGACCTCCAGCGCGCGCTCTAGGATCACGTCACGCTGGTTCAGGTCAGCCGCCTCAACCGCGACCTCGACATCAGGCGCCAACCCTTCGCCCTCGAAGCAAGAGCCGTCGGGCCGCAACGCCTGCCAAGAGGGCACCACCACGGTCACGCCGTTCTTCAGCTCGTGCGCCTGGGGGTTGCCGCTACTGCCAAACTTGGGTGAGACCTGCGCAGGGAGAGCAGGGACCGAGATCGCGAGGGTGACCGAGGCCAGCACCAAGGCCGGCGCCGATGGCAACGAGCGTGACACTCTCATGGCGAGTTCCTCCTCAAGAACGCCTCGAGAATAGCAACTTGGCGCGCGGGCAGACCTCAGGGCGCCAAGCGCTCGATGTCCCAAAGCTCCCCACGCCGGCGAAAAACCAGGCGGTCGTGGCGTCGATGCGCCGCCCCTTGCCAGAACTCGACCACCTCGAGCGACACGCGCACGCCGCCCCAGTGCGCCGGTCGCGGCACCTCGTCGGGGTGTCGCGCCGCCAGTTCCGCGATGCGCTCCTCCAACTCGGCGCGATCGCGCAACGGTCGGCTCTGCGGTGACGCCGCCGCCGAGATCTGGCTGTCCCTGGAGCGGCTCGCGAAATAGACGTCCGACTCGGCCTCGGACACCCGCGATGCGTACCCCTCGACCCGCAGCTGACGCTCGAGCGGTGGCCACCACAGCGTGAGTGCGGCGCGCTGCGTCTGTGCGAGATCGACGCCCTTGCGACTCTGGTAGTTGGTGTAGAAGACCACGCCCTGCGCATCGGCGTCGCGCACCAGCACCATGCGGCACGACGGCCCGCCATCGATGCCGACGGTCGCCAGTGCCGCTGCGGAGGGCTCGATGAGGTCGGCCTCTCGCGCCGCCTCGAGCCACTGCCGCAGGAGCGAGACGGGTTCGGCGGGAAGGTCGGCGCGGCACAGGGTCATGCGCTTGGCGTAGCCCCAGCGGCCGGCGACCGCCAGATCCCGTGGCTTGCGAGCGGGAGACGGCCCTTGCGCCCATCGCCCCTATATGTCACTATTCAGTGACATATCAGAGGACACCGATGCCGAATCCCGCCCTAGCCCTCAAGACCTCCGCCGCCCGGCTGGAGCTCCAAGTCTCGATCAACGCCCCCCGCGAACGCGTCTGGCAGCTCGTCATCGATCGCCCCAACGACTGGTGGGTCGCCGACCTGCGCTGCGTGGCCGCCGACTCCACCGTCACGCTCGAGCCGCGGGCGGGCGGTCACCTCATCGAGCAGGGCGCGGACGGCGGCAGCCTGCTGTGGTTCACGGTGATCGCGGTGGAGCCGCAGCGCTCGCTCAACCTGGCGGGCTCGCTGGCGCCGCCGTTCGGCGGTCCCTGCCAGGTGTTTCTGCACCTCCAGCTCGAAGAGCACGACGGCGGCACCCTGGTGCGGCTCACGAACTCCCTGCACGGGCACATCGATGACGCCTCCCTGCCGCAGATGGCCGAGGGTTGGCATCTCCTGCTCACCAAGGGACTCAAGACCGCCGCCGAAGCGACGCCAACGACCGAATGAGCGACCCCGACGCGGTCTGGAAAGCGCTCGCCGATCCAACGCGTCGCGCGCTGCTCGACCTCCTCGCGGCGGGCGCGCAGACGACGGGTGATTTGTGCCAGCACTTCGCCGACCACCGCCGCGGCGGGTTGGGCCGGACCGGGGTGATGAAGCACCTCGACGTCCTGCAGAGCACCGAGCTCGTCGTCGCCCGTCGCCAGGGTCGTGTGCGCTGGAACTTCCTCAACCCGGTCCCCATCCAGCGCGTGTGCGAGCGCTGGGTCAGCGACCATGTGCGCGGGCTCTCGACGTCGCTGAACCGGCTGAAGGCGCTGGCCGAAGATCCCGCCGACGCGGCCGAGCTGCCGGTCGGTCCAGTGGTCGACACCCAACCGGCCGCGATGCTCCAGGCCGACTCGCTCGACGGCGACACGATCGAGCTGCGGGCCGTCGCCCCACAGCGCGACGGCGCCGAGCTCTACGCTGGCTCGCACGGGTCCAAGCGCCGCGAGGCGATCTGGACCTACATGGGCTACGGGCCTTTTAGCGACGAGCTGGCGATGACGCGCTGGCTGAACCAGTGCGCCGCCTCGACCGATCCGCGCTTCTTCACGGTGCGCGATCGGCACCGCGGCCACGCGGTCGGAATGGCAGCGTACCTCGCGATCGAGCCCCGGCAGCGGCGCGTGGAGATCGGGCACATCTGGTACACGCCCGACGCCCACCGGACAGCGACCAACACGGAGGCCGCCTATCTTCTGCTTCGCGAGGCGTTCGCCCGCGGCTACCGCCGTGTCGAGTGGAAGTGCGATGCGCTCAACCGGCGGTCGCGCGTGGCGGCGCTGCGCCTCGGCTTCGCGTTCGAGGGCGTCTTCCGGCATCACTTGATCGTCAAAGGGCGCAGCCGCGATACCGCCTGGTTCTCGATGCTCGAGGCCGACTGGCGGCAAGCTCAGCCGGCGTTCGAGACCTGGCTGCAATGGTCGGGCGACGACCGACCGTCGCTGGCGTCGCTGCGAGCCGGCTGAGAGGACCGCCGAGGGTCGATCCGTTAGGCTCCGCCCGGCATGCGCATCGGCATCGACCTCGGCGGCACCAAGATCGAAGGCCTCGCCCTCGACACCGGGGGCGCCGAGCGAGTGCGCGAGCGCGTCGCAACCCCACGCGACGACTACGCCGCGACGCTGCGAGCAATCGCTGACCTCGTCGAGCGACTCGAGGCCGAAGTCGGCGCGAATGCCACCGTCGGCGTCGCGATGCCGGGTGCGCTCTCCCCCGCCACGGGCCTCGTCAAGAACGCCAACTCCACGTGGCTCAACGGTCGGCCGCTGGACCGCGATCTCGAGGCCCTCCTGCAGCGCGACGTGCGCTTTGCCAACGATGCCAACTGCTTTGCGGTGTCCGAGGCCACCGACGGTGCAGCGACCGGCGCGGCGGTGGCGTTCGGCGTCATCCTCGGCACCGGGGTCGGTGGGGGCGTGGCCCTACGCGGCCGGCCGCTGCTGGGCGCCAACGCGGTCGGCGGCGAGTGGGGTCACAACCCACTGCCTTGGCCGACGCCCGACGACCTGCCCGCGCCCGCTTGCTATTGCGGCAAGCACGGCTGTCTGGAGACCTACCTGTCGGGACCCGGCATGGCCGCGGATCATCGCCGCGCCACGGGCGCCTCGGCCACCGCAGTCGAGATCGTTGCGGCGGCGGCCGCCGGCGACCCGGGGGCCGACGCCACGCTACGACGCTACGAGGATCGACTCGCCCGCGGGCTCGCCACCGTCATCAACGTGCTCGACCCGGACGTGATCGTGCTCGGTGGCGGCTTGTCGCAGATCACGCGCCTCTACGACGCAGTCCTGCGGCTGTGGGGAGAGCATGCGTTCACCGATCGTGTCACGACCGCGTTGCGGCCCCCGCGCTGGGGCGACAGCAGCGGCGTTCGCGGCGCGGCGTGGCTGTGGCCACCAGACTGACGGGGCCACCAGATGGACGGGGCTCGAGCGCAGCTCAGGACGCAGCGAGCATCGGGGCCTCGGCCTGCGGCCGTTCCGCCGGCGCCGGCAACCCATCCGGGATGCCGTGCTTCTCGCGATAGCGCAGGCCCCACTTGAGTGCCGAGTGCAGCATGGTGCGCTGCATCGCGCGCTTGGGCGACGCGAGCACCACGCTGGTCAGGTATTTGATCCGACGCATCTTCGGCTTGGGTTTGCGGGCCGGCTGAACACCACCGCCGGGGAAGACGACAGGGAAGTCGCGGTAGCCGAAGCGCGGATCGGTCGCCACCGCGAGGTAGCGATCCCCGCGCTGCAGCACCAGTCGGTGATCCACGAAGCGCTGCAGGATCCCGGTGATCTGCTCGGTGGTCGCCTCGCCGTCGAGCTCGCGCTCCAGGTCGCGCACGCCGCGGAGTCGGCCGCACGCCTCGTAGATCCGCCGCTCAAGACCACGCAACTTCCAGCGGAACCTGGTGGCGACCGAACGGGTATCCAGCAGCACCAGGTGGCGCTTACGCGGAATCGCGACCAGGTGCGCAAACCGGTAATCCTCTTTCCACTGACGCACAGCCTCGCGCAGCCGGCGGTAGGCCTCGCTCTGCTCTCGGCCCTCGAAGTGGTCACACTCGAAGAAGAAGGCCATGTTGTTGAGCGACTCGTCCGGCAGGCCGTAGACGTACTTGTAGGCCTTCGACGGCTTGATCCCCGTCAGCCCCCACTCCTCCGGCGAGGTGTGGTAGGGGGCGAAGCGCTCGAGATAGAGCACGGACGTGCCGGACGGTGGCTGGAGATGGTGGATGGTCTCGACCGTGCGCACCAAGTCATCCATCTCCCCATCGTCTTCACCGGGGAAGCCGAAGAGCCAGTTCCAAGTGATCCGCACGCCGGACTCGGTGCACCATTTGAGCAGCTGCGTGTTCTGTAGCTGCGTGCTGCCCTTGCGCATGAGCTTGAGCGTGAGGTCGCTCAGGCTCTCGATCCCCGGCTGAATCCAGCGGATCCCGGCGCGTCGCATCATCCGCACCTGGTCTTCCGAGAGGTTGGCCTTGGTCTCCCAGAAAAACGTGTAGCGCGAATGCTCGGCCATCTGCGGCACGAGCGACTTGAAGTACGCCATGTCGAGGATGTTGTCGGTCATCTCCATCCTCTCCATGCCGTACTGCGTCGCGAGCGTGTTGATCTCGTCCACGGCGCGGTCTGGCGACTTGCTGCGGAAGACCATCCCCTCACGGTTGAACGCGCAGAACGTGCAGTGCTGCTTGGCCCCCCACCAGCAGCCGCGCGACGTTTCCATCGCCAATCCCGGCCGAATCTCGTGGCGGATCTTGCTCTTGGCGAGCTGCGCGAAGTAGTCCTCGAAGTCCGGGAACGCCTGCCCGTCGAGCTCCTCACGGTGCAGGGGCGCCGACGGCGGTGTCGCTTTGGCGTCGCCTTTGGCAAGGAAGCCGCGGATGCCAGTGCCGGGTTCGCCGCGACGCAGCGAGGCGATGAGGTCGACAAAGGTCCGATCGCATTCGCCGCGGCCGACAAAGTCGATGTCGTCGAAGCACTTGCGCAGCTCGGCCCCCATCTCGGCCTCGCAGTTGGCCCCGCCCATGACGGTGAGGATCTCAGGCCGCTGGCGCTTGAGCTCCTTGATCATCGCTAGCGACGAGCAATTGGCTAGGAAGGTCGAGGAGAAGCCGACCATCCACGGGTTGCGGCCCAGGATCTCGCGCATCGCGTCCTCGCGCACGAACGCGGACGCCTCGCGCGCAAGCCGCAGCAACGCGGTCTCGTGATCCTCGCCGGGGAACCACTCGCCGAGTCGCTCGGCGATGTCGGAGCCGGCCAGCACTTCGCGGGCATAACGACCGACGACCTCTTCCTCACTCTTGCCGGTGAGCGCCGGTGCGAAGATCAGATCCCCCAGCAAGAACGGCCCAGTGCCGCTGAGCCACTCATAGACGAGACCGCCAATGCGATCGGCCAGGCTCAGGTTGATATAGAGCACCTCGCAGCGGTAGCCCGCCCGCACCAGGTTGCCCTTCAGCTGACTGACCCCTAGCGCCGGACAACCCAGCCCCTGAAACGGGGGCACGACCAGCAGGACGAGAGGCTCTGAAGCCGATGAGTCGGCGCGAAGCGGGGTTGGAGCAGTGGCGGTCATGGTGGAGAGAGGCGAGGAGTAACGCGCGGCAGCACCACGGCGAAGCCGGCGAGACAGGGGTCAGGGCCGCTCCTAAGTGTAGCAGGCCAAAAAAAAAGTGCCGCCAGTCCGTTCCCCGTGGCAAGGGCCGCGCTCGCTCTCCGTCCGGCCGGAAGCCCCGATGCCGGTGGGAGCGACAGGTGCCCTCGGTACCGCCCGCGGCCAGTCCATCGGGGAACCCCCGCCCCGCGCCCGCGCGATGCCCACCCTCGCCCGCCGCCGCCGCGGTCCTAGTGGTGTGATTCAGGAATCTGGGGCCTTCTCCACGGCCCTCAGCGCCGCTCGCAGCGTGGGTCGTCCTCGCCGTATCCACCAATATGCCTGCGGCGACCCGCCTTGCGACCGGCGCCGATGTCTCGCGGATAAGGCCCCATCTGCCTGAATCACACCACTAGCGGACCTCTTCGGGGAGGGAGAACTCGATGTCCTCGAGCACGCCGTCCACCTCGATCACCTCGGTAGCACCGAGCCCTCGCAGCCGGTCCACGACCTGCTGCACGCTGACCTCAGGAGTGGACGCGCCGGAGGTGATGCCGATCGACCCGACCCCCTGCAGCCACTCGGTGTCAATCTCGTCCGGCCCCAGGATCAGATGGGCGCGCTTCCCATCTGCGGCGCCGAGCTCACGCAGCCGATTGCTGTTGGAGCTCGTGCGGTCGCCGATCACCAGCCAAGCGTCGACCCGCCCCTGCAGGCTCTTGACCGCGGTCTGCCGATTCGTGGTCGCATAGCAGATGTCCTCCTTCCGCGGCGTGACCAGGTCGGGAAAACGCCGCCGCAGCACCGCCATCGTCTTCTCGGCCTCGTCGACGCTCAACGTCGTCTGCGTGAGCACCGCCACACGAGCCGTATCAGGGATCTCCACGACCTCGGCCTCCTCCGGGCTGGCGACGACACAGGTCTTTTCCGGCGCCTCGCCGACCACGCCTTTGACCTCGACGTGATCGCGATGCCCGATGAGCAGAATCGTGTCGCCACGCTTTGCAAAGGAACGCGCCTCGACGTGCACTTTGGTGACCAGGGGGCAGGTCGCGTCGATGTAGCGCAACCCCCGCTCGGTGGCCTCGTCGAACACGCTCGGCGCGACGCCATGCGCGGAAAAGATCACTCGAGCGCCGGCCGGCACTTCGGCGAGATCGTCGACAAACACCGCGCCGGCCGCCTCCAGGTCCCCCACTACCACTCGGTTATGGACGATCTCGTGGCGGACGTAGACGGGCGGCCCAAACTTGTCCAGCGCCCGGCGAACGATCTCGATCGCGCGCTCGACACCGGCGCAAAACCCGCGCGGGCGACTCAGGAAGACCTTCATGGCGAGAGCCGCTCATCCTCGGCGCCCGAGCCCGGAACCACAAGCTCGGAAAGTGCCGTTGCCGGCGAGCCGCCCCCGCGACTTCCCGGCGCGGTGCGGCGGGGCCGGACCGCCCCCTCGAGCCCGATGGCCGGCACCCGCCCTTGACTCCCCTGGATCGGCAACGTATCCCGGTTGCCGAAGCATGCTGAGCACCGAAGACGTTAAGCGGCTCATCGAGTCAGGCATTCCTGACGCCACCGCTCGGGTCGAGGATCTGACCGGAACCTCCGATCACTTCGCGGTCACTGTGGCGTCCCCGGCATTCCAAGGCAAGACGCGGATCGAGCAGCACAAGATGGTGCACCGCGCGCTCGGCGATCACCTAACGACGACCATTCACGCCGTCCAAATCAAGACGGTCGTCCCCGACTAAAGAAGCTCCCCCATGTGGACCAAAGACGACATCCAGAAGGCCGTCTCCGACAACAAGATCCTGATCTTCGGCAAAGGCACGAAAGATCAGCCCATGTGCGGCTTCACGCACCGTGCCATCGCCGTGGCGACCCAACTCGGCAAGCCGTTCGAGGTGATCAACATCTTCGACGACGAATCGATCCGCCCGGCCCTGGTCTCGTTCTCGGACTGGCCGACCACACCGCAGTTCTTCGTCGGCGGTGAGTTCATTGGCGGCTCCGACACCGCGTTGGAGATGTTCGAATCGGGCGAGCTGCAGCAGAAGGTCGATCAGGTCTTCGCTTCCTGACACCGAGATGTCCGAGCCCGCGCCGCCCAAGGGCGACGCCGCTGACTCAAACTGAGATCAGTAGGCTCAAGCCTCCCGTCGCAGGTCCCGACAGTCCTGCCTACGGCGCGAATCCGAGCGCCGCGGAACTGCACAACGGGGGTTTATCGTGCATCTCGAACACATTACCGCTCCTCCTCCTGCGGCCACGCCGCAGCAGCGCTACGCCACCCTTCATCGCGCCGTCGACAAGGGCATCGCGTCGGACGCGACTTGGAGCGAGCTGGCCGAGGTCTGCGTCCGGCTCGGCCGTCCCGACGAGGCCCTGGCCTCGATGCAGCGCGTCGCCTCGCCGCGCGAGCGTCGCAATATCGCCAGCGTGCTACGCCGTTCTGGCGTGATGGTCGCCGAAGAGCGCTCTGCGGCAGCGCGCACCACGATCCCGGAGCCTGAATCGCCGCTGCGCGACTCGATCCAAGACACGGTCCGCTTCCTCGCCGACAGTCACATGCCAGTGACGGTCACCACCGCGACCGCCGTGTTTCCTGTGGCGGTGGGGTTCGCTGGTTTCCTGACGCGCGGCGGTCCTGCCTACCTGCTGCCCCTGGTCGCGCTCGGACCGGCGCTGCTCGTCATGGCGCTCATCACCGCGCTCGGCCGCCGGGCGCTGATTGACGCGGCGAACGGCGCCGACGACGCGCCGCGCCTGCCGCCGCTGCGCGAGCTGCCGGCGATGGCGCTGCGCACCTGGGGGGACGGCCTCGCGATCCTCGGGGTGTTGCTGGTGCCCGCACTGATCGCCCACTTCATCGGCGCCGGCATCCTCAACGTGCTCCTGGCCGGGCTGGCCGGACTCTTCTTCGCGCCGTTGGCCATCGGCCTTCGAGTACGCGACAGCAGCTGGAAGGCGCTTCACCCGCGTACTTTGGTGACCACCGCCTGGGAAGCCGGACCGCGCTATGCAGGCATGGCCGGAGCCATTCTGACCCTCTTCGTGCCGGCGTTCGCCGCCTGGACGCTGTCCAGCGAGGCCATCGCTTTTCTGCGGCCGGCACTGGTCGGGCCGTTGGTCGCCCTGCCGATGCTGATCGCTTCGCGGCTGATCGGCCGCTACCTACACCTCACCGACGCGACCGGACACAACCGGGCGATGGACTCGGTCGTCCCCGTCGCGCAGACCGCCAACCGGCGGCCGGCGAGTGGGCCCCGGCCGGCCGCCGGGCGAATGCCAGCCGACGGTGTGCTGCCGTCACGCCGCGGACCGCGTCCGGTCGCCAGGCCCGACGTCGCGCGCCCCAGGCAAATCCGGGCCGGATTGGCTCCCGCCCCAAAACCGATCCTCGACCAGCGCGCACCGGCACCGCGGCGCGCCCCGCACGGTAGCCGCATCGAGGACCTGGCCGAGTTCACGCGCCGGTCGAACCCGCCGCGCAGCGGTCATCGTCGGCGCCGCGCCGGTTGTTGATCGCTACCGGTCGACCTGGCTCACGCCGGGTCGATCGGCAAGCGCGCGCCGGAACCCGCCGACGGCCAAGTAGAAGATCGGTGTGTCCACCAGGGCACAGAGGATCTTGAACAGCCAGCCGTCCACCACCAGGGCGGCGATCTCGCCGGTGGACTTCACGCCGACGAACAACACCGACACGACCAGAATCGTGTCGACGAGCTGCGAGAACACGGTTGACGCGTTGTTGCGCAGCCACAGGTGGCGCCCGTTCGTCACGCGTTTCCAGAAGTGGAACACCCGAATGTCCACGAGCTGCGCGACCAGATACGCGACCATGGACGCGAAGACCACGCGCGGCGCCTTGCCAAACACCTCGGTGTAGGTGGCGTCATCGACTGGGCTCTCCGGGATGGCGCTGAACACATCGCCTAGGAGAAGAATCCCGAGCACAAACACCGAGGCGGCGAAGCCCGTGAGCACCACCTGGTTGGCCCGGCGACGGCCGTACACCTCGGACAGGATGTCGGTGATCAGGAACGTGACGGGATAGGGCAGCACCCCCGCCGACACGACGAACGGGTTGGTGAACCCGAGGAAGCCAAGGTCGACCGTCACGAACTTCGAGGCGATGAGATTGCAGACCACCAGCGCGGCGACAAACAGACCGCCGAGCATCAGGAACCACGCCTCGTACCTCGAGATGGACCGCTCCATGCCTGGGGTTTAGCGGCGATCGGGTGACAGGTCGCGGGCAATCCTCCTCGTCGCCAGACCCCCCAGCGGTATGCTGCGCCGGCTCATGCGCGAACCCATCCTGATCGCCAATGGCCAGGGCTTCTGGGGTGACTCCATCCTCGGCCCGGTCCGCCTAGTCCGCGAAGGCCCTCTTCATTACCTCGCGTTGGACTACCTGGCGGAGGTCACGATGAGCATCATGCAGAAGCTGCGGCAGCGCGATCCCAACGCGGGCTACGCGACCGACTTCGTCGCGATGCTCGAACGGATCCTGCCAGAACTCGCCGACAAGGGCATCAGGGTGATCGCCAACGCCGGCGGCGTCAATCCGACCGGGTGCATGGAGGCGGTGCTCGAGCTCGGCCGGCGACTTGGCGTCAAAGGGCTGAAGGTCGGCGTCGTCGAGGGCGATGACATCCTGAGCCGTATCCCCGAGTTGCTGGAGAGCGGCGAGCCGCTGAGCAACCTCGACACGAACGCGCCCCTCAGCGACGTCGCGGCACACATCCGCAGCGCCAACGTCTACCTGGGCGCGCGCCCTGTCGCCGATTGCCTGGCCGCGGGGGCTGACATTGTCATCGGCGGACGCATCACGGACCCGGCGCTGGTCGTCGGACCGCTGATGCACGAGTTTGGCTGGAGTGACGACGACTACGATCGCCTCGCCGCCGCCACCGTGGCCGGCCACATCGTCGAGTGCGGTCCGCAGTGCACGGGCGGCAACTTCTCGGCGTGGCGTGAGGTCAAGGATCTCGCGCGCGTGGGCTACCCGGTGATCGAGGCCCGCGCCGATGGCACGTTCGTGGTGACCAAACACGACGGCACTGGCGGCCTGGTCGACCGGCGCACGGTCACCTCCCAGCTGCTGTACGAGATGGGCGATCCCGGGCGTTATCTCGGACCGGACTGTGTTGCCGACTTCACCAGCATCCAGCTCGAGGACGCCGGACCCGACCGCGTCCAGGTCAGCGGCGTCCGCGGCGGGGCACCGACCGACACCTACAAGGTCTCGATCAGCCACTTCTCCGGCTACAAGGCCAGTGGCCAGCTCGTGGTGTCCGGCCCCGACGCAGTCGCCAAAGCTCGCCTGTGCGCCGACGTCGTCTTCGACCGTGTGGCGATGGACGGCGTGACGTTTGACGAATCGCAAAAGACCGTCGAGCTGCTGGGAGCGGGCATGTGCATGGAGGGGATCGTGCCGGCGATCGATCCGCCCGAGGTCGTGCTGCGACTGGGTGTCCGCGACGCCGACCGCACTAAGGTCGACCGCTTCGGCCGCGAGATCGTGCCGCTCGTCACCAGTGGCCCGCCCGGCGTCACCGGGTTCGCCGGCGGCCGGCCCAAGGCCACCGAGGTGATCGGCTACTGGCCAGCGCTGATTCGCAAGGACAAGGTGCGCCCGACCATCAGAGTGGAGGAGGTCTGACCATGGCGAAGGTCAAGCTCGCAGACATCGCCTACGCCCGCTCCGGCGACAAGGGCGACGGCAGCAACGTCGGGATCTTCGTCATCGACGCGGCGCACTACGAACGGCTCAAGGCGGTCCTGACACCGGCCGCGGTCAAGCAGCATTTCGGCTCGATCTGCAAGGGCGACGTGGTGCGCTTCGAGTTAGACAACTTGCTCGCGCTTAACTTCCTGCTGAGTGACAGCCTCGGCGGGGGCGGCAGCGAGAGCCTCAAGTCGGATGCGCAGGGCAAGACCCACGGACTCGGCCTCCTGGAGATGGAGGTGGAGCTCTGAACCCCGGCGCGCTGCTTGACAGCGTGCGCCAGCGGGCCAGCGCGCGACGCCGCCGGATCGTGTTGCCGGAAGTCGGCGATGCACGCGTGCAGGAAGCACGTACCCGGCTCGCCGCAGAGCGTCTCGTCGATCCCGTCTGGGTCGAGAATCCAGCCGCGGATGAGCGGCTCACCCAAGTCGCCGAGCACATCTACGATCGCCGCAAGCACAAAGGCGTCACGGCCGAGTCGGCGGTGACGCTCGCCAAAGATCCGCACTACTTCGCCGCCTCACTGGTCGCGCTCGGTTTCGCCGACGGGTGCGTCGCCGGCAGCAGCGCCACCACGGCGCATGTAGTGCGCGCGGCCATCCACTGCGTCGGCTTGGCGCCCACCGTGGCCTCCGTTTCGTCGATGTTCTTGATGGTGCGCGACACCGAAGCGTTGAGCTACGCGGACTGCGGCGTGCTGCCGGAGCCAGACACGCAGCAGCTCACCGAGATCGCCGAGCTCACAGCCGAGAACCACCGCCGCTTCACCAGCGCCGAACCACGCGTCGCGTTCTTGTCGTTCTCCACCAAGGGCAGTGCCGACGGTGACAGCGTCCGCAAAGTCCGGCAGGCCACGGAGCGCTTCCAGCGCCGCAATCCCAGCATCCCGGCCGATGGCGAGCTGCAGTTCGACGCCGCGTACGTCCCCGAGGTCGCGGCCCGCAAGGCGCCGGGTAGCGAGGTTGCTGGGCGGGCGAACGTCCTTGTCTTCCCGGACCTCGATAGCGGCAACCTCGCCTACAAGATCACCGAGCGGCTCGGCGGCTTCCAAGCCTTCGGCCCGCTGCTGCAGGGATTGCGCCGCCCCTGCCTCGACCTATCGCGCGGTTGCACCGCCGATGACATCGTGTGGGTCGCCGCCCTCGCGGCGCTCATGGCGTAGCCCGGAGGAGGAAGGGCTCGCCCGCCGCGGGCACCGGGCATGCTCGCCGCATCGTCGATGCGGACGAGCCAGTGGTGTGTCGACAGGGTGTCTCGACAGGTTGTCTCGACAGGGCGCGTCAGAAGGACACGGCGAGGCCCAGCTCGACGGTGTGACTCAGATACTCGGCATCGAAGCGCCGACCTAGACCGTCGCGCATCACCGGGTTCTCCGTCGCGAGCAAGCGATAGCCGACCGAGGCGAACCACCAGTCGCCGAACTCGCGCCCCAGGCCGACCAGCCCTTGCACGGCAAACACGTCGTCGTCGTCGTCGAGGAAGCGCATACCAAACGAATCCACCTCGTAGCCGACGCGGGCGAGCCCCGTGCCGACGCCGAGGTAGGGCCGCCACGGCGACTGCGTCGCGAAGTCGTAGAACGCGTTCAGCATCGCCGCGTAGGCGAACGCGTCGCCATGGCCGCCAACCTCGCTTCCGGCGATCGCAAAGTCGCCGAACACGTGCTGGCGATACGAGACCTCGACCTCCGCGCGCAGACCAGCCCCCAGCCGAGCCCCGAGCGCTCCGGCGACCGACGGACCGGGGAACGTGTCGCTCTCGACGTCTGCCCCGTGACCGGAGTCCTCAGCCCCCGACCAGCCGCCGCGGACTTGCACATACCCGCGCGGAGTTGGCCCCTGGCACGCGCTGACGAGCGCCGCGCCGACCCAGACGAGCCCGACGAGACCGAGCCACCGAGTCATCGATCACTCGGACGGGCCAATGCCGTCAGCGCACGGAACAGATCGGAACGGTCCTCCGACGCGCCAACCCACTCGCGGTAGGCCCGCTGCGATCGATCTGCGGCAGGCGCCTGAGCCGTCGTGTCGGGCCAGGGCTTACCAATCTGCGCCGCCAGGAAGCCGGCGCCGAAAGCGATCAGCAGCGCCGCGGCGGGCACCCAACGCACGCGCCGGGCGAAGCGGCCGCTCGGCACCGCAGTCGTACCCAACGCCCCGAGTCTCCCCCAGAGGGATCTATGGCCCTGCAACGCCGTGCGACACGCCGCGCAGTCTTGCAGATGCTGCTCGACGCGCCGAACCGCAGCCGGCGCCAGATCACCGCTGACGTAGAGCGGCAGTTGTCGGTGCACGAGATGATGGACGTTCATAGCTGGTTCGGCGACTCAGGTTCAGGATCAACAAGTGCGGCGAGAGCGGCCATCCCGCGGCGGAAGTGGACTTTGGCCGCTCCCTCACTGATGCACAGGCGGCGGGCGATCGCCGTAAAACGGAGGCCGTCGATCGCGCGCAGCACGACGACCTCACGCTGACGGTGAGAAAGGTGCTCCATGCCGCGCCACAGGCGCTCTCTCTCCTCGGCCCGGACCGCGTGCGCCACCGGGTCCGAGCCCGGTGCCGCACGGCGCTCGACCACATCGCCGCCGTGCCTGACGCGATCTCGTCGGTCCCGACGCAGGCGGTCGAGGGCGCGATGTTTGGCAACCCGCAGAGTCCACGCCAACGCACGCTCGGGGTCACCAAGACCGGCCTGCCGGCGCAGCGCCAGAAAAGCCTCGTGCGTGACATCCGTGGCCGCGTCTCGATCGCCCAAGATGCCCAGCGCCACGCGGAGCACGGTCTCGCGATGCTCGGCCACGAGCGTGTCGATCTGCGGGTTAGCCATGGCGCGCTACCCGTCCGAGACCGCGGAGATGGCCAACAGCCGGTGCGAGCGATCCCGCAAGTCGCGACCGTCGAACTCCCAAACGACGTGACCATCTACGACGCGGTCACCGTTGTGGGCGACGAGATCGCCGGGCAGTTCTAGTCGGACGACGAAGTGCTCGTCCTCCAGATCCTGGCTCACGGCGAAGTCGTGCTGGGACCGCTGCAGGTGGCGCTGCAGGGCTGCCAACGCGCCCTGGTCGAAGCCCAGCTGGTCGCGGCAGTAACGCGCGACCAGGTCCTCGACATCGGTCTGGATCTTGGCGCACAGTCGGTCGAGCTCGTCGAGCCGCTCCGTGAGACTGCTCGCCAGCCGGTGATCGTCCACCACGCGATCGAAGTAGTTGGCGATCGCGGCGCGGAGCTGCAGCGCCGCCAGCTCTGCCGCCCCTCCCGGCAATGCGTCGTGCAGCCCCGCCGCGACCCATTGCTGCAGCTTCATCCGTTCGTAGCTGCACAGCGCCCGCACCACGCGCACTCGCTCGCCCAGCGGTTGGCGCCAGATGGCGTCGGCATTGTCGATGTGCTCCCGAACCGGATCGAACGCCCGACGGTAGAAGACCGCGTAGTCCGCCCAGGCGCGGGGTCGGTAGACGCGTTCAAATCGGTAGTAACGCTTCCCATCCGCGACCCATTGCCGGAGCCGCGACTGCTGCCGTAGCGCCCCGGCGGCGCGGGGATCGCGCGCCGGCCCGAAATGCTCCGGCAACGCGTCGACCGACCGAAAGGTCGCGGTCGACCGCAACGTCACCTTGCGCCGGCCGTCGCGATCGACGTGCGCTTCGCGCTGAACGCTAAATGGCGCATGCGTCGGATACCGGGCCGCGCCCGCATCGAGGTCCGCTTGGTCTCCGGTGATGCGATGCACCACGTGCACCTCACCCGCCGGCGAGATCGTGAGGTCCTCCTCGCGGTCGAGGCAGCCCGTGAGCGGCGCACCGCCCACCAACAGCACCACCACCAGGATGGACCTGAGCTGGCGGGACCCGTCGGTCAAAGCGGTGATCATCGAGATTGGCGAGCAGGCCGGCGACCGAGGGGCGAGCGGGATGGGTCGCGCTGGATCATGGGACAACGTCCGCGGACGCGGTTTCGGATACAGCAGTTTGCCCTGCCGGCGGGGTTTCCGGCCACCGATCGCCCAATGCCGGGTACGGATGCGCTCACGCGGCGGCGGTGCCGGCGCATCCCGGCAACCCAGACCGCGGCAGCAAGGGTCCTCGGCGCCTCGCGCTGGCGCCGAGAGTCACCCGTAGCGCCGGGCGGACGCGCTAAGCCGCTCAGGTCGCGAGCGCTTCTGCCGCGCCGGCACTAGCCCACCGTCGCCGGCGCCGCCAACTGGGGCTCGGCCATCTCGCGCACGATCTCGTCCGCCGCGACGGAGTAGGCTTCGGCCAGCGTCGGGAAGTTGAAGACGCTGTCGGCGAACGCGCGTACGCCGAGGCCCGCCTGAAGCGCGAGCTGCGCCAAGTGTATGATCTCGGTGGCGCCCTCGCCGAGCACATGCGCTCCCAGCAGCGTGCCGTCCGTCTTGGTCACGAGCTTGAGAATGCCGCTCGTGTTCGCCGAGATGAGGCCGCGCGCAATCTCCGAGAACTTGGCGCGCCCCACTCGGACGTCGCCGTGCGCAGCACGCGCCTGCTCCTCGGTCATGCCGACCGCGGCCATCTCCGGAATTGTGTAGATCCCGATCGGTGTCGTCTCCGGCGGATTGGGACACGCCTGACCGAGGGCGTGATACACGGCGCGGCGGCCCTGCTCCCGAGACGATGAGGCTAGCGCCGGAGCGCCGATCACGTCGCCGCAGGCGTAGATGTGCGGGACCGCCGTGCGGCCGTGCTCGTCGACATCTAGCAGCCCGCGGTCGTTTGCTTGCAGCCCAGCTCGCTCGACCTGCAAACTCTCGATGTTGCCGACGCGCCCCTGCGCACACAGCATCTTGTCGGCGCGGATGATCTCGCCGTTGTCCAGCTGTGTCACGACGTAGGCCGCGCCGTCCCATTGCACGTGGGCCACCTTGCGGTCGCCCAGGAACCGGCAACCCTCGTGTGCCTCGAAGTGGGCCACGAAGCGGTCCGTGAGTTCCTGATCGAGGAAGCCGACCGGCCTTGGGAAACGATCGATCATCGCCACCTCGACGCCGAGCGCGGCAAAGATCGAGGCGTACTCCGCGGCAATGACACCGCCGCCGAGGATGGCCAGCGACCGCGGCAGATACATGGCGCTCAGCACCGAATCGCTGTCGAGAACGTGCTCGTGATCCACCGGCACGTTGGGCGGGGTTCGAGGCCGCGACCCAACGGCAACCAGGATCGTCCCGCCGACCAATCGTCGCGTCCCACCACGCACGCCGACGACCTCGACCTCACGTGGGCCGGTGAAGCTCGCCCGCCCATGAATCTGGACGACCCCGTGCTGCTCAAACTGATTGGCGTTCAACGCCGAATGCTGCTCGACCACGCGCTCCATACGCGCCATGAGAGTGGTGAGCTGCACCTCCGGCGGGATGTGCGCCGTGAGCGCACCGCAGCTGCGGGCCTTGAGGCCAGCGAAGTAGGCGGCGGTCTCGCGCAGCGTCTTACTCGGGATGGTCCCTCGCTGAACGCAAGCGCCGCCGACCCCCCGATCCCTCTCGATGACCGCGACGCTGTGGCCGGCGCGCGCCGCGATGATCGCTGCCGCGTGCCCTGCGGGCCCCGAGCCGACGATCACGAAATCGAACCGCTCCGCTTCGGTCACGAGATCACCTCCACTTTCTCGCAGACGTCCTCACGCCGCTCCAGCAGAGCCTCCATTTCGTCTGGATAGAGGTTGAGCCCCTCCAGCACGGGCAGCTGCCGCAGCTCATCCTCCGTGACAGCGTCGTCGCCGCTCGGCACCGCCCAGTGCGCGAGCCGGTCGGCGAGAGCCACCGTCATCACGGCCTCGACGTGACCATCGGCCTGACTCCAGTCGTGGTGCCAGCGCGCCGACGCCACGACTTGCGGCGGCAGTTGCCATAGCTCGGCCAACCGCAGCCCGACGACGTTGTGGTAGTTGTCCATGGCCGAGACCAGCACGGGCAACCCAGCGTCCGGATGCTCCTTCGCGGCGGCGGCCAAGATGACCGGCCGACCGACGTCGTGCAGCAGCCCGCATAGGAACGCACTCTCGACGTTGCGGCGCCGCTGGCGCGCGATCTCCTGGGCGAACAACCCCACTGCCGCAGCGTGTCGCCACAGTCCAGCCATGTGCTCGGCGAGGCTCGACGCTCCCTCGCTGGCAAAGACCTTGCCCCGCACAGCGACCGCCACCGCCAGCTCCGACAGAGCCCGAAAGCCCAGTCGGCTAATCGCCTGCTGCAGCGAGCCGATCGGCACGCCTGGACGATAGAGCGGCGAGTTGGCCACGCGCAGCACGTGCCCGGCAAGGCCCTGATCGCGATGCAGCACCTCCGACAGCCGCGCCGCGTCGACGTGCTCGTCTTGACAGAGAGCCAGCGTCTCCTGTGCGATCGTCGGCAGCATTGGCAACTCTGCCTCGTCGCCGGCGAGCAGCCGCTCGCACAAGGGCACCAGATCGTCGGTGACTACGGAGCGCAAGATCGATCCCTGACGCGAGGAGTAACGCGGCGGCCGACCCGCGATTGGAATGAGGCCTCAACGGAACATCGGCGCACTTGGGGTCCGACTTGTGTGACCGTTGCGATTTACAGCAGTCTGCCGGGCCAACCGCGTAGCGTCAGGTGCAGGCGTACCACAAACGACCGATCCACTCGTGCAAGCCGAGGGAGCAATCGCGCAGCCCACTCCAGCTCGGCAACAACCCCCGCCAGAACCGATGCGGCGGCCCGCGGAAGCCAGTCGGCGCCGGTACCACGTCGACGCCAAAGCGCGCGAAGCTAGCCGTCGCGCGCGGCAAGTGCCACGCGTGCGTCACCAGGTAGACGCGATCGATGCCGGCTTCGGCGAGCAACGCCGCCGACTCCCTCGCGTTCTCAAACGTGTTGCGCGAGTTGCTCTCCAACCAGCGCACCGTGACGCCCCACTCGCCTTCCAGGACGTCGCGCATGAGCTCGGCGTGGGGGCGCTCCAGCGTTCCCACCACGCCGCCGCTCACCAGCAACGGCCGGCCGCACGCTCGATGCAGCCGAGCACCGTAGCGCAACCGTTCCAGTGTCATGGGTCCGACGGTGTCACCACCGAACTCGGGCGCCGCACGCACGTGATCGGCGCTCAGCACGACGATCGCCTCGGCCCCCGGCAACGCCGCCGGGTCGAGCGCGGGATCGCGCTGCAGGCCCGCCAGTAGCACCCAAGCCATCCAGGGCGTCGACAGCAGCCACAGCGAGAGGAAGCCCGCGATGGCGAGCACGCGTGAGACACGGGGCCGACGCCGTAGTAGCGCCGCGGCGACGACCAACAGCAGCGGCGCCAGCGGCGGCAGGATCAGGAGCTTGAGCAGCTCGCGCACGATGCCACGCGCGACGCCGCTCAGCGGACGTGCGCCGCAGGCCGCACACCTTTGACAAAGCCGCCGAAGCCGAAGGGCGTCGGTTGGTAGTCTCCCACCAGGCTCATATCGCTCTCCGCGTCGATCGCCGCCTCGAGCTCCACACACCAATAGCACGCGTTGACCAGGAGTCGCCGCAGCGCGTCGCAGCTCAAGTCGGTCGCCGCGCCCATGGTCGTGGCGAACACTCGCTGGGCCTGCTCGCGGTCATCGACGGGCCGGGCGCGGACCCAGGCGAGAGGCATCATCGGGTCGTTGCGATCATCCGGCACCGGCGCCGACTCACGCTCCATCCCATCGAGAACGGCCCCGCGCAACAACACCGTGGTGTCGTCTGGCAAGTCGCGCACCCGGTACACGTCCGTCGGGCCCCACACGTCGCCCACACCACGCAGGATTGGATGATCGGCGTGGGCCGCCTCGACGACCCCGCGGGTGCTCTCGCTCCCGTGCTTGCCGTGGTGCGCCACCCAGGTCTCGCCGAGGACCTGGCGCCCAAATCCGCCCGGCCACTCGGCGCTGCGCCAGTGATAGCGGGCGTAAGGTCCTGCGTCCGGCGCTCCAGCGAACGCGTGCGTCGCGGTGCGCAGACCGACGATCGGCCGACCCGAGCGCACGTACTCGTCGATGTGACGCATTTGCGCGTCAGGCAACTCACGGAACCGCGTGAAGATGACCATCAGGTCGGCGTCGGCCAACTGGTCGAGGCCCGGGATGTTGCGCCGCTGATCGGGGTCGATGGCGCCAGTGTCGGGATCGAGCGCGAACAGCACCGTGCAGGCGAAGCCGTGCCGCTCGGCGAGGATCTTCGCCAACTGCGGCAGCGCTTCCTCGGAGCGGTATTCCTCGTCACCGCTGATGAGCACGATGTGCTTCCCGGCACCAGGCCCCTCGCCACCCGCGTAGCTCACCCATTGAGGCTCGGGGGCGGCGGCGTCCTGCGCGGTGCACGTCGTCGCCGAGATTCCCACGGCGCCCGTGGCCGCACACCACGCTGCGCCCAGGGCCTGAGTCAAAGCACGCTGTCGCCTCATCGGTCCACCTCTTGCCAGAGCGCCTCGAACGCCGAGGCCGCCCGCTCTTGCAGGTGCACGTCGACGTAGGTCGACACCTCGGTGACGCTCGGATTGATCTCGATGGTCGGAACGCCAGACCGCGCGGCCTCGATGATGGGCCCGACGATGTAGGGGAAGACCGCGGAAGTGCCCACGCTGCAGACGAGGTCGAAGCCGGTCGCGAGCTCCCGCTGCAGGTGCTCGATCGCCGCCTGGGGCAGGATCTCGCCGAACAGCACGACATCGGGTCGGATCAACCCGGCGCAGTCTCGGCACCGCGGTGGTAGCTCGAGGTGCGCATAGTCGACGACTTCCTCGGTCCGGCCACAGCTCATGCACACGAGCCGGTGCACGTCCCCGTGAATCGCGATCACGTTACGGCAGCCCGCGGCCTGATGCAGCCCATCGACGTTCTGGGTCAGCACGCAGATCTGTTGCCGCTGCTCGAGCGCGGCGATCACGTCGTGCGCGCGATTGGGTTGCACGCCCCGGCATGCCGCCTCGATCTGCGCGACATACTTCCAGCACAATGCCGGCTCCCGACGGAGCATCTCGCCGGAGAGGGCCTCCTCGATGGGAATCCCATCCTCCGTCGTCTCGACGTTGTAGAGGCCACCGATGCCGCGATACGTCGGCACACCGGAGTCGGCCGAGATGCCGGCTCCAGTGATGAACAAGGTCCGCCGCGCCTCGCGCAGCAGACGGCCGGCGCGTTCGATCTTGGCGGCATCGACCATGGATACCCTCACGCTACGGTCGCAAACCCTGCGCACAACCACGACGCAGAACGACTTGCCGGCCTCGCGATCCGTCGCTATTCGGTGACGAATGCGCACCCTGCCGGGGCGTATCGCTGGTGTTTGGGGCTAAGGTGTGGCGCACGCCATGCACATCCTGTTCGTGCTGCACGGGTTCCCGCCCGAGACCAGCGGCGGCACCGAGCGCGCCACCGAGGCGCTGGCCCGCGCGATGCAGGCGGCCGGACACCGCGTGAGCGTTGCCGCCGGCAGCCTCGGCCTCGGACGCCCCGATCAAATCGGCGAAGACGACCTGGACGGCCTGCCGGTGTTCCGCATGCACCGGGACGACCTCTACCACGACACTTGGTTCAAGGCGCATCACCCGGCGGTCTCCACGGCGTTCGCCGCCCTGCTCCAGCGCCTGCAACCGGACCTGGTGCACGTCCAACACTGGATTCGGCTGACCTCGGACCTGGTCCGCGTCGCCAAGTTGGCAGGCTGCGCGACGGCGGTCACGCTGCACGACTACTTCACGATGCTGGCCACACCTGTGCGCGCGGTCGGCGACGACGAGCCAGCACCGCCGCCGACACCGGGCTACGTCAGCACGGTCGAAGCGGAGGAGGCGTTTGCCCTGCATCGCCGCGACTTCGCCGCCGAGATCGCCGCCGCCGACTTGCGTTGTGCGCCGACCCAGAGCCACGCCGACGGACTCCGCGCCATGGCGACCACCGAGGTCGGCCACATCGAGGTCGCGCCCCCGCCGCTCCTGCAGGTACCGCGACGCCGATCCGCCGAGGGTGGAACGCGGCGCCGCCGCCTCGTCACCTGGGGCTCGTGGTATCCAGCCAAGGGCCTCGAGGTCGTGCTGGAGGCACTGCGGCGCGTCGGCGGCGCGTTCGAGCTGGACGTCTTCGGCGAAGCCCACGAGCCCGGCCATCGCGCCGCGCTCGAGGAATTAGCGCGCGACTTGCCGGTGCGCTGGCGCGGCCCGTTTCGACTCGCCGATCTGGAGCAGATCGACGCCGACTACGCGGTATTGCCCTCGCGTTGCCACGAGTCGTATGGCCTCGCTCTGGATGAGGCCATGCTACTCGGCCTGCCCGTGCTGGCCTCCGACCTGCCGGCCTATCGGGAACGCGCGGCCGCGGACTCGTGCCGCCTGTTCGCCCCTGGCGACGCCGCAGCATTGGCGGCGCTACTGCGCGACGAACCCGGGCTGCAGAGCCTCGTCGCGCCGGACCCGGCGCCGCCAAACGGCCCGGCGCGGGCCGCCGAGCACCTCCTCGAGCTCTACGGGCGCGCTCGCGCTGGGTCGCTGCCCGGTGCGCCGGTCGCGCCGCCGGTCACCGACCGGGAACGATACGCCGCGCTGTTCCGCCGGGCCGAGTGGCGCTTGTGGACCGCGCTGCAGCAGCCCCACCCGCCGCCGCCGCCGCCGAGTTTGCTCGGCCCGGCGTGAGAGCCCGTGACTCGCTCAAAGTCACGCAGTCGCCGCGGCGCGCAGTCGCCGCACCGTCCGGCCAACGAGGTAACCGTAGATCCCGTGGAGCGGTCCGAGCGAGGCGTAGACCATGCCGCAGTAGAACGGATGGATACCGGCGAGCGACATCACGATCGACGCCAGGCCAACGCCGACCATCAGCAAATGCGAGACGAGCTCCGCCAGCGTGAGGTAGCTCTCCAGGTCGTTGAGCTCGAACCGCTCACGCAACCGGTAGCCGTGCAGATTGAGAAGGGCCAGCATCGCGAAGATCCCGACGAAACCACCGCCGTAGACCACCATCAGGTGGCGGGCGCCGCGGAACCGCCGGGCCAGTTCGGCGGAGTCTTCAAAGCCGAAGAGCCCGTCTGCGAGGGACGTAAACAAGAACTTCAGCGGGTAGACGTAGAACAGCACCAGGAACAGCAGCGCGGCGTTGAGCACCGTGGTCCACAGGTCCTGCATTCCGAAGCGCCGGAAGAACTTGAAGTGCGCCCACCACGGCATCATCAAGAACGTGAAGCACACCAGCAGCGCCGGAAAGTCCTCGATGATCTTGGCGAGCGCGCGGTAGTCCTGGGGGAACTCTGACGACACAAAGAGCAGCGCCAGGGCCAGCGCGAAGACGGCGTCGCTGAGCGACTCAACGCGCGAGACCTCGCCGGCGCGCCAGCGAAAGTCGCGATCGCCCCAACCAGGCTGCTGCGCCAAGTGGGCGCGAATCATTCGCCGCGCCAGGGCCCCGCGGACCGCACGGCCTCGACCATGCGCTCGGCGCGCTGGCGGATGCGTTCAAAGTCGCCCGCGGCGAGATCCGCGGGTTCGAACAACGAGCCCACGAAGCCCACCCCAAACGCGCCGGCCTCGAGGTGGGCGGCGGCGTTGGTTTCGGTCACGCCCGACGTCGGGAAGATGCGGAGGAACGGCAACGGTCCCAGGCAGGCACGCACGTGGCCCGGGCCGTCGGCGGGCCCGGGAAAGAGCTTCACGATCTGGGCCCCGGCGCGGTGGGCCGCCAACATCTCGGTCGGCGTATAGCAGCCGGGTACCGCCACCAGATCGTGGGCGACGGCGTAGCGAATCACCCGGTCGTCCACGACCGGCGACACGAGGAACCGCGCGCCCGCGTAGTGCGCGGCCTCGGCATCCGCCGGCGTGAGCACGGTGCCCGCACCGACCAGCAGGTCGGACTGGCGGGACAGCTGGGCGATCACCTCCAACGCCCGCGGCGTCGTCAGAGTCACCTCGACCACCCGAAATCCGCCCGTCACAGCGGCCTGCATGGCGGGCTCCACCGCGTCAGCCAGGTCCGTTCGCAGGATCGCCGAGCAGCGCTCACGTGCCAAGAACTCCAGTGCGGTCGCCATGTCGCGCATTGTCCCACGATGGGTACTGTGCCGCGAGTCTTCATGTCGGGCCCCTTGGATGAGTATCGGGCCAAGCGCGACTTCGCGCGGACCCCAGAGCCGGCACCGGCCGAACCACGGCCGGGGGAGGGCACGTTCGTCATCCACCGGCACGAGGCGCGGCGCTTGCACTACGACCTGCGGCTGGCCATGCAGGGAGTGCTGAAATCGTGGGCGGTGCCGAAAGGCTTCTCGTACCGCCCCGAGGACAAGCACCTCGCGGTGCGGACCGAGGATCACCCGATCGAGTACGAGACCTTCCACGGGATGATCCCCAAGGGGGAATACGGCGCCGGCACGATGACGATCTGGGATCACGGCCACTACCGTGTCCTCACCGACGGCGACTGGGTGGCGGCGACGGAGGCGGGCAAGCTCGAGATCGAGGTCTACGGGCGCCGGGTCCGCGGGGAGTGGCACCTGGTGCGGACCAAGCAGAACTGGCTCATCTTCAAGGCGCGCGACCACTACGCCGCCGCCGAGGGTGTGACGCCGCTCGATATGGATCTCTCGGCGGCGGCCGAACTCGACCTGCCCGGGCGGGCGCCCCGCCGAATGCTCACCGGCGACCGCGGCGCACCGTTCACCGATCCGGGCTGGCTCTTCGAGCTCGACGTCGTCGGGCGCCGCGTGTTCGCGGCGAAGCGCGGCGACGAGGTGCAATGGCTGGGGGCGGCCGGGCGCGGCCTCGCCGCCAAACTGCCGGAGCTGACCCGCGACCTGCGCCGCGTCCGGGCCCAGGACGCCCTGCTCGACGGCGTCTTGGCCGTGACGGATGCGCACGGTCGCCCCTCCGCCGCGGCGCTGGAGGCCGCGCTCCGCGGCGGCGGCGACGCGGGTGCAGCCCTCTGCTTCTACGCGTTCGATCTCCTGCACTACGACCGCTTCGACTTGCGCGCACTCCCGCTCCTAAGCCGCAAGGCCGCGCTCGTCGCCGCTCTGGCGCAGTGCCGCCGCACGCTGTTCGTCGACCACGTCGCGGGCAGCGGCCTGGAGCTGGCGCAGTCGGTCGCCGCCGCGGGCCTGCCCGGCATGATCGCCAAGCGCGGCACCGGCGTCTACGCCGGCGGCGCCTCGCGCGACTGGCGCCGGTGCGCGGTGACCCCCGCCCCGGCCGCGGCCGATCGTGCGGTGGAGGAGGCCCTCCAAGAGCGCGAGCGAACGCGCGACAAGACGTCGCGGGTGGCGCTCTCCAACCTCGAGAAGGTCTACTGGCCCAAGGAGGGCTACACCAAGGGCGATCTGCTGCTGTTCTACGAGCAGGTCACCGACGTGCTGCTGCCGCTGCTTCACGAGCGCCCCGTGCACCTCTACCGCTGGCCGGACGGAATCGAGGGCAAGAACTTCTACCAGCACAACGCGCCCGACGGCGTCCCCGACTGGGTCGTCACCGAATCGATCCAGCGACGGCACAAGGAGACGCCGGTGCAGCACATCGTCTGCAACGATCGCGACACGCTGCTCTACCTCATCAACCTGGGCAGCATCGACCTGCATCCGTGGATGTCACGACGCGGGAGCTTGGAGTCGCCGGACTACGCCGTCATCGACTTCGACCCCAAGGACGCGCCGTTTGACCATGTGGTGCGGCTGGCCCGCGAGACCGGCAAGCTGCTCCGCGGCATCGGCCTCCGTCCACTGCTCAAGACGTCTGGCGCGTCAGGGCTCCACGTCCACATCCCACTGGTACCGGGCTATACCTACGAGCAGGCACGCATGTTCTGCGAGGGAGTGTGTCGCGTCATCGCGAAGGAGCACGGTGATATTGCCACGGTCGAACGCGCCATCGCGCAACGGGGTCGCCGCGTCTATCTCGACTTCGGCCAGAACCGCCGCGGTCAGACCGTCGTGCCGGCTTACGCGGTTCGGCCACAGCCCGGCGCGACCGTCTCGACACCGCTCGACTGGGACGAGCTCACCGGGGATCTCCACCCGTCGCTGTTTACGATCCACACGGTCCCGGCGCGGCTCGCGCAGCGCGGCGACCTCGCCCGCCCGCTTCTCGAAGATCGCCAAGACCTGATGCCGGCGATCGCCGCGCTGCAGGACGCTCTGGGCGGGTAGGCGCGCCGGCTTTCCCTGGTGACGGCGGCCCGCTGTAGGCGGAGACTGGCCGGCATGAGCGAATCGACGACTGCGGGGGCCTGCCTGTGCGGCGCCGTGCGATACACCCTCCACGGCGAAATCCGGGGCTTTCAGTACTGCCACTGCTCGCGTTGCCGCAAGTTCACCGGCAGCGCTCACGCTGCGAACGTGTTCGTCAAGCCGGACCAGCTCCAGTGGTTGCAGGGCGAGGACAGCCTGGGGACGTTCACCAAGGCGGGCCAGCCACCCTTCCCGACGGCTTTCTGCACCGGCTGCGGCTCGTCGATGCCCAGCATGTCGTCGACTGGCCGCTTCTGGGTCGTACCCGCCGGTGGCCTCGACGACGACCCCGAGCTTCGGCCCGCACGCAGCATCTTCTGGGAGTCCCGTGCGCCGTGGTACGAAGACGTGTCCGCGCTACCCAAGCACGACGAGCTACCGACCTAGTGGTGTGATTCAGGAATCTGGGGCCTTATCCACGGCCCTCAGCGCCGCTCGCAGCGTTGGGTCGTCCTCGCCGTATCCACCAATATGCCTGCGGCGACCCGCCTTGCGACCGTCACCGATGTCTCGCGGACAAGGCCCCATCTGCCTGAATCAC
>JBCCGH010000108.1:0-33334 GCA_039029375.1 Planctomycetota bacterium
AGATGGCACCCGTCCGGCCACCGCTCGCTGCGTCGCACCTCCTCGACGTATCCACCAATATGCCTGCGTCGGTGCTTCTTGCGAGCAGCGTCCGGTCACGCACCCTCTGCACAGGAATTTCTGATCCAGGACACTAGCGCCCGCGGGCCGCAAGGCGGCGGCAGGGTCATCGGTGTTGGATCGCTGCCGACTCGCGTGTCCCGCCGCGCACCTCCACCCGCCGGCCAAACAGGAAACCGATGATCGGCAGGTCCATCAAGATGGGGATGCCACTGCGCGAGACGCACTGCACCGACGTGTCGTTCTCTGCCAACCCCGACACGGGCGCGTCGTCCGCCGCCCGCACCTCTCGGTCTGCGGCGCAGCCTGGCAACACGGCCAGGCCGGCGACGGCGAGCAGTGTGCGCATCGCATCGCGGACGTGATGGGGCGGGGTGGTGGGAGCGGGCATGGCGTATTGCCTACAGCATAGCTGGAATCTCGCCCGAGACCTGGTGCGTGCATCGCCGTGTCGGCGCCGCTCGGCTCACCAACGTGACCGTGGATCGGTTTGGGCGGTCGGGCCCAAGACTTGGCCGTCGCCCCGGCAAGGCTAACCTCGCGCGGATGCTGCTGCGCCCGTTGACCGTTGCTCTGTTGCTGGCCTTGGCGTCGAGCACCGTTCAACCACAGGAGCCAGTGCCCACGGGGGCGGCGACCACGGACCTCGGCACGCGGCTGCGCGAGCACGTTGCGTTTCTGGCCGCGCCACAGATGAAGGGGCGCCCGACCGGTAGCCCGGAGAACCGCGCCGCCGGCGCCTGGATCGCCGCGAAGTTCGCGACGCTCGGCCTCGAGCCGCTGCCTGGCCGCGGCTGGTTTCATGACTTCGAGCTCGGTGCTGCCGCCGGCCGCAACGTGATCGGCGTGTTGCGCGCCGCGTCGCCCAGCGCCGGCTGCGTGTTGGTGGGGGCGCACTACGACGGGCAGATCCAAGCGCGGGGCGTGGTCCGGCCGAGCGCGGGCGACAATGCCGCCGGCGTCGCAGTGCTGTTGGAGACCGCCCGCGCGCTGATCGCGGCAGGCCGCGACGCGTTGGCCGGCGACGTGGTGTTCGTCGCCTTCGATGCCGAAGAAGGTGACGGCGTGCGCGAGCCACCGCGGACCCGCGCCCTTAACGGGTCGGCGGCGTTCGTTGATGAGGGCGTGATCCCGATTGAGGAGATCCGCTTGGCGGTGATCCTCGATACTCTGGGCGCGCCGTTCTTCCCCTGGGAGACCGCGATCTACGCGACCGGCGGCGAGCACTGCGCTGCCGTGCACCAAGCGGTGGCCGCGCAAGAGTTGGCGTCATGCGAGGTGCGGCAGGTCGGCACCTACGTCCTCGAGCCACTGGGGCCCTTGCTCGCGCGCAGCGACTACCAGGCGTTTCGCGCTGAGGACATTCCGTTCCTGTTCTTGAGCCGCGGCACGCCGTGGAACTACCACACCCAGTGGGACGACCTGGCGCGGCTCGACGTGACGGGGCTCGTCGACGTCGCGCGGCTGACCACCGGTGTCGCGGCACGGATCGCGGCTTCGCCCGCGCCGCTTGTGTTCGTCGCCAAACCCGAGCCGGTCCTCGCCGACCTCGAAGGGATGGCGGCGCTCGTCGCCGGCATTCTCGAGCAGCGCGACGAGATCGATCTCGACGAGAAGCTGGCGCAGCGCCTGCAGCGCGGGCTCGACGCCATGAGCACGGCGATCGAGCGCGGCACGATGAGCAAGCGCGGCGGGCGCCTGGCGCAGCGTGTGCTCATCGACGTGTTTGCCGCGTCGGCGCGTTCGTGGCGGGCGATGTTGGCCGGCGAACGCCGGTAGCTAACGCTCGGCCAGCACCACGAGTTGCTCGCCGTCGCGCCAGTCAAACGGCGCGGAGCGATGTTCGCCGTTGGCCAGCACGAACCCCGCGGCCGCCGCGGGAACGAGCTCCGCGGCTCGGCCCTCGTCGTCGGTCTTGAAGGACTGTTGCATGCGCTCGCAGCTGAGCGCGAGGTGCGATTCGCGCCAAACGCCGCCGCTCGGTCGCCCGGCGCGCAGCCGCAGCAGCCGCACGTGCGGCCGCAAGTCGACGCTGGTCGTGCGCGGATCGGTGCAGCGCTCCCCGGCACGGACGACGACGCCGGCGATCTCGAGCAGCGGATCGCGGGCTCCCTCGATCAGAAAGCGGAGTGTGAAGGCCCCGGAGGTCAGCGACAGACCCCATCGCGTGCCGAAGGCGCGCTCGCTTTGGACGCGGCGCTCGCCCTTCATCGCGTGCACGACGATGCGATCGTATGAGGCGCCGGGCGGCAGCACGAGGTTGCCGCCGACCATGCCCGTGGCGGGCGGCGCCGGGCGCTCAGCCGCGGCACGCATCACGAGCTGAACGTCGCGCGTCCCGGTCGTGACGATCTCGGACGCGGCCGTTCGCTTGGGCTTGCCATAGGAGGCCGCCGAGATCCTGAGCCTACGCGCGCGCGTGGTGCTGCGGACCTCGAATCGGCCGTCGGCGTCGCTGGTGACCGCGCGCACGTTGAGGTTGCGCCACTTCGTGTTCTCGGGCTCGCCGTACGGGACCTCGACGCGAATGCGTGCCCGCGGTTCGGGAGCGCTGTCTTCGCGCCGTGTCGACCCGCGGACGACGACCGGGAACGGCTGCAGGGCGACGGCCCCTGCGCTCCATCCGCCCGTCGGCAACGGATTGGGGAGGCGCACGCGCGCGAACTGATCCAGCCAGCCGGGCGGCGGCCCGGAGCGCGGCGGGCGCAGCTGTAGCTCCGCGAATCGACCGCCGGCGACGGGATCCCGCGGTTGATATGGGATGGCAAAGCCGCCGCGTTCATCGGTCGAGTGGTAGGACCACGACACCTGCGCCGGACCGGCTTGCGCGGATCGTCGCGGTGGCGTCCACGGCCGAAACGCCAGGGCGAATCGCGCGTCGGCTAGCGGCTCGCCGTCGGCGTCGGTGAGCGTTCCGCGCAGCAGCGGCAACGGCGGGTCGAGCCGCAAGGTGGCGACGACGTCGTCGCGGTCGCCGGTGGGGCCGGGCATCATCACGTCCGTTGCGTAGGCGAGGGGCTCCTGTTGGGTGGCGGCCAGCCGAAGCTCCAGCCCGGTGCCGATGTACTCGAAGCGGGCGTCGCCCTGGACCGTCGTCTGCGTCGAGCCCGTGCTGCGCTCCCAACGGGCGTTCGGCCCGTCGAGCACGCGCCGCCACCACATCCGCACCAGGCACCCGTCGACCGGTCGGCCGAGGTGGTCGACGACGTGCGCGACGACGGTTCCGCCGGGCGGCAATCGCAGCTCCGCGGTCGGCGCGTCCGCGGCCACCGCGGCGCGGACCGGTTCACCGGCGGGCACGTCACAGCTCACGCGCATCGTGTGGCGCAGCCCCATGAGCGCCAGGTGGTCGCCCCATTTGGGCGGCGGCCGACGTGGCAGGAGAGCGATCCCGGTGGCCGCGGTGTCGGCGCGCGCGAACTCCTTGGTGTCCTTGCCGACGACTCCTTCGAGCCGCACCGTGAGTCCCGCGGCCGGTGCGTCGCGCGCGTCCAAGACCCGTACGCGCAGCGGCTCGATCCACTTCTGTGCCCCCGCCGGCAGCCGCAGCTCGATGTCGGCGTCGCTTGGCACCTCGCGGCCCAGAGCAAGCGCGACGCGCGGCTCGAGCGGTAGGTCGACCTCGACCGTGTAGCCGGTGGCCTCATGCCCCCAGGCCTTGGGTTTCTGGTGCCGTGGGATGAGCAGCACGCGGCCCTGCGCGTCGGTCTCGCCGTGCTCGACGGATTGTGGCGCCTCCTTGTGCTGCGCGAACAGCACCACCGGAACCGAGGCCGCGGGCCTGCCCTGCGCGTCCAGCACGCGCACGCGGATGCCGTTGAGGTGCGGCTCGGTCGGCGCGCGTCGGGGCGGGGCGGCGGGCGCGGGTACGGCCGACGGTGCGGGCTCCGGCGCCGGGGGCGTCGCGTGGGGCGCCGCTGCCGCGTCGGTGATCGGGGCCGCGTCGCCCGACCGCCACAGCACGAACACCAGCGCGACCAGCAGGGCCACCGCGATCCACAAGCCCGCGCGCATGAGGCCAGGGTAGCACAAGCCCCCGCTCGTCCGCCGTTCGCACCGGCCACGCTGGGTTTGATTCGGTCAAGACGCCGGCATCCAGGACCGCGAGACTCGCCGGCATGGGTCGACGTCACCAACTCGCCGTCGCGTGTCTCGCGACCGCCTCGCTGACGCTCGCGGCGCGGAGCGCTGCGCAGGATCGGGGCATGCCCGCCGACGAAGCGCGATCGGAGCAGGTCGATGCGCTCTTTGCGGAGTTTGCCCGGCCGAACAGCCCCGGCGCGTCGGTGACGGTCTCCGTGGCTGGGCGCGTGGTGCACTCGCGTGGCTACGGCCTGGCGGACTTGGAGCGACCGCGGGCGATCGAACCGAGCTCGGTCGTGCATGCCGCGTCGGTGGCCAAGCAGTTCACCGCGTTCTTGACGCTGTTGCTGGAGGCCGAAGGCGTGCTGTCGACCGAGGATCCTGTGACCCGCTGGCTGCCAGAGCTCCGGTGCGGCGCTGACGTTTCGGTCCGCCATCTGCTTGAGCACACGAGCGGCGTGCGCGACCAGTGGCAGTTGCTCGGGCTCAGCGGTGTGCGCGTCAATGGCGACGTGATCACGCAGGAAGATGTGCTCGAGTTGCTGTTTCGCCAAGAGGGCCTCAGCTTCGCGCCGGGCGCCGAGCAGTCCTACAGCAACAGCGGCTACACCCTGCTGGCCGAGATCGTCGCCCGCGCCAGCGGCGAGGACTTTGCGGCGTTCGCGCGGCGTCGCATCTTTGCGCCGCTCGGCATGACGCGTACGTCGTTTCAGGTGAGTCCGCGCGCTCTGGTGCGGAATCGCGCGCTGAGCTACGCCCAAACTGCGGACGGCGCCTTCGAGTCGGTTCCGCTTGCGTTCGCGACCTACGGCGCGACCGGGCTGATGACGACGACCGAGGACCTGATCCGTTGGGCCGAGAACGCGTGGGAGCTGCGGGTCGGCTCCACCGAGCTGTACGCGCGCATGGCCGAGCGCGGCGTCCTCACCGACGGCTCGGAGGTGAACTTCACCAACGGCCTGCAGGTGCGCACTTGGCGCGGCTACGAGGTGCTGGGCCACCCGGGCGCCGACGCCGGGTATCGCTCCGCCGTCGTCTGGGTGCCCGAGCTCCGCTTGGCGGTGGGGTTGCTCGGCAACGTCGCCTCGGTGGACATGTGGGGACTGCCGGATGGGGTCCTCGAGATTTTCGCGCCGGCGACCGAGGCCCAGCCCATTGAAGCGATCGGCGCCGACACGGCCGCCGACGAACCGCCGTCCGCGGCGGCCCCGTCCGCGGCGCCGGTGCCACCTGCTCCGGCCACGGAGCTCGGCGAGCTGATCGGGCGCTACTACAGCCGCGAGCTCGACACGTCCTACGATCTCGAGCGGAGGGACACCGGGATGGTGGCCCGGCACGTGCGCAACGGCGCGTTGCCCCTGCAGCTGGTGGGGGAGGACTGCTTTGCGTGCGAGCGTTGGTACCTGACCGAGCTGGCCATCGAGCGTGACGACCGAGGCGCGGTGGTGGCGTTCACCGCCAGCTCGTCGCGCTCGCGCGGCGTGCGCTTTGAGCGGCTGGCCGCCCGGCGGCAGCGATGATCCCGTGAGCTATCATGCGGTCGCCATGACTGCGCGCCCGCATCCCCGTCGCCCGGATGGCCCCCCGACCGCGGCGTTTGTCGGCGAGCTGCAGCGCCGTGTGCAGGTGCCGGGCGTGATGCTCGCGGACGTTCGCGATGATCCGCGCGTGCCGGTTGGGCGCCACACGCACGCCGAGGCGCAGTTCTGTGTGCTGCTCAGCGACGGTTACCGTTCGTCCGCTCGCGACGCGCCGTACGCCTGTGGTCGCGGCACGCTGCTCTACCACCCGGCCGGCACGACGCACGACGATCGCTACCTGCGCCGTGGCGGACGGTTTCTCACCGTCACGGCCAACCCCGGTGCGGGTGGCGGTCTGGCCAAGCTACCAGCGCTGCCGTCCGCTTCGTGTGCGTTCGTCGGTCCGCGCACCGAGATCTTATGCGAGAAGCTCGCGCTCGAGTCCGGACGCCAGGACGCTAGCGCGCCGCTCGCGCTGGAGTGTCTCGTCCTCGAGATGGTTGGCCTCGTCGTGTCCGAGCCGCCTGAACGCCGATGCCCGAGCTGGCTGCGCCGAGTCCTCGAACGGGTGTTGGAGCAACCCGACAGCCCGACGGTGGCCGAGCTTGCCGCCGAGGCCGGCGTGCACCCGGTTTCCCTGGCGCGCGCGTTCCGCCGCCACGTTGGCATGACGCCGGGTGAAGTCCGGCGTTGGGCGCGCCTGCGACGCGTGCTCCCCGCCCTCTCGGGGCGGAGCGATAGCCTGGCCAGGCTCGCCCTGGAGGCTGGGTTCTCCGACCAAACGTCGTTTACGCGCGCGTGTCGTCGAGTGCTCGGCGTGCCTCCTGGCCGCTACCGCGCCTGGACGCGTTCTACGTCACGCGGGTGAGTCCTAACCACTAGTGTCCTGGATCAGAAATTCCTGTGCAGAGGGTGCGTGACCGGACGCTGCTCGCAAGAAGCACCGACGCAGGCATATTTGTGGATACGTCTAGGAGGTGCGACGCAGCGAGCGGTGGCCGGACGGGCGCCATCTGTGCAGGAACTTCGGATCCAGGACACTAGCCCGGATCATGCACGAGGGTTGGCGTCCAGTGCGTGAGAGGACCGCTGTGGCAAGGAAGACGAGCGACCGACCGCGGAGGCGGGGTGACGCCCCCGTCGAGCAGTCTTTCGCTCGCCGGCATCAGCCGGCAGGCGCCTCTGGCGCCTGTCCGACGCTGCCAGAGCGGCTCTGGCGCGTGCTGGGCGTGAAGACTCGCGCATGATCCGAGCTAGGAGTAGGGGCGGGACCGCCCCATCTGCCTGAATCACACCACTAGGGCTGGACCAGCTCGTTCTCCGCCGGGCGTTCGGCCTCGGTGGCGGCGGCGACCATCGCGTCGAGCCGCGCTGCCTCGGACCGGAGTCGATCCGTGACGCGTTCCATCGCCACGGAGTCGAGCGGGTCGAGCGCTTCGCCGGCGACCTCGCCTGGGGCTCCGACCGGCAGTGCGTCGACCTCGCAGTCGACTTCGTCGTCACAGTGGATCGCGTCGTCCTGGTCAGCCTCGCTCACCACGAAGAAGAAAGTGAGGCGGCGTTGCCCGTTGCCCGCAAAGCGGAGCGAGTCCGTCGGCACCGAGACCAGCGGCGTCCAATCGTTGAACAGCGTGATCTCATCGAAGGTCATCGGCGTGCCGCGATACTCGAACACACCGGTCTCTTCGTCGCTCAGCGCTTGGTCCGAGCACCACACCGCGGTCGGCTGATCCTCACCCTCGGTGACGTCGACGGCACCGACCCGGATGAGGCCCGGCCACGAGTCGCTCACGCCGTGGACCACCCCGCGGACCTCGAGCGTCAACGCCGCCTGGAGGTGCCCGGTGGGAGAGGCGATGTGATCGAGCCGCACCCGCCCCCGAAACTCGTCGAGCCGCGGGTCGTCCGCGGTCGGAGAGCCGGTGCCGAACGAGAGCTCGTAGCTCCCGTGGTTTGCCTCCACCGCGGTCTTGATGACCGCGATGACCACCGCGATCGCCATGAAGCCAAGCCAGCCTTCCAAAGTCCGTTCTCCCCGATTCCCGCTGTGAGACCCTGATGTTGCAGCGGGCAACGCACCCCGCTGCGCGTGTCGTGTTCTTGGCCACGACGTGGGTGGCTTATCGCACAGAATGGCCGGCGCCTTGAGCCACCAATCCGGCCTCAGCGCGGGTCGTCCGGTCGCAAGGAGAGATCGTGGTTGTCTCGATCGTTGACTGTGGGTTCCCGGTCGCGGAACGTCGGCCGCCGCATGATCTGCGTGAACGCCCGCTTCCTGACCCGGCCGATCACGGGTGCGCAGCGCTACGCGATCGAGATCGCCCGGCAGATGCGGCGGTTGGACCCAGCGGTGCGGTTCTTGGCGCCGCGCGGGATCTGCCATCCGGAGCTCGCCGAGGAGCTTGGCGTCGAGGTCGTCGGGCGGCGCAGCGGCGTGGCCTGGGAGCAGCTGGATTTGCCGCGCGCGTTGCGCCGCCTCGGCCGCCCCGTCCTCATCGGGATGTCGTTTACGGCACCCCTCCGCTATGCGCCGTCGATCATCACGGTCCACGACGTGTGCTTCACCCGTCGTGAGTGGGTCTCGCGCGGGTTTTACCACTACTACAACTTCATCGTGCCGCGCCTGTGTCGGCGAGCCGCGCGCGTTGTGACCGTCAGCGAGTTCTCCAAGAGCGAGATCGTCGCTGTGCTCGGGGTCCCGGAGGACAAGATCGACGTGGTCTACAACGCGGTCTCGCCCGAGATGGTCGAGCACGGCGCGGCGGCTCCCGCGAATGCGCGTGGCGACTACGTCCTGGGCGCGGCCACGCTGCAGCCGCGCAAGAACTTCCCGGCGCTGGTCCGCGCGTTTCGACGCTTGGATGACACGGGCCTACGGCTCGTCATCGCTGGCTCCGTCGACCCCAAGGTTTACGGCCGCGACCCGTCCATGCGCGGCTTGTTCGACGATCCACGCGTGGAGCTCGCCGGCTACGTCTCGGATGCCGAGCTGGCGGCCCTCTATCGCCACGCGCGCGTGTTTGTCTATCCCTCGCTCTACGAGGGCTTTGGCATTCCGCCCATCGAGGCGATGAGCCTGGGATGTCCGGTCATCACGTCCAACGTGGCGAGCCTCCCGGAGGTGTGCGGCGACGCCGCCCACTACGTCGACCCGCATGACGACGGCGCGATCGCGGCCGCGATCGCCCAGGTGATCGGCGACCCGGCCTACCGACAGGCCCTGGTCGCCAAGGGCCTCGCCCGCGTCAAGCGCTACGACTGGCGCCGGTCGGCCGAGCGCTTCCTTGAGATCGCCGCGTCCGCGGTGGATTGACCGGCGCTACATCACTGGCTCGAGGCCGAGCGAGGCGAAGCCCTTGTCCTCGAAGTTGCTGCGGAACATGTCGCGCAGCTTGGCCGCCTGCTTGTCGTAGGCGTCCTTGTCGGCCCAGGTGTTGCGAGGGTCGAGGATCTCGTCCGGCACGCCGGGGCAGCTCTTCGGCATCTTCAGGTTAAAGACCGTGTGCTCCGTGTACTCGACCTTGCCGGCGTCGAAGTCGCCGCGCAGCGCGGCGTCGAGCAGCGCCCGCGTGTGCTTGATCGAGATGCGCTTACCGACGCCGTAAGGGCCGCCGTTCCAGCCGGTGTTGAGCAGGATGCAGCGCGTCTCGTGCTGCTTCATCTTCTCGGCCAGCAGCTTCGCGTAGACCGGGGGCTTCTGGGCCATGAACGGCGCGCCAAAGCAGGCGCTAAACGCCGCCGAGGGCTCGGTGACGCCGACCTCGGTGCCGGCCAGCTTCGCCGTGAAGCCCGACACGAAGTGATACATGACGTCGCGTGGCGTGAGCACCGCGACCGGTGGCAACACGCCAAACGCGTCGGCGGTCAGCAGCACGATCGTCTGCGGGTGCGGGCCCTTCGCCCCTGGCATCACATTGGGGTTGGCGCTGAGCGGGTAGGAGAAGCGCGTGTTTTCGGTGATCGAGCCGTCCGCGAGGTTGAGCTCTTGCGGATCGGTCTCTTCGAGCGGCTTACCTGGAAGTGGCGGCACGTTCTCGATCAGCGTGCCCGGCATCGACAGGGCGGCGGCAATGATGGGCTCTGCCTCTTTGTCCAAGTCGATGAGCTTGGCGTAGCAGCCGTCCTCCAGGTTGGAGATGCCGGCTCCGGTCCACGCGTGCTCGTCGTCGCCGATGAGCTTGCGCTCGGGGTCCGCCGACAGCGTGGTCTTCCCGGTGCCCGACAGACCGAACAGGATGGCGCCGTCCTCGCTCTGGCCGACGTTGGCCGAGCAGTGCATCGACAGGTGCCCCATCGTCGGCAGCATGTAGTTCATGATCGTGAACATGGTCTTCTTGTTCACGCCGCAGTAGTCCGCGCGCCCGCAGACGAGCGCGATCCGACCTTTGATGTCCACAATCACCACGCGGTTGGACTTGCTGCCGTCGCGCGCTGGATCGCAGTGGAACGACGGGACGTTCAGCAGAGTCCAGCGCTTGCTCCCCTCATCGCTCACCCCGCTGAGGTCCTTGGGGAACATGTTGTGTACGAACATGGCGTGGGTCGCGTACTCACCCACGAACCGATACGGCACCGCGTAGGACGGATCAGCGCCACAGTACACGTCCTGCACATACATCGTGCCACCACGCTCGTTGAGGTGCTCGACGACGCGCTTCAGCAGACCCTGGTAGGCGGTCGGGTCGTACTTCTGGAAGTCCTTCTTCCACCACAGCTCGTCGCCTAGCTCGGGCCACGCCACGGCGAACGTGTCTTGGACCGGCCGGCCCGTGCAGGACGGGTCGGTGTAGAAGACCAGTGGCCCTTCGGCACCGAGCTTCGTGGGGTAGGCCTTCTGCGCATCATCCGGTCCGTCTTTGGCGATTCGGCCCCGGTCGTTCCGGATCGCTTCCCAGAACAGCTGGTCCTTGGGCAGGTTGTGCTTGTACTGGACGTTCTTCAGTCCAAAGAGGTCGGCGAGCTCCTGTTCGAACGACATGGGGCCTCGGAAGGGGTCTTGGGGGGCGAGGAAACGGTGGTTTTGCGACGCAGAAGGGCGCCCAGCCTAGGCTCGGCTTGGCCGGACACAAGCCGCTGTCGGCAGGCCTGCAGCCCCGGCCTCCGGTTGGTCGATCAGGGCATGGGGGAGGTGGTGCCAGCGCGCGGGTCCGCGACCCGAGGCTGCCGGTTTGACCACCCCTTGGGAACGGATGAACGGTCGTAACAGGATGTCTGGCATGGTATTGCGGGTGGTGGCCCGTTGGCCGAGGATCCTTGCTCGGCCGCTTGGCGACCCCGCGGAGCGTGCCCGATGCTCCTGATTTGCAGCTCCTGCCCTGTGTCTGTGAGCGGCGACCGTTTGGTCGTGGACCGCGACTTCCACGCCGGCATGCTGGGTTACCTCGCGCGCCTCGGCCCGTCGGTGGGCTGTCTGGTGCCCGAGGTGCCGATGCTGTCGGCGTTCTCCGATCTCGAGCCACTCGAGCTGCCGATCGCTGAGATCCCCTACGCCGTCCGTACTCTGGACGGCCGCTGGAATCGCGACCCATTGCCATCGGTCCGCGTGCAGCTGCACAAGCACCTGGCCGACGCCGAGCTGGTGGTCGGGGCCCAGGGGAGCGGCATCCCGCGGGCGATCTTCGACGCGGCGACCCGGCGGGGTCTCCCGGTCGTGCCCATCGTCGAAACCAACCGCCGCGTGGCTCTCGACCGGGCGCGTCGGTCGGTATGGAATCCGCTGCGCGGTCTGGTGCGCCTGTCGCGGGCGCGCGCCGAGTGGCGCGTGGTCACCGACCAAGTGCGGCGCGCGACCGCCGTCCAGTGCAACGGCTACCTGGCGTATTTCGGCTTCGAGGGGCTCAACGAGCGGCGCCTGCTCTATCTCGACTCGCGGCTGCATCAGCACCAGGTCCTCGACGCCGAGCGGATCGCCCAGCGGGTGCAGAGCCTCGCCACGCCGCGGCCTTTGGAGCTGCTGTTCGTCGGCCCGTTCGAACGGGTCTACGGGCCGCTCGAGATCGTTCGCGTCGGCATCGAGTTGCATCGGCGCGGCGTGCCGTTCCGCCTGCGCATGCTCGGCTGTGGGGGCCATCGACGGCGCATGCGCCGGATCATCCGCCGCAACGGCGCCGCCCGATCGATTCAGCTGGCCGAGGTCACCGACTCGGCCACCCTCGCGCAGGCCTACGCCGAGACGGACTTGCTGCTCAGCTGCCAACCACGCGAGGACACGGTCTGCGAGTACATCGAAGCCATGGGGCGCGGGGTGCCCGTGCTCGGCTTCAACACGTCGACGTGGCGTGCCGTGGCGAACGCGTCCGGTGCGGGCATCATCGTGCCGGTGGGCGCCGTCGGCGCCGCAGCTCGCGAGCTCATCGAGCTCGCGGGTGACACCGAGCGTCTCCTTGCCCTGTCGCTGTCGGCGCGCCGCTTCGCGGCCGAGCACAGCTTCGAGGAGGAATGGCGCAAGCGCTGCGACCATTTGGCGGCCTTCTACCACCGGGCCGAGCCCCTGACGACGGCGGCCAGCACGGCCGCTGGCGGCAGCGAGTGGGTCAGCCTGGAGCCCGCTCCGCCCTGATTAGCCCCGCCGGGGTATGGTGGGCGGCGACGAACCATGGCCGAACACGACGACCCCTGGCGTGACAAGCTCACCGACGAGCAGTATCGAATCACCCGGCAAAAGGGCACCGAAGCACCGTTCACCGGTGCGTACTGGGACTGCAAAGCCGCCGGCACCTACCGGTGTGTCTGCTGTGGCACTGAGTTGTTTCAGTCGGGCACCAAGTACGACTCGGGCAGCGGCTGGCCGAGCTTCACGCAAGCCGCTCGCGACGACGCGATCGACCGCAACGTCGACCTGACGCATGGGATGGTGCGCACCGAGGTCACGTGCGCGAAGTGCAAAGCTCACCTCGGCCACCTGTTCGAGGATGGGCCCGCCCCGACCGGGTTGCGCTTCTGTATCAATTCCGCGGCGCTCGACCTGGACGCCGATGAGCAGCAGGCCGCCGACTAGTCGCGCGGTCGAGAGCGAGCTCGATCGCTTCGATCCGGCGCTGCCGCTCGAGAGAGCGTGGACGCCGCCCGCGTCTTGGTATGTCCGCGACGACGTCGCGGCGTTGGAAGCGGGCACGGTGTTCGCTCACAACTGGGTTGGTGTCGAGGTCACGACGCACCTGCAGGAGCCTGGCGACTACGTCGCCTTTGATTTGCCACAACGGCCCGGGCTCTTGGTGCGCGGCAGCGACGGCGTGCTGCGCGGTCTGCACAACGTCTGCCGTCATCACGCCGCCGCTCTCGTCGAGGGTCACGGTCGTTGTGCCGAGCTGCGCTGCCCGTACCACGGTTGGGTCTACGGCCTCGATGGGGCGTTGCGTCGCGCGCCCCGCAGCGGCGGGATCGCTGATTTCCGGCGCGAGGACTTCGCGCTGCGGCCCTTGGCGACGGCCCGGTTTGGCCCCCTCGCGTTCGTAGGTGATCAAGTGACGGGGCCGACCCCTGAGCGAGAGCTTGCCGATTGGTTGCCGCGGCTGCGGCTCGACGGGCTGCGCTGGGTTGCCCGGCGCGAGTATCGGGTGCCCTGCAACTGGAAGGTCTACGTCGACAACTACCTCGACGGTGGCTACCACGTCCCGGTGCTGCACGAGGCGTTGGGCGAGCAGCTCGATTGCGAGGGCTACCGCACGGAGCTGCTACATCGAGGCGCGGTGCAGTCCTGCGCGGCCTCCGCCGACGCGAGTGTCGCGGGCGGCGGTGTCGACTTCGCCGAACGCATTGGCGGTGGTGCCGACTACCTGTGGATCTATCCCAACACGATGCTGAACCGCTACGGGCCGGTGCTCGACACGAACATCGTGATCCCGCTGTCGACCGCCGAGACGCTCGTCGTGTTCGATTGGTTTCTCGACGACGAATGCGCCGGTGACGAGGGCTTTGTCGCGCGCTGCCTTGCCGCCAGCGAGCGCGTCCAGCGTGAGGACGAGCAGATCTGCGCCTCGGTCCAGCGCGGCCTGGCGTCTTTGGCTTACGACCGCGGCCGCTATGCGCCCAAGCTCGAGGGCGCGATGCTCCACTTCCATCGGCTCCTGGCCGCCGACCTGCACCGCTGATTGCGGCGACCGCTCAAGATCTGCGCCAGCCGGTCGATAAGGGCACGGCTAGACCCGGAGGTGCAAATGTTGAGTGTCGGTCGCATCGGCCTGACGAGTATGAGCTTGGCGCAGACGCAGGCTTCGACCCAGCGCAGCTTCGCGCGCATCGCCTCCGGTCGACGCATCAACAGTGCCGCCGACGACGCTGCCAACCTGGCGACCGTGCAGCAGTTCTTGGCCATCGAGGCGAGCGTGGGGCAGGGCATCAGCAACCTTGCCGATGGCGCGGGGCTGGCGCGCACCGCGGAGGGCGCTCTCGGTTCGAGTGCCGACTTGCTGGGTCGAATGCGCGAGCTCTCGATCCAAGCGCGCAACGGCACCCTCAACGACCAGGACCGGGCAGCGATCCAGCAGGAATACGACCAGCTGTCGGCGGAAGTCACGCGCGTGGCCGAGTCCACGTCCTTCAACGGGATCAAGCCGCTGAGCGGCGAGCTCGCCGGCGCGGGGATCCAGCTCGAGGACGGCACGGGCAGCGGTGCCATCGAGGTCTCGATCGAGGGCCAGACCGCCGCCGATCTCGGCATCGCCGGTCTCAACGCCGCGGCCGCTGGCACCGTGCAGGCGCTGGACGACGCCATCCACCGGGTCTCCGCGGGGCGCGGGAAGCTGGGTTCGGTCGACAACCGCATCGACGTCGCCACCCGCAACCTCGCGTCGATTCGCGAGAACGTGGCGGCGGCCCGGTCACGCGTCGGCGACGCCGACGTGGGCGCCGAGATCTCCAACTTGATCCGTAACCGCACGATCGACCGCCTCTCCCTCGGCGCGCACTTGGCCGAGCGGCGTGGTGCCGGCGCCGTGCTCGACCTCTTCGGCTGAGGTACCGGCGGCGAATCGCGGTGCCGCAGTCTCACCGCGAGGCCGTCGAGGGGCTCGCGCCTGGCGGTCGGTGCCGGTCCGCCAAGTTGCGTTCTCGTCGGCCTCCTGGGCCTCGCGGCCGACGCAGCGCCGGGGGCACTTTTGCCAAAAGCTTGCCCCGTGCCCCTAGTGGCGGGGCGCCGCAGCGCGTCAGATAGGGCATGGCCCCGTGCCGGGTCGGTCAGGTGGTCGACGCAGGCGCGAAAGCCCGTGCTCACCCAGCGCTCACGATGATCTCTCCAGTAACACCCGCCACCGTGCTCGTGGTCGAGGACGACCCGCGCACCGCGGCCCTGCTGGAGCTCTACCTGCGCGACCACGGCTACGACCCGACAGTCGTGCACGACGGCAACGAGGCGCTCGACGCCGCGCGCCGCGTGCAGCCCGCGTTGGTTGTCCTGGACCTGATGTTGCCGGGTGTGGACGGGTGGCAGATTTGTCGGGCGCTGCGCGACGAGGGCGACGTCCCGATCCTCATCCTGTCGGCGCGCCAGGAGGAACAGGATCGACTCGCGGGCCTGCGGCTCGGCGCGGATGACTACGTCGTCAAGCCGTTCAGCCCGCGCGAGGTGGTGCTGCGAGTGGATGCGATCTTGCGCCGCTCCCGTCGGACGGGTGCCCCGCCAACCGCAGAGCGCGGCATTCGCGTCGACCGCACGCGGCGGTCGGCGGTGTCGTATGGGCGCGAGGTCAACCTAACGCCCTCGGAGTTCAAACTGCTCGACGCCTTGGTCGGTCAGCCGGGGCGCACGTTCGAGCGGCGCGACTTGCTAGAGTCGCTGTATCCGGGCGGCGGCTACGTCGTGCCCAAGGTCGTCGACGTCCACATCGCCAAGCTGCGGCAGAAGCTCGAGCCCGATCCGACGCAGCCGGTGCACATCGTCACAGTGCGGGGCTTCGGCTATCGCTACGAGCGCGAGGCGGGGCAGTAGTGCGGGAAGTGCGCGGCCGGCTGATTTGGAAGTTGCTGGCGGTGCAGGCGCTGCTCGTCGTCGCGGTGCTCATCGTGACCGGGCTGGCCGTCGACGTGCTCGCCTCGGACGCCTTCATGACGCTCATGAAGAAGTACGACGTTGCGACTGAGGAGGTGGAAGCGATGTTCCACTCCTCGACGCGCACGACGCTGGTGCAAGTCGGACTGGGCTCATTGGCCGCCGCGTTCGTTCTCAGCTATTGGTTGACGCGCCGCATGCTCCAGCCGCTGGAGAGCTTGGCACGTGGCAGCGCGCGGATCGCCGCCGGTGATTACGCGCGCATCCCGCAGCGCGGTGGCGCGGGGGACGAGCTCCAGGCGCTGGTGCGAGACTTCAACCGCATGGCGGAGTCGCTCGAGAAGATGGAGACCGCGCGCAAGGCGATGGTCGTCGACGTGGCCCACGAGCTGCGGACTCCGCTCACCAATCTGCGCGGGACGATCGAGGCCTTGCAGGACGGTCTGTTGGCGCCAGATCGAGTGACGCTGGGCGCGTTGCACGAAGAGCTGCTGCGGCTGGTGCGGCTGACCGAAGACCTGCTCTATGCGACGCGGAATGGTGTGGCGCGGCCGTCCGCCAAGCGCGAGCCCATCGACCTGCGCAACGTTCTGCATGGCACGCTGGCGCTCTCCCGGGCCGAGCTGCAGCGCCGGTCCCTGGGTGTCCAGATGGAGATTGAGGAGCTGCCGCAGGTGCGGGGCAACTCGGATCAGCTGCGGCAGGTATTTGGCAACCTGCTGCACAACGCCCAGCAGTTCTCCCCGGCGGGTGGCGCGATCAAAGTCACGGCGGTGCGACGCGACCGGTTGATCCGGATCATCTTCAAGAACGCCGGCGCCACGATTCCGGCCGAAGACCTCCCGTACATCTTTGAGCCCTACTACCGCGTCGACAAGTCGCGGACGCGGCGCAGCGGCGGCGCCGGCGTGGGGTTGGCGATTGTTCGCAACCTCGTCGAGGCACACGGCGGCGGCGTCGGGGCGAGCTCGGCCGCCGGGGTGACGCGGATTTGGGTCGAGTTGCCCACGGCGACGGCGGGCTAGAGGTAGAGGTCCGGCGCCACCAGCCTTTACCCAAACGTGGTGCAACGCTGTCCGGAGCGTTGCCAAGCGCTCGTAGAAGGATGCTCCCTCAATTCCATCGGAGCATCCATGACCCTCTCTCCCCTGCGCGCCGCCGTTCTTCTGTCCGTCGCTTTGGTCCCGATTGCCCCAGCCGTGCTCGATTCCGACGCGGGTGCGGTCGCCGGCCCGGTCAACTACGAGGTCAGCATCACCAACCTGACCTATCAACAGATCATGTCGCCCGCGGTCGTGGCGACGCACACGCCGGACTTCGCGTTCTGGCGGCTCGGTAGCCCCGCCAGCCCCGAGCTGGCGATGATCGCCGAGGACGCGGTGAACGGCCCGATGATGGCCATGCTCGGTGCGCGTCCCGAGGTCGGTGACGTCCAGGTGGTCGCTGGCGCCGGCGGCCCGATCATGCCGGGCGAGACGGCCAAGGTGACGATCTGCGCCGAGGACGGCCGCGACACGCTGTCGCTCGCCGGGATGCTCGTGGTGACGAACGACGCGTTCTATGGCCTCAACAGCCAGCGGCTGCCGGGGCGCGGCGTCCGGTCATTCTCGTCGCCCGCCTATGACGCCGGCAGCGAGGCCAACACGGAAGACTGTGCGCACATTCCCGGCCCCCCCTGTGGGAGTCCCATGGTCCGCGTGACCGCCGGTGCCGAGGGCTTTGTCCACATCCACCGGGGGCTCCAGGGCGTGGGAACGCTCGACGAGACGACCCTCGACTGGCGCAACCCCGTGGCCCGGATCTCCGTCCGGCGTTTGTGAGACCGACGGGGCGGCGGCGCCTCCGGCTATCATCCAGCCGATCGCCGCCCCCATGACTCGCGACCCATCTCCCGCCCCGCGGCTGCGGCTGCTTCTGACACTGCCGCCCCTCCTCGTGCCGTTGCTCGTTGGCTGCAGCGATCCGGAGCCGCGGCGCAACCTGCTCGTGATTGCGGTCGGGTCGCTGCGCGCGGACCGCCTCGGCAACTACGGCTACGAGCGACCGACGTCGCCCGTCCTGGATCGGCTTTGTGCCGAGTCCGTGGTGTTCGAGGACGCGCACGCCGCCGCACCGTGGACGTTGCCCTCCTTTGCCTCGCTGCTGACGTCGCAGTTCCCCACGACGCACGCCTGCTGGCAGTTCGAGGACCGCCTCGCCAATGCGTTCACAACCTTGCCGGAGGTGTTGCGCCGCGTCGGCTACCGCACCGGCGCCGTCGTCAGCCACGTGTTCCTCGGGCGCGGGCATGGCCTCCGCCAGGGGTTTCAGGACTTCGACGACGAGCTGGTTCGGGCCCCCGCGGAAGAGCTGCACCACCTGATCAGCTCGCCCGAGGTCAGCGATCGGGCGATTGCCTTCTTGCGCCGCGCCGCGGTCGACGCGAGCCGGCCGTGGTGTCTGCTGGCGCACTACGGCGACCCGCACGCGATCTACAAGACGCACCCGGGGATCACCGAGCACTTCGGGCCGAAGCCGCCGCATCGCTACGACGGTGAGATCGCGTTCGCCGATCAGCACATCGGGCGTCTGTTGGCCGAGCTAGAGGCGTTGGGTCTCACCGAGCGGACCGTCATCGCTCTGGTCGGCGGGCACGGCGAGGAGTTCGGCGAGCACGGCGGCCGGAGCCACGGCAGGACGCTGTTTACCGAGGTGGAGCGCGTGCCGCTGGCGTGGCGGGTGCCGGGCACCCGGCCCCGTCGGGTCAGTGCCGTCGTCAGCCTCGTCGACTTCATGCCCACCACGATCGAGCTGCTGGGCGTCCGCCGGCCGCGCCTGCATATGGCGGGTCAGAGCCTTCGGCCGTTGATGCGCGGCGAACCGACGGCGGCGCGCCCGACGCTGTTAGAGGCGCGGCCCAACGGGTTGAAACGCGATTTGGCGGCCTATGTCGACGAGGAGTGGAAGCTGGTCGAGGACGTGCCACGGGGTGGTGGCCGAGCCCGCTATCAGCTGTTTGATCGCCGCGCGGATCCCGGCGAGCTCGTCGATCTGGCGGCCCAGCGCCCCGAGATCGTGGATGCTCTATGCGAGCGGCTCGACGAGGCGATCTTTGGTGCCGAGGCGGCGGCGGGCATGTTTGGCTTCGTGCGCGAGGGCCGCGCCGCGGTGCGGCGCGAGTAGCGGCGCGGCGGGTGGGGTTGGCCATGCCCGCGCTCGGCGCTAGAACGGTGGTCGGCTTCCCAAGAAGAAGGACACCGATGCGCCGTTGTTTAGGAGCCTCACGGGCTCTGAGTCTATGCCTAGTCTTGCTGGCCACCGCCAGCGCTGCGTGGGCCCAAGGGTTCCGCACTTACGAGAACGACGAGCACGGCTTCAAGCTCAAGGTGCCGAAGTGGCTGGAGGAGCAGCCACTGGAGCCGCTCGAGGAGCAGATGCTCGCCAAGTGGATAGGGCGTCGTCGCGCCAAAACCGAGCAGGGCACTCGCGAGGTCGAGTTGACCATGCTGGTCTGCCGGATTCGCACGGCCGGGCTGGCTGACGACAAGGATTCGGCGCCACCCTCGGAGCAGGAGCTCAAGCGCCGGCGGCTCAATGGCGGGACCACGATCCAGGAGTTCTTGGGCCGGCGCAAATGGGTCAACACCAAGCGCCTGCGCAACAAGCAGAAGCGGCCGGTCAAGACCAAGATGGGCGGCAAGTTCGACATCTTCGAGGTCTCGTCCAACCGCGGTCAGGCCCTGGCGATTCGCGGGTTCACCAAGCAAGACAACGGGGAGATCTTCGGCCTGTTCGCCTTGGGCGTGCCGGGGGTGGACGCCTTCGCCAAGGAGATCGAGGCGTCGGCGAAGTCGCTCGATCGCTTTGAGATCGCCGCCGAGGCGAACGCGTCCGGCGGCGATATCGATTACGAAGGCAGCAATCTGCGCGGCGTCGAGAAGCGCCGCAACGTGCGCCGCGATCTGGTCGCCGGCTGGCAGGCGCACGACACCGAGAACTTCATTCTCGTGACCAACGTCAAATCGAAGAAGGTGGTCGACAACGCGCTGGCTGACCTCGAGATCATGCGCAAGGCCTACGTTGACGCGTTCCCCAGCGATGCTGCGATGGACGCCGTCTCCGTGGTGCGCATTTGTGACGGCCGCGAAGACTACCGGCGCTACGGCGCGCCAAGGGGCACGCTGGGTTACTGGAATCATCTCGACGAGGAGTTGGTGCTGTTCAACCCCAGCAAACGGGCCAAGCGCATCAGCCGGTGGCTATCCACCGAGGGGGTGCTCTACCACGAGGCAATGCACCAATACCTGCATTACTCGAACGGGCAGGCGCCGCCGGCGTCATGGTTCAACGAGGGGTTTGGCGAGGTCTTTGGCGGGGCCAAAGTTGATCGCCGCAAGGAGGAGATTCGATCCATCGGCAAGAACAAGTTCCGTCTGGCGTGGGCCAAGGAAGTGCAGAAGAGCAAGCGGTGGCCGGATCTCGGGTCGATGCTGCGCATGACCAAGGCCGAGTTCTACAGCGAGCCAGGGCAGAACTACGCCGCCGGCTGGGCCTTCTGCTACTTCCTCTATCAGGAGAGCCAGAAGAAGCGTGGCCGTCGCGACGATTGGGCGGCCATCCCCGGCGATTACCTCGCGAACTTGCGTGCGGCTGCCGAGGCGAAGCGCAAGGAGCTGCCGGACAGCGCGCCGACCGATTGGATCTCGGCCTTCGCCGATGAGATTCAGGAGCAGGCGTACGAGCAGACGTTCGCCGACGTCGATCTGGCTGAGCTGGAGAAGGCTTGGATCGCCTTCCTCAAGAAGCTCTGATCCCGGCAGCGCGTCAGGGGCGGCGCCGGTAGAAAACGACCTCGCAGCGTTCGAACGCCTCGCGAAACGCGTCTTGGGTGAGGGTCGTGGCAAAGACCAGGTAGCGGTCGGCCGCTTTCACGCAGCACACCGGACCCTCATAGAACGCCGTGCGCACCCGGTGGGGCCGCGGCTGCCTGGCGCCCGGTGGACGGACGATGCGGTTTTCGACGTCCCAGATCACGGCGCCGCGCTGCTCGATGTACTCGCGCGGCGCGCGCTTTTCGTGTGCCACCCAACCGCGCTCGAGCGTCGGCTGATGGGCGACGAAGGCGTCGGTGAGGCCGTGGTAGTCGAGCGTGGGGAGCCGCGAGAAGTAGGGCAGCGCACCTGCGCCACGGACGCACAGCACCTCGTCGCCGCGCAGGATGCCTTGGTCGACCAAGCTGGCCAGGAACTTGCCCTGCTCCACGCGCGAATCTGTGAACTGCCGATAGCCCTCGAGGCTGCTGATCTTGTGGCCGCCGGCGTCGAAGCCGTGGCGCGTCGGGGCGTGGGCCGTGAAGACCAAGGCGGCGCCGCCCAGCAGGCCCAGCGCCAGGATGAGACCGCCAGGCAGGATGCGGCGCAGGCGGCGCGCAACCTCGCGGATGCCTTCCTGGGCCAACCAGTACCAAAGGGGCAGGATTGGGGTCGTCAGTCGGTACTCGAAGAAGTCGCCGCCGATGTACAGCAGATAGGCGGTGTAGGTGGCCACAGTCGTCGCGAGCAACGCGGCCGTGTGGTCGCGGCGCAGTAGGAGGCCGAGGAGCGGTAGGGGGGCGACCCAGGCGATGTGATGGTCGGTGACGAACAACCCCATCCACACGCGGGAGCTCTCCCACCAGAAGCCGGCGACCTTGGCGTAGTAGGTGTTTGGCAGTGGGTAGCCGTAGTAGGACCAGCGCCAGGCCACGTGGGTGCCGACGACGAGTGCGAACAGCGTGAGCCACATTGCGAGGCTGCCCACGCGGCGTCGGCCGAGCACGAAGACGTCGGCCGCGAAGAACGCCGCCGCGATGGCGAAGAACAGCGGCCCCTCGGGGCGAGTCAAGGCAGCGGCGGCGAAGAGCAGTGCCGAGACGGCGGGGCGCGAAGCGGAGGAACGGCGCTCGGCGAGGTAGGCCAGGAGAGCCAGCAGCACGAGCGCGGCGAAGAACTGCGTCGCGAGCGCGCCGGTGGACCAGGCCGTGAAGGTCCGGTTGGCGGCGAGACACGCGGGGGCGACCCACACGAGCGGGTGGAGCCAACCAGAGCCCCGCCGGGACAGCGCGACCAGCGACAGCAGGATCGTTGCGCCCGACGCGATACCCAGAGCATTGGCGGGGATCTCGGGGGCGAGGCCCAGGGCGATCGTCGCCGCCGCCATGAGGACCCACAGGAAGTTGCTGTAGCCCTCCACGCGCTCGCCCGGGTTGTAGACCAGCCCGTGGCCTTCGACGAGGTTGAGCGAGTAGCGAAAGCTAATGTAGGCGTCGTCGCTGACGAAGTAGTAGTGCGCGACGTGCCAGGCAAAGCAGGCCGCCACGCCCAGCGCGAGGAGCAGCCCAAGCGCGCGCGTCGTTCGGTTCCCGGTCGTCAGCGCGGACGCCGCCTCGGCCCGGTCGCGGCTCACTTGCCGATTCCGCGCGTGAGCTCTTCGAGTCGCTTGGTCTCTACGCCCGCTGCGCGTCGCTCGCGGATCGCGGGGAGGTCGAGGGCGTCCCAGTCGAAGCGCACCACCTCGAAAAGGCTGGCGATGAGCTCGTTGTCCTCGCCGGCCCGGTGGGGATTGAGATACTCCCAGACGACGTCGCCGTCCGGCGTGACCTCGAGCGCCCGGCCGCTCTCCGATTCGGTGATGAGCGTGTTGCCGTTGGCGAGCCGCTGGACGGTGCCGAGCCCTTCGGAGATCAGTGGGGTTTCCGCCGTCCCGTGGTACTCCCACACCACCTCGTGGGTGCGCGGGTCGACCTCGATGGCTCGCGCCGTGCCCTGGTGGCCCCGGTTGTCAAAGAGCAACAGGCGGCCCCCGTCGACGAGCACTGGCTCGTGCTGCTTGTGCCATAGTGAGCCCATCGCCCAAGTCACCGTCGACTTGGCCAGGTCCACCACGGCAACGGTGTCGAGCGCCCGCATCGACACCAGGGCGCGACCGGCGGCGAACATCGGCGCGGTGTCGGCGTGGGCACCGTCGAGGATTTGAATGGTGTTGGTGTGCAGGACGTCCCGGGTGTCGCGCGGGCAGCGCGACAGGAGAACGCCGTAGGGCGATCGGAGCAGGGCGTTGATGAGCGAGGTCTGCCGCACGAGCCTGCCGTCCGGCGAGAGCTCGGTAATGAGGTCGTCGATCACATTGCGGCGGATCCAGGCGTCGCGGTCCCGGCGCACCCGCCGGCTCAGCGTGAAGATCCTGCCGTCGTCGGTGACGAAGAGATCGTGGTGGCACGTCCCGCGGTACTTCCACAGCAGGTTGGAGTCCCGGTCGATCTTGATGACGCCAAAGATCGTGAAGATGGCCAGGAGATCGCCGTTGGGAAACAGGTGCACGCGTCGCCAGTGCGTCTTGCGGATCTCCCTTGGCCCGATCGGGCCCGGCCAGACGGTGTCGAACGGGCGCGCCCAGGTGTGGATGACCTCGCCCTTCATGTCGATCAAGGACGCCTCGGCCGCGTGTCCGGAGACCACCAAGTTGACGCCGGGGAGGGCGCGGTCGGGGTCGTAGATCGTCACATCTTGGCGCTCGGGTGCGGCGGTGACGCCGCGGAGGTACGGCGGGACGTCGAACGGGTCGCTCGCCGCGGCGCTGGTCGACCGCTGCCGCGCGCGGTGCCACCGGACATCGCCGTCGATCACGGTGGGCTGGGGTCGGGCCCCGGCACCCTGCGGCGCCGCCCCGCCCGGGTTGCTCGGCGTCGGGTCCGGTGGTGGGGGAGGCGCGGGGTCGTCCGGCACCGCCGGTCCCCCTTGGTGGTCGGCGGGCTCAGGCGCGGCCATGCGGGTGAAGGCCACGCCGCCGCCAAACGCAACGACCGCGGCGCCGAGGAGCAGCGCCAGCTGCGTCGCGGGGTTCGCCATGGGAGTGATCTGTGGTCGCAGCCGGTGAGCGTCGCTCCGCGAGCCGCACCACGCGGTTGCCGCGCTTTATAGAAGCGGTTTCCGAGGCGGTCAAGCGAGGCAGGGTGGCGCCGCCGGCTTGCTTCGTCAGCGCCGGACCGCATACTTGGACGTCAGCCGCAGTGTGGGGGTATTACGCACGGGCGGTGCAACTCGGGCCGGTCCCATGTTCCGGCCCCCAACGGTCATAACGAGGATACGGATGGTGCGGTGGGCCACGCGACGGCGGCGGCAGACCGATTCGGGTTCCGGATCGGCGTTGGGACCACAGGCCCGCGGCATCTTCGATCGGCTGTTCGGGTCGACGCCCGAGCCACCCCGAGCGCCGCGGCTCGAAGCCCTCAGCCTGGCCATCGTCAGCGGCAAGGGTGGCACCGGGAAGTCGTTCCTCGCCACCAACCTGGCGGTCCTGATGCACCAGGCCCTGCGCCGGGTGGCCATCGTCGACTGCGATTTTGGGTTGGCCTGCGACCACCTGCTGCTCGGGTTGTCGCCCAAGCTGACCCTGCAGGACTTCGTGTCGGGCCGGGTGGGAATGCTCGACCTGTGCGTGGAGTCACCGCCCGGGCCGGTGCTGGTGCCCGGAGCGCAGGGTGTGCGCCGCATGGCGAGCTTGAGCGACGCGGAGCTGCAGCGGCTCGGCGCAGGCTTCGCCGAGTTGGCCGCGGCCTACGACGTGCTGATTCTCGACGTCGGTGCCGGCATCTCGCCTCAGAACGTGTTGACGATGCTCTGTGCCGATCATCTGGTCATGGTCACCGAGCCGGAGATCGCGGCGCTGACCGACGCCTACGCCGTGATCAAGTGCATCGCTCAGCTGCGGGAGCGCGTCGCGGTGTCCGTGGTGGTCAACCGGGTGGCGTCGCCCGGCATGGGTGAGGCGACCTACCAGAAGCTCGCCGAGGTGGCGCAGCGATATTCGGGCGTGAGCCTCACCTACCTCGGTGAGGTCGCGTTCGACCCCAAGGTGACGCAGCGGCGGCTCGGCCAGCTGCCCCTCGTCGTGACCGAGCCACAGGATCCGATCTCCGAGGCGGTGCGCGCCGTGCTGCGCAACCTCGAGGGCGTCACTGGGCCGCTCGCGCCGCGCCACGTGGACGCTGAGACCGGGCTCGAGGCGCGGTTCCGCCGGCACCGGCTGTTCTTGACGTAGCGTCGGGCCCAAGGGCGGCTTCGCGCGTCCGCGGCCGTGACTCGAGACTGGCGCGGCCCACGGCCGCGAGCTGCGGAGAAACCCACGCCCGCCGCGGATCGGCTCCGGTAAGACTTGGCGCCCAGCCCCGGCGCTTCCCCCACCGTGACCACACCCGTCGAGCCTGCCACCCCGTCGTGGCGTGGAGAGCTGCGCGCCGCGGTGCGGCTCGCCGTCCCCGTCGTCGTCGCCCAAGTCGGGATGATGATGATGAACGTCGTCGACGTCGCGATGGTGGGCCGGGTGTCCGACACCGCGCTCGCGAGCGTCGCGGCCGGGAACGTCTATCTGTTCTCCATCCTGATCTTCTGCATCGGCCTGCTGCTCGTCCTCGACCCACTGATCGCCCAGGCCGTTGGGGCCGGCGACCGCGACGATGTCGCCCTGCATCTGCAGCGCGGATTGTGGTTGGCGTGCGCGCTCAGCCTTCCCGCGGTCCTCTTCGCGCTTCCCGCCGGGCCGTTGCTGCGGTTGCTGAAGCAGCAGGAGGAAGTCGTGCCCATCGCCGCCGGCTACGTGCACGCGTCGATTCCCGGGATCTTGCCGTTCCTGGCCGCGTTACCGCTACGGCAGACGCTGCAGGCCCTATCGCGCACTCGGGCCATTGTTTGGACCGTGCTCTTCGCCAACGCGGTGAACGTGGTCCTCGACCTGGCTTGGATCCACGGCTGGTTTGGTTTCACGGCCAGCGGCGCGGTGGGTTGTGCATGGGCGACCAGCGTCTGTCGCGGCCTGTTAGTCGTTGGCCTCTTGACGCTGGGGTGGCGGGAGCTGCGTCCCCATCTCCGCCCGCTGCGGCCGGCCGCGCGCGACATCGGTGGGATCTGGCGCATGCTCGTGCGCGGTGCGCCGCTGGGCGGCGCCCATCTTCTCGAGTACGGCGCCTTCATGGCCACGACGCTGATGATGGGCCACATCAGCACCCAGGCGGGCGCCGGCCACCAGGTGGCGATCATCTTGGCGTCGCTGTCGTTCATGGTGCCGCTCGGCGTCTCGAGCGCGGCGGCGGTGCGAGTCGGCTACGCCGTGGGACGCGGGGACGCGCCGGGTGCGCGGGTCGCGGCGGCACTGCCGCTTGCCGGCACGGTGCTGATCATGAGTCTGTTTGCGGCACTGTTTCTGGGCGCGCCGCGCGCCCTGGCCACGATCTACACGGACGAGTCCGAAGTCCTCGCCGTTGCCGCCGCCCTGATTCCGCTCGCCGGCGTGTTTCAGCTCGCCGACGGGCTGCAGGTCGTGGCGTCGGGTGTGCTCCGTGGGTTGGGCGACGTGCGCACGCCCCTGCTTGTCCATTTGCTCGGCTTCTGGGTCATCGGCCTGCCGCTTGGAGCGTTCCTCTCGTTCGGCTGCGACGTGGGAGTGACGGGCCCGTGGTGGGGCTTGGTGGCCGGCTTGTCGGTCGGCGCGACGATCTTGACGGTGCGCGTGCCGCTGCTGTTGCGTCAGCAGATCTCGCGCCTGCCCGCGTGATGCGCGCCGGGCCGGCGTCGATCCACTAGTCGACGACGCGCTCGAAGATGCCGGCGGCGCCCATGCCGCCACCCACGCACATGGTCACGAGTCCGCACCGCTGGTCGCGGCGTGCCATCGTGCTGAGCAGAGTCGCGGTGAGCTTGGCACCGGTGCAGCCGAGCGGATGGCCGAGTGCGATCGCGCCGCCGTTCACGTTGACGCGCTCCTCGTCGAGGCCGACGGTGCGGATGACCGCCAGTGCTTGGGCCGCGAACGCTTCGTTGAGCTCGATCACATCGAGGTCCGCAAGCGTCAGGTCGGCCTGGCGCAACGCCTTGGGGATGGCTTCGACCGGGCCGATGCCCATCATCTCCGGCGCGGTGCCGGATACCGCGTAGGCCCGCAGCACGCCAAGGGGCCGCGCGCCCGTCGCGCGGACTCGTGCCCCGCTCATGACGACCGCGGCGGCGGCGCCATCGGACATGGGCGAGGCGTTGCCGGCGGTGACCGTGCCCTTGGCGTGGAACGCCGGCCGTAGCGCGCCCAGTGCCTCCAGAGAGGTGTCGGCGCGCGGTCCCTCGTCGACTTCGAGCGTCTGCTCCCAGCGCTGTGGGTGGCCGTTGTGCCAGACCACATCGCTGAGCGGCGTCGGCACGATCTCTTCGTTGAACGCACCGCTATCGATGGCGTGCGTCGCCCGTTGATGGGAGCGCAGCGCGAAGTCGTCTTGGTCCTCGCGCGACACCGAGTACGCCCGCGCCACGTTCTCCGCCGTCAGGCCCATGGACAGCAAGGTGTCGGGATCGCGACCCACCGTCTCGGGATCGGGCTGGAAGAAGAAGCCGGTCATCGGCACTTGGCTCATCGACTCGACGCCGCCGGCGATCATGACGTCGGCGTGGCCGGCCCGGATCGCCTGGGTGGCGTGGGCGATCGCCTGCAGTCCGGATGCACAGAAGCGGTTGATCGTCTCGCCTGCCACCGAGTCGGGCAGGCCCACGCGTTGCGCGACCATGCGGGCGAGGTTCATGCCCTGGGGGCCCTCCGGGAAGGCGGTGCCCATGACCACGTCGTCGATGTCGCCGGGCTCGAGACCCGGCACTCGATCGAGCGCACCGCGCACGGCAACGGCGGCGAGGTGCTCGGGACGGGCCCAGCGGAGAGCGCCGCGCTTGGCGCGCGCCGTGGGCGTTCGGACGGCGGCGACGACGTAGGCTTCGCGGTCGTTCATCGTGGTCTCCTACTTCTTTCCCTTGCCGAGAATCGCGGCGATGCGCGCTTGGGTGTACGGCTCGCGCAACAGCGCCACGAAGGTCTCCCGCTCCAGGTCGAGGAGATACTGCTCGGGGACTTCTGCTGGCGTCGTGAGGTCGCCGCCCGTGATGACCCAGCCCAGGCGCTGGGCGATCTGCGCCGACCCCTCATCGGCGTGCCCGGCCCGGAGCATCTGATGCACGGCGGCGTCGAGCGCCGCGCGACCGGAGGCGCCGAGCACGTAGACGGTGCGCTGCGCCGGTGCCGGTAGATAGCCCTGCGAGGCGATGCGCAGCACTTCTTGCTTCGCCACCCAGAGGCGGCGCTCGGCGCGCCGCACCAGCGTCGCGGCAGGCGCGGCGAACCCGAGGCGTTGCGCCAACGGCCCACTGGTGGCCACGGTCGCGGTCGCCAAGGTTTGGAACGCGCGCTGCAGCCACGGCTGTACCGCCTGCGGCTCGCGTGACTCGGCGCGGTCGGCAGCCCAAGCGGCCATGCGCATCGTGCCGCAGCCCGCGGGGATGAGGCCGGCGCCAATCTCGACCAGCCCGACGTAGCTCTCGACGGCGACGACGGGATGTCGGCACGCCATGAGGAGCTCGCAGGCGCCACCGAGGACGCGCCCCGACGTGGCCACGACCACGGGCTTGGCCGCCTCGTGCACCGCTTGAATCGTGTTCTGGAAGCGCCGGATGATCGCGTCGATCTCGTCGAACTGGCCCGCCTGCGCCGCGGTCGCCATCTCGACGAGGTTGGCGCCGGGCGAGAAGTGCTCGGCGCCGTGGCCGATGACGAGCCCGCGCCACGGGCCGCGCTCGACGAGCTCGAGGCATTCCTGCAGGCCGGCCATGACGCCGGTGGTGAGCGTGCGGGCCTTGGAGCGCATCTCAAAGCAGGCCACCCCGTCGCCGAGGTCGTGTAGGGCCGCTTGGTCGCTCGACCAGACGAGGGCGGCGTCGGCCTGGCCGGGTGCCACAAGATCGAGCTCGTCGGCTGGGGGAGCGTCGCTCTGCCGGGTGCCGCTGGGGAGCAGCACGTCGCGGCCGCGCGTCGGGCCGGTGTCGCTGCTCGCACCGTAGAACGGCGGAGCCTTGTCAGTGACCCAGTCGGGGAGCGCGGTGCCCTGGGCCTTGAGCTCAGCGTTCACGCGCTTAGCGCCAAGCGCGTCCCAGATCTCGAACGGTCCCATCTCCCAGCCAAAGCCCCAGCGGATCGCCCGGTCGAGGTCGGCGGGGTTGTCGGTGATCTCTGGGATCCGCCGCGCCGCGTAGCCGAGCAGGTCCGTGGTGGTGGCGCGGAAGAACGCGCCGCCGCGCCCCTGATCGTCCCACAATGCTCGGAGTCGGTCGGCGAGGGACCCCGCCTTTTTGAGAGCGTCGACACCGTCGAGTTGGCTCGGCGGCGGTGGCGCGTAGTCGCCACTCGCCGGATCGAACGACAGGATCTGCTTGCCAGCCTTCTTGTAGAAGCCGGCCTTGGCCTTTTGTCCCGTGGCGCCGCGTTCGACGAGCTGTTGCAGCACCGGCGGCACCGCGAACGCCTCGCGGTTCTCGTCGATGACCGCGGCGTGCAGGCTGTTGGCGACATAGACCAGAGTGTCCAGGCCGACCACGTCGCAGGTGCGGTAGGTGGCGGACTTCGGACGGCCGATCAATGGCCCAGTCAGCGCGTCGACGTCGGCAAACGACAGGCCCATCGACTCCGCCGACCGAATCGTCTGGAGGATCGAGTAGACGCCGATGCGGTTGGCGATGAAGTTCGGCGTGTCCTTGGCGACCACGCACCCTTTGCCGAGGTGCAGCCGCGCGAACGCGACCACGCGCGCCAGCACGTCCGGGTCGGTGTCCGGCGTTGGCACGAGCTCCAGCAGCTTCATGTACCGCGGCGGATTGAAGAAGTGGGTGCCGAGAAACCGGCGGCGGAAGCCTTCGGCCCGGCCGGCGGCGATCTCGTGGATCGGCAAGCCGCTGGTGTTGGTCGACACGACGGCGTCGGCGCGCACGGTGCCCTCGAGGCGCGTGGTGATTTGCTGCTTGATGTCGAGCCGTTCGACGACCGCCTCGATCACCCAGTCCACGTCCGCGAGCCGGTTCCAGTGCTCGTCGAAGTTGCCGAGCCGCACTCGCGCCGCCACGTCGGGGGTGAAGCAGGGCTCCGGCCGCAGCTTCATGGCCCGCGCAAACAAGGTCTCGACCACGGTGTTCGGATCGCCGTCCTTGGCCGCGAGGTCGAGGAGCTCGACCCGCAGGCCGGTGTTCGCCAGGTGCGCGGCGATCTGCGCGCCCATCACGCCGGCGCCGAGCACGGCAGCCGAGCGGAACGGGGGGAAGTCTTCGGCGTGGTTCATGGGGAACTCCGATCGCGAGCCGGGGGTGCGGTAGGCCGGCGGCTCCGGAGCCGCGCGGACGTGACCGATCTTCCGACACCATCGCGAATTCGGGCACCCGACCTTGAGCAGTCGGGTCATCCTCCCGACCTTTGAACGGACGCCCCCGGACCTCTAGTCGCGATGATCCTTGGCCGGGAGCCGAAGCTGGCGGCGCATGAACCGCTGCGCCCGCGTCCAGAACTTCGGTGCCTCACCGCCCCGGTGGAGCTCGATCACCCCCCGCACGACGAAGTCGCCGTGGGAGCCGCCGGGGATCTCCATGAGCTCGGCGGCGACGCCGGCGGTCGTCAGGGCCGCGGTCATCTCCCGGGAGTGCCAGAGCGGCACGATGTGGTCCTCGGTCCCGTGGACCATCAGCATCGGCACGTCATCCGCGGTCACGTGACAGACGGGTGACGCCTGGCGCGCCACCGCGATGTCCTCGGGCCCGGAGCCTTGCCGGCCCAGGAACGCCCGAACCAGCCGCTCGCCCCGCCGGGTCATGGTTGGGCTTGGCAGGATGTTCGACGGCGCGAAGAAGGTGACCACACATTGCGGCCGGGTGCTTTGCCGGTGCTCGGGGGCCGGGGCCGCGGGGTCGGCGCTGTCGTCCTGGGTCCCCAGCAGGGCCGCGAGATGGCCCCCGGCGCTGGCGCCCATCGCCACCACCCGCTGGGCGTCGAGGCCGAAGTCAAGCGCGTGCTCCCGCAGGAACTGCAGTGCGGCGCGGCAGTCCTCGATCTGCGCCGGGTAGACGGCGCCGGGCGCCAGGCGATAGGAGACCGATGCGGCGGCGATCCCGGTCGCATTCAGCAGGCGGCACATCGCGATCGCGTCGGGGTGGTAGCGGCTGCCGCGGCGCCAGCCGCCGCCGTGGATCACGATGCCAAACGGCACCGGGCGATCGACTTGCGGCCTGTAGAGGTCCAGGCGGAGCGGCTTGCCGTCACGCTCGGCGAACGCGACGTTGCGCATGACGGTGACGTCTTGCGCCGGAATCGGCGCCGCTGCGGCGCCGGCGGCGGTCGCTGCCGCGAGTACGAGTCCCAGCCGCGCCGCCGTCGAGGCCCGTCTCTTCATGCCACTTGGTTACGGGGGGCGGGGCGCCGGCGTCAAGGGGCCGTCGCGCCGGCAGGCAGAGCGGATGCGCCTGCAGCCACTCGGACCGGCTGGCCGATGCAGAAGTGATGCGTTTGCCCCCGATGGTTTCGTGTGCTCGCCCCGCCAGATCGCGCGGGACTCGGTCGTCGTTGGGCCGTTGCCGCTCGCGGGTTGCGGCGACGCTGGCGGCGTTGGCGTTGGCCTCCTGCACCTCCTTCGAGGAGGTCGACGTCGAGAACTACCTGACCGGTCTCACGTTGGAGATGTCGACCGCGCCGGCACCGCCCGAGGCGGCGCCCCTCAACGTGGTGGCGATCTACAAGTCTGGCTTCTACCTGCTTGGCTACTTACCCATCGTCGGGGTGCGGCTCGGCGACTGCATGCGGCGGATGGCCGAGCACGCCAAGCAGCTCGGTGCCGACGGAATCGCCGACCTCAGAGTGGTCTACGAGCCAGCCTCGCTGCTGAAGTTCGCGGCGTTCCCGATTCCCGACTGGTCGGCGTCGATCTCGGTGACCGGCATGGCCTATCGGCTACCGCACAACCCAGCCTATCCGCCGCGCCCGGGCCGATAACGGCGTGCGACCGATCACCGTGGCGCGCTCTCCGACACGCTGTGCTAGCTTTCGAAGAATCCGAGCCAGCGCGCGAAGCCCTCGCGCACGGCGTCGTAGTTGACGATCGAGTCACGCACGGACGACTGGCCGCTCTTCTTGTAGCGAAGGGGGCCACTGGGCATCGGTTCGAGGCCGAGGAACTCGTGGCACGCCTTCGCAGTACCGTCGGGATCGACCGCCATGTCTTCGTACCAGATCGTCATCTTGGCGTGGTCGGCGAATGCTTCGTCATAGCGCCGTGCCCAGTCCTCGATCTGGAGGAACGTCCGCACGCATTGGGCCAGGTCGAGCTCAACGGGAGGAGGCGGTGCGCGCTCGACGCCGGGGCGGCGCTTCCACTGACCGGTGATGACCGCCTGCTGGTAGGAAACGAGCTGACGCAGCAGGTTGCGGCGGCGCAGGTGGATCACTTTGAGGTCGGGCTTGCCCGCCAAATGCTGCAGCGCGGTCGTCCACCGGTCGAACTGCCGGTAGAAGATCTTGTAGCCGAGGACCGCACAGCCGCGCTCGGCGACGCGCTCGTAGAGGCGATCTAGGAAGCGGCCCTGGTCTTGCTGGCGGAGCGCGATGAGCTCCTCGTCTTTGCCAAGCCCCGGGAACGGGATGTTGCCGTTCTCCAAACAGCTCTTGTTGAAGAGCTCTTCGCCCACGATTGCGTCGGGGTGCGAATCGATGAGGCCGACCAGCAGGTTGGAGCCGGTGCGTTCGGAGCCCAGGATCAGAAACGTGCTAGGGGCGGGCTTGGACGGCTCGTTCATGAGATGTGTAGCGACGCGGGCGGCGGACCTCTAGGCGCGTCATCGGCGTAGCATCCCAAACTCCGGCCCGAGCACGCGATTTACCTCATCGAGGTTGGCGACGAAGCTGGCGTCGTGATGCATCTTGCGGAACTGCGATTTGACGGGCGCCGGCCCGAGCTGCAGCGCGTCGAAGACACCATCCATGACCTTCTGCGTGTCCGCCATCAGGTCCTCGTAGAGCACGGTCGTCGTCGGCGTGCCGAGCTCGCTGAGCATGCCGGAGATAACGTCACCGGTCTGCTGCGCATTGCGCAGGCGTCGCGCGGCGCTTGGCAGGTCGATCGTGATGGAGTCGTCGAAGGTGTCCGGCAGTTCGGCGCCTTCGCGAAGGTGCCAGCGCTTCGTGGCGCGGACGTGCAGCTCGGAGGCCAGGGCCTCCGTCAAGTTCTTGCGGTCGATCAGTACCACGAAGTCGACGAAGCCGAGGTACTGACGCAGGATCCGATCGGCCTGGTCGAGGCCGCGCGACGGATCGGTGGCCTCCCGGTCGCGCAGGGTCTCGCGGAAGATCTTGAAGCCGACGGCGTGGGCCTGGGGTGCGGCACCCGCGATTTGGGCGAACACGGGCGGTGGCGCGCGCTCGTCGCCGAGGGGTTCCAGGATTTCCCTGAACGCCTGCGCGGTGCCCGGGTTGAAGAGCTCGCCCAGGCATGATGCCTGCGGGTGCGAATCGATCAGGTCGCAGAGCCAGGTGGATCCACAGCGACCGATGGTCCGGGGCAGGACCACGAAGTTGCGGGGCGAAGTCATGGGCGGAAGCTGGCCCGAGGGCGGCGCGCCATCATGGCATTCGCTGCTGCGCAGGTCGAGGCCAGCGGCGGCACCTGGCGCCACGGGCGGCACTTTTCCATCCGGCTGCTAGTGTTGCGTGTCGGAAGTTCGTCACATATGTCGACGGCCCTCTGCGCCGCTCGCAGCGGGGACCCACTCGACGCTGGCGTCGAGTGGGCGCGTGTTGCGTCTCCTCGACTTGTCCACCAACAAGCCCTGCGTCGACA
>JBCCGH010000109.1:0-33234 GCA_039029375.1 Planctomycetota bacterium
AACGTCATCTTCTCGGCCAGCTTGGTTTCGAACTCGTCGACCAACTGGCGCAGGCGCGGCAGGTCATCCTCACCAGGCAGCACCTTGCCTTCGGGGTGCTCGCCCGGCCGCGCATCGATCAACAGGTACTGGCCGTCGTAGCACTTGGCCAGCTCCAGGACCTCAAAGCCGCAGCTCTTGAACAGCCGGCTCAGCGACCCGAGCGTGAAGTACGAGCAGTGCTCGTAGTAGATGTCCCAGAACGCCTGCTCCTCGAGGATCCGCTCCATGTCGGGCAGCTCGAAGGCGACAATGGTGCCTTGACGATCGCCGATCGAGCGCCGGACCATCGACATGAACTCTTTGGTCGGCTGGATGTGCTCGAGCGTGTGCCGGCACAGCACCATGTCGGCGGCGAGGTGGGTGTACTTCTCGGAGTAGAAGTCGACGATGAACTCGAGTCGGTCGGCCGCCGGGCTCGTGGTCCGCTCGGGGCGGTAGCCCGGATCGATGCCGATGCCACGCGCGCCAGTGAGCTCGCAGAGCATGACCAAGAACTCGCCCTTGCCGCAGCCGATCTCGAGGACCGTCTTGTCCGCCAAGGAGTACTTGCGGCCGTAGTCCTCACAGACCTCGCGAGCGAAGTCGACGAACTTGGCCGAGAACGCCTGCGTCTCCTCGTAGCGCTGCGAGTACTCGTGCACTGCCGGATCGAAGGCCGAGTTCTGAATGAACCCGCAGTCGTCGCAGAACGCCACGCGCAAGTCGCCGCGCGGGTAGTCGACGGCTTCCTGCCGGCTCGGCATCAACAGGCACGAGTGCACCGGGATGTTGTCCACCGAGTGGAACACCCGCGTGCTGTTCGAGCCGCAGTTGAAGCAAGCGACCTTAATGGCTGTGGACGCCGGCATGGGACACCACCTCGGGATGCGGGACGGGCACGATGAACTTGCCGCCCTGGTTCAGGTACTCCTGCTGCTGCTCCATAATCTCGTCCTTGAAGTTCCAGGAGAGGAGCAACGTGTAGTCGGGCTTGTCCTCGAGCAGCGCGCGCGGATCGCGGATCTCGAGATCCATGCCGGGCATGTAGCGGCCCTGCTTGTGCGTGTTGCGGTCGACCACGAAGTCCAACATCTGGTGGTCGAGGCCGACGTAGTTGAGCATGATCGCGCCCTTGGCCGCAGCGCCGTAGGCCGCGATGCTCTTGCCCTCGCCCTTCAGGCGCGCGACCAGCTCCCGCAGGTCGGTCTTCAACTGGCCGACGCGGTTGGCAAAGCCGTCGTAGAAATCCTGCGTGTCCAGGCCCAGACGCGTCTCCTCGTCGAGGTAGCGCTCGACCGAGCCATCGGGGTCCGGCGTGGGGCTCGCGTAGTAGCGCAGCGAACCGCCGTGAATGTCCAAGTGCTCGACCTTGTTGAGATGCAGGTCGTGCCGCTCAAACAGGGCCTCGACGGCACTCACCGAGAAGTAGCACAGGTGCTCGTGGTAGATCGTGTCGAACTCGCAGTGCTCGATCAGATCACGCACGTACGGCGCCTCGATCGACGTCGTGCCGTTCTCCTTGAGCAGCTTGGCGATGCCGCCGACGAACCCGTTCACGTCGGGAACGTGCGCCATCACGTTGTTGGCCACGATCACGTCCGCCTGCTTGCCGTTGGCGACCAGCTGCTCCGCGAGTTCGCGGGTGAAGAAGGTCTCCATCGTCGGGATACCCTTCTCCGCGGCGGCGGCCGCCGGCCCTGGTGACGGGTCGATCCCGAGCACCGGCACGCCGTGCTTCACGAAGTACTGGAGCAGGTAGCCGTCGTTGCTCGCCAGCTCGACGACTAGGCTCTCGGGGCCCAACCCGCGCGTCGCCACTAGGTTGTCGACGTTCTTCTTCGAATGCCGCAGCAGGGCGTCACTGAACGACGAGTAGTAGTGGTAGTTGGCGACGAACATCTCCTCGGGATCAACCTCCTCGAGGATCTGCACCAGGCTGCAGGACGCGCAAAACCCCACTTCCAGCGGGTAGCGCTTCTCATCCTGCTGCAGCTCCGCGGCCCGCCTAAGGGCATCCGGCAGCGGCAGCACGCCAAGGTCAAGGAACGAACGTACGTCGTCGCTCCCGCACGAGCGGCAGGTCGCCATGACTTCTCCAGACATGATCGTGGGCCGGCTCAGGCCGGCGGTCGAATCTGATCCCGAACTCGCAAGCTCGCGTCGAGCCTGCCCTCCCCTTGCATGCCGAGGACGTGCTTGATGCGCAAGAACCTCGGGCTCATGAAATCGTCGTACGTCAGGTTCAGCCGCTTGTACGCCTCGTAGAGCTCGCGGATGCCGTCCGCGACCGTCCACTTCGGCTGGAACTCGGGCAAGACCTTCGTGATCAGGTCGCAGCTGACGTTGTAGTTGCGCTTGTCGGGACTGGCGCCCTCGGCAAACTCCACCTCGCTACCGGGCACGATCTCCGCGACCAGCTGGGCCACATCGCGGATCCGATAGTTCTCCTGCGTGCGACCGACGTTGAAGGCCGCATTGTGGACGCTTTCGCGCGGCGCGTTGGCAGCCGCGACGAACGCGCGCGAGATGTCCTCGATGTGGACCAGCGGCCGCCACGACGTGCCAGCGCTCTTCAGCAACACCTTGCCGGTGGTGAACGCGTAGCCCGTCAAGTTATTGACCACCAGGTCGCCGCGCAGTCGCGGGGACAGCCCGTAGGCCGTCGCGTTGCGCAAGAACGTCGGCGAGAAGCTGTCGTCGGCGAGCTCGGCGATGTCGCGCTCAGCGCGCACTTTGGACTCGCCGTACGGCGTCACCGGGTTGAACGACGACTGCTCGTCCAGCAACCCATCCTCCGCCGCGCCGTAGTTGCTGCACGACGAAGAGAAGATGAACCGCGGAACACCGGCCTCCTTCGCCTTCTGCGCCAAGCGCACCGAAGCGAGGTGGTTGATGTCGTAGGTGATCTGCGGGTCGAGATCGCCAAGCGGGTCGTTCGACAGGCCCGCAAGGTGCATGATCACGTCGAAACCCCGTACGTGCTCGACGTCCACGTCGCGGACGTCCATGTCCAACGACTCGACGTCGGGCACACCGTCGCCGAACGTGCAGGCGCGGAACAGCTGGTTGTCGAGCCCGACCACCTCGTGGCCGGCGTCGAGCACCATGGGGGTCAGGATCGTGCCGATGTAGCCGGCGTGGCCGGTGACGAGAACTCTCACGATTTCAGCTCCAAGTTCTGGGTCAGCTCCAGGTCTTCCACGGGGCATCCCCTTTGCCCCACAGATCCTCAAGGATGTGCTTTTCCCGAAGCGTGTCCATGCACTGCCAGAAACCGGAGTGCTGGTAGGCCATCAGTTGGCCGTCGGCGCACAGGCGCTCGAGCGGCTCGTGTTCCCACATGGTCTGGTCGCCGTCGATGTACTCGAAGATGCCTGGCTCCAGCACGAAGAACGCGCCGTTGATCCAGCCCTCCGCCATCTGCGGCTTCTCCTGAAACTCAGCGACCCTGCCGTCGGTGATCTCCAACCGGCCGTAGCGTGCCGGGGGACGAACGGCCGTCACCGTCGCCAGCTTGCCGTGCGCGCGGTGGAAGCGCAGCAGCTCGCCGAGATCGACATCACTCACGCCGTCACCCCACGTCAGCATGAAGGTGTCGTCGCCGAGGTAGTCGGCCAACCGCTTGATCCGACCCCCGGTCAGCGTCTGCTGCCCCGTCTCGACGAGGTGGACTCGCCAATCCGGCGCTTGCTGCCCACGGCTCTCGACCTTGCGGTTCGCGAAGTCGACCGTGAGGTCGCCGTCGAGCGCGCAGTAGTCGTGGAAGTACTTCTTGATGTACTCGCCCTTGTAGCCGAGCGCGATGGCGAACTCGGTCATCCCGTGGTGGGCGTAGTGCATCATGATGTGCCACAGGATCGGCTTACCGCCGACTTCCACCATGGGCTTCGGTCGCACCACTGTTTCTTCCGCCAGTCGTGAGCCGTAGCCACCTGCCAGAATGCCAACCTTCATCGCGTGCCGCTTGCCGGGATCGGTCGTTGAACTTGGTTCCGAGTTGTCGATCGGCAGCCGAGACCCCTCACCTTAGCCTGGCTTGCACCGCCGCCGTAGCGCGGGGCGTGGCGGCACCCCATGAAAGCCGGCAACCAGACCGGCGAGGCGAGCGCTAAGCCGAGCTGCGAAGCCGAAATCGGGCCGCCGGCGCCGCGACTGCTGCGGCATTGAACAGCCACCCGACCATCGGCCCGACGGCTGCCCCGACGGCCGGCCGAGAGGCCGGGGCGACCGGTCGATGCGCCGGACCGAGCACGCGGGCGTCGCGGCCACCGGCGCCGGCCGGGTGTCGGCAAATCGAGCAGTTGAACCACGCCTCCATTGTGCCGCCGGTCGCATCGCGCGTTGCGAACCACTGCCGCCCGAGCGTGGTTTTCAGTATGGAGTTTCGCGCCACGGTCGGAGACGCTTCCGTGGAGAAGGTGTTTGCGACCCGCCGGGCGTGAGGAGCGCTCGTCCGGCAACCACACCGCCAATGAGTTCCTCGTCGGGCTGAGCTCGGGATCCGCTGTCCCGCGGCTGCAAGATGCTCCAACAACACAAACTCGCCGTTGCGCGACTGACGCTGGCCGCCGACCTCGCGCTGCTTGCAGCGTCGGTCGTGGTGATGCGCAAGCTGGCCGCGACGGGCGAGTTCCGCTGGTTGGCGCCACCCGCCGAAGTGTCGCGGACGGAGGCGATCGTCCAGCTGGTGGTGCTGGTCGTGGCGTGGCTGGTGCTCTCCAACCGGATGTCGGTCTACCGGTCGCGGCGCACCGACTCGCTCTGGTCGGAGTTTCAGGTCATTGCGCAGGCCTGGTTCCTGGCGCTGGCGATCTCGGCCCTCGCCGGCCACGCGCTACACGAAGGGCATGTGCTGGCCCCACTGACCTACTTCCCCCTCGGCTTCCTCATGCTTGCCGGGCTGCGCGGAACCGTGCGGATCGGGCTCCGGGTCGCCCGCGGCCGCGGCCGCAACTACCGTCGCGCCCTCTTCGTCGGCGGCGGGGCGGGCGCGAGCCGCATGGTCACCAAGCTGCAGGAGAATCCCCACTTCGGCATCAAGACCGTCGGCGGCGTCACGATGGACGGTGCGACCGACGCCCTGCCCCCCGGTGTCGAACCCCTGGGCGGGCACACCCACCTGCAACGCATCCTCAGCGCGCAGGAAATCGACTACGTCATGCTCTGCCCGCCGCCGGAGGCCCTGGCCGCGCAAATCAGCGAAGTCTTCGCGGTGTGCAACGAGGCGGGGATCCCGTGCCACTACTTGCCGAGCTTCCTCACCATGTCGACGCGCAACCTCCACCCGCGCCTCGAGTGGTATGGTGACATGCCGGCGCTGGCGTTTCACGCCCAGCCGTTTCACCCGGTCAAGCTGGCCACCAAGCGGACCATCGACCTCGCGGTCTCGATCTCGGCGCTCATCTTTCTGGCGCCCCTGCTACTCGTCATTGCGGCGATCATCCGCTTGCAGGACGGCGGTCCAGCATTGTTCGCTCAGGAGCGAGTGGGGCGCGGTGGCCGCCGCTTTCGCTGCCTGAAGTTCCGCACCATGCACGTGAACGCGGAGGCCATGCAGGCCGACCTGCGGGCGCAGAACGAGCAGGACGGGCCGGCATTCAAGATCAGCGACGACCCGCGCATCACCCGCATCGGCAAGTTCTTGCGGCGCTACAGCCTCGACGAGCTGCCCCAGCTCCTCAACGTGCTCGTCGGCCACATGAGCCTGGTCGGCCCGCGGCCGCCCATCCCTTCCGAGGTCGCGCGCTACGCCTGGTGGCAACGACGCCGCATCAGCGTGTCGCCCGGCCTGACCTGCATCTGGCAAGTGTGGGGCCGACCCAAGCGCGTCAGCTTCGAGCAGTGGATGGCGATGGACCTCTACTACGTCGACAACTGGTCCCTCGGCATGGACATCCGACTGATGCTGCGGACCCTCGGCGCCGTCCTGCGCGGCACTGGCTCCTGACCACCGCGGCGCCTCGGGCGGTGAAAGCCACAAGCCCTCACCGCGGGGCGACGCCCAAGGTCAGCGCCTGCATGCGCGCGACGGTATCGGCCAAGGTGCAGCTCTCGCGCCCGTGGTGGATGAGCTGCTCGATGGCCTCGATCTTGTCGATGGCCGTGTCGAGGAGCCGATCCGCGCCGCGCCGGTAGGCACCGACGCCGACTAGGTCGCGGTGCTCCTCGTAGTGCGCTAGCCACTCGCGGACCTGCGCCGCGGCGGCGCGATGCGGCTCGGTGGTGACCTGCGGCATCAAGCGGCTGACGGACGCGAGAACATCAATGGACGGGAAACGGCCCCGCGCCGCGATCGTGCGACTCAAGACGATGTGACCGTCCAGGTAGCCGCGGAGCGCGTCGGACACTGGCTCGTTGAGGTCATCGCCGTCGACCAACACCGTGAGGAACCCGGTGATGGTCCCCGTGGCCGAGGAGCCCAGGCGCTCGACCAAGCGCGGCAGCTGCGCGAACAACGACGGCGGGTAGCCGCGCAGCGTCGGCGGCTCGCCGGTGGCAAGCCCCACCTCGCGGACGACGTTGGCGTAGCGCGTGACCGAGTCCATCACGAACAACACGTTCCGGCCGCGATCGCGAAACGCCTCGGCAATCGCGGCCGCCGTATCCGGGGCCTTGAGCCGTTGGAGCGGCGGCGCATCACTCGTCGCCACGACGACTACGCTGCGGGCGAGGCCCTCCGGTCCGAGGACGTCGTCGATGAAGTCGCGCACCTCCCGACCGCGCTCGCCCACGAGCGCGATCACGTTGCAGTCGGCGTTGGCGCCGCGGGCGATGCCGCCGATCAGCGTGCTCTTGCCCACGCCAGATCCAGCGAAGATGCCGACGCGCTGCCCCAGCCCGCAGGTCAACATCCCGTCGATCGCCGAGCTCCCCGTCACGAACGGCTCGCGGATCGGCTGCCGCGACAGCGGCGGGGGCGCGGCTCCGGTCAACAGCCGCCGCGGCCCGGCGATCGGCGGACCGCCGTCCAACGGCTGGCCCAGCGCGTCCACCACGCGGCCCAGCAGGGCGTCGCCGGTCGGGATCTTCAGCCGCGTGCCCATGTCGACCACGCGATCCAGCGGCGCCACGCCATCGGCATCGGCCAGAGTCATCACGACGGTCATGTCGTCGCGGAACCCCACGACTTCCGCCAAGACGGGCTCACCGCCGATCCGCTCCACCGAGCAGAGGTCGCCCACGGCAGCCCGCAGACCGCGCACCTCGAGTGCCAGGCCGAGCTTGCCGGTTACGGCCCCCTCCATGACCGGTCGGTTCTCGGTGATCGCCTGCGCCACCGACGCGCGCACCCGGTCGGCCAACCGGCTGGGCGTCGACGAGGTCACGCCTCGGCCTCGCTAGCCTGCATCTCCTGCCGCAGCTCCGTCGCAATGCGCTCCAACACTTCCGCCGGTTGATAAGTCGAGCGTCCAGCCGCGGTCTGCACTTGCACCGCACCGCGCGGCAAGCCTGGGTTCGGCGCAAACGTCACGCTGGGGATTCGGCCCTGTAGCTCCGCATCGTTGTCGAGCTCGTCGACGACGAGCGGCAGGTCCTCGGGGTTGAGCGCGACCTCGACCTGCGGGTCCGTCAAACCCACGACGGCGCCGTCCAGGCAGCGCTTCACGATGGGCGTTGGATCCACCAAGCCGCGCGCCAGCGCCTCGCCCACGACCTCACCCGCCACTGTCAGCCCGATCTCCGTCGTGAGCGCCGCGATCTGCTCCAAGTTGTCCTGGACGCGCTGCGGCACCTGCCCAAGGGCCTCACGAATCTCGCCCAAGCAGCGCATCAGCTCCTCGTGACGCAAGACGCGCTGCACTTGCAGCTCCCGGAGCTGCAGCAGCGCCAGCGTCTGCGGATCCGCGTCGACATGCGTTTCGTCCGCGGGCATCGTGCGCACACGCAGGCCGCGCACCGGCAACGTCATGGGCACCTGTAGCGGCGTCAAACGAGCTTCTCCTGCCCGACCGTCGCCGTCACCTCACCCTTGTCCATCAGATCCCGGATGACGCCCAGGACCTGCTGCTGGGCCTCGACGACTTCGGACAGCGGGGTCGGCCCCAGCGTGTCGCGCTCTTCCTTCACCATGTCCGCCGCACGGTTGGACAGGTTGCTGAAGATGTTGTTCTCGACCTCGGGGGTCACCGCCTTCAGAGCCAGCGCCAGCACCCGCGAATCGACCTGGCTGAGGACCTTCTGCATCGACTTCTTGTCGAGCTTCGACAAGTCGTCGAACGTGAACATCTCATCGCGGATGCCCTCAGCCACTGTCTCGTCGCTCTCCGCCACCGCCTCCAGCACCGCCTTCTCACCGCCTCCCATGTTGTTGAGGATCTCGGCGGCGGCCTTGATGCGGGCCTTCGGCTCGGAACGCAGCGCCGTCAGACCGAGGTCCTTGACCTTGTGGCGCATCACCTCGAGGACCCGTTGCACGACTTCTGGGGAGACGCGATCCAGAGTCGCCACGCGTTGCACGATGTCGGGCCGCGACTCCTCCGGCAGGTGCTTGAGCACGTGGCCGGCCTTCAGTCGATCGAGGTGGGCCAGAAACACCGCAGCGATCTGCGGGTGCTCCTCGACCAAGAGTCCGGCGAGATCCTCCGCCGGCAGCGACTCGAACACGGCGAACGGCTTGCGGACGAGGATCTCGTTGCTCGCGCGGCGGCTCACGTCCGCGCCCTTGGTCTCGCCAAACGCGCGGATCAGCATCTTGTCCATGGTCGACCAGACATCGCCCAGCGCCATGCCGCCGTCGCGCATCCGCATCACCACCTCTTGATACACGGCAGAGATCAGCTCGCCGTGCACCGACACCTCTTGCAGCTCTCGCATCGCCCGGGTCACCCGGTCGAGATTGTCGTCGCTGAAACCCCGGAGCACCGACGCGGCGAGCTCCGCGTCAATCGAGAGCAAGAAGATCGCGACCGCCCGATCCGGCGACAGCGACGAGGCGTTCGCGTCACCACTCACGTCTTCTGCTCCGTTAGCCAGCTCTCCAACAGCCGCGAGACCGTTGCCGGGTCTTCGCCGATCGTCCGCTCGATCTCACGTCGGACGCGCAGAGTCGCTTCTTCGGTGGACAGTTCTGGCGGCGCCTCTTCGCTCGTGCCCCCGGCTGGTGCTCCGGCCACCGCTACCGTCGGCACGCTGCTTCGCTTCATCAAGCGCCGCAGAAACAGTACGACGACGACCACGCCGAACATCTGCGCGATGGATGGCAGGATCCGCTCCAGCATGGGCATCATCCCGTCCGAGCCGGCGGGCTCGGCCAAGACGACCTCGGGAAACGGCGCCTCGAGGACCGAGACTTCGTCGTCGCGGTCGGACCGCCAACCAACGGCGCCCTTCACCGCGTCGACCAACTGCTGCCGATCGACCGAACCCAGCGCGTCGGAGTCGACCACGAGAGCCACGCTTAGCTTGCGGATCGCCGGCGCCAACATGCCGGTGCTCGTCTCTTTGAACGCGGCCTCGGAGTACTCCGTCTCTTTGGTGTTGGTCGACTGCGTCGCCGCCGTCGCCGCACCCCCGGCCGCCGTGCCAACCGCGTCGGCACCGCGCGACGGCTCGTTTGACTCCTCTTTGCTGGTGCGGGTGCGCGTGACCATCGGCGTGGTGGGAGCCCCGCGCTCTTTGGTCATGACCCATTGGGGATCCAGCTCGACGGCAACGGTCACCATCGCCTTCTCGGGATAGACGCGATCGAGCAACGCTTGGGCCCGATCGGTGAGCTCCTCCGCGCGACGCCGCTGCTGCCCCAGGAACTCGCTGGTGTCGAGCCCGGCACCGCTGTCGGGGTCGGGCGGCGTGTAGGTCGCGTGCGTCACCGCGTTGGTCACGGTGACGTAGTGCTGCGGCATCCCCAGCGCCGCGGCGGCCTGGATGGCGGCCGAACGGGCGATAGGGCCAAACTCGGCGCCTCGCTCCAGGCGCAACATCACGTGCGCCCGCGGCTGGGTCAGGGAGTCCTCGGACCGAAACGGCGACGGCTTGGGCTTGCTGTGCGAGACCCGAGCCTCCAGCACACCGCGCATGGACTCCAACTTGGCCTCGGCGTCCGCGCGTACGAGACGGTCCAGGCCGAGCTTGCGCGTCTCGCGATCGCTCAGCAGACCGCCCAAGTCCTCGGCGCCGCCTTGCGCGGCAATGCCGGCTCCACCCAGGGCCGAGCGCGCCGTCTGCTGCTCGCTGCTGTCCACGGCCAACGAGTTGCCCGAGCGCTTGTAGGCGAGTCCCGCACCCTCGACGGCGGTCGCCGCCCGAGCCAGCTCGCGTTGGTCGTTGCTGCTGTAGACGACGACGAAGTCCGGCTGCCCCGCGAACCACACGACCGCGCCGAGACCAGCCACGGTGCCAAGCAACACGGCCACGACGACCGTGCGCTGCCCAACGTCCAGGCGGGCCCAGATCGCCCGCAGCTGGCCTAGGATCTCGGCGAGGAAGGTCGGCATCTCAGACCGAGCTCTGCTGCAGCCGCTGCCAGGCCTCCAAGACCTTGTTGCGAATCTCGAGCATCAGGTTGAACGCCACCTCGCTCTTGCCCATCGCGACCATGAGGTCGTGCACCTCGACGGGCTCGCCACGCGCCAATCCCTCGGCGCGAACCTTCACGTCGTTCGTGAGCGTGTTCACTTCGCTCAGCGCGTCGCTCAGCACCGCCACGAACGGATCGTCGTCACCACCCGAACCGCCGACGAAGTCATCCGACTGGATTAGTGGCTCGTCAGCGCGGCGCGTGGGCGCCGGCGACTGGCCCACCGGCGACTGGCCCACCAGCTGCGGTCCAAGCGATCCCAAGTCACCAATGTCGAACCCGGTCATCGATCACGCCTCATCAACGGCCAATGTTGGTGATCGACGACTGCACCATGGATCGGTACGCGCGCAGCGAAGCCAAGTTGGCCTGAAAGCTGCGCTGCACGACCATCATGTCCACCATCTCTTTGAACAGGTCGACGTTGGAGCCGAGCACGAACCCGGCGTCGTCGGCGTCGGGATGACCGGGCTCGTAGCGCGGCTTGAAGGCCGTGCTGTGATCTTCGACGACTTTGGCGACGCGCACGCCGGACGGGGCATCGCGTGAGCCGATGCGTGGCGCTTCGCCGGGGAGATCGCCCAGGACTTCTTCGAAGGACAACGTCCGGCGGCGGTACGGATCCCGGCCGGGGCCACCCGTGACGTGCATGTTGGCGATGTTCGACGCCACGATCTCGGACCGACGCATCTCCGCGTCGAGACCGGATGCGGCAATATCGAACCCCCAGAACACTCCCCTCATTGCGTCCATCGCGCCCCCCAGTTGCTAACGGCTAGCCGCCGCGGCCGAAGATCGCCTTGTTGAGATGCGTGAAGTAGCCGCCCGCGCGACGACTGAACAAGTCGTGGATCAGCTGGACCTTCTCCAACTGCGCCAGCTCCTGCATCACCGACACGTTGTTGGCCTCGGGCGCACCGGACAGGTCACGCTCGACCACAGGCCGGACCTGGCCCAGCGGCAGACCGTCTGCGTGGGCCTGACGCAGCTGCTGCTCAAAGCTGACCGTGAAGCGCTTGTATCCGGGCGTGTTCTGGTTGGCGATGTTGTGCATGATCGCCCGGGATCGCAGCGACGCTGCGTCCAGCACGTGGCGCGTCACCGCCAGCTCTTTGTCTAAGTCCAGCATCGCGATCCCTCACCGCCCCGCAACAGCAGGGCTCAGCGTTGCATCGGCTCCCCGGACCGGCCCGCTTGAGCGACGGCGGATGCCCTACGGCCGACAGCAACGGCGATGCGGCCAACGACGCCCGCCGCTGGTCACGAGCTGAGCGGCGAAACCAGTCGGCCGGTCAAGCGACGCAACCGACGCCCCATGAAGGCGGCGAAGATCTCGTAGAGAATGAGCGCCAGGTGTGGGTTGTGGTCGCGCAGGTGGATCAACGCCGAATGCGGCACGAGCAGGAGCTCGGTGAGCTCCGCCGCGACCACGTCGAGATTGTGTGGCAAGCCCAGGAGCGCCGACGCCTCGCCGAAGACCTGGCCGGCCCGCGCCGTCTCGACGGTCTGACTGGCCGGGTCATTGGCTTCGCCCGGCGCGAGAAGCCGTACCGCGCCGCGCTTGACCAGGAACACGCTGGTGGCTTCATCGCCATAGCGCGCGGCGTGTTGGCCCTCTTCGAGCACCAGCTCGTGCGTGACCGAAGCCAACTCCAGCAGCTCTAAATCGGCGAGGCCTCGAAACGCGGGATACTCACCGATCGAGTGCATCTGGGCCATGGCACGCTGCAACACCGAACCGCGCAAGAACGTCTTGTCCGTCGACGACAGGCGCGTGAAGGTGAGCCCGACCAAGCCCTCCTCATCGGTGCGCACGACAGTCGCCTCCGCGTGCACCCGCCGCGTGCTGGGGCCATCGGGCAGCAGAATGTCGAGTTCGACCTCTTGGGCGTCACGCAGCGGCTCACCCGGCAACAGGTAGAGACCACCTGCCGAAAGATTGAACGTCAGCGCGTTGAACGACTCGCGACCGCCAGCGATGTGGATCTCGACAGGGATCCGCCAGGCGACGCGCACGAACTTGCGCTGGGCGCTGAATGAGCTCCGCATTCGACTTCGTTCCTCGAGGTGTATCGAGCTTCGAAGGCGAGCCGCTCTAGCGCTTTCGCCGCCGCCGCCCAGGAGTACTGCGCGCGCACGCCGGGCGCCGCAGCGCGGGCGGCCTGACGTAGGTCCGGCAGTCGCCGCAGGGCGTCGCGCAACGCCTCGGCCAATCCAGCCGGGTCCGGCTCCAACACGAAGGGTCGGCTCACACATGGCTCGGCAATCGAGACCAGCCGGCGCTCCGCGGGCACCGCCAGGCAGCCGCCACCCTCACAAAAGTCCGCCGTGCTGCCGCCCGCCGTCGTCACGGTCGGCACGCCGCAGGCCCGCGCCTCCAGAACCGGCAGGCCAAAGCCCTCGCCGCGGTACGGATGCACGAGCAGGTCGCAAGCGCGATACACCGCCGCCAGCGCCGCGGCGTCGAGCTCGTCGTCCAAGATCAGCACGTCGTCCGGCCGCTGGTCGCGCACGCGTTGCAGCAACGCGCCGAGCTCGTGGCCGGCGTAGCTGTGCTGGCCGCCGAGCGGTTTGACCACCAGACAGGCGTTGGCGCGCGCGTCCGGCGGCTGCAACACCTGACGCAGCACCAGGTCGATGCCCTTCCGCCAAATGAGGCCACCGACGAACAGCATGGCTGGGCGGCCGCGCGCGAAATCCAACACGCGACGTGAAGCTGGACCAGTGTCGCCAAACACCACGCCATCCACGCCGTGGGGCACCGTGAGGATCCGCGCCGCGGGACGGCCGGCCGCGCGCACCAGGCGGTGAACCGCCGCGGAATGCACCACCACCCAGTCGGCCTCCTGTGTCACCGCTGGCGTCAGCTCGGTGGGCAGCGCGCCGTACTCCCAGTCCACTCGCAGGCCGAACTGACGCGCCCCGACGGGCCGGTCGGCGCGCGGGGGCCAACCGCTGGCAAGCCAGAGATCCGCCGGAGGTGGGCGGCGAGTCAGACACGGCTCGAGCTCTGGAGCCACCGACCGCAGCCACGAGACATCTCGGTGCAACGGCGCGCTCGGCACGAGATGCAAATCCACGCGGCCGCGGCGCAGCAGCGCGCGCGCCGTTTGCAGCGTGAGGTGCGCCGACGAGGAGAGCTCGAACATCGGCGCTTCGAGCACCAGGACCGGGCGCGGCCCAACCTGGCTGGCGACGGGCCGCGGCCGCGCCGGTCGCTCGAGGGCGTGGCGTCGCGCCCGGGCGGCCACCGCCGCCGCGCCGGCGTCGAGCGACCGGCGCAACGCATCCACGATCCCGGACCGGCTCGGCTCGAACCGCCCGCGGACCCAGCGACCACCGATGGGGAGACAGTGGCCCGGCCCCTCCACGACCGCGGCGGTCGCGGCGAATCGCGAGACCGCCACCGGCCGGCCCGAAGCCAGGCTGGTGGCGAGCAAATCGGGGTCGAGCGCCTCGCGCACCGGCAGCACGATCGCCGCGGCTTGGCGAACGCGCTCCGCGCCCCATGGACCGTAGACCATCGTCAGACGCGTTCGACCGCCGGGATCCTCGCGGGCGAGTAGGCCCCGCAGCCAAGCCTCCAGACGAGCATCCGATCGCGGCAGCTGCACGGCCAGATGCACGCCCAGCGCCGCCGCGGCGCGAACCGCCAGATCGGTGCCTCTTGCCGGATCGGCGCTACCGGGGTGCAGTACGGGCGCGGCGGGATCCCTGGCAATCGGCAACGCCACGAACGGCAGAAGCCGCGCGCGGTCCGACACCTCGGCGGGGCGGCGATGTGCGGCGCTCGCCTGGGCCAGGAGCGCGTCCACCGCGATCCCGAGCGCTGGCAGCACCGCCTCCGCTGCCGGAAACTCGAGCCCGGCGCGGCGGCAATCATCGGCGTCGCCGAACACCAGCAGGGGCGCTGTTGCGGCGACCGGCTGGGTGGCCGCGGCGACCACGGCCGCCAGCTCTGCCTCCGCCAGCGCCGTGAACACAGTCCGCTCGCGGGCACCGTCGGTCAGCGTCAACGGCCGAGCCCGGGGCGAGGGCGCGGCATCGCCCCGCGCCGCGGCGAGGCTCAGGGCACAGGACCAGCCCAGTCGCGACGCCACCGCCAAGACCTCGCGCAGCGCGACCGCGTGCTCTGCCGCGGTCAACGGCTCACCCCACAAGCGCAGCTCCGGTGCGGCCATGGATTCTCCATCGGCACCCCTCTTGCTTCCTCTGCACCGCGGGCGAACATCCGTGCGATGCGCCGCGCTCTCGAGCCCAAGTCCATTGCCAAGCTCGAGGCGGCGCCCCGCGACGCGGCGGCAGGCTGGCCACCGGCGCCGTGAAGCCGCACCCCGATCGGCGCGCCGCCACGCTGGCGCAGCAAGCTCTGCTGCCCGCCGAAGCCTGGGTCGGCCCTTTCAACGCGCCAGGCAAGGGCAGCGAAGACGCGCGCGTCGACCTCAAGCTGCTGCAGTGGCGTACGGATCGCCTGCTCGCCGAGCGGGGCACCGCCGCCGCCCGGGCGCGCCTCGAGGAGCTGCAACGCCCCGACTTGCGCGCCGGCACCGTCCAGGACGGCACGGCCCGCGGCATCAGCGTCGCGCTCGAGGAGGCGATGAGCCTGTGCCCCCCGGCGGCGGACGCCCGGCCGAATCCCGTCTGGACCGAGGAAGCCGAGGTCCTGAACGCCAAAGCGCTGCGCCGCAAAAAGGACCTATTGGTCGCGTCCGCAGGAGTCCGGGTGCGGTTCTCGCGCAAGCGCGGCCTGCTGCTCGTCGACCGCGCGCGGGACGTGCACAGCGAAGGCGTCGTGTGCTTCGAGGACCGTCGCGATCGGGGCACGCTCGACGGTTTCGCTCCGGCATCGGCGGAACGACCGCGTCTCTTCCTGCCCAACTTCCTCGTCCCGACCGCCTACGCCCAAGGCCCTGCTGGCGCGGGCCTGCTACTCGAGGGCCGGCTCGGCCGCCGACCCCAAGGCTACCGGTGCCGGCTGGCCCTGGAGGGGCGCGCCGACGAGCGCTTCTTGCGCATGACCGTGGCTGTGGAGAACCTGCAAGACGACCACCGCCTCCGCATTCGGTTTCGCGGCCTCGGTCCCGAGTACCCGATCGGTCACGCCGGGACCCCGGCGTGGGAGCCGGTGCTGCAGGCGGGCCGCCGCTTTATGGCTGCCACGCTCGTGCGCGCCTGCGGCGTCCTGCAAGTAGGAGATACGACGGTCGCGGTGCCGGCGGCGCAGTGTCGCGGCTGGGTCGAGCACCGGTTCGCGCTGGGCGAACTCGACGTGCCGGCCGACTATCGCGGGGCCGAATTGGAAACCCCGCGGTCGACTCGTTAGCTTCGCCCGACGGCTCACAGCCAGGATCAAGTGGTTCTAGACTCGGCTCTCGCCTTCGCGTGCGGCTGCGTATGCACGCTCTGCGTGCCGCGCATCGCCGCCAGGCTGCGCCGGCCTGCCGCTCCCACCACGCACTCGACCCCGGCGGTGAGCGAGGCCGACCGAAAGCAACTCACCGAGGGTCTGGGCGGCGAGCTCGCCGACCTATCGACCGCGATCGAGGGCACCGCCACCCTTGTCTGCGAGGCGGTCGGGCAGCCCGACGTGCTGGCCAACCGGGCCCAGCAGCTCTGGAGCTCGATCCGCCGCCTCCGCTTCCTGAGCGACAAGGTGATGACCGCCGGCCGGACGCCGGCGTTCCGCACGAAGCCGACAGAGGTCTCCGCAGCGCTCCACGCTCTGCGCGCCGAGCTCGGGCATCTCACCGACGGCCTCCAAATCGAGCTCCACGCCGCCACGGCGTTGCCGCCAGCGATGGCCGACCAGGAGGCGCTGAAACGCGCACTGCTATTCTTGGTCCACGCCATGCTCGAACGCGAGCCGGACGCCCGGTTGCTGACGCTGCGCACCTCCACCGAGGTCACCGACTATGAGGCGCCGCGAGTCGTCGCCACGGTCGAAGTCGAGAGCGAGGCGGGTTTCGGCGCCGACCGCAACCCCGACCGCGTTCCGATCGCCGAGGCCGCGGCGCGCAACCTCCTGGCGGGCATGGGGGCCGAGCTTGATCTCAAGCATCGGCCCGGCTTGCGGTGCCGCGCGCGCGTGGCACTGACAGCGGCGACCGTCGGCCGACCCGTCATCCGCACGACTTCGCCGCCACGGCTGCCCCACCCGTTCGGTGGCGTCCTGCTGCTCGACGACGACCCGATGGTGCGCTCGTTGATTCAAACCGAGCTTTCCGGTGACGGGCGACGGGTGATCAGCTGTGCCGACGGCACGGCGGCGCGGTCGCTGTTTCGGGCCACGCCCGAGCGATTCGAGCTGATGGTCCTCGAAGCGGAAACGCGACGCGGCCGCGGCGCGGTGTTGGCAGCCGAAGCACTGGCAGCGACGCCCGACGTGAGAGTGCTGCTGCTTACGGCGAGTGACGATCTCTGGGCTGGCGAGGCCGCGTGGCCGGATGGACGCTGGGCAGAGCTCCGCAAACCCTTTGGGATTCCAGAGCTACGGTCCGTGGTCCAGCAGCTTCTCGGCCCGCCGAGCGCCGTGCCGCAACCCGCGGAGCCGCGCTCGAGCCTGACGAACGACGCTGCGGAGGACTGAGAGGGTGTTACTTTTTCATAGGAACACCCTCTCCGCGACGCGGCGCGGCGCCAGGAGCATGGATCAGAGCCCGTGGGATCGATTCAGTGACAGGCTCTAAGCAACCGGGCTAAGCTCGCGTCACGGTCCGGGCCCGCCTCCTGGCAGCCAGCGACCTAAGCCCCTTTCCACCAGCAAGGAGTGCAAACTGAAACGCCGCAGCGGAAGAGCCCCTGAGGAGATTCGCCACCTCAAATTCACGAGAGCCTTTACCGATCGAGCTCCCGGATCGGTGCTGGTCGAGGCCGGCCGAACCAAGATCCTGTGCACCGCGACGATCACCGACCAGACTCCGATCTGGCTCCACAGCGAAGGCGGAGCGTGGCTGACTGCGGAGTACGCGATGCTGCCGGGTTCAACCCACTCCCGCAAGCCGCGCGAGCGCGCGCGCCCAGACGGTCGATCGATGGAGATCAGCCGCCTGATCGGCCGCGCGCTGCGCAGCATCATCGACCTAAAGGCAATGCCTGAGGTCACGGTGTGGGTCGACTGCGACGTGCTGTCCGCCGACGGCGGCACCCGGACCACCGCGATCAACGGCGCGTATGTGGCGGTCTTCGACGCCCTTCTGTCGCTCGAGGAGCGCAAGAAGATCCGGCAATGGCCGCTGCGGGGCCAGCTGGCGGCGACGTCGGTCGGGATCTGCGATGGCACGACGATCGTCGACCTCGAATACGAGGAGGACCACGCGGCCCAGGTCGACCTCAACGTCGTGCGGACGTCAGACGGCCGCGTTGTCGAGGTGCAGGGCTCGGCTGAAGGGGCGCCCTTCACCGATGAGCAGCTGCAGGAGATGTTGGCGCTCGCGCGCACGTCCTGCGACCAGATCGTCGAGCTCCAAAAGAGTTGCCTGGGCCTGTGACCGACCTGTGGATCGCCTCGAACAACGAGAAAAAGCGCACCGAGCTGCTCCGGCTGCTCGGGCCGCTCGGGTACGAGCTGCGTCCTCTGCGCGATGCGCCCGGTCCCGTCGAGATGATCGAGGACGCCCCCGACTTCGCGGGCAACGCTGCGATCAAGGCCGTCGCGCTGGCGCGGGTCGTCCGCGGCTTTGCCATCGGTGATGATTCGGGCCTGTGCGTCGACGCGCTCGGCGGCGAGCCGGGCGTGCGCTCAGCGCGCTGGGCCGGCGAGGCCGCCGACGACGGCGACCGCATCGCCAAGCTGCTCGGCGCCCTAGAGGCGATCCCCGAGGCGGACCGCGCGGCGCACTTCGTCTGCCACGTCTGCGTGGCGGATCCGCAGGGGCGGGTCGTGGTGCGGGTCGAAGAAACGTGTGCCGGCAGCATCACGCGCGAGATTCGGGGTGAGGGCGGCTTCGGCTATGATCCGGTCTTCGTCGCAGCGGCACACCGGGGCCCCGACGCCCGGACGTTCGCCCAGCTGACTGCGGCCGACAAGGACGCGGTAAGCCATCGCGGCAAGGCGCTCCGGCGCCTCGTCGAGCACCTGCGCGATCACCCGCTCGGGTAGATTCTCGCCACCGCGGCGCCCCATCTCCAACGGCCCACTCCCTTGTTCCCGCCAGAGTTCATCCGCAACTTCAGCATCATCGCCCACGTGGACCACGGCAAGTCCACGCTCGCCGACCGCATGCTCGAGCAGACCGGCACCGTGCAAAAGCGCGAGATGAAGGACCAGCTGCTCGACACGATGGAGCTGGAGCGCGAGCGCGGCATCACCATCAAGGCGCGAGCGGTCGCGATGCGCTACCGCGCGACCGACGGCAACACCTACCTCCTCAACCTCATCGACACGCCGGGGCACGTCGACTTCAACTACGAGGTGCTGAAGTCGCTGCAGGCTTGCGAGGGCGCGCTGCTGCTGGTCGACGCCTCGCAGGGCGTCGAGGCGCAGACGGTGGTCAACGCCCACCTCGCCGAGCAGGCCGAGCTCGCGGTGATCCCGGTGCTGAACAAGATCGATCTGCCGCACGCCCGCCCCGACGAAGTCGCGACCGAAGTCGAGGACGCGGTCTGCATTCCGGCGGAAGACGCGATCGCCGTGTCGGCGAAGAGCGGTCAAGGCGTCGACGCGGCGCTCGAGGCGATCGTGCGCAAGATCCCGCCGCCGACCGGAGACCCGGACACGCATCTCCAAGCGCTGATCTTCGACGCGGAGTACAACGACTACCGCGGGGTCGTCGTCTACATCCGCCTGCTCGAGGGGCGCATCGCCAAGGGCGACGAGATCATCATGCTCGGCACCAAGACCGAGTACGAGGTCCTGGAGATCGGCCGCCTCGCGCCAAACATGTGCGCCGAGCCCGAGCTGACGGCCGGCGAGGTCGGCTACCTCATCGCCAACATCAAGCGGCTCCAGGATGTTGTCGTCGGCGACACCGTCACGCACGCCAAGCAGACGCTTCGCGCCGCCGCCCTGCCGGGGTTCCGCCGGCCGAAGCCCATGGTGTTCTGCGGCTTCTACCCCACCAATCCGGGCGACTTCGAAGAGCTCCGGCGAGCGCTGGGGAAGCTACAGCTCAACGACTCCTCCTTCGAGTTCGAGCCCGAGACCTCGGATGCGCTGGGCTTCGGCTTCCGCTGCGGCTTCCTCGGCTTGTTGCACATGGAGATCATCCAGCAGCGGCTCGAGCGGGAAGAGGACATGGACCTGGTGCAAACCGCGCCGAACGTGACCTACCGCGTCGTGCTCACCACCGGTGAGACCCTGGAGATTCACTCCCCGGCCGACTTGCCCAACGCGTCCCAGATCGACGAGTACTTGGAGCCCGTCGTGCGGCTCAACGTCGTGATTCCAACGGGCTCGATCGGCGCGGTGATGAAGATCTGCTCCGAGCGACGCGGCGTCTATCTCGCCACCGAGCACTACGGCTCCCAGCGCGTCATGCTGTCGTTCGACATGCCGTTCCAGGAGATCATCTTCGACTTCCACGATCGGCTGAAGTCGCTCACGCGCGGCTACGGCACGATGGACTACGAGTTCAAGGATTACAACGCGGCCAACCTGGTGCGGGTCCGCATCTTGGTCGGCGGCTCGGAAGTCGACGCGCTGTCGTTCGTCTGTCACCGCGATGTGGCGGAAACGCGCGGCCGGAAGATCCTCCGCAAGCTCCAGAAAGAGATCCCGCGCCACCTGTTCGAAGTCGCGCTGCAGGCCGCGGTCGGCGGGAAGATGATCGCGCGCGAAAACATCCGGGCCTTGTCGAAGAACGTCACCGCCAAGTGCTACGGCGGCGACATCTCGCGCAAGCGCAAGCTGCTCGAGAAGCAGAAAGAGGGCAAGAAGCGGATGCGCCAGGTCGGCCGCGTCGAGATCCCGCAGAAGGCGTTCCTAGTGGTGCTGCAGACCGACGAGGAGAAGTGACGTGACGGAGTCATCGATGTCCAAGCCGGGTACCACCAAGGACAAGCCCAAGCGTCCGTGGCGCGACAATCTCGAAGCGTTCGGCGTGGCGATCCTGGCCGCGGTGCTCCTCAAGCCGATGATCATCGAGGCCTACCAGATCCCCACGTCGTCCATGCAGCCGACGCTGATGGGTTCGGCCGAGGCCGGGGTCTACGACCGCATCCTGGTCGACAAGCTCCGCTACGAGATCTTCGAGCCGAAGCGCTGGGACATCGTGGTGTTCCGGTACCCGATCCGCCGCAACCAGAACTACGTCAAGCGGCTCGCGGGGATGCCCGGCGACCGGCTGCGCATCGCCGGCGGCAATCTCTGGCACGTTGGTGAGGATGGGGAAGTCGACCACGTGCTGCGCAAGCCCGATCGCATCCAGCGCGGGCTATGGAAGGAGATCTATCCCGCGCGCACCGCGGTCGGCAGTCCCGGCAAGGTCCTCAACACCTTCTTCTCGGGTGCAATCGGCAAGTGGAGCGAAGACGGCACCACGCTGAAAGCGGAGCCGTCCAGCAGCGGGCGCACCCTGCTGACCTACCTCGACACCCCGAACCGCGGCCTGTCGAACCAGGTGTACGATGGCTATCCCGGGTTCGTGGCACGCGCCATCCGGCAAAACGGCGGCGCCGGGGCCGGCGGGAGCCGCGGCGTGCAGGACGCGCGCATGGCCTTCACGCTCACCGCCGAGCGTCCCCCCACCGTCCTGCGGATGAAGCTGGATTTGCGGCCCGCGGCCCACTCGCGCCGCACCTACGAGCTCGTCGTGAAGGACGGTCAAGCGCGCTTGCGGGTCAAAGTCGCGGAGGAGGAACGCGCCGTCTCCGAGCCCGTGCCCTGCGCCCTGGAGGCCGGCGGCAGCACTCGGTTGGCGTTCGCGCACATCGACGACCGGCTGCTCGGCTGGATCGATGGCGAGCAGGTCCTCGAGGTGGAGGTGGGGACCGCGCGGGTCCTGCACCCCCTCGAGACCGGTCAGGTCACGCTGAGCGTCGAGACGGAGGGCGGCGGCGGGCTGGCGTTTGGCGACGTCAAGGTCGAGCGCGACCTCCACTACGTGCCGACCGGGTTGGAGGACGACCTCGAGAACTTGGTCAAGGAGGGCGAGCAGGCTCTGCTCAACCACGTCATCGAGATCCCCGAGGGTCACTACATGATGCTCGGTGACAACACGCTGGCGTCGGCCGACTCGCGCCAGTGGCTCGTGGTCTCGATCGGCGCGACTCCCGATGGCTGGATGGTGGATCCGACCCACCACGCCGAAGACCAGAACGTCCGACTCCTGAAGGGCAATCGCCGCCCGTGGGGGCTCGAGGAGAAACCAGACAACGACGAGAACCCCGTCGTCGTGCGGTCGCGCACCAAGGGCGAACCCGACATGGTCGCCTTCACGGATGACGATGGTCAAGTCTACGCGCTGAAGACCTTCTTAGCGCCGAACTACTCGCCTGGGGGCATGCACTTCCAGGAGCGCAACGGCGTGACCCGCACTTGGCAGCCGCCCGAGGAGCACGTCTACTTCGTGCCGCGGGAGCACATCCTGGGCCGGCCGGTCCTCGGCTTCTGGCCGCTGTTCTCGCCGTTCCGGTTGGGCTTCATCCGATGACGAGCAACGGCAGCTCGGACGAGATCCTCTGCACCGAGCAGCTGACGAAGAGCTACCGCCGTCGCACGGTGGTCAGCAAAGTCAGCATCCGCGTCAATCGCGGCGAGATCGTGGGACTGCTGGGCCCCAACGGCGCCGGCAAGACGACGTCCTTCCGGATGGTGGTCGGCATGGTGACGCCGGACGAGGGTCGCGTGATGTTTCACTCGACGAAGTTCGGCCAAGAGGACGTCACGCGAATGCCCATGTATCGGCGCGCGCGCCGGGGTATGGGCTACCTGTCGCAGGAGCCGTCGGTGTTTCGCAAGATGAGCGTGCTCGACAACGTGCTCGCCGTCCTCGAAGCCACGCGAGTCCCCAAGCGCGAACGGCGCACGCGTGCCGAAGCGCTGCTCGCTGAACTGCAGCTCAGCCACCTACGCGAGTCACTCGCCGAGACACTGTCCGGCGGCGAGCGGCGGCGCCTCGAAATCAGCCGCGCGCTCGGCACCCAGCCGTCGCTGCTGCTGCTCGACGAACCGTTCGCCGGGGTCGATCCCATCACCGTCGAAGAGATCCAGAAGATCCTGCGCGACTTGGCGATGCGTGGCATCGCCATCCTCATCACCGACCACGCCGTCGCCGAGACGCTGCGCATCTCCAACCGGGCCTACATCCTCGACCAGGGTGAGGTCATCGCCGAGGGGGACCCGCAGCAGATCATCAGCAACGAGCGGGTGCGTCGTGTCTACCTCGGCCACAGCTTTGGCGAGGGCATCACGGAAGAAGAGGGCCGCGGCCTCGAGCTCGACTGAGCTCGTCGAGCGCTCCCTCCGGCCACAACGCGCGGAATCCCGGTGGAGCTGCGCTGCCAACATTTCGGAGTGTGCGGCGGTTGCACCGCGCTCACGACGCCGATCGAGGCGCAGCTCGCACAAAAGACCGAGGCCGTGCGCCGCACGCTCGGCGACCTACTGACCGGCCCCGACGGGGTCCAGGTCGAGAGCCCACCCCGCCCACCACAGCCACCACGGCACTACCGCACCAAGCTGCTCTACCCGGCGGTGCCTGACCGCAGGGGTCGCGCCAACCTGGGGATCTACCGTCGCGGCAGCCATGATCTGGAACGCATCCGCGAGTGCCAGATCCAGGACCGGGGCCTCACCGAGTTCGCCATCCGCGCCGAGCGCGTGCTGCGCCAGCTCCGTCTCGCGCCCTGGAACGAGCAACGCCACGAAGGGGTGGTGCGCGCGGTCTTTGCCCGCCTCGCGGCCGGGACCGGCGAGCTGCTCATCGGCGTGGCGACGCAGCCAGGCCTCCTGCCCCAGGGACCCGACCTGGCGGAGGCCCTGCTCGAGGCGGCGAGCGACCTCCCGCACGCCAAGCGACCAACCCAACCCGTGGGGGTGGTGCGGGCGCTCGTCGAGCGCCCTGGCAACTACCTCCTCGGCGATCGCCACGTGCCGCTGCGCGGTCGCGATCACGTCATCGACCGACAGGATGGGCTGCGGTTTCGGGTCAGCTCGGCGAGCTTCTATCAGATCCACCGCGCCGCGCACGCTGTGCTGTACCGACCGGCTCTGCGGCTCCTCGGGGACGTGACCGGCCTCCGCGTCGTCGACGCGTTCGGCGGCGTGGGCGCCTTCGGCCTGCGCCTGGCGGCCGCTGGCGCCGCCCGCGTCACGATCGTCGAAGCGAGCCCGGCGGCCTGCCGTGACGCCTCCGTCAACGCCAACCAGAACGGACTCGGCCAGGTCGAGGTCCGACGCGGCGACTTCGCCGAAGCCGCGATCGAGCCCGGGGCGGATCTCCTCGTCCTCGACCCGGCCCGCCGCGGCCTCGGGGCCGATGGGGTCGCGCGCGCCCTCGCGGCGCAGCCCCGGCGCATCCTCTACGCCTCGTGCCAGCCCAGCTCATTGGCCCGAGACCTGACGGGGCTGCGGGACGGCGGCTATCGCCTCCGCGCGGTGCGGGTGTGCGATCTCTTCCCCTACACCGAGCACGCCGAGGTCTTGGCCCTGCTGGAGCGGCGGCGCTGACCGCCACTCGCCAAAGCGACCGACTCAGGGGAGTCCCGAGTCAAGAAGACCTGGACGCGCTCGGCGCACCTGAGCGCCTACTTATGGACTAGCGCCCGGCCGCGGCCTGGCGGGCCACGTCGGCGACTGCGTCGGCACCGAAGAGCGAGGCCGACACCGCGCTCTGGTGGAAGAGCCGCTGAGCCTCGTCGGCTGGCGCGAGACGGGCCCGCAGCAGCAGGGCCAGGTAGGGTTCTCCCAAGCAGGCTTCGTCGATGGTCAGCGATCCTCCCGGCTCGTAGGGAGTGCGGTCGCCGATCAGCTCGACCGCGCGCTGGTACTCGTCGGCCCGCCCCAAGTCGAGGCTCGCCATCTCCGCCAGCACGCCGGCGCGCTCGTCACCGGCGGCTGCCCGGCGCAGCCCCTCGCGCAACACTACTTCCAGACACGCGATGCGTTCGTGCCGATCCGCGTCGCCATCCACCAATTCTCGTACGGCGCGGTCCAGGTCGAGCGGCCGCAGCCGTAACCAAAGACCGTAGCCCAACACCGCGCTGGTCGCCGCGATCACCAAAGCTGTGAGGAATCCTCGCATGGACCGAATCGGCCTCCCCGGGCGCTGTCCAGATTCGCGGCAAAACCCGCTCCAGGCCGCTCAGAAGGCCGCCAGGCCCTTCCGCAGATCGCGCACCTTCGCTATACTTATACCCTGCCTTCAATCGTCCACGGGCTGACTTCGTCGGCGAATCATCAGCCTGTTGCCTGCCAGATAAGCGCCTAGCTCCAGCGACCACTCCACGGAGGTGTTCCCATTGCGGAACGAGGGGGGTTCGTGATGCGCGTGGGTCTGGTAGAGCGATTGAACCCGCTGCTGCTGTGCCAGCAGGGAGGGATCGAAATGGCCAAGAAACCCATGAGCAAGAAGTCCACCAACGCCGCCGTCGCGACGCGCGGGGCGACCCCGGTCCGATCGCGCACGCGTTCCAAGACTCGCCGTGCCAAGACCGGCACGCGCACCGAGGACGCGATCCCGCGCGCGACGAGCAGCTACGACGACGACGACGTGCTCCTGAGCGGCGGCGGCTCGCGGGGAGCCAGCTTTGGCCGCTGTGGTGGCCGCATTCTCAGCTCGCAGATCGAGCAGAGCCTCTGCGACAAGCTGTCGCGCGTCGGCGTCACCCACAGCCACTCGCCGAGGCATTTCGAGGTGCAGCTGGAGGACGAGTCCGTGGGGGCCTACGCCCCGATGATCGTGCTGCGGGGCCGCGGTCGCGAGGGCAAGACGGTCGTCATCGAGGCGGCTGGCGAGATGCAGGATCTGACCCTGCGCAAGATTGCGGCGTTCCGCCGCAAACTCGGACCCGAGTTCTACGTCATCTTCGTCGCACCGGAAGAGATCCTCGATGAGGTCTCGATCTCCGTTTACGACGAATCCTGCACCACGACGGATCTGGACACCCTGGTCAGCCGGCTGGCCGACTGAGGCAGCCGGGCGGCCGATCTAGCAGAAGCCGCCCCAACTGAGCAGAGCCGGGTTGGACGGCCGGGGTCGTATCGCTATCCTTCGCGGCCCGCTTCTACGCCCTTCCCGTCGGAGACCTTGACCGCCATCAGCCTCGTCGACCTCGCTCTCGAGAACCGCGTCGAAGAACTAGAGCTCGCCTGGAGCAAGACGCTGGAAGAGTCCGGCGACATCGCTCCCTACTGCAAGGCGCTCGACGTCTTGTGCGAACGCGACATGGCGAGCCGGGCGCTGACGCTGGCCGAATCGGCCATCGAAGCGCTCGTCGGACGTGATCGCCAGCAGGACGCCTTCGAGGTCGGCATGACCTTGATCCGTCGCGACGCGCACCATGACCAGCTCGCCACCCGGCTGTTCGCGCTGCTCTCCGATCGCTTCGGCACGGAGTCGTGGTACGAAACCATCGCCGAGCTCGCGGAGCTGACCGAAGCCAACATCACGGCGGCTTCGCTCGAGAGCTTCGAGACCATGCGCCGCTACACCAAGGGGCATGTCGTCTACCACCGGGCCGGGTGGGGCGAAGGGTTGGTCGAGCAGTTCGACGCCGCCCGCCGGGAGCTCCGCATCCAGTTCAATAGCGGCGCCACTCAGGAAGTGCCCCTGACCACGGCGATCGACAGCATGACGCCGCTCGCGGAGGACGACTACCGCGCCATGTTGCTGACGCAGAAAGCGGAGCTCGAGCGGCTGGCGGCCGAGGACCCGTCGGTGCTCATCCGCAAGGTGGCCAAGATCTACCGAGGTCGCGTCAGCAGCTCTGAGTTCAAGTCCAACCTGACGCCCGCGCTCATTCCCACCAAGAAGTGGGCGAGCTTCTGGAAGAAGGCCAAGACCGCAGCCGCCGCCGACCCGTGGCTGCAGGTCGAGGGAAGCACCACGCGACCGATCTTCGTGCTGCGCAAACGGCCACTGAGCTTGCGCGACGAGACGGTCCGCCGGGTCAAGCACTGCGACGACCTCGGCCAAGAGGTGGCATTGATCCGCGAGTATCTCGACCGGACCTCTGACGCCGAGGCCCAGCAGTCGATCCTGGACATCGCCCAAGAGCGCATCGAGGCCGCGGCGCGAGCGGGCAACGCCGCCCACGCGCACGTGCTCGACGGCATCTTGCTCCTCGAGGGATTCGAGCGCCACCCGTCGACCTCTGCCGCCACCGAGCTGCGGGCGATGCTGTATGCCGACGGCGAGTTCAAACCCGAGGCGTTCTCGCTGCTCGCCTCTCAGGATGCGCGGGAGCACGCGGTGCGGCTGCTGCCCGAAGCCCTTGGTGAAGGTTGGGATCAGCACTGCGTGGGGAACCTCCTCCAGTTCCCAGCCACCGTCGTCGAGCCCGTCGTGCAGCTCCTCGCCGACAAGAGCAAAGCCGCGGCGTTGGTCAGCCTCTGGGTCCAGATCGCGCCCTACCCACAGCGGCATCCGGTGACGACCTATCTGTTGGGCCGCCTCTACGCGGACGGCACGTTCGACGAGGTCGAAGGCAAGCCCGAGCGAGTGGCCGTTGCGCGCGTGCTGCTCCACTTGGCGCGCGTGCTCTCGGGCGAGCGCAAGCGCGTGCAGAGCCTGGCTCGACTGCTAACGCGGCTCACCAGCCTGCTGGCGGGCCGACGGAAGTTCCTGAACACCATCCTCGAGGATCTCGACCGCGACAGCCTCGCGTCCTTCCTGGGCATCTGCGAGCGCGGTGGCCAAGAGTTTCCGACCGAGATCTCGGACCTGGTCCTCAAGGTCGTCGCGCGCAAGCACCCGGACCTCACGGCCAAGCCGGAGAAGCCGTTCTGGGACAACGACGATGCGATCTACGTGACGCGCGCCGGCCTCGACACCAAGCGAGAAGAGTATCGCCGGCTGGTCGATGACCTGATTCCCGCCAACTCGCGCGCCATCGGCGCCGCCGCCGAGCTCGGCGATCTGAGCGAGAACAGCGAGTGGGAGGCGGCCATGGAGGAGCAGCGGAACCTGACGGGCCGGGCCTCGATGATGGATGAGGACCTGCGCAAGGCCAAGCTCATCGAGGAAGTCGAGCTGGTGGAGAACGTCGCAGCGCCGGGCACGCGCGTGACCTTCACCCACGTCGACACCGGTGAGCAGCGCACGCTCAGCATCCTCGGCCCCTGGGATACGACGAGCGAAGACATCATCAACTATCGCGCTCCGGCCGCTTCGCCCCTGCTCGGCAAGTCGCCGGGGGACACCGCTAAGCTGCCGTCCGAGCACGGCCCGATCGTCGTGCGCGTCGACGCGGTCGAGCTGCTCCGCTAGCGGCGATTGACGGTGAGCCCAACGGCGGTCGTGCGGCTGACCGAGCTCCAGACGCCGGCACTGCGCATCCGCTTGGACCGCGTGCGCACCAACGTGCAGCACATGCTCGCGCTCGCCGGGGGCGACGCGACGCGGTGGCGACCGCACATCAAGACGGGCAAGGTCCCAGAGGTGTACGACGTCTTGCTGCGCGCCGGCGTGCGCCGATTCAAGTGCGCCACGACCCGCGAAGCACAGGTGCTGTTGTCCCGCCGGGAAGAAGGCATCGATCTCCTGGTCGCCTACCCGCATCGCGGGGCCAACCTGGAGCGCGTGGCCGCCCTGGCCGCGCGATACCCCAACCATCGGTTGTCGTTGCTGAGCGAGGATCCCGAGCACACCGCAGCGGCGGTCGCGCGGGCGCCCGCCGGCCCCACGTCGCTCGGCATCTTCGTCGATCTCGACCCCGGCTATCACCGCACCGGGATCCCGGTCGCCGACCGGGCGCGCATCGAGGCGACCCTCCGGGCCGCGGGACCGGCGGTGCGGGGCCTGCACTTCTACGACGGGCACGTGCTCGACCTGGAGCCGGCGGCGCGGCGCACCCGCTGCGCCGAGCTCTACCGCGGTCTCCTGACCCTAGCCGACGACCTCGAGCTCGGCGACCGCGAGCTGATCACGAGCGGGACGCCGACGTTCGAACAGGCGCTGAGCTTTTCCGGATTCGCGGACCGGCATCACACGATCAGCCCCGGCACGGTGGTCTACTCGGACGGCCGCACCGAGGAGCTCGGGGTCACGGGGCTCACGCGCGCCGCGCACGTCCTCAGCCGAGTCGTCAGCGCCCCGGAAGCCGGACGCGTCACGTGTGACGCCGGCAGCAAGGCGCTGGATGCCGCCGCGGGGGATCCATGCGCCGAAGTGGAAGGATGGCCCGAACTCATTGCGCAAACGCCCAGTGAAGAACACCTGCCGCTCGTCGCCGCGACGCCCGATGGCCCCACGCCAGCGCCGGGCACCCTGCTCGAGTTGTGCCCGCGGCACGTCTGTCCGACGGTCAACCTCGCCGATGAGGCCGTCCTCACCGATGGCGATGAGATCGTGGCGATCGTGCCGGTCGCCGCGCGCGGCCACGAGACCCTGGCGCCGCCCGGGTAGACGCCCCGGGCAGGGTTGCTGCTGATCACGCCGGCCAGGACAATGGCGGGGTGAACGTCAGCGTGCCCAAGTCGCTCGCTCGGCTGGCGATGGAAATCGAGGGCTGGCTTGAGCTCGGCGCACCCGACCAAGCCCTGGCCCGACTCCGGCCGCTGCTCGAGTCTACTGGCGCACGTGAGGCGGGGCTGTTCTTCCGCGCCAAGGCGCTCGTCGGACTCGACCGCTTTGGCGAGGCCCTCGACTGCATCGGCGAGCTCCGGCCGTTCCACCGCGACCCCGAATGGCTCGACCTGACCGAGGCATGGTGCCTCAAGCGCACCGGCCAAGTCGCCGGAGCCGCCGACTGCATGGAGCGCCTTCTGCGGCGCTGCCACCGCTCCGCGATCGGTCACTACAACCTGGGCTGCTACCTCGCACTCCTCGGCAAAACGGACCGCGCGATCGACGAAGTCTCGCTCGCCTGCGGCATGGAGGCCGAGTTCCGCGAGCATGCCCGCACCGAGGAAGATCTGGCCTCGCTCCGCGCCGACGAGCGCTTTCGGCGCTTGCTCGGCAACGGATGAGCAGCACACTCCGTATAAGCCCGGCGTGCTGACCGCCCTCCTGATCGTCGCCGTCCTGGCGCTCGCCTACGCCAACGGCGCGAACGACAACTTCAAAGGCGTCGCCACCCTCTACGGCAGCAGCACCCTGTCCTACCGGTCGGCGCTCGGGCTCGCGACCGGCGCCACCCTGCTCGGGAGCGCCGTCTCGATCTGGCTCGCCGCCGAGCTGGCTAGGAGTTTCTCCGGCCGCGGCCTCGTCCCGCCCGCGCTCACCGAGGCGCCCGCCTTTCTCGCCGCGGTCGCGGGCGCCGGCGCGATCACCGTTCTGTTGGCTACCCGGCTTGCGCTGCCGACCTCGACGACCCACGCCCTCACCGGCGCCCTCCTCGGCGTCGCTGCGGCGCACCACGGCAACCTCGCAGTCGGCGACACCCTATGGACCGGCTTCCTCCGCCCGCTGCTCATTAGCCCGGTGATTGCCGTCCTGGCGGCCGCCCTGATCTACGCGGCGCTCCACCGCAGCCGGCGCCTCCTCCGTGTCGAACCCGACGACTGCCTCTGCATCGGGACCCCAGAGCCAGCGCCCGCCCCCGCGTCCATCAACCAGGGCGGCGCGTTGGCGTTCCGCGGCGCCTCGACGACGGCAATCCCGCGACAAGTGCGAGTCACCATCGGCAAAACCGACGCGTGCGCCACCACCACCCCAGAGGCGACCATCCGCCTCGGCGCTACGCGACTGCTGGCCATCTTCCACGGCCTGAGCGGCGCCTCGGTCTGCTTCGCGCGCGCCGTCAACGACACCCCCAAGATCGCCACGCTCTGGCTCGCGGCCGCGGCCGCACCCTCCTGGGCTCTCGTCGCCGTCACCGCCGCCATCGCCGCCGGGGGCCTCTTCAGCGCGCGACGCGTCGCCGAGACCATGAGCCGTCACATCACGACGCTCAACCCCGGCCAGGGCGCCACCGGCAACTTCGTCACCGCCGCCATCGTCCTCGGTGCTTCCCGCCTGGGACTGCCCGTCTCGACCACGCACGTGTCCTGCGGCGCCATCATCGGCATCGGCACCGTAAGTCGCCGTGCGCAACCGAGCGTGATCACCCAGATCGTGCTCGCCTGGGTCGCGACCCTGCCCCTCGGCGCGCTCTTGGGTGCGGCGCTCTTCACCGCGCTGCGCTGAACGCGTCCCGCGCACTCCGGCGAGATCAGCGCCGCGGCAGCGCGATCCGCACCGTGCGCGGCGCCTCGGCCACGCTCGCTTCGACGGCGGCGGACCGATGCCCAGGCGCGCTGACCCACGCCCGCAACGGCCCGAGCGGCAACCCGCGCAACGGCGCATTCCGCGACACCGTGGCCAGGTGGTCGCCGATCACGACGCTGGCCGCCAGCGGCGCGCCCTGTACATCCACGACCTCGAAGCCCAGCTCGCCCCGAGGCACTTGGATCGTCCACGGTCCCGCACCCCGCAGCACCGTGCGGAACGGCACCGCGGCCTCGTCCAGCTGCACCACGATCGCGTCGCCCGCCGCCAAATCCGGCCCCAGCCAGCCGCCTGCCGCGTCGAGCTCGAACTGGCGCGTGCTCCCCACTTCCTGCAGTCCCGCCCGAGCAAACGACACAAGCCCTGCCGACCACGGCACGCCCCCCACGTCGAGGACGCGAAGCTGCGGCTCCGCCGCCAGCCGGCACACGCCGACCTCGAGCACGTCGAGGTGCCCACGCAGCGGCAACGTCAACCACAGCCGCCGGGGCCGCAGTCCCGCCACCCTCGGCTCGACCGTCAGCACCGTCAGACCGGTGCCAAACGTCGACACGGCGAACTCGCCATCGTCTCCCGCAACCACCGTGCTCGCCGCGACGCGCCCCCAGTCCTCCCCCAGAGTCACCGTCGCCGCGACCGGCGCGCCAGCCGCGTCCACCACCTGACCGCGCACCACGGTCGGCGCAAACCACTCCAGCACCACGGGCTCCCCAGGAAGCTGCGCCGCGTCATCAAAGGCGAAGTGCCGAACGTAGGGCCGCCCCGGCGGACCGTCCCGAAGCCACACGTCGATCACAAATGGCCCGCGCTCGGGCACCTCGAGGCGTTCGCTTGACCCGGCCCGCGACTCGGACCGCGCCGCCCTCGCGCCCGGGTAGCGGCAATGCGCGACTATGTTGTCGGAACCCGCGCCGACGATCTGCACCGGGCGCAGCCGAGGCGCGGCGGGCTCCGAGGCCTGCCTCGGCCCCAGCGTACCCACATGCACCGTCGGGTCCGCCAGATCCGGCAGGCGCAGTGTCACCGGATACTGTCGCGGCACGGGGAACCAAACATCGCGACCATCCGCCAAGCGCACCTGGTCCACGCCATCCCCAGGCCGACCTCCCAGCAGCGTGAACGTCCCGTCCTCGCGCGTCCGCGTCCACGGCCCCCGATGCCGATGCGCCGCGGCCACCAACACGCCGCCCACCGGTCGGCCCACGTGGTCGACCACCGCTCCCGTCATCGCCGGTGACCACCGGCAGTGCACCAAGATCGGCGGGTCCCCCGGGCTCCACTGCACCAAGGACGGCCCCAACCCGAGACCGGCCCGCTGCACATAGACGTCACGCACATCGCTGTGCGGATCCACCTGCGCCAGCACCGCACGACCCTCAGCATCCGTCGTCGCGTTCACCAGATCCGGCGTGTGCCCACACCCACCACAAAACCCGAGCGACGCACCCGCCGCCGGCGCACCCCGCCAATCGAGCACCTGCACCGGCACGTCAAACGGCCGCCCCACGCGCCACACGCCCCCGTACGCCCGCTGCGCCGCCACTCCGTACTCGGGATGCCGCAGCACCAACAGATCCCGCCGCCCCGCCAAGTCGCCGACTTGGACCCGCAGCCAACCATCCCGATCCGTCTCTACCCGGCGCTCAAACCAAAACTCGCCCGCGATCGGCGCCAACCGCTCGCCAACGACAAACACCTCGGCCCCCGCCACCGGCGCCCCGGTCAGGTCATCCACCACACGAGCCAAGATCCAACCATCCCCAGCAACCTCGGCTCCCGGGAACCACTCGTCGACGACCTGAATGCGGTCCGGCTCGGCCGGCGGACTCTGCGCCATCCCGGCTGGTCCGAGCAACACTCCCGCGAACCAAAGCAAACGGCACACCGACATCGCGCTCTCACCACCAATGACCACCGGCAGGCTGGCACGCCACGCTTCTCGGCCAGACGCCGAAATCTACCCCTGCCGGCAACCAAAGTTGCGCGTCGCTGCCGTTCCCGCGCGCATCCCACCATGCCGCCACTCCGGCCAACAGCCCCACCTAGCCCGGCCGCGCGGTCGACTCGCCGGCGGAGCGCCGCGAAACGGCGCGACATCCCCGAGGCCCTGTCTGCCCGAGCGCTCCAACCTAGCCCAACGGCCCTGTGGACTCGCCGGTGGAGCGACGCGAAGCGGCGCGACATCCCCGAGGCCTATCCCCCCGAGCGCTCCAACCTAGCCCAACGGACCAGTGGACTCGCCGGTGGAGCGACGCGCAGCGGCGCGACATCCCCGAGGCCTATCCCCCCGAGCTGCGAACGCCAAGCCAAAACTGACCCAGGCTGCCAATCGAAAGCTGACCCACCCAGGGCGTAACTCCCTCCCTTCGAAATGTCCTGGGGTGCAGGGAG